>JADZEE010000030.1 GCA_020850735.1 Gammaproteobacteria bacterium | reverse complement strand
GGCGACGAAGCCGAAGAACATCATGAAGAAGAACGGCGGTGTGACGCCGAGAAGGTTACCCCACCACAGCGTGCTTTGCCGGTTCTCCATGTAGCGCGTCAGATCGCTCGCGCTCACCATGACCGCGACCAGGATCCCGATCGAGGCGTTGAGACCCGACCAGAACGGTAATCCCCACTCGCCCCGCGCCTGCCACGAAGACGCGAATCGCAGACTCTGCGCTTCCAGCGTCCGGGTCAGCATGTACCCCATGATGAGCACCAGCGCCACCGAGGCCCCGACATTGAACCACTTCATCATGCGTACGCCGCGATAGGCCAGCCACGTCTGCGCGGCTTGCAGGACTACGAAGTAGACATAGGTGATTCCGCTCGGCGAAAACCCCGTGAGCGTCCGCACGATGCCATCGGCGGACAGCGCGGCGATCCAGGTGCCGAAACCGTACCACACGATGGCCGGAAACAGGCGCAGCACCTCCGGGAAGCGGGCACCACGGATCCCGAACGCGGCCCTGACCTGGATGCAGTATGGAATACCGTATTTGAGCCCGGCGTGGCCGTTCATGGCGATGAACGCCGCCATGGTCAGGGTCGACGCGAGGATGACGACGACGCCTTCCAGGAGAGTGAGCGTGCCCTGTGGCGGCAATAACGCCTGCCCCAGCACGAAAGCCTGCACGACGATGAGCGACGCCCACATCATGAGCATGTAGGACGACAGCGAAAACACCCGTTCGCCCGTTGCGATCGGTTGCAGGTTCTCGAGTTGCGGCTGCGATTGGCGGTTCGACACTACAGGCCCCTCGAGACCATCAGCGTCGCCGCGGCCGGCGCGTGCGTTGCCGAAGGTTCATGGAATGTCCTGGACGCCGGCGGGGTGGCGGCGGATCCAGTGTCGGGCAATGTCGAGGCGACGACACACCCAGATCCGCTCGTGACCCAGCACGTAGTCCAGAAAGCGCTCGAGCCCGACGGCCCGGGCCGGATGTCCGATCAGGCGCAGGTGCAGACCGACCGACATCATGCGCGGCTGCGTTTCGCCTTCTTCATACAGTACGTCGAAGCTGTCCTTGAGATAGGTGTAGAAGTCCGTCGAGGTTCCGAACGAGCCGAGACCGAACTTGGCGTCGTTGTTGCTGAGGGTGTACGGAACGACCAGATGGGGACGCCCCCCGACCGCGACCCAGTAGGGCAATTCGTCGTTGTAGGCGTCCGAGTCATAGACGAAACCACCCTCTTCAACGAGCAGCCGTCGCGTGTTCAGACCCGGTCCGTAACGGCAATACCATCCGTAGGGCCGCTCGCCAAGACTCCTGGTGAGCGAGGCGACCGCGCGCCGGATGTGCTCGCGTTCCTCTGCCTCGGCGAGATCGTACTGGTTCACCCAGCGCCAGCCGTGACAGCAAACGTCGTAACCGGCCTCGACGATTGCCTGGCACGCTGGCGGATGACGTTCCAGTGCGAGCGCGCAGCCGAATATCGTCATGGGCATATCGCGCTCCCGGAACAGGCG
Organism: Gammaproteobacteria bacterium; assembly: GCA_020850735.1. Classification (GTDB taxonomy): domain Bacteria; phylum Pseudomonadota; class Gammaproteobacteria; order JADZEE01; family JADZEE01; genus JADZEE01. Next base: position 77,095 of record JADZEE010000030.1, on the reverse strand, counting down.
CAGCACGCGCCAGAAGCCCACGCGCGTGCCGTACTCGAACATCGATTCGGCGGCGAGGTCGCGGCCACCGATCTTCGGATCATAGGCCCCGACCTCGGTGAGAGTCGCCTCGGATCGCCCGTCGCCATCGGGCACCGAATACTCCGACCCCTCCTCGAAATTGAGCACGAAATTCAGCGCCAGCCGGGCGCCGCCGGGCCAATCCGCCGCGGGCGGCGTGCAACCGTAGCCGACCAGATCGCGCACGTGCTCGCTACTCATCGCCGCCTCCCCCATTGCGTGCCCATCCACCGACTCAACCCGGGACCGTGACCGTGAACGGCTGCGCCAGCGCCCGGAACTCCTCGTCACCGCTCGTACCGTCACACCACATCAGCACCGCGAACTGCGCCGGCCGATCGAGCACTTTCAAGCCATGGTGCCAGGTGTTACGCCGGTAGGTGATGCCCTGCCGCCCATCGGCCACGAAGGCGCGCGCACCGGCTACCGACGGACCGCCGTCGGGGGCGGACGGCGCAACGATCACCAGGTAGCGACCGACGTCGAGCGGCAGAAACGTCTGACTCGAGAACTCGTGGCGCTCGAGCTCGGTGGCCTCGAGCGTCAGCGCCGCCATGGGCTCGAGCCGGGCGAGCGAGAGGTCGAACCTCGCCCGCGGGCGTGCGCTGCCAAGGTCGTCGTTGAAGAACACGCGCCCCGGTTTCGACAAGCTCTCGATGACGGTTCCGAACGGCGCGAAGGCCGCACACGTCAGCGGCTCGGCCAGGACCTCCACGGGCATGACTGCGCTGGCGCCGGCCGCACGTCTAGAAGCGATAGCCGATCTCCACGCCGAAGGTCCTCGGCGGACCCTGCACCCGTTCGGCGAATCCGAGCGCGAGGATGATGTCCTGGGCGGCCGTGACGTAGGCCTCGTCGCTCAGGTTCTTCACCCACAACGAGCCTTCCCAGGGGCCATTGTCCTGGCGGAAACCCAGGCGTCCGTTCAACAGGAAGTAACCCGGCTCGGTCAGTACCTTGCGGTTGTTGGGCTCGAGGAAATATCCGTCCACCACGGTGAAATCCATCTGCAGATAGGGTCGCATGCTGGCAAATTGCGCGAACTCGTAGCGGCCACGACCGTTGAACGAGTAGCTCGGCGCATTGGCGACCTCGTTGCCCTTGATGGTCGCCGGCGCCCCGCCGTCGAGCGGCGGCAGCACGACGTCCGTCTCGGTGATCTCGTTATCCAGCCAGCTGACGCCGCCTTCCACGAGCAAATGATCGGTTACCAGCCATTTCACTGTGGCTTCGATTCCGAGGATCTCGACGTTGCCGGCGTTTTGCAGTCGTGCGCTCACCTCGGTGCCACGTACGAAGGTAGCCTGATAATCGTCGAACTGGTAGAAGAAAGCCCCGGCGTTGAACTGCGCGCGCCCGTCCAGCAGGTTCATCTTGAATCCGCCTTCGTAAGACCGCAGCGATTCCGGGCCGAACGGTTCGAGCGCACCCTGAGAAAGGATGAGCGCCGAGGAGACGCCACCGCTACGAAACGCTTCGCTGACCGCGACGTACAACATCGTATCGTCGTTAAAATGGTATTTGAGCGCCGCTTTGAAATCGACGTTGTTTTCCTCGAGGTTGTTGTCGAAATCCTGGGGGCTCCCCGGCAGAAAGCCCTCGAGCGTTCCACCCGGTGGTATCGGCAGGGCCGACAGCGGCGGGACCCCCGAAGCGAGGCCCTCGGCGACGCTGTCGAATGTGCCGACGAACGAGCCGCCCTTCCACACGCGCTCCTCGTGCGTGAAGCGCACCCCGCCCTCGACTTCGAATTTCTCCCACACGGGAATGGACACGTGCCCGAACACCGCCCACGAATCGGTATCCTGATCGGCACCGTTGCTGGTCGGAATGGCGACCGCGCTGAGGTCAATCGTCTGGAACCAGTCGATTGAGCTGGTGAAGTAAAAGCCACCCAGGATCCAGGAAAACGGCCAGGAGTCGTCGGAAGTGAAGCGGACTTCCTGGCTGAAGCTCTCGACCGCGCTGTTCACGGTGTCATTGTTGCCGATCGCGAACGGCGAGACGTCGATATCCTGGGTCTGATGCTTGTCGAAATCCTCGTAGCCGCTGATGGCGGTGATCGTGAAGCGCGGCAGCCGCCAGTTGATCTGCGCCGTCACCGCGTGATCGTCGATCTCCAGGGTGGGATCGACATCGGCCGCGCCGTCGAAGCGATCGCCGTCGGCGTCAAAATAACCGACCAGGTTCGTACACCGGCCTTCGGCGCGCTGGCCTCGACGCACCGGATCACAGATGCTTACCGTCCCGCCGGCCAGCGCCACCGGGTCCACCGCGCTTACGAGTTCGAGCAGTGGTTGCTCGGATTCGTGATGACCGTAGTTGTAGATGAGCCGCGCGTCGAAGTCTTCCCGGGGAAGCCAGTGCAGCTGAACGCGCAGCGCGGCCGAATCGTTCTTGCCCAGCGTGTTGCCGGTGAAGCGATTGTGCGAATAACCCGAATCAGAGCCGCTGAGCTGGCCGGCGAACGACAGCCGGGCGAGCAGATTCTCGGATAGCGGCCCGCCGACGGCGCCCTCGAAATTCCCCGTCTCGAAGCGGGAGTAGCCGGCGCGCGCGTAGCCTTCGAACTCCCGCGTCGGCCTGGCCGAAATGATGTTGACGGCGCCGCCGGTGCTGTTACGTCCGTACAGGGTCCCCTGCGGTCCCTTGAGGACTTCGACACGTTCGATGTCGAAGACCGAGAAGTTCAGCATGTCGGGCGTCGCCTTGAATACTTCGTCGACGTAAACGCCGACCGAAGAGTCCACCGTCCCGGTGAAGTCGTTGATGCCGACGCCGCGCATGTAGAAGCCGACCGTGGCGAGACCATTGGGACCGTACGTGGTCAGCAAGCCTGGCGTCTGCGCGGCAAGATCGCGAGGTTCGCGGATGCCGAGATCCTGAAGCTCCTGCGTCGAAAACACGGTGATCTGGTTGGCGACATTCTGTGCCACCTCCTCGCGCTTCTGTGCCGTGACAACGATTTCCTCCAGCACCTGTGCCTGCGACGCCCCGGCGACCAGCATCAGAGCGATACCCGCCGGCACACCGGTGGATTGGACGAGTGACCCGAACCAGTGACTTCCGCTCATGGTTTGCATTGCCCCCTCCTCCCTCAGCTTATACACGAACCGCGGCTGCGGACTCGTTCCTGTCTCGATACCGCCCGCCGCCTGCCGGGGTTTCCGAGACACCGACATCGATGACCAGCAGGCCGTTCGCAACCGCCGAAAAAGCGCACTCCGGGGGTACGATCGTGGTCGAATCGACCTGCACAATGACCGCCGGCCCCGCGATCTTCTGCCCCAACGGCAGCGCATCGCGGCGGTAAAAACTCGTCTGCAGCTCCAACAGGCTGTCATTGACCCGGAAGATGGTCTGGTCACGCTTGACCAGCGCGTCGGCCAACGTGCCGGCGCCGCGAGCCGGCATCTCGCCGAGCCCGGGGGTGGCGCCGATGCCGGTCACGCGGATATTCACGAATTCCACGGGGGCGTCGGGAAACATGTGTCCGTACTCGCTCCGATGCAGCGCGTGAAACTCCTGCAGCACGGCGCGCAGCACCTCGGGCGTGATTTCGCCCACGGGCAACGAGACCCGCAACTCGTAACCCTGGCCGATGTAGCGAACGTCCGCATAACGTTCGTAACGAACTCTTGCCGCATCGATGCGATCGCGTTGGAGCTGCGCGCGCAGCCTCTCCTCCATGTCGGTAAAGCCGCCGTTGAGGCGCGCGTAGTCCATTTGCGTGGACAGCAGGAATGCCGTTTGAATCGCGTCGTACTTGAGATCCGTGGTGAGCAGGCCCATCGCCGAGCTCGCGCCCGGAAACGGCGGCACGATGACTTCACGGATGCCCAGCATCCGGGCGACCTCCGCCCCGTGCAGGGGCCCCGCGCCGCCGGATGCGACGAGCGCGTAGTCCCGTGGATCGATTCCCTTTTGCACGGTGCGCGCACGGATGGCGTTGGCCATGTTGGCATTGAGGATCGCAATGATGCCTTCGGCGGTTTCGGCGAGGGTCAACCCGAGACGCTCGGCCAACTCGCGCACGACCGCGGTCGCGGCGTTCGCATCGAGCTGCATCGCGCCGCCGAGAAAGTTGTCCTTGTCGAGGCGGCCGAGGACCAGATTGGCGTCGGTCACCGTCGCGGCGACACCGCCGAAGCCGTATGCGGCCGGCCCGGGTACCGCCCCGGCGCTGTGGGGGCCGACCTTGAAGCTGCCGCCCTCGTCGATGAACGCTATGGAACCTCCACCGGCGCCGATCGTGTGCAGGTCGATCATCGGCACCATGATGGGATAGCCACCGACGAACGTATCGCGTGCCGAAGCCTCCGCGAACCGACCCTGAGTGACCACCCCGATATCGGCGCTGGTACCGCCGATGTCCAGGGTAATGACATGGTCGCGCTTGGCGAGCGCCCCAACCCACGCGCCCCCCATGACTCCGGCGGCCAACCCGGACATCAGGGTCAGCACCGGCAGCCGCGAGACAGTAGAGGGTGTCGCCACGCCACCGTTGGAACACATCACATGCAGCTCCGCCACCATGTCCGCGCCGCGCAGCGCCGCTTCCAGGTTGCGCACGTAGTCGCACACGAGCGGACCGATAAAGGCATTCATCGCGGCGGTCGTGAAGCGTTCGAACTCGCGAAACTGCGGTGACACTTCGCTCGATGTCGTGACGAACAGGCCGGGGCATTCCTGTTCGACGATCGCGCGCGCCCGCGCCTCGTGCACGGGATTGAGATAGGAAAACAGGAAGCAGATGGCGATCGACTCGACGCCAGCCGCGCGCAGCTCCCGGGCGGCCGTGCGCACCTGTTCCTCGTCGAGCGGCAAGCGCACGTCCCCGCGCGGTGGAACCAGTCGCTCGACCACCGTCTTGCGATGGCGTCGCCGCACCAGTGGGCGGTCCTGCCAGGGGATTCCCTGGCGGATGGAGTAGTGCTGGGGGCGCTGGTGGCGGCCGATGTGGAGGATGTCGCGGTACCCTGCCGTGGTGATCATTCCCGCTGTGGCGCCGCGGTGCTGCAGTACGGCGTTGGTCGCCACCGTCGTGCCGTGAAAGACATGCGCGATGTCCGCCGGAGGCACCGCATTGATCTCGCAGATCTCGAGTATCCCGCGCATGACCGCCACGGACGGATCCTCGGCGGTGCTCGCCACCTTGTGGATCACGAGCCGGCGCGTCTGCGTATCGGTGAGCACGATGTCGGTAAACGTACCGCCGACGTCGACGCCAATGATTTTCATAATCCCGGTCGATCCGTGTGTGCCCGCACGCCGTTGGCGACGGCTCGAAACTGTCCGCCGGGCCGTACGCTCATCGCGTTGCGTGGACGCAACGGTCGGCACGATCCCGGCTGGCATCGAAAGCATATTTGAACATGAATTCATCTTCAACTCCTTATGGTAATCTGCCGACTTCCGACGACCACTCAGGGCGGACTCACCATGAACGACGACGCGGGCGAGACGCAGCAACACCTCGCGGGCGACGCGCGCGTAGACCCGGTGACGGCCAGCATCATCTACGGCGCGCTGGAGAACATCGCCGTGGAGATGGGCTTCAAGCTGATGCGCATGTCCTATTCCAGCATCATCCGGGAATCGGAAGACTTTGGCGCAGCGCTGTGCGACGAGCGCGGCCGCCAGCTCTGCGAGTGCAAGAAGAGCACGCCTCTGCAGTCCGGCCCGATCCCGGGCTACGTGCGCGGCATTCTCAAGCAGCTCGAGGCGCGCGGTCAGCGTTTCCAACCCGGCGATGTCGTGATCCACAACGACGCGTACAACGGCGCCTCGCACAGCCCCGACATCGGCTTCTGCGTCCCGGTGTTTCACCAGGGAGAACTGGTCGGCTTTTCAATGACCACGGCGCATCATCTGGACATCGGCTCTTGTGAGCCCGGCAGCGTGGGCATCTCGAACTGCGCGGACGCCTACGCCGAAGGGCTGCAGTTCAAAGCGTTGAAGGTCTACGAACAGGGGCGGCGCAACGACACGGTGTGGCAACTGATTCGCGACAACGTGCGCGTTCCGGACCTGATCATCGGCGACATGGAAGCGCAGATCGCGGCCTGTCACATCGGTGCCCGGCGTTTCGTCGCGCTGATCGAGCGATTCGGCCTCGAGGCGATGCGCAACGCGTCGGAGGATTTGTTCGACTATTCCGAACGGCTCATGCGCGCCCAGATTGAAAAGATCCCCGACGGTGTCTACACCGCCACCGGCTACGTCGACGGTTACCTCGACAATCCCGACCCGTCGCTGAAACACCTGCCGGTATGCGTCACCGTGACCGTGCAGGGGTCCGAGTTGCACGTCGATCTCACCGGCACCGCCGCGCAAGTCGAGGGGCATGCCATCAACATGCCGTTCATCGGCACCGTGGACGTGGCGATCTGGCTCACCCTGCGATCCATCCTGCTCGATACCGAGGTGCACGGGGACATCCCGCAGAATCACGGTCTGTACCGTCCCGTCCATATCAGCGCGCCCGCAGGCTGTCTGGCCAATCCCACGTTTCCGGTTCCGACGATGGCGCGCGTATCGCCGGGCAACATACTCGCCGACACCCTGATGCATGCCCTCGCGCCCGTCCTGCCGGAACAGGTCTGTGCCGGCATTGCGAACCTCAAGGCGCTCGGCTTCTCGGGTCTGCGCGGCGGCCAGCACTGGGTACACATCGAGATCTTCGAGGGCAGCTACGGCGGCCGCCACGGCAAAGACGGGATGGACAGCGTCGATACTCTGTATGCCAACACGCGCAACAACCCGATCGAGGACATCGAAACGCACGTGCCGTTGCGGGTCAATCGCTACGAGCTACGGGACGACGCTTGCGCCGCGGGTAGGTGGCGCGGCGGCATCAGCGTCGTGAAGGAGATGGAATTTCTCGCCGACGGCGCGGTCAGCGCCGAGGGTGACGGTCATTCCCACGCCCCATGGGGTTTTGCCGGCGGCAGCGACGGCGTGACGTCGCGCCTGGTCCTCAAGCGCCGCAGCGGCGAGGAAATCGATCTGCCTTCGATGCTGCAGACGCGCCCGGCGCGGATTGGCGATCGCTACATCGCGATCGGCGGCTCCGGGGGCGGCTACGGCAATCCGATGGATCGCGTCCCCGCGCGTGTCCTTGACGATTACCTCGATGGCTACATCACCCGCGCGGAGGCGCAGGACAAGTACGGCGTCGTGATTACGGGCGGCAGCGAGCTCGACGCGACCGCGACGGACACGTTGCGCCGCGGCGCTGCCGACGCCCGATCCCGAACCGCAACCGGCCGAGGCGCATGACGGTGCGCGGCGTACGCCGTTTCCTCGCCGGGCGGCCGTCGCCCGGCGCAGGCGCCCACCACGCGGGATCGCCGTGGCGAAAGCGCAACTGCGTGCCAGCCGCAACCGGCGCGAACGCGAGTTTCAAGACCCGCCGATCAGCGCTTTGCCGGTACGTAGCTTCTCGCGCGGCGGATTCTCGAGGAAAATCGTCCGGTACCACATCACTGACAGGATTTCGGCGATCCCTTCCGGCGTCTGACCGATAACCGACAGATCTTCGGTGTGCCGGATGAGGTACTGGAAGAACACGCCCTCGGTCATCGCCCCGAGCACGAACGCCATGCGCTCGGCCTGCACACGCGGCAGGCGGGCGCTCGTGTTCAGCATGCTGGCGACCTGAAGGTTCCATTCGTGCGCGGCGGACTTCCACACCTGTCCGAACTCGGGATAATCCCCATCGAGCTGGAACAGGCAGCGCAGGATCCCCGGATTCGCCGTGAACATCCTGACCGCGAGCGCATGCCGCTCGAAGATCTGGTCGTACGGATGGACCACGTCAGGCAGCAGACTCGTCCGGGCGTTGAGCTCGGCCATGAAATCGGTCGACACTTCATGCACGATTTCACGCAGATCGTGGAAGTAACGGTAGAACAGGCCAGCCGCCACTCCGGCCCGCTCGGTAACGTCCTGCACGCGCAGCTCATGGTAGCCCCTCTCGTTCAGCAGCCGGGCGGCGGCCAATTTGATCTTGTCTCGGGTACGTAGCGCCCGGTCACCGAGCTTCTCGATCGGCTGGACGGCGGTCTTGGACCCCGGCTTCGTCCTCGCTTTCACCGCAGCCTTGGCAAGGGTCCGCATGGGTTCAGCCATTTCGATCCGGGGCGCTTGTGTCCAGCGGCGCCACCGTGTGAGTCCAGGCGAACGGATCCGGTTCCCGTCCTTCCTGGATTCCGAGCAGGCGCTCACGCAGCCGCCCGGCGTGCGGTCCCTCAGGCTCGGGCAACGGACACAGGCGGCCGTCGTGCTCGCCGATGAGACCGATCGAGCCGACGATGATCGCGGTACCACACGCAAACGCCTCCGTACATCGCCCGCTGCGGATCATCTGCAGCAATTCGTCCACATCCATCAGCCGCTCGTGAACGCGGAGTCCCTCGAGTCGTGCGAGCGCGAGAATCGAATCGCGCGTAACCCCGGGCAGAATCGTGCCGTTCAGCTCCGGCGTGTGCAACGCGCCGTCGACGACGGCGAAAAAATTCATGACCGAAAGCTCCTCGATGTAACGGTGGGAGATCGCATCCAGCCACAGGGGCTGATCGAAACCCGACTGCGCTGCTACCGCCGTCGCGTGCAAGGCGGCCCCGTAATTGCCGCTCACCTTGACGTCGCCGGTGCCACCGGCCACCGCGCGGGCACCCGTGCGTTCCACCACGACGCGCAACGGACCGCTGGCGAGCGCTTCGCTGGGGCTTGCGACTACCATGAACGTGAACGTGGTGGACGGCGCCGGATCGAGCGTCGGCTGGGTGGCGAACAGCGCTGGACGCAGGTACAGCGATCGGCCACTCGCCCGAGGAATGTACGGCTCGCTACAGGCCGTCACTGCCAGCAGTCCGTCCATGAACAGGTCGCGGGGCAGCGCTGGCATCATCATGCGCGCCGCCGAGCGGTTCATGCGCCGCCAGTTCATTTCGGGGCGAAACAGCATCGGCCGCGAGCCCCCGACGTGGTAGGCCTTGAGCCCTTCGAATACGACCTGCGCGTAGTGCAGCACCTTCGCGGCCGGGTCCAAACCGAGCGGGCCGTAGGGCAGCAATCGACCTCGGCCCCACTGACCATCCTGATAATCCGCGAGGAACACGACGGGCGCGAGACACCGTCCGAAGCCGAGGGGCTCGGGAACAACGAAATCCCCGGCGGCAGTGACAACCGCGGGATCGATCTCGATGCGGGACTGGGGCGTGGCGCTCATGGCGGACGGGATCATCGCTGGCATCCGGGCAGACTGCGTATCGTACGGGCATGGCCGCTCCCGGACCAGCCGGCCACGGGCGCGACGGCGCCGCACCGGGCGCATCGTCCCGGCGCTCTGCCTCCCGAGCCGCCACTGCGATCCAGCTCGCCGCTACCCGTCGCAGAATTGGAACGACGGAGCCGGAACCGGAGCGGGGCGACCGCCCTCTTCCGGCTCCGTAGCCAATGGCCGCGCCCTCAGCCCATATGGAAGAACGCGAGCTTGTTGCCGTCCGGATCGCGGAAGTAGGCGCCGTAGAAACCACCATCACCGCGTTTGCCCGGGGCACCTTCGTCCTTGGCACCGAGCGCGATGGCCTTCTTGTACATGGCGTCGACCTTGGCCGTGCTGTCGCACCACAGCGCGACCATGGTGCCGTTGCCGGCGCTGGCCGGCTTGTCGTCGAAAGGCTTGATGGCGCACAGCATCGGCGTGTTGGGCGCCGCGCCCCAGGCGATCAGGCGTTCCATCTCCATGGCCCGCTTCCCGCCCATCTCGGCGAGCAGGGCATCGTAGAATTTCGCCGCACGCTGCAGATCGTTGGTGCCGAGCGTGACGTATCCGATCATGGGTTCTCTCCTCGAATGTGAATGGCTGACGTCGCGCCGGCGCGCCATGGCAAGGCGGGCACGCGGTCGCGGGGGGGCTGATTATGTCGGTTTTCCGTAGCCTTGGGGAGAGCGCCCAGCCCCGCGTAACGGCCATCGCACCCGGCAGCAATGCACCCGGCGGGCGGGGCGCGAGCTCACGGCGCGCGGCTCAGGAACCGCGCGGCGCCTGCGCTGCGAGCACGTCGCGCCACACTTGCGGGGCCAGCAAGCCGCGCTGGTGGAAGAATACGCACTGGGCCAGCAGCCGGAACGCGGGTGTCCCGAACAAGGCATCGCACAGGCGGTTCGACGGCGGCACCAGATCGAGCAGGCGCCGCAGCAGGCGCTTATAGCGGTACGCCGGCAGCTCGCGTGCCAATGCCCGACCGGGTTCGGGACCGCCGTGCAACAGGTGCTCGGCGATCAGCTCGCCCGCGCGGGCGCCGAACTGCACGGCTGCGTGGATGCCGCCCGCGGTCAGCGGCGAGACCATGCCGGCCGCATCGCCGAGCAGCATGATCCGCTCGGCGTGGAAGGGGTGCACGATGCCACCGCAGGGAATGGGCCCGGAGCGGTAGCAGGCCGGTGCGGGTACACGCAGGCCGAGACCGCGCTCGAGCCGTTCGAGAAAGGCACCGAGATCCGGCTGCTGCGGATAGCGGGTGGCCAGCCCGATCTGCACGCCGTACACGCCGGGTACGATCCAGCCGATGTAACCCCGGGCGAGGCCGGCGTCGAGGAACACGTGCAGGCAGTGCTCATCGAGTCCGTCGATACCCTCGACGTGGGCTTCGACACCGATCAGAAACTCTTTGTTGCGGCCGAGCCGGAAATGCCCGGCGACGCGTGAGCGGGCGCCGTCGCAGCCGACGAGGTAACGCGCGCGATAGCGCTCGTTGACGCGCACACCGTCAGCCTCACGGTGCGCGCCGCGATAGGGCGCGGTGAATTGCACACCGGCACCCGCCTGAATCGCCTGGCGCACGTGCCAGCGCAGCACGCCCGGGGTGTCGGTGGCGAGAAAGTAGTAACCCGGTGACTGGAGATCGAGGGTGCGCAGCGACGGGCTGTACAGACGCACGCGATCCAGTCGGCGGGTGTAGCGCGCCGGGATCCCCCAATCCTCGGCGAGCTCCTTGACCACGATGCCGGTTGTCTTGGCGCGTGACACCGGCCAGGGACCGCGCTCCAGCACCAGCGTGCGCGCGCCCCGGATCGCGGCGGCCTGGGCGCAGGCGATGCCGGCGAAACCGCCGCCGGCGACGATGAGATCATAGTCGTGTCCGCTCATGATGGGTCGTGCCTCCGTGGGTTCGAACTGCCCGCCATTGCACACCGGCGGCATGGCAGCTTGGAGTCACGTGGATGGCGCCGCGCGGACGAATTCGGGCGAACCGCGGGCAATCATCGGGGTCAGAGTCGGATTTCCCGGACCGAAGCGCGACGCCAATGCCCGCAACGGCGTGCCGCGTCGGCGAGCCGTGGGCGGACCGGCGCGTGATCCGGTCCCGGAACAACGCGGTTGCACGCGCCGGCGGATTGAAGAAATAATTCCCCTTGCCCGAGGCTCCCGACCACTGTCTGTCAATGATCTCTGATTGCCGCGCCCGGGGGGTTCCGCGGGCGCACGCCGCAACGTCGCCGGGCTGCTGCGGCGCAAGAGCCTCGCCCATCGTTCGACCACGGTGCTCCGGCGCTCCGCACGCGCGCGCCCGAGCGACGACATGTCCGCGACGCTGATCCGCGCGCTGGCGCTGGCGAGCGGCCCCAGCGTCGCGCTCCTGGCATACGCGGCGATGCCGGACGCGTTCCACGACGCCACCGGCGCTGCGGTCGCGCTCGGGTATCCGGCACGGGCCACAGCCGCCCTCGCGGCGTGGATGATCGTCTGGTGGATGACCGAAGCCATCCCCATCTATGCGACCGCGCTGATGCCGGTCGCCCTGCTGCCACTGTTCCAGGTCCTGCCGGTGAGCGAAGCGGCAGCGCCTTACGGCCACCACCTGATTTTTCTGATCCTGGGCGGATTCATACTCTCGCTGTCCATGGAGCGATGGCGACTCCATGCCCGCATCGCCCTGGCGATCGTGCGTCTCGTCGGTACGCGTCCGGACCGGATCGTCGGCGGCTTCATGCTCGCCAGCGCCAGTATCAGCATGTGGCTCTCGAACACCGCAACGACTGTCATGATGCTGCCGATCGCACTCAGTGTCGCGGCTATCATCGACACGGGCGTCACGCCGGCGAAACCCCGTCGCAATTTCACCGTCTGTCTGCTGCTCGGCGTTGCTTATGGTGCTTCGATCGGCGGTATCGGCACGATCGTCGGCACGCCACCCAATGCGTTTCTGGTTTCGTACGTCGCGAATACCTACGGTGTCGAGATCAGTTTTCTGCGTTGGCTCGCCGTCGGCCTGCCCGTCACCGGACTCCTGCTGCCGCTCGCGTGGTGGTCGCTGACACGGGTATCGTTCCGGATCGATCGGGAGCAGCAGCCCGGCACCGCGGCGGCGATCCGCGCGGCCTGGGACGATCTCGGCCCGGTCAGTCGGGGCGAAAAACTCACGGCCGCGGTGTTTGCGGTGACGGGCCTCGCCTGGATCGCCAGGCCCGTGCTGAATACGCTCGAAATCGCAGGCACGATGCCGCTGGCCGGCCTCGATGACACGAATATCGCCGTGCTCGCCGCACTCGCGACGTTCGTCATTCCCGTACATTGGCGCCAGCGGCTGTTTCTGCTCGACTGGCAGCATGCCAGCTGCGTGCCGTGGGGGATCCTCATCCTGTGCGGCGGCGGGCTGAGCCTTGCGGCGGCGGTCCAGAATACCGGACTGGCGGTCTTTCTCGCCGGTACGGTCCATTTTCTCGACGGCCTGCCGCCATGGCTCATCGTGCTGGCGCTCACGTCGGCCATCCTTATGCTGACCGAGATCACCAGTAATCTTGCCACCACGATGACGCTGGTGCCGATCCTGGCAGCGATAGCGCCCGGTCTCGGCCTGCACCCCTACCTGCTCATCGTGCCAACGACTCTGGCGGTCAGTTGTGCGTTCATGCTGCCGATCGCGACGCCACCGAACGCCATCGTATTCGCGTCCGGGCGGCTGCACGTGAAAGACATGATACGGGCGGGTCTGCTGCTGAACGTCGTGGCGGCGGTGCTGATCACGACCCTGACGTACCGGTTCGTCCTGCGCGTGCTCTGACGTCCGCGTGCGCCGATCGCCGTGTGCGTACCGATCGAAGCCGCCTCGCCTACACCCGGATCCGCGCCCGACCGTCCGTCGCACCCGCGCACCGGTCCACGGCGCGTCGCGGGCCCGATCACGGCTGTCCTGACCGGGCGTGCGCCGGCAAATATGTTATATTTTCCGCCTCGACGCGCGGTGGCGAATACAGGTCGCCGGCCGGCGGCAAGGCTGTTTTTTCCGCCCGCTCGCGCGCCGGCGCGTCGCTGTACGGCAGCAGCCAGGAGGCCTGCCGGCCCGTTCAATACGAGGTGCCCCGATGCTCCACATACAGGAATATCAAAGCCGGGTGGACGATAGCCCGTTCAGTCTGGAACACAGCACCGGGCACCTGATCAAGGTCGCGCACCGCTCATTCCAGCAATCCCTGCAGGCACATCTGGCGGTCCACGGCGTCAAACTGAGCCACTGGCATTGCCTGCGTTACCTGTGGGAGGAAGACGGGCTGACCCAGAGAGAACTGAGTAAACGCGTGTACGTGCAGGAGTCGACCATCGTTGCGGTCATCCGGGAGATGGAAAGCATCGGATTGATCAGGCGTATTCGATCCACCGACGATCGGCGCAAATACGCCGTGCGTCTCACCGCCAAAGCCAAACGCATAACCAAACAGTTGCTACCAGTTGCCCGCAAAGTAAACGATCTCGGCACCGCGACGTTTTCCAGGAAGGAAATCAAGCTCTTCCATGACATGACCCTGCGCGTTATCGCCAACCTGGAAAGCTCGATGCCGCCGGAACGCTGAATCAGCCGCTGAGCCGACACGCGGATCCACGCGCCCGACGCCGCGCCCTCGGCGCGGCAATGGCAGGCGAGATCGACAGCGCTACCCGCACTGCCGCCGGCCGCGCAACACATCCGGAATTCAGAATCCCAGCGCTTTTTTCTTCTCTTCGGCACCGGCCAGAGCGTCCATCTTCACGCTGCACACCGGCAGCGCCGGCGCACGCTGCGCATTGATGGCAATCCACTGCGTCAGGTCATCGGGCAGGTCATCGACTTCGTAGATCGCCTCCACCGGACATTCCGAGATACAGGCATTGCAGTCGATACAGACCTCCGGATCGATGTAAAGCATCTCGTCGTCGTAGTGGAAACACTCCACGGGACATACCGTCACGCAATCCGTATAGCGACATCCTTCACAATTCGCCGTTACGACCGTCGTCACTCAGCGTCTCCTTTCCAAGGGCCAACACGGCCCCGCATAGTCGCCGGCCGCGCAATGAGGCCGGTCCGTGCCGCGTGCACGGATATCAGCCGCCGCCGGAAACCGGGGACGGATCGATGTAGATCAAATAATCGCGGATGAGCTCGCCTTCCATCTTGAGCAACACGAAGGCGGGCAAGGTGGCCTGAATGCCGTTGCGGAAGACGTACGTCACCTCGACTTCACCCATCACCTGGTTCGACGTCGCCGTCGCGCCCAGGATGGTGTGTCTTATGCTTTCGAGCGAATCGAAAAACCCCGCAACGTGGCCGCCGATCGCCTGCTTGCCGCTCACCGGCGCACCACTGCCGTACACGAACCGCCCATCGGCCACGAAATACTCCGCGAACCGCGCGGCGTCCCTCGAGTCGACGACGGCAAACAGACGCGTGAGCCATTCGCGAACCGACGCTTGATCGGTCGAAACCAAACTCGCTTGCGATCTCATTGTGTCCTCCGCTGTTGCCTCGTGCAGCGGCCCGCCGCCGTATCGCTCGCCCGCTCCCGCACTCCCGCGGTCCAATTGCTCGCGCTCGAGCCAGGCGGGCAGGACCTCGTCGGGCAAGCCGCGATGCCCGGCGCAACTTCCCATGCGCCGGCGAATGGCCGTGAACGCCGCCCGATCGTGGTGGACGAGCACCGCCTCGCGGGCACGCTGCGACTCGGCGGCGACGATGATCAATTTGCCGGCTTGCGCCGCGAGATCCACCAGATAAGGGCAGCCGCAATCGTCGCCGATGATTTCACGGACTTTGCGGTTGAATCCAGGACCGATGCCGATACCTTTCAGATCGGCGACACGCCGCAGGCTGTCCGGACAGCGTGCCGGGTAAGGCACGCGCGGCATACCCGCATCTGCGTCCAGGATGTGCAAGTCAGAAAGCCGCACGATCAGGGTCAGCTCTATCTCATGGAACGGGTCCACCATCCGCGCGACCGCACGGTAGACACCCGGACCCGATTCGGACACCTCACTGTCAAAAATCCTGCGAACCGGGTCCATGGTCTCGCTGCCTCGCCCCGGTCGTCGACTTCGTCAAATCAGCCGCGCGAAATTCGCGCCGCCGTGGATGGCTTCTTTGCACGTCTTGGGCTGCACACAATCGCCCAGCTCATACAATTCGCAGACCTTGTCGTTCACCCGCAGATGCAAACCGACGTAATGCCCCCACTCCCCGCTGCCCTGCATGTTCTCGTTGGTACTGAAGCGTTCCCGGATGGATCTGGACAGGGACCGGCTCGCAACCCGTTCCTGGGCGAATATGACCGTGTCCGCTGCAACGATCTCGGTGGCGCCCTTTTCGTTCGTGATTTGCACCCCGCCGTCCACGATGGCGTCGAGCTTTACCCCCGATCGCAGCTCGAGATTCTTCAGCTCGGTAAATCGCTCGCTCAGCGCGAGCATACGGGTCACCGTCAGGGAAATGTAGGGCGCAAACCCTATCCGCGGCGCCTCTTCGAGCACGATGACCTCCTTACCATGCGCAAGTGATACCGCGAGCTCCACACCATGATGGCTGCCGACCACCACGACGCGTGCCCCGACTACTTTGCCCTTTGTTCTCGCGTCCTGCAGCAGATAGTCGTCGATCAGGGTCAGCACGTTCGGCCCAGCCTCGCGATCGACGCCGGGAACGCACGGCCGCGGCTCCACCGCGCCAATCGCCACGAAAATGGCGTCGGGCTCCTCCTGAGCGACGATATCCGCCGTCACCGCCTGCCCAAGGCGTATTTCGACGCCGAGTTTCTCCAGCTGCGTCGCCTGCCACTTGGAGATGTATCGCAACTCGCGCATGTACAGGTGCGGCATGCTGGCCGCCGCGAGCAACAGACCGCCCAGCTTGTGCGTCTTCTCGTACAGGATCACCTTGTGCCCTCTTTCCGCGGCGACCCGCGCGGCCTCCATGCCACCGACGCCGCCGCCGGCCACCAGTACTTTCTTGAGTACCGGCGCCGGCCGTGAGATCCGGAACTCCTTTTCTCTCTGGAACGAGGCGTTGATGCTGCACTCGGCCATCCGTCCCTGGAATCCGTCTCCCACGCAGTGGTCGCAACAGATGCACATGCGGATGTCTTCGTAACGACCATCCATCATCTTTTTCGGGAAATGCGGGTCGGCGAACATGGGACGCGTATAGGAGACCAGATCCGCCTGCCCCTTTTCGACGACTGTTTCCGCCAGCGGTTGATGCATGAGCTTGCCGACGACCATCACCGGAACCCTGGCGACCGCCTTGATCCGTTCCGCGTACGGTACGTAATGGCCTTCCGGCATATACAGTGGCAGCGTTGCAAACACCGAGGACTCGAACATTCCCGGGTACACGTCGATGCAGTCGATGCCCGCGTCCTCCAGGACCGGAACGATCCCGACCCAGTCGTCTATCGTCAGCCCACCCGGTTCGCCCTCGTCCACCGCGCCGCGGTAGATCAGTGCGACACCGCTGCCGACCGCCGCGCGGGTCGCCTGGATCATCTCCACGACGAAACGCGTACGTTCGCCATACTTGTCAGTGCGATCGTTGGTCAACGGCGACAGGAACTGCGCCGGCAGATGCCCCAGGGAACCGTGAAAGCACACCGCGTCAAAACCGATGGAAGCGGCCAGTCGTCCCGCGTTCGCATACAGCGCGATCAGCTCCTCGCATTCGGCGGTCGTGAGCACACGCGGTTTGTCGCGCCAGATCAGCTTGTCCGACGGCGCGACCGGATCGGTATCTATGAATTCCTTCTGGGCATTGCGTCCGGTATGAATGAGCTGCAGTCCGACCTTCGCGCCATACAGGTGACAGACCTCGACCAGCTTGCTCAGGCCGGGAAGGTACTTCGGGTGATCAGCCGCGAGAAAGCACGGGAATGCCTTGCCGTCGTCCCGGATCGTGGCGGCCTCGACCTGAATCAGCCCGAAACCACCCATGGCGCGATCGCGGTACATCTCGATCTGCCGATCGGTGACCTCGCCGGTCGGCGAGGCGTTGTATGTCACACTCGGTGCCGCGACGATTCGGTTCTTCAGGGTCATGGGCCCGATCTGAATGGGCGTAAATATCTTTTTCACGGATCACCTCCAGTGCCATCAGCAGGCGAAGTGCCACCACGGCCGAGCGCTGGATACCGAATCACGGCCCCGGGCGCACCCGGCACATGCGCTGCCGGCGCGGCGCCCGCGCTCATTCGATATGCAGGTCGAGAATGCGGATCGCATTGTCCCGAAACACCTTTTCCACCACTTCCGGTTTGTATCGCTGCTCGAATTCGCGCAGCCATCGATCCGGAGAGAGCGCCGGGTAATCCGAGCCGAACATGAATTTGTCCTGCAACCGTCCGTTGATCTCCCGTGCCAGCGACTCCGGAAAGTACTTGGGCATCCAGCCCGACAATTCGTTGTACACATTGCCCTTGTGCAGCAGGACCGCCAGCATTTCGTCCTGAAACGGCCAGCTCGGATGGCAGGCGATGATCGTGAGTTGCGGAAAGTCCGCCGCGAGGTCGTCTATATACGGGATCGGCCTGCAGTAATCGAGCCGGATCCCGGCGCCGCCGGGCATGCCGGCCCCGAGGCCGGTGGTGCCCGTATGCAGTTGTATCGGCACGCCCAGGCCACTGATGGTTTCCCATAGGGGGTAAAAGCGCCGGTCATTCGGATAAAAAGCCTGCATGCTCGGTGCAAACTTGAGTCCCATCAGACCCAGATCATTGATACAACGCTCGGCTTCCGCAACCGCCATCTTGCCTTTCCATGGATCGACGGATCCGAAAGCACCGATGAAGGTGTCCGGAAACCGTCGCACCAGCGACGCAACATAGTCGTTCGTACACGCCGGTGCGCCGGTCGCGGTCTCCGCGTCGATTGCCACCAATATGGTCTTGATGTCCAGGGCCCTGAAATCCTCGGCCATCTCCTCCTCGGTCCGCACCGGCGTGGTGACCCGGTAGTACTTCAGCATAGCCTCACGAAACGGACGCAGCGTTTCCTCCATCGGCTGGGTGCTCGGATGGGCATGAACGTCAATGGCGCGCATATGGCAGCTCCGCAGTGGTCCGCGACTATTCGTAGGTTTTCTCGATCAACTTGCCTTTGAGCGTTGATCGCTCCAGGGAACCCGGCGCGACCATCTCCAGGACGGCGCTGATGCGCAGGCGCCCCTTCAGCTTTTCGGCAATCTCACCGCGCAAGGCCACGATATCGCCGTCCGTCAGGCCCGCACCGTGCTCCACCTTCATTTTCAACGGCGGATTCACCAGTGGTGGTGGCTGATCGAGGACGATACGCAGTTCTCCGGTCGTGCGCGGTGAAAACGCGCTCACGACGTTCTTGATGGCCGCCGGATAGACCTTGATCCCCTTGACGTTGAGCACGTCATCGACGCGCCCCAGGATCCTGAAGCGCCATCCCGGCGCGCCGCAGCGGCACGCGTCGGTTGCAAGCTCGATCACGTCCCCGAAGGCATAGCGAAACGCCGGTCCGGCCTGATGATCCATCGCCGTGATGACACCCTCACCGACCGCACCGTGCTCCAGCGGCAAGGGCGCCTTGGTCACGGGGTCCACCAGATCCGTCCAGATGCAGTGCTCGGGTGACACGACGTGCAGTCCCTGGTACTCGTCGCAGTCACAGGACACGTTTCCCAGACCCCATGCACCTTGTGACGAATCGAACAGCTTCGCACCGCCGAAACCCTCGGTGATGTGCTTGCGCACGTCCGGCAGCCCGGCGCCCGGCGCGCCGGCCACGACGATCGTCTTGATCCCGAGCTCGGCGGCGGAATGCCCCAGGATCGCCGGGCACTTCTCGATGATGTACTGCACGAGTGCCGGTGTGCCGACGATGGCCGTGGGCCGGGTCAGGCGCGCGAACATCAGCATCCGCTCGATACCGCCCTCCGCACCGGCGGCGATGGGCCGTGCCCCCATCGCCGCCAGCGCGCGCACGATGGGTACCCCTGCCGACCACATGCTCAAACCGAATCCGTGCAGTACCGTGTCGCCCGGCCGGATGCCTGCGCGCCAGTACGTGCGCGCCCAGCATTCATCGTTGATCTTCAGGTCGGGTTCCGTATAGGTGTAGAAGCTCGGCTCACCCGTCGTTCCGGACGTGCAGTAGATATGGGTCACGTCCTCGAGCGGTGCGCAAAGATACGTCCCGTAGGGGTGGCCGTAACGTCGCGTCGAATCCTCCTGCGCTTCCCGGTCCTGCTCCTTGGAGCGCATGATCGGCAGCTTGCGAAAATCCTCGAAGCTGCCGATATCTTTCGGATGTGCTCCGGCGGCGTCGAATTTGGGCCGGTAGAAGTGCGGCGAACGCGCGTAGATGTAGTGCATCTGCGCCTGCAGCTTCTGCCATTGGATTTCCCGGATCTCCGCCAAAGGCCGGGTCTCCGCCTCCATGTTCCAGTACGGTCGGTTACTCACGCTTGCTCTCCCGAAGATCGTGCGGTCGGTATGTCGCGTTTAGGCTCCGGCGCGGCCCGATCATCGGGCAAATTCCTCGCGCAAGCTGCACGCGTGCTCCCCGAGCGAGGGTACGGGTCCCAGCACACAGGACCCGTCGGCGCACCGGGCGGGCGGCGCAATGACCTGCACGGTGCCGCCGGGGATGCGCTGTGACACGCGCCGCAGCTGCGGGTGCCTGCACAGATCCGCCACGGAATTCAGGAATCCGTAGGCGATACCGCCGGCGTCCAGGCGCTCCAGCAACTCGCGCCGGCTCAAGGTGTTGAAAACCGCGTTGATGACGCTGTCGAGTCGCGCTCGCTCGCGAACTCTTTTCTCATTGGAGCTGAACAGCGGATCGGCGCCGAGCTGCGGTTGTTGCAGCACCTGTTCGCAGAACCGTCGCCACTCCGCTTCGTTTTGTACCGCGATGACGATCTGCTCCGAGCCATTGCATTGAAACATGCCGTACGGAGCGATCGACGGGTGCTGCAGACCCACCCTCGGGGGCGCGGCACCCGTGTGTTCCTGATAGAGAAACGGCACCGTCATCCAGTCGGCGATGCAGTCGAACAAGGACACGTCGATCGCCGCACCGTCGCCCGTACGCTCGCGCGCATACAGTTTCTCCAGGATGGCGGCGAACGCCGTCATTCCGGCGGCGACGTCACAGACGGAGATACCGACCCGCCCGATGCTGTCCTGATCGCCGGTGACGGCGGCAAGGCCGGTTTCCGCCTGCATCAGCAGATCATAGGCTTTGCGTCCGCTGTAGGGTCCGTCCGCGCCGTAGCCGGAGATATCGCAGGTAATCAGCCTGGGATTGCTGTCGCGAAGCGACCGGGATGCGAAACCGAGACCGTCGGTGACGCCTGGCCGCAGGTTCTGTATAAAGACGTCGGCCCGCGCGATCATTCGGTGCAGCAGCGCCGCGTCGGCGGCGGTCTTCAGGTTCAGATCGATGGATTCCTTGCCCCGGTTCAACCAGACGAAATAGGCGCTCTGGCCATGTACGATCGAGTCGTACTGGCGCGCGAAATCACCTCGCGGGGCTTCCACCTTGATGACGCGCGCTCCGGCGTCGGCGAGGCGGGAGGACGCATAAGGCGCCGCTACCGCCTGTTCCAGCGCAATCACCGTGATGCCGTCGAGGGCCGCGCTCATCAATAGGATCTCGGCAGTCCCAGCACGTGTTCGGCCACGTAGCAGAGTATGAGATTGCTCGACACCGGCGCCACACGATACAGGCGTGTTTCGCGAAATTTGCGTTCGATATCGTAGTCCTCGGCGAAGGCGAATCCGCCGAAGGTCTGCATGCACATATCAGCGGCTTGCCAGGATGCTTCTGAAGCCAGCAGTTTCGCGATGTTGGCGTCTTCTCCGCAGGTTTTTCCCTGGTCGAACTTGTCCGCCGCCCTTCGCACCATCAGTGCGGCGGCCTCGGCATCGACATAGGCGCGCGCAATCGGGAATTGAATGCCCTGATTCTGCCCGATGGGCCGGCCGAAGACGGTCCGCTCCCTGGCATAGTCACTGGCCTTGCCGATGAACCATCGCGCGTCGCCGACGCACTCGGCCGCTATCAGGATACGCTCCGCGTTCATGCCGTCCAGGATGTAGCGAAACCCCGATCCTTCGTCACCGATCAGGTTCGCCGCGGGGACTTCCAGCCCGTCCAAAAATACCTCGGTGGTCGAGTGATTCAGCATCGTGCGAATCGGCCGGATCGACAGCTTGCTGGCGTCGGCGTCACGCATGTCGACCAGGAACACCGATAAGCCATCCGTGCGCTTTCGTGCCGATTCCCGGGGCGTCGTGCGCGCGAGCAGCAGCATCAGATCGGAATATTCGGCGCGCGACGTCCAGATCTTCTGACCACTGATGAAATAGGAGTCGCCGCGCCGGGTCGCGGTCGTCCGGATACTCAGGGTATCCGATCCGCTGCCCGGCTCGGTCACTCCGAAGGCCTGCAGTCGCAACTCGCCGGCAGCGATCGCCGGCAGCCAGCACTTTTTCTGCAGCTCCGTGCCGTGCCGGAGTATCGTGCCCATGATGTACATCTGCGCGTGGCACGCAGCTCCGTTACAGCCGCTGCGGTGGATTTCCTCCAGGATCGTGGCCGCAACCCGCAGGCCGAGCCCGCTGCCGCCATATTCCTCCGGCACCAGGGACGCCAGGTAACCGGCAGCGGTGAGCGCGGCCACGAACTCCGCGGGGTATGAGCGTTCGCGGTCGTGCCGGCGCCAGTACTCGCCGGGGAAACCCGCGCACAGGGCGCGGACGCTGTCGCGGATCAGATCGAGCTCCGCGTCCGAGACGACGATACCCGCGCCGGTTCCGGTTTTGCCGCTGCCATCCACTCGCATTTCACTCCGCCAGGTGCGCCCACACCATTCACGACGCCCGCAATTGTATGTTCGCGGGCGTCCGAGCCCCATCGTTGCGCGGGCCTATCAGTTATACCGGATCGATATGGAATTGGTTCGGGATATGTATTGCTTGCGGCATTCAGCCGCAGCCGGCGCCGGGACACGGATCCCGACGGCGCTTGATGACGACCGACGTGCTTCCCGCGCACGGTGGCGCTCGCACCGTTCGCGCAGATGTCCGGCAACGACGACTCGCGAACCTACCGTTCCGCCTCGTGCACGCCTCGGCCTGCTGCCGGGCGCCGCGGCTCACATCGCGGACCGAGGGACAGGGCCTGCGCGACGCGGGGTGCACGTGCGCGCTCCGCGGCTCGCGCGCTTCAGCGCGTCCGCGCAGCCCTCCGGCGCGTCCTGCTCAAAGGTCTTTGACCATTTTATAGGCTTCACCGAACCAGACGCCTTTTTCGTAGGCATTGACCATCTTGCCGAAGTCCCAGGACATGGTCTTTTCCGGAATCACCCGGATGATGACGCGGTTGGGCGTATGTATACCCACAAAGGCATTTTGTCGCATTTTCTCGTCCTTGAGCTCCCACCAGTACTTGTCAATCATCTCCCAGTGAATTTCCTTTCTCAGTTGCTCGTCGTAGCTCACTTCGGCATGACCGATGATCAGGATCGCTTTCTGACGCCACGCATTCGAACCATCGTTGTGTATGCACACCGATACCTTCGGATTGGCTTCCAGGTCGTGTACCTTCCTGCGGTACTTCTGGATGCTGCTCATATGCACGTAGCCGTCTCTGATCACGTAAAACATTGGCGTCACTATCGGATAGCCGTGCTTGTTCACGTGGGCCATCTCGCAGTAGCAGTTGTGATTGAGCAGCTTGTCGTGCTCGGCCGCTTCCATGGGATAGTCGGTCGACACCTGGACCGTTTCGAGCTTGACCGGATCAAATACCGGTGTCGGCTGGGGGGTCTGTTCATCTCGGCTCATTTGAACTTCTCCTCGACAGGTAACGCAGTGACGGCTTGAATTTCCGGGCGCCGGCGCCGGGGCCGCCTGGCCCTGGTACTTCGAGGACAGCTCGCGTCGTGCCCGCCCCGTGGTCCGCATCAGGCGCCCGCACGGCCGGCGCCGATGCCACCGACCGCCCCGATCGCTGCGACCGGACCGGTATCGGGCTTGAGCGTACTACGACGCGCGCTTGCCTTCGAGCGCCGCTGTTCGCAGCAACAGCCCGGCGGCCTGAGCCTGCCGCCGGGCCGAAGTTCTGGTGCCGCTACCAGATCTGGTTCATGCGGGAGCGAATCCCGGTCTTGATCAATCGCATCATCCACGACGTGCCGACGTAATCCGAGAAGGCACCGCCCACCCACCATTTGTCGTCCATCCAGGCTTCACCGGGGGATATCAACCCGCGCAAGACCTGCCGGAACACGTCCCCGCTCGCCGCGACGGCGAGGTCCGGTTCCGCGAGCTTTCCCTGCTTGAGATCCACCTGCCCGTTCCTGACATCCAGAATGAAGGGCGCCTCGCCTTCGATGTCGAACTGTATCGATCGGTTGTGCCGGGCAATGAAAGCCGCGTTGTCCGGATCACCCGCCAGGCCCTGAACGAATATTTCACGGGCCAGCGCAAAAGCCTGGCCGGAATTTTCCTTGCTTGCCATTTGCATCAATGCCTCCCGTCGAATGTCACCAGGATACCGCGTACTGTTTGGCCATATCCTGAACTTCCGGGTCGTCCAGGACGAGAAGTTTGCCTTTGTCCACGAGCTTGGTATTGTCCAGCGTAATCGTCGGCTCGATGATGAAGTTGTCGAGGTGGACGTTGGCGTAGACTTTTCCTCCCAGGACCTTGCTGTTGCCGATGGCCGTGTGTAACGCACCGGCGTGGCGGTGTGCCTCCACGTGCGTGACGTCCTCATCGAGGATGATGCGTGCCTTGGGGTTGAGACCGATCATCCACTCGGCGAGGTGATCGCCATTGGGAACATTTTCGACAATATTGCGGAAATGAGCGGCTTCCTTGCCGCCGTCCACTTCCACGACACGTCCGTTCTTGATGACATACTTCAAGGGCACTTCCAGTTTGCCCACGAACATGTGCGCGGCATCGAAATACATCACGCCGTTGGCATCACCTTCGGCGCCGCCCGGCCACATGCCGTAGATCCCCATGGCGCCACCGAACGCCAGGAATTCCCCTTCCTGCATCGGAAAGTGCGGCATGCCTCCGGTATAGAATTTCGAGACGATCTTCCCGGACACGTCGGTTCCGTTTTCGGCCGTTATGTGGATCTTCTTCGCCCGACCCCATATCTCATCCACCTTTTCGTAGATCTTCGAAATGATGGGGGCGGGGAACCTGGCCGCCTGCGATTTCAGCGAATCCATGCTCAGCGTCGGCAGATTCACGTAACGGGCCCCGTATTCCAGTCTGGCGATGATTGAGGCGCGCGTATGACTGATTGAGTAGTAGATAGGCGTGAAGATGACATCCGCCTGACACATCGCCTTGAAAACGATATCCGGCGGTTCCTGCATCGGCCAGTCCCGCGGTTTCATGACGATCGTGACGACATCCGCGCCCTGCGTCTTGCACATCATGGCGAGCGCCTGGACTATCCGCTCCTCACTCACCGTGTCGGTGACGATGAGGACGTTTTCCCCTCGCTTCACACCGGCGCAGTTCACCACGCAATTGTGAACGCCCTCCATGATGTCAGCTACCTCGAGCCCTCTGAGCATTTGCATTCCTCCGATTGCGAAAGCGGCATCTCACCAGCCGCACTACCGGCGCACTTTTGAATATCCCTTCGGTGCCGAAGTATAAATTACCGGGCCTTGAAATGACAACGGGATTCGTGCACGGGGAAAAGCCGTATGTGGCAAATATTTTCGGGGAAGGCGTTGCGGCCGCAGCCGCCGGCAGGGCGCGCGACATTGCGCCGGCGGGTGGATCCGCGGACGCAAGATGAGGGGGGGCGCGAGCTGCGTCGCGCGCTCCTTACGAAAGACGAGCGGGATTATCCGCCGGCGCTACAGCACGACGATGAACCCGGCATCCAGAAATCCGAATGTTCGTGACAGAATTTCGGATCGCCTCCCACCATCGGCATGAACAAGTGGTGCCAGTTACGGCAGATGTTCAGCTCCGCCTGGACCCAGCCGAGCGGATCCCGCGCATAGTGTTTCCAGTAATCGCCGTTGACGTTCAGACCGGGAACGGCCGGGATCCAGCTCTCCTGCAACCACAATTCACCGTGCGGATACTTCGCGGCCAGCTTCCTGATCTGCGGATCATCGAGCGCGCACAATCTGCCCTTGTCGATGATCGTCTCGTTGTCGCCCGGCATTTCCGCCGTCACGGTCGGGAAATACAGATGCAGGTGCCAATGCCCTACTTTCTTGCCCTCTCTTGCGGCAATCCGCTCGTCCATGGATGAGACGATGGTACCGAACCCCATGTGAATGACGCCGGAGCGGACCCGTTCGTAGAGACAATTGACGTATCCGGACGGAAAATCCTTGCGCGGCCTGTGAATGTGGGGGTTGGTGCCAATCGAGGCTTCCCACCAGTACATCAGCCCCTTGCCGGGCAAGCCGGGGTATTGAACGTCATCGGTCTCCGCCATCAGGTTGCGCAGCTTGGCGCCGAACTCCCCACCCTCGTTGATCCGGGTGATACGACTGTTTTCGACCACCAGCTGCGTCCACTCGACGGGCGCGATGTGATTCGCGGTACCGGCGATGATCCCGTTCCCGTCTTCCTTACCGGGCAGGAAGATCCACGGCCTTCCCATGACGTGGCCGGGAAGATACGTACGCCCGAACTTCTCGTTGCCGGCCCACGTGCGGCCGACGAGGTCCGGGTTGTAATACTCGCGCTTCGAATCGTAGTACCCGGCGTGATTCGTATACTCGAGATCGGTTCCTTCCGGATCGACGATGCGGATCCGTCTGGCGTGCCTGACCCGCTGCCATGTCCACTTGTCAATCGCATCGAGCAGCTCGAAAGGCATCGTATGCGCCGGCGAAGCGAGGATCTCCGGGGTGATGAAAGGCATGCGCTGGATCTTGACGTGGGTATCCACGAGCACGGGACCACCGTAGCCCCAGAGCAGTTTGTCGTACTTGCCCTCCCTGGAGATGACGTCCCAGTCGTCCATCCACCGTGCCAGCTCCTGGGTGCGCTCGAGATAATATTCGACCTCGTCGGCGCCGACCCATTGCCTGATCGGACCCTTGTCGGCCTCCAGGACTTCGTACTTGCAGCCGTATTTCTCGAGGATTTTCCTGCAGGCCTCGACCACCAGCGGATCGGTCCAGTTGTCGACGCGCAGCAGCACTCTTTCGCCCTTTTGCAGATCCCAGCAGGCGTGCAATCCATGGTTGTACGGCCGTCTGGCAACCGCATCCAGGTACGGCAGCAGCTGATCGACGTCGCGGACCTCGAAGTACGGCGGACATCGCGGCGGCCGGCTTTCCAGCAGCGGCGGCTTGTCGTAGCGGGGAATGCCCTGCACCCATTGCCGGGTATAACTGCTCGTGCTCAATTCATCTCTCCACAGGCGCCGCCGCGCGCAGGCGGGCGTCGGCGCAGGATACACGCCGGATGGCTGTCACGACCGGGCAGCCACCGGAGGTGGCCGCCCGGTTCGCGCACTGCAGCCGTCAGGGCGAATACCGGATGGCCAGGCGCACACCGAAAGTGCGCGGCGGTTCCAGGAACAGCGCGCCCGGGGCCGGATCGAAGAACGGGCTTCCGGGCGCGGCCGCCGACTGCACGTCCGTGTCCTCGAGATTGCGCGCCCACAGACCGAAGCTCCAGGACTCGTTCGGCGCATGGTAAGTCAGCGAAGCGTCGGTCTTGGTATAGGCATCCTGATACAGACCCGAGGAATGCGAGAAATCCCCCCAGTAGCTGCTCTCGAACCGCGAGTCGACGCGGGCGCGCACGAAACCGCCGGAAGGGAGATCCCAGTCCTGGGTGAGCCCCAGGTTCACGGTCCAGTCCGGGGCGTTCTGCATCTGATTGTCGGTAAAGTCGCCCGTGCCCGTAACGAAATCATCGTAGCGCCCGTGCAGATATCCGAGCGAAAAACGCAGCTGCGTGTTTTCCCAGGGCAGATAGCTCAGGTCCAGCTGGTTGCCGTAGATGGTGGAATCGGTATTGGTCAGCACGTTGGCGCCGGCCGCCGCGTTCCAGGCCGAGGTGAGCAGGTCTGAATAATCGTAATAGAACACCTCGTCGTTGACGATCAGGCGACCGTCGAGGAGGCTGCTCTTGAAGCCGCCGGAGAAGGCGAGGAGCTTGGACTTGTTCGCAACCACACCCGGGATGGAGTCGAAGGTGCCGGGCTGGTAGCCGGTCTGCACCGTTGCATACAGCATCGTGCTTTCGGCCGCGTCATATTCGACGCCGAATTTCCAATCGACGTTGTCCCACTGTTCGTCGCCCTCCCAGATCGGGTTGGGGACGCCGGAAAAAAGCCCGATGTGCTGCGACGAGGGATGATCGGCGCCCGCGACCAGACCCTGCATGAATCCATGCGCTTCGCGTTTGTCGATCGACACCCGGCCGCCGGCGACGATGCGCAAATCGTCCCGCAGGCTGTACGTGGCCTGGCCGAAGAAGGCGATGCCCTTGAGCACGTGATCCTGGATGTCGTTGGCATTGAGCCAGAAGGCGGGTCCCGGAAACCCGAACTCGCCCGGGCCGAACTTGATGAAGAACTTGCCTTGCGACTGAAAACGATAACCGTAAAACCCGGCAAGCCATTTGAGACGGCCACCGTCGTCGTGACTCAAACGCAGTTCGTGCGTGGTCTGATTGAGATCCTCGCCGAAATCACCCAGCTTGTGCGTGATCCAGTAGCCCTGGTCCCACTCGAAATGCATGTAGGACGGAATATAGGTGAGCGTCAGACTGTCGTTGATGTCCCAATTGATCTCCCCGCCGACGATCCGGGCATCCCATTCCCGGTCCTGCTTGTCGACCGGCCCCTGCGTCGCGAAGACCGCCAGCGGCCCGTCTAGCCGGTCGTTCCACGGATCGCCCGGATGCGGGAAAGCCTGGCTCTTCGGATCGGTGGCGGAGCCCTTGCTCACGAGATTGTCGGCATAGCCGCCCTTGTGCTCGATGTGAGTCCAGACGTAGACGGACAGATCTTCGCGCGGCGTCCAGTCGAACGAGACCAGCCCGGCATAGTCCTCGGCCGAATTCGCGCCGCTTTCCAGGTACCCCTCGTGATAGTGGGCGTTCAGCGAGACGCGCATCTTGAACTGCTCGCTGACCGGCAGATTCTGCGTCACGGTCGCCCGCACCATATCGTAGTTGCCACCCTCGAGCAGGAGTTTGCTTTCGAGCGTATCCCCCGGCCGGGTGGTAATCATGTTGATGGAACCGCCGAGCGCACCGCGGCCGTAGAGAGTTCCCTGCGGGCCGGGCAGCACCTCGACGCGCTCGACGTCGAACATGCTGGCGCTGGTCAGTTCCCGCGGGATGAAAATCCCGTTGATGTTGTAGGCGTTCGGCGACTCGATCATGGGCAGATCGAGTGTCGATCCCACGCCACGAATGTACACCTCGGTCGATGCCGATTCCGTCTGCAGGCGGATGGACGGAACGAGGTTTTGCACGTCCGCGAGCCGGGTGATGCCCACCTCACGCATGGTGTCGCCGGTCACGGCGGTCACGGCGGCCGGCACCTCCTGGATGGACTGATCCTTCTTCTGGGCCGTCACCACGATCAGCTCCAGAACGGTCTGTGACCCCTGTTGCCCGGAACCGCTGTCCGATGCCGCTTGCGCAGCCGCGGGCGTCAGGGACACCGTGAGCAGCAACGCTCCGGCCATCGAGGGAATAGTCGCATACGCTTTCATCAGCATTCCTCTCACGGCCGTTGTTCTGCGCCCGATCCCTTCACAAAACGGCGAAGGGTATCGCACGCGCACCGCCGGCCATTAGTTATAGGGACCGCCCCGCTCTTAACTAATACTTTGCTACCGAAGGTTTATGTTACTTTTCAACCGAAGTACTGTAAAGACCGTGTCGCGGGCACTTTCCTGCCCGCCCGGCACGGCTGGCGACCGGCACCCGGTCATTGCGTATCCCATTGAATTTGCGTGGCTCGAACAATCACAGCTGGCCGCGGCGCCGCGCGGTGCAGAGCGAACCTGCGACACCCTGCGCGCACCGGCGTGCCGGGCACGGCACCGGTCACGAAGCGCTTGCACAAATCCGGCGCGAGTGCTGAAGTGATCCTGGCACCCGTTGAACGTAATCACGACGACGATTTCCATGCGGGAGCGATCGCCCACCGGCGTCCGGTCCGCGCATGGCATTTCCGATCGCGGACGCGCGCCCTCGGATGACACTTCACGACGACAAGCAGGAACAGCACCATGGACAAGATCAATCCTTACCTCGTACTGGCGGGCCGGATCATGCTGGCGCTGATGTTCGTACTGACGGGCTTTCACTTCCTTCAGAACTATCAATGGGCGCTCGGCATCCTCGCGACGAAAGGGATCCCGGGTCTGCTGCTGGCGCCGACAATCGCGCTTCTGATCGGCGCCGGCGCGTGCGTGATAATCGGCTGGCAAACGCGGGTGGCGGCTCTTGCGCTCGCCGCGTTCACGCTGTTGGCCGGGTCGATCTATCACAATCAAATCGGCGATCCCAACGACTTCAACCACCTGATGAAGAACATATCCATGGCCGGCGGGCTGCTGTGCCTCGTGCGCTTCGGCGCGGGTGAATTCAGCCTCGACAACCGGCGCAGACGCTAGCGCCGCACCGGTCCGGCCGACCTTTTTGCATCGTCGCCTCACGACAGCGTCAAGCCGCCATCGACCGGCAGGTTGATGCCGTTCACGTAGCAGGCGTCGTCCGTGAGCAGGAATACGACGGCCGCCGCGATCTCTTCGGGTTCGGCGGCGCGGCGCAGCACGTGCTTGCCGATGACTTGCTCCACGAACTCCGGGGAGTCCAGCAGCTCCCGGGTCATGCCGGTTCTCACCGTACCCGGCAGCACGCCGTTGACACGGATGTTGTCCTTGGCGAAATCGATCATCGCGGCACGGTTGAAAGCGGCGACGGCGCTCTTGCTGGCCGAATAGGCTGCCATGCCCGGGAAGTACTGCAGACCCGCCGCCGACACGACGTTGACGATCGAACCGCCGCCCTGTCGTGACATGACCGGGTGAACGGCACGACAGCCCAGGAAAACGCCTTTGACATTGACGTCCGTCAGGCTTTGCCACTCCGCGAGACTGGTGTGCTCGAGCGGCTTGACCAGGTAGCGGCCGGCGTTGTTGACGAGCCCGTCGATGCGAGCGAATTTCTCCAGCGCAGCGTCGATCACCGCCACCCAGTCCGCGGCGCGACTGACATCGTGCGGCAGCCTGAGCAGGCGTGCGCCGTCCGCACGGTCGGATCCGCATGCGCCCGTCTGCGACCAGTCGATATCGGTCGCCACGACGTTGCCGTCCCGGGCCAGGATTTCGGCCGCCGTCGCCGCGCCGATGCCGCTGGCGGCGCCGGTAACGATGATGGTCTTTCCCGCGAGATCGCCCATTACCCGTGTCCCTGGCCCCGGCCCGCAAAGGCGCCCGCATCGACGACCAGATCCGCACCGGTGACGAAGCTGGCGCGGTCCGAGACCAGAAAGGCGACGACCGAGGCGATCTCCGATGGTTCGGCGACCCGGCGTAAGGGCACGGTCCGGACCACCGCCGCGACGAAATCCGGATCCTCGAGCGGCGACTCGGTCATGGGCGTTGCCACGATGCCGGGGTGCACGGCATTGACGCGGATGCCGTAAGGCGCATATTCGTACGCGGCCGCCTTGGTCAGCATCGCGATGGCGCCCTTGGAGGCGACATAGGACGCCACGGTCGGGATCGCGTAATGAAACAGACTGCTGCCGATGTTCACGATGACGCCGGCTTTGGCCTTCCTGAGCAGCGATACGCCGTGCCGGCAGCCGAGGAACACGCCGTTGGCGTTGATGGAAAACACGCGATCCCAGGCTTGCTCCGCAACGGCCTCGAGGGACTCGTAGATCACCACGCCGGCATTGTTGACCAGGATGTCGAGATAGCCGCAGGCCTCGTCGACGAACCGCAGTACGTCCAGCCAATCGGCTTCACTGCTGACGTCGTGACCGAGAGCGGTTGCCGTACCCCCGGCATCGCGGATCATGTCCACGGTTGCGCCGGCGCCGTGTTCGTCCACATCCGTCACGAACAGGCGCGCGCCGTCCGCGGCCAGTCGTAATGCGTGTGCGCGGCCCATGCCGGCGCCGGCGCCGGTAACGAGCGCCACCTTGCCAGCCAGCGCTTTCAACGCCCTGTCACCCGCTCACCCCGGCTCGTTGGCGCGACGCGGCGCTGCAAACGCGTGCGCGCGCAGATGCCTGTAATCGTGTCCGCCCTGTTCATGATCCGTTCCGCGCCTGGTGCTCGTTCGTCCTTGCGTCACGCTCTGCAACGACGGCCTAGTAGTCGAGAACATCCTCCACCGAATGGCCGCGCTTGGGGACGAGTACCGTGCGTTCAAACTCGCAGATCACGATCTTGTCCTGGTTGCGTCCGGTCGTTTTGACGGTTACCACGCCGGCATTGGGTCGCGAAGCGGATTCGCGCACGGCGAGCACCTGCGACTCCGCGTACAGCGTGTCCCCAACGAATACCGGCGCCGGGAGGCGGATCTCGCGCCACCCCAGATTGGCAATCGCCTTGTAACTCACATCCGTGACGCTCATGCCGACCAGGAGGGCCACCGTGAAGGGACTGCAGACCACACAGCGCCCGAACTCGGTCGCTTTCGCGTACTCCTGATCGAAGTGCAGCGGGTGAGTGTTCATCGTCAGCAGCGTGAACCAGGTGTTATCGCTCTCCGTGATGGTGCGGCCGGGGCGATGCTCGTAACGGTGGCCGACGACGAACTCCTCGAAGTAGCGCCCGAAGCGCTCGCGCGAGGAGTGCTTGTCAAACGACTGTTGCGTATGGACCATGAGCGGGTGTCCCGGGAAAAGTCACGCGTCCGGCCGGCCGGCGGATCGACCCGTACGTCGCAGGGCTATGGTAGGGAGACCGAATCTGGCGTCCAACGGCATAAACGTGCTATCAGATATACTGCGAATGCATAGCCCGTCCCGATCCCGGGCGGGCACTCGGGAACCGTTCGCGCACGACGATGCGCGGCCACGCGCCGGAGCCGGATGGACGTCAAAAAGCTCTTGTATTTCGTGCACGTCGCGGAGCTCGGGAGCTTTTCCAAGGCCTCCTCCGTGCTCGGAATCGCCCAGCCGGCTCTGAGCCGGCACGTGCGCGATCTGGAGGACGAGTTGCAGTCACGACTGCTGTATCGCAATGGTCGTGGCGTTTCGGTCACGGAAGTCGGCAAGGAACTGCTCGAACGCGGTAAACCACTGCTGGCTCATCTCGATCAGCTCAAGTGCGACATCGTTGCGATGACACGGGAGCCGACGGGCAGCGTGACGCTCGGGGTGCCACCGACCGTGAGCCAGATGCTCGTCTCGCCGCTGCTCGCACGCTTCGCGAAAATCTATCCCAAGGTTTCGCTGGAAGTCGTCGAGGGTTTCAGCGGTCACGTCTACGAGTGGCTGGTCAACGGCCGTCTCGACGTCGCGGTAATCTACAACGCGCCGCGTACCCGCAACCTGGAAGCGGATCGACTGCTGGTGGAGGATCTGTTCCTGGTATGTCCGCCCGGTGCACCGGCGGGCACGCGCGATCGGATCTCGCTGAGACGGATCGAGGGCTTACCCTTGATCCTGCCGCGCCGCCCGCACGGATTGCGCCTGCTGATCGATGCGGCGGCCTCCGAGTGCGGTATCAACCTCACGATCAGCCATCAGATCGACGCCCTGAACGTCATCAAGGATCTGGTGACCTCCGGCAGCGGTTATACGATTCTGCCCTCGGCCCCGGTGTACCGCGAGCTGCGTGCCGGCCAGCTCGTGCTGAGGAAACTGATCGATCCCGCGCTCACCCGAACACTGTTGCTCGTTTCCACGACCCAGCGACCGCTGTCGTTCGCCGCGCGGGTGGTCGCGTCCGCGATCAAGGACGAGACCCGGCGCCTGGTCAGCAGCGGCGAGTGGTCGGGTAGCGTCTGAGCTTTGCTCGCCATCGCGCCCCGGCGCAGTCGGGCGGGTCCGTCGCCCCGCCACCGCGACGCCGGCCGCGGGCCGTCAGCGCGGCGGCAGATCGAACGCCAGCACCACGTTGCCGCGCATGGCAATACCCTGGTGTCCCATGCCGGACACGACGTACATCCGCCCGCCGGCGATCGCCGGGCCACCGAAGGCGACCGCGCCGCCGTTGCCGGCGACGTCGTTGACCGGCGTCACCGGCTGCGTGGTGTCGTAGCTCCAGAGCACCTTGCCCGTGGTGGTGTCGAAAGCGCGCAGGTGACCGTCGTTGTTGCCGGCGAGTACCAGGTTGTCGATTACGGTGATCGCCGACAGGTAGGCGTTGTTGCACGGCGGCACCGGTTTGCCGACGCAGGTGTCGTTGCTGCCCGCCACGCGCCAGTCGATCTCTCCGGTCGCCAGATTGACCGCGTTCATCGAACCGCTCGCGACCAGATCCGCGTCGACGTCGGCGATGGGAACGTACAAGCGCTCCCGATCCGCGGCCATGCCGTACTCCACGCCGCCGAGCTCACCGCCGCGACCGAGACGGCGCTGCCACAGGATCGCGCCGCTGGCGTCCGGATCGAGTGCGTACACCATGCCGTCCTTGGACCCGGCGAGCAGCACGTCGCTGCCGTCGGCACGCGTTTGCAGGATCACCGGCGCGCCGAGATCCCGATCGCCCTGCCCGCTCGGGTTCACCGGCGGACAGGTGCTGCGGGTCTCGTCCACCCAGGTCTCACAGCCGAGATGGTAGATGTCCTGGCCGCCCATCTGCGCCGGCGCCAGCGAGCGCACCCAGCGCTTGGCGCCGGTGGTCATGTCGAGCGCGACCACGGCATCGGACTCGTCCACACGCGGTTCGGTCATCTGATTGGCGGTCGCGATGTACAGCAGGCCGCGCTTTTCGTCCACCGTCGGCACCGACCACACGGTCACGCCGGACGGGCCGAAACGATCGATGCCCTTGCTGGATTTGCCGAGGTACAGCAGCGGCCCGTCGATCATGGAAGTCCGCCACTTGCGCTCGCCGGTGGCGGCGTCGAGCGCGACCACGCTGCCGCGGAAGGTGCAGCACGGCAGATCGGCACGGATGGCGTTGGCCTCCTCGAGGCTGGAAACCGGCACGTATACGGTGCCGGCATGCACGGTGACATTGCCGGTCACGCGCGCGTCGGGCTGCAGATCGACGCGCCGCTGCCAGCGCAGCCGGCCGGTATCGGCATCGAGCCCGTACACGTTGGCGTTGGTGTCGGCGACGATGGCCACGTCACCGGCGATCGCCACCGCCGAGCGGATGCGGCCGTCCGCGCGGAAAGTCCAGTAGGCGCAGCCCGTGTCCGGATCGAGGGCGTAGACGAATTTGTTCAGGCTGCCGACGTAGACCCGGCCGCGGTCGACGGTGATCTGATTGCCGCCGCTGGTGAACGGCGCCCAGTCGGGAAATGCGAAAGCCCAGCGCAGGCGGATCGCGCCGGGATCGGCGCTCACCCCCTGCAGATAGCGCGTGTTGCGCGGTTCCGGCGCCCAGCCGGGCCAGCCGCCCTCCGTGCCCGGGCGGTCATGCGCTGTCCGCCCGGCGCACATCCGCGCGCCGCTGGTGCGCGGCACCTTGTTCGGCTCGATTCCGGCGATGTACTCGGCGAGGGCCCGCTTCTCGGCATCCCCCAGGCCGGTGGCGATCTTGGCCATGAAGCCGTACCAGAGCTGGCCGTAGACGTCCTCGTAGTCCAGTTTGGCGAGATCGTCGATCGCCGGCGCGATGACACCGAGTCCGTGACAACGCATGCAGTACTGGCCGAACAGCGCGGCGCCGTCGAGCGCTTGCGGTGCGGTGGTTTCCTGCCCCGGGGCGGGCACACTCGCGCCGGCCAGCAGGCCCAGGGCGAGCCAGGTGGATTTCAACATTCGCGCCGCGCCACGCACTCGCGCAGGACCGCGACCCGCTGCTGCGCGTCGTCGACACCGCCGAGATTTTCGACCCGGGTGTAGCCGAGCGCACTCAGGGTCGCGAGCGCCAGACCCGAACGACGGCCGCTGCGACAGTACAGGGCGATGGGCGCACTCTTGTCGGTAACGACGCCGGCGATGCGCGCGCCGATCTCGTCGTAGGGAATGAGAATGGCGCCCTCGACGTGGCCACCCGCGTATTCCCCGGCCGTACGCACATCGATGAGGTAGCGACCCGCCACCCGCCCGGCACCGGAGCCGGGCGGCTCCGCGGCGGCCATTGGCGTGGCGGCCAGGAGCACGAGCATGACCAGCAGCGTTTTCATTGCGGTGTCCTTCGCGTGTCGACGCCCCATCTTGGCACCGGCTCGCACGTCTGCCAACCACCGTCACGTCAGCCGGCACCGGCCCGGCGCACGACGTAATCGAGCGGCAGCTCGGTGGTCTGTTTGTCCCGGCGCAGCACGAAACGGGTATTGACCATGCGTACCGACGGTACGCGCAGCAGGGTCTCGGACAGGAAGCGCTCGAAACGTGGCATGTCGGGCGCGACGATCTTGAGGATGTAGTCGTAGTCGCCGCTGGTCATGTAGCACTCCAGGATCTCGGGCGCCGCGTGGACCATGGCGTCGAACGGCGCACGCGATTCGGGGTGATGGTTGTCGAGCGAGACGTGGGCGAAGGCGAGGATGTCCAGCCCGATGGCGGCCGGTTCGAGCAGCGCCGCGTAGCCACCGATCACCCCGCCGCGCTCCAGCGCCCGTACCCGCCGCCAGCACGGTGCCGCCGACAGCGCGACCCGCTCGGCCAGCGCCCGGTTGGCAACCCGGCCGTCGCGCTGCAGCTCGGCCAGGATGGCGACGTCGTAGTCATCCAGGATCAGATTCAGCAATTTTATTTCCTTTTTTCATCATGATTGAAAGAATATTTTAATAAAGTCCGGAGACAAGCACCAAATAGCAAGCACGTTTCCGCGCCGGTCGGTTAGATTGGGCCCCCGCTGGAGCCCTTACGGAGCGCTGTCATGAATGTCGGTGAGTCCCTGCTGCTGGCCCTGCGCGCGCGTGGCGTGCGCGAGATCTTCGGGATCCCGGGCGACTTCGCCCTGCCATTGTTCAAGGTCATCGAAGACAGCGGCATCCTGCCGCTGTACACCCTGAGCCACGAACCGGCCGTCGGCTTCGCCGCCGACGCCGCGGCGCGGGTCCATGCCGGTCCGTCCGTAGCGGCCGTCACCTACGGCGCCGGCGGCATGAACATGGTCAACCCGATCGCCGCGGCCTACGCGGAGAAATCGCCCGTGGTGGTGGTCTCCGGCGGCCCGGACGTCGGCCCGCGCCATCCGCGCCTCGGCCTGCATCACCAGGCGAAGACGCTGCGCTCGCAGTTCGAGGTCTTCCGCGAAGTGACCTGCGACCAGGCGGTGCTGGAGGATCCCGCGCGGGCGCCGGCGCAGATCGCGCGCGTGCTCGACCGCTGCCTGCGCGAATCAAGGCCGGTCTACATCGAAGTCCCGCGCGACCGCGTCCTGGCCGATTGCGCCGCGGTCGCGCCGGCCAGTGACACGAGCGCCGTCGATCCCGGCGCGCTCGAGGCCTGCGTGAAAGAGATCCTGGAACGCCTGCGCACGGCACGCGCGCCGGTGCTGATGGTCGACGTCGAGGTGCGCCGCTTCCGCCTCGAGGCTCAGGTCGCGGCGCTGGCCGCAAGGCTCGGCATCCCGGTGGTCACCACCTTTCTCGGCCGCGGTCTGCTCGCCGAAGCGCAGGCGCCCTTGCAGGGCACGTACACCGGCGTGGCCGGCGATCCCGCCGTGACCCGCCTGGTGGAGGAATCGGACTGCCTGCTCGCGCTCGGTGTGATCCTCACCGACACCAATTTCGCCCTCGCCCTGTCCGAGCAGCGATTCGACCTGCGCCGGGCGATACTCGCCTGCGACGGCGAAGTCGCGCTCGGCTTCCACGTCTACCCGAACATCCCGCTCGCCGCGCTGGTCGCCGCGCTCAGCACCCGCGTCGGCGCCGGCCGCGGTTCGAATCGCGCGCCGCAGGCTTACCCGCGGGGTCTGGTCGCCGACGAGGCCGCGGTGAGCGCCACCGACATCGCCCGCGCGGTGAACGACCTGTTCGCCGTCCACGGACCGATGCCGATCGCCGCCGACACCGGCGACTGCCTGTTCACGACCCTCGATATCGAGAACACCACTCTGGCCGCCTGCGCCTACTACGCCACCATGGGCTACGGCGTGCCGGCGGGCCTCGGCGTACAGGCGGCGACGGGCCGCCGGCCGCTCATCCTCGTCGGCGACGGCGCGTTTCAGATGACCGGCTGGGAATTGCTCAACTGCCCGCGTTACGGCTGGGATCCGATTGTCGTGGTGTTCAACAACGCCAGCTGGGAGATGCTGCGTATGCTGCAGCCCGAGTCACGCTTCAATGATCTGCCGCGGCTCGATTTCGCGGCGATTGCCGACGTTCTGGGGGGTCGCGGTCACCGGGTCGGCTGCCGTCGCGAGCTGGCGCAGGCGCTGGCCGCGGCGGCCGCCGAGCGCGGCCGCTTTCAACTCCTGGACGTAAGCATCGAGCGCGGCGTGGTCTCGACGGGCCTGGAGCGCACGTTCACCGCGATCCGGGAGTTTCGTCGGCGTCAGGCCGAGGCCTGACCAACGGCCGGGACCGGATGGCCGCTTCGCCGCACGGTATCGATCTTCCCGTGCCCGTCGCCGGGCCGGACCCGGGCCGGACCCGGGCCGGGCGCGACGGCGCTGGCGCCGCCGCGCGGCACGCACCGGCGTGCGGCGATGCTAGACTGCCGCGGGCCATGAACCCGTGCACGGAACGCTGGCGATGAAACGATCCCCGTTGCTGGCCGGCATGCTGGCGCTCGCGCTGGTATGCGCGCCCGCGGCCCGCGCGCAGCAGTCGGGCGTGGACGTGTGGCAGACGCTGCTGAAGGAGCACTATTTCCCGGGCATCCGCATCATCGAGGACCAGAGCGTCATCGCGCTCGTCACGCCGTACCGGGCCGAGGATGCGGCGGTCACACCGGTACGCATCAAGGCCCGGATCGCGCAGACGCCACAACGCTACATCGAGACGATTTACCTGCTCGTCGACGGCAATCCCGAACCGCTCGCCGCGAAGCTCCACTTCACACCGCGGATCGGCCGCGCCGACGTGGCTTTTCGAATTCGCATCGATCGCTACACGAACGTGCGCGCGATCGCGGTATTGAACACCGGCGAGCATCACATGGCGGTGAGCTTCGTCAAGGCGCAGGGAGGTTGCGCCGCGGCGCCGGTCACGGCCTACGAGCAGGCCATGGCGCAGATGGGCCGGATGGTGCTGCGCGCGAAGGCGGGCGACGACGCCTGGCTGGCGGCCCAGTTGCAGGTGCGCCACCCCAACTACACCGGCATGCAGATGGACTACCGCATCTACGCCGTGCGGCCGGCGCATTTCATCAAGACGGTCGACGTGCGCCTCGACGGCGAGCTGCTCATGCGCGCGGAAACCGGGATCTCGGTGAGCGAAGACCCGAGCTACCGCTTCTTCGTCCGCCCGGACGCGGGCGCGAAGCTGACCGCCGAGGTCGCGGATTCCAAAGGCAACCGTTGGCAAGACACCCTCGTACTGACCGGAGATCGATGATGGCCCGACCGCACCCCCGCCCCGGTATTCTGGAGATCGCCGCCTACGTGGCCGGCGAGAAGGCCCTGCCGGGGTTCGCCGAGCCCATCGTGCTCGCCTCCAACGAGTCCGCTCTCGGACCGAGCCCGGCGGCGCTGGCCGCGGCCCGCGACGCGCTGGCGCGCATGCATCGCTATCCGGATCCGGGCACGCGCGCGCTGAACGCGGCGCTCGCGGCGCAATTCGATCTGGATCCCGGCTGGATCATCTGCGGCTC
Organism: Gammaproteobacteria bacterium; assembly: GCA_020850735.1. Classification (GTDB taxonomy): domain Bacteria; phylum Pseudomonadota; class Gammaproteobacteria; order JADZEE01; family JADZEE01; genus JADZEE01. The sequence goes on along the minus strand of JADZEE010000030.1, from coordinate 37,875 downwards.
GGGATCGGAAAGCCTCATCGAGATCCTGTGCCTCACCTACGCGGGCCCCGGCGACGAGGTGCTGTTCCCCGAGTTCAGCTTCCCGATGTATCCGATCATGTCGCGCGCAGTCGGCGCGACGCCCGTCACCGCGACCGCGCCCGGCTACACGGCCGACGTCGATGCCCTGCTCGCGGGCGTCACCGAGCGTACCCGGCTGGTGTTCGTGGCCAACCCGAACAACCCGACCGGGACGTGGATCGACCGAACGGCGCTGGCACGACTGGTCGCCGGGCTGCCCGAGCACGTGCTGCTGGTCCTGGACTGCGCCTATGCCGAATACGCCGGCGCGCCCGCTTACGACGACGGCATGCATTTCGTGCGCGAGCACCCGGGCCGAATCGTGGTGCTGCGCACCTTCTCCAAACTGTACGCGCTGGCCGCGCTGCGCGTGGGCTGGATGTACGCCGATCCGCAGACCATCGACTATCTGATGCGGGCGCGGGAGGTGTTCCCGGTATCCATCCCGGGCGAAGCCGCCGCGATCGCCGCGCTCGCCGACGCGGATCACGTCCGGCGTTCGATCGGGCACAACGACCACTGGCGCCCCTGGCTGGCGGCCGGACTCGAGCGGCTCGGCATCCAAACCCTGCCTTCGGCGGGCAATTTCGTCCTCGCACGGTTGCCGGGGGCCATGCGCGCCGCCGACGACGCCCTGCGCGAGCGCGGCATCATCGTCCGGCCCATCGGCCCGCTCGAGGGCCTGCGCATCACGGTCGGCACCGAAGCCGAGAACCGCGCCGTGATCGACGCCCTCGCCGCCTGGTGCAATAAAAAAGGGCGGCTCGAGGACCGAGCCGCCCAGGCTGGGGTGAGGCGATCCACCTGAACGAGCATGGATCGGAGGGGGAGGTCAGCTCACCGCTGCAGGGATCTTGACCGCCACGAACTGCGGCGTGCCGTTGCGCATCACGAGCAGGGCCACCGATTTGCCGGCGTCCACCTGGTCGACCATGTGTGCGAGTGCTGCCGCACTGTCGATGCGCTGGTTGTTGAACGAGACGATGACGTCATCCTTGCGGATCCCGGCCTGCGCGGCGGCGCCACGCGGATCGACGTCGGTGATGACGACGCCGTCCGTGTTGCCGCCACCGGCGTCCTGCGGCCGATCGGCGACCACGATGCCGAGCTTGCCGGTCTCTTGCGCCTTGCCGGCATCGGCCACGACGTTCTGGCCGTCGTTGCTCAGCGCCGCGATGGTCACCGCCAGATTGCGGCTCTTGCCGTCGCGCAGCACCTCGACCTTGACTGCGTTGCCCGGCCGCACGGCGCCGACGAGCGGTGGCAGATCGCCGGCACGGCCGATGTCGTGGCCGTCGAAGCGCATCACCACGTCCCCGGGCCGCAGGCCCGCCTGCGCGGCCGGTCCCTTCGGTTCGATCCCCGCGATCAGCGCGCCGCGCGGCTGGTCCATACCGAAGGACTGCGCGAGCTGTTGATCGAGATCCTGGATGCTGACGCCGAGCCAGCCGCGGCTGACGCTGCCGTGCTCGCGCAACTGCGCGACCACGTCACGCACGATGTTGGACGGGATCGCGAACGACACACCCATGTAACCGCCGGTACGACTGAAGATCTGCGAATTGACGCCGATCACGTGACCGTCGAGATCGAACAGCGGGCCACCCGAGTTACCCGGGTTGACGGCGACGTCGGTCTGGATGAACGGGGTGTACTCGCCGTCCGGCAGGGTGCGCGACAGCGCACTGACGATGCCCTGCGTCGCGGTATACTCGAATCCGAACGGCGCACCGATCGCGAGCACCCACTCGCCGACCTCGAGCCCGTTCGAATCTCCCAGTGTCACGGTGGGGAGCCCGTCGGCGTCGATCTTGACCAGGGCGATGTCGGTCCGGTCATCCGCGCCGACGAGGGTGCCGCGCAGCTCCCGCCGGTCGCTCAGGCCGACCACGATGTCGTCGGCATCGCGCACGACGTGCGCGTTGGTGACGATGTAGCCATCCGGCGAGATCAGGAAGCCCGAGCCGATGCCGTGCGCCTGGGGTTGCGGCATCTGCGGCAGGTTCGGCATCTGCCCGAAGAAGCGCTTGAGGAACTCGGGCACGTCGGGATCATTCGGGTCGAACGGCAGACCCTGCACCACGTCGGACGCCCTGCCGGTCACGGTCGTGCGGATGCTGACCACCGCCGGCGAGTGCGCCTTGATCATCTGTGCGAAGTCGGGCAGCGCCATGGCCTTGGCCTGGGCGAGTCCCGCCGCCAGCAGCGTGCCGGCGGCCATGACCGCCAGTACCAAGTGCCGAACGTGTTTACCATCGGATCGGAATGTGTAGCTCATGAGTGTTTCACCTGTGCTGAATTTCCCGATGCGGCACAGTGTGGGCGGTTGCGGATTACGGTCAGGTGTCTCCAACATGAACGTTTTTTCATGTTGCCCGTGCCGGTTTTTTCTTATCCTGCGGCGTATGGACAGGCGTAACGGACGCTGCGCATGCGCTTACTCATCGTAGAGGACGATACGGACGTCGCGGGCTTCATCGTCAAGGGTTTGCGTGAAGCGGGCTACACCGTCGACCACGCCGGCGACGGCCGGGAGGGACTGTTTCTCGCCACCACCGAGAGCTACGACCTCATCGTCATGGACCGGATGCTGCCGCACGTGGAAGGGTTGACGATCGTGCAGACCCTGCGCGGCACGGGCAACGCGACGCCGGTGCTGATCCTGAGCGCGCTCGCCGACGTCGACGATCGGGTCAAGGGCCTGCGGGCCGGCGGCGACGACTACCTGACCAAACCCTTCGCCTTCAGCGAGCTGTCCGCGCGCATCGAAGCGCTGCTGCGCCGATCGCGCAGCGGCGCCGACGCCGAGACCCGTCTGAGCGTGGGCAGGCTGGAGATGGACCTGCTGGCGCGCACCGTGACGCGCAGCGGGCGACCGATCGAGCTCAAGCCGCGCGAATTCCGCCTGCTCGAGTACCTCATGCGCCACGCCGGGCACGTCGTCACCCGCACGATGCTGCTCGAACACGTCTGGGACTACCATTTCGATCCGCAGACCAACGTCATCGACGTGCACATCAGCCGCCTGCGGGCCAAGATCGACAAGGACTTCGAGACGCCGCTGCTGCACACCGTGCGCGGCGCCGGGTACGTGCTGCGTGAGCCCGAAAAGCCTGCTGCGTAGCTCACATTTTCGCATCGCCCTGTTGTACCTGGGTCTGTTCGCGGGATCGGTCGGTGTACTGGGCGTTTTCTTTTACTGGTCCACGGTCGGTTACCTGACACGCCAGACCGATACGACCATCGAAACGGAAATCGAGGGCCTCGCGGAGCAATATCGCCAGCTCGGCCTCGAAGGCCTGGTGCGGGTGATTGGCGAGCGCATCGCCCGCGATCCCTACGGCGCGTCCGTGTACCTGTTCGCCCGCACCAATCTCAGCCCGATCGCGGGCAATCTCAGCCGCTGGCCGCGCGTGCCCGTGGCGCCCGACGGCTGGCTCAACTTCACCCTGTACGAGACCACCGACGGCGAGCCCCATCCGGCGCGTGCACGGGGCTTTCGCCTGCGCGGCGGCCTGCACCTGCTGGTGGGGCGGGACATCCGCGAGCTGGTCCGGACCGAAAAGCTCATCCTGAGCACGCTTGCCTCCGGACTCGCGGTGACCCTCGCGCTCGGACTGGCCGGCGGGGTCACGCTCGCGCTCGGCGCGCGCCGGCGCATCGAACGCATCAACCAGACCAGCCGCCGGATCATGCACGGCGATCTCGGCCAGCGCGTACCCCTGCAGGGCAGCGGGGACGATTTCGACCAGCTCGCGGGCAATCTGAACGCCATGCTCGACCGCATCGAGCAGCTCATGGCCGCGATCCGCCACGTGTCCAACACCATTGCCCACGAACTGCGCACGCCGCTCACGCGCCTGCGCCACCGCCTCGAACAGCTCGAGATCGATGGCGGCGGCACGGATGACACCGCGGACCAGGTCGAGGCCTGCATCGCCGAGGCCGATCGGCTGCTGGCCACGTTCAACGCCCTGCTGCGCATCGCCCGTATCGAAACCGGCGCGCACCCGGCCGCTGACGAAGTGCGGCTCGACATCGTGACGGCGGACGCCTGTGAGCTCTACGAGGCCCTCGCCGAGGAACGTGGCCAGACGCTGGCGACACGCCTGGAACCCGAGCTCGCCGTGCGCGGCGATCGCGATCTGCTGTTCCAGGCGATCAGCAATCTCATCGACAACGCGATCAAGTACGCGCCCGCGGGCAGCCGCATCGACATCGCGCTCACGCGGGGGGCGCGGGGCCCGGAGCTCAGCGTCGCCGATCACGGCCGGGGTATCGCGGTCGCGGAACGCGCCCGCGTGACCGAACGGTTCTACCGCGGCGAGGACGCCACCGGTTCGACCGCGGGCGCGGGCCTGGGCCTGACACTCGTCAGCGCGGTGGCCGAGCTGCACGGCGCCGAGCTGCGCCTGCAGGACAATGCCCCGGGTCTGCGGGTGGTGCTGGCGTTCCGCGCACCGGGATCCCCGGCCGTTGCCGGCGCGGACGCAGCGACGTGGCCGGGAGCCCGCGACAGCGGGATCTGACTCAGCCGCGCACGGCCTGCACCAGCATGACGGCGAGAGTCAGCGGTACCGGCACGCGCAGCGCGAACCGCCAGAGCGCGAACAGCCCCGCCGGCAGGCCGGTCTCTTCCACCAGCACCGCGCGCGCGAGCCGCCAGCCGACGAAGATCGACATGATCAGGGCGCCGACCACGAGCATGAGATTACCCGCGAGGTAATCCACCAGGTCGAAAATCGACTTGCCGGCGAGCGGGCGCACGTGTGACCAGACATTGAACGACAGCGCGCTCCCGAGCCCGAGCAGCCACACCAGCACGCCGAGTCCCCAGGCGGCGAGCGGGCGGGCGATGCCGTAGTGCTGCTCGACCCAGGCGACCATCGGCTCGAGCAGGGCGATACCCGAAGTCACGGCGGCGCAGAACAGCAGGATGAAGAACACGCTGCCGAATACGGCGCCGTGCGACATCTGCCCGAACGCCGCCGGCAGGCTGACGAACACCAGACCGGGCCCCTGGGCGGGATCGAGTCCGTTGGCGAACACGAACGGGAACACCACGAAGCCGGCCAGCAGCGCGACCAGGGTGTCGGCGCCGACGATGACGCAGGCAACCCGCGGCAGCGAGACCTCCCGCCCGAGGTAGCTGCCATAGGTCAGCATGATGCCCATGGAAATACCGACCGAGAAGAAACCCTGACCCACCGCGGCGAGACACACGCCCGGCGTGATCCGGCTGACGTCGGGACGCAGCAGGAAGCTGACGCTGGCCGCCATGTCGCCCTCGGCGCCGGCATAACCGAGCAGCGCCAGCAGGCACAGCAGCAGCGCCGGCATGAGCAGCTTCGCCGCCGTCTCGATGCCGCCATGCAGACCGCGGGCGACGATGAGCGTCGTCGCCGCGGCAAACAGCGCGTGCCAGCCCGCGAGCGCCCACGGATCGGCGAGCAGCGTCGCGAACACGCGCTGCGCGACCAAGGGATCGCCGCCGTCGAAGGTGCCGCCCGCCGTGCGCGGAATGTAAGCGAGCGTCCAGCCGCCGATGACGCTGTAGAAGCTGAGGATCAGGTAACCGGCCAGCGCCCCGATCCAGCCGATCACGGCCCAGGGCCTGCCGGCACCCGCTTCGCGCGCGACCGCCGCGACCGCCGCCGGCGCATTGTGCTGGCCGCGACGGCCGAGCAGCAGCTCGCCGATGAGCAGCGGCAGCGTGATCAGCACGACGGCGCCGACGTACACGAGCATGAACGCACCGCCGCCGCTCGTCCCGGCCAGGTAGGGGAAGCGCCAGACGTTGCCCAGCCCGACCGAGGCGCCGATGGCGGCGAGCACGAAGCTCAGCCGCGAGGACCAGTGCACGTGCCGCATGGCCGAGCCACTGTAACGGAATGGCGCGCCCGCCCGCCACGCCGGTACCGCTGCCTGCGCGCCGCGACACGGGCTGTACAATGCCCTTGCCGGGCCGAACCATGGAAAGCCAGCAGCTCATCACGCTCGCGGTCAGCGCGGCGGCCACGCTCGCATTACTGGGCGTCGGCCTCGTCATCTGGTACGCCGTCGGCCAGCAGCGCCGCCAGCGCGAAGCGCTCGGCCGGCTCGCCGCCGGCGCCGGATTGGGCGAGATCCGCCCGAACGAGACCTGCGACGCCGAAATCGGCGGTCAGATCTGCCACTACCGCTACCACCCGGGTGCCCGCAACAGTCCCGCGTCGTTCGAGGTCTGGATCCCGGTGTCCTCGACGGGGCGGTTCAAGCTGCGTACCGAGCACGCCATCGATCGCGTGTTCAAGGGCTTCGGCATCACGGTGGAGGTGCAGACGCGTGACCGGCGCTTCGACCAGCGCTTTTTCATCCAGTCGCCGCAGCCGCAGTTCGCGCGCGCGGTGTTCGCCGAGCCGGCCCGGCGCGAGGCGGTGGCGATCCTGTTCCAGCGTGGCTTTCGCGAGGTCACCCTCGACAACGGCGCGCTGACGGCGGTCATCCGTCCGTTCGGGAGCGATTCGCTCGCGCGCGGCGCCGATCTGCACGAGGTCGTGCGCGCACTGGTGACGATCGGCGGGTCCCTGCCGTCGATCGATCCCGGCGAGGTCCGCCGCCCGCTGCTTGCCCGCCTGGCCCTGGTGTATACCCTGGCCATCGGCGCCGTCGCCGCCGGCTTCAGTCTGATGTTCATCGGCCTGGCGAACTACCCGCCGTTCGATGGCATGGCCGTGCTCCGGCACGGGCTGTACTACGCCGTGCCGGCCGCGTTCGCGTTCCTCGTGCTCGCAATCGGGCTGCTCAAGGGTCATTCGACGTCCCACTACCACGTGATGGCCAACGCCGGCCTCGCACTGGTGGCCGCGCCCGTGCTCGGCTTCGGCGCGAGCGCGAGTGTCAACGGCTACTACGACACGGCGGCGCCGGCGACGCACGAGGCGCCGGTCCTGGCGCGGCGATTTCAGCGCAACAAGAACGACACCCGCTACTACCTGCGGGTCCGGTCGTGGCGCGCCGGCTACGCCAGCGAGGAAATCGAGGTGTCGGCCGACGTCTACCGGCGTGCCGGCGCCAATTCGCTGCTGGTGGTGCGGACCCGGCCGGGACACCTGGGCTTCGACTGGCTGGTCGACTATCGAATGGTGGAGAACCTGCTCGACACCGCACCCGCCGCCATCGCTCGCTGACTCTTGACACACGCGTGATGCGTGCCGAGAATCGCGGCGCCCTGAACCCGGCCCGGGCGCAAGGCGGCCGCACGGCGCCATCGTGCCGCGGCCGCAGGGTGTGCCGGTCATCACGGTCCAAGGAATTCGTATGCGTCCCTCGTTGATGTCGATCGCTTGTGCGCTCGCGCTGCTCGCGGGCTGCGCGAGCAACACCATCGTTCCCACCTACAACACGTCGGATCCGAATCTGCAGGTCGGCGGCAAGCGCCCGCAAGACAGCCCGCCACAGGTCGAGAATGCGGGCTCGTTCTGCCTGCAGGTCGAAGAGAAATGGCACACCGACGGCAAGACACCCGACGGCCAGGCTTTGTGGACCCGGGACACGTTCCGCAAAGTCGTGCCCTGCACCTGAGACTCGCCCGCACACGGCGCAGCCCGCGGATCGCGCGGCGTAATCCGCGATCCCGGCGCCACCCTCCGCACGCGCGTGACGGTGTATGCGGCGCGCGATAACGCCGCGCCCGAGCCCATGAGCGACGCACCGCCGGCGGCCAGCGACGACGTCGCGGCACTGCCCTTCGACATCCACTGCATCGACACCGGCCTGTTCCGGCCGCGGCTGGTGGCGAGCTATCTCGTGCGTGGCGGCGAGGAATACGCCTTCATCGAGTGTGGCGCCAGCCGCAGCGTGCCGCGCCTGCTCGGCGCGCTCGAGCAGCTCGGCATCGACCGCTCGCAGCTGCGCTATGTGATGCCGACCCATGTGCACCTGGATCACGCCGGCGGCGCCGGCGCGTTGCTCGCCGCCCTGCCGCAGGCCCGGCTGGTGATCCATCCCCGCGGCGCCCGCCACATGATCGATCCGCGCGCTCTGTGGCAGGGCGCGGCACAGGTCTACGGCGAGGCGGCGCTCGAACGCCACTACGGTGCGCTGGTCCCGGTAGCGGAACAGCGCATGCTCGTCGCGACCGACGGTTTCGAGATTTCGCTGGGCGATCGGCGCCTGCGCTGCATCGATACACCCGGCCATGCACGCCACCACTACTGCGTCTGGGACGCAGCCAGCCGCGGCCTGTTCAGCGGCGATACCCTGGGCATGCGTTACCGCGAGCTCGACACGCCGGCCGGACCCTTCCTGCTGCCGACCACCACGCCCGTGCAGTTCGATCCACCGGCCTGGCACGACACCCTGGCGCGCTTCGCGGCACTGGCGCCGGCGCGCGCGTTCGTGACCCACTACGGCATGGTGGAGAACGTCGTGGCGCTGATCGGCGATCTCGGCCGGCGCATCGACGCGCACGCGCGGATCGCCGAATCCTTCGCCGGCGCCGGCGACCGTACGGCGCGGATCGCGGCGGCGCTCATGGCCGCGACGGTCGCCGAGCTCGATCAGCTTGGCTGCGATCTGGACGCCGCCGGCCGTGATCGCGTGCTCGCGTGGGACATGCAGCTCAACGCCGGCGGCCTCGACGTGTGGCTGACGACGCGGCGCGCGCGCCGTTGAGCGACCTGCGCCGGGGCGAGCGGCCCGTCACAGCATCCCCGCCGCGCCGTCCCACACGAGCTTCACGCCGCTGGTGAACAACAGCACGTGGACGAGGCGGTAGAACAGCCGCTCGTCCACCCGCCGGTGCAGCGCCAGGCCCAGCCAGATCCCGATCGGCGCGATCGGCGCGAGCGCAATGGAGGTGGTCAGATTGGCGGCATCGAACAATCCCAGCCACGCGTAGGGCGCGAGCTTCACGGCGTTGACGATGAGAAAAAACAGCGCCGAGGTCGCGACGAACACGCCGCGATCGAGGCGCTGGGGCAGCAGGTGGATGCTGAGCGGCGGACCGCCGGCGTGGGCGACGAAGCTGGTGAACCCTGACACAGCGCCCCATAGCAGGCCGCTGATGCGGCCCGGACGCCGCGATCCCCCCGCTCGGCCCGCTCGCCGCAGCCAGCCGTCCAGGCAGAAGGCGATGGCGATCCCGCCGATGAGCAGGCGCAGCCGATCCGGATCCAGGACACCGAACGCGAGTGTGCCGATCCCGATCCCGACGATGGCGGCCGGCACCAGCACCGCGATGTTGCCGATGTCCCAGCGCAGCCAGTAGGCGCGCACGCTGAACAGATCCATCAGGCACAGGATCGGCAGCATGATCGCGGCACCCCGGGCGGGCGCCATCACCATGGCGAGCAGCGGTACCGCCAGGCCACCGGCGCCGCCACCGATGCCGCTCTTGGAGATCCCCGTGACGAGCACGGCGAGCGCGAGTGCGGCGTAGACGGGTAGCGGCTCGGTCATGCGGGTTCCCGGTGCGCCGAGGGCGCAATGACTCGGCACACTAAGTGCAAAGTAAAGATCTGACCCCGCCTTTCAATAGGGCCCCCGCGAGTACCACGTGCGCGTGCCCGGAAGCATGCCCTGTTCGGAACGCCTTACGCCATCCGCGCTCTTTCGTGGTACACGCAGGTAGCGCTCGCGCACGCTGACCGAAACCAGCGCCATTTCGGACTCGTCGATATCCCGGGCAAACACCCGCACTGTCTCATTGGTGGTAAACCAATGCGCCGATCTGAGCTCGAAAAGCCCAATTGCGAATAGCGACGCGGCAATCAGCGCCGAGCACAGTGTCAGCGACCATGCGCGCGGCTCCCCGGCGATGCGGGTCCTGCTGACCCAGAACACCGATGCGGCGACGAGTGCCGCGCCAATCGCGAACTCTTTGAAATCGAATTGGAAGTGTATGTACGGCTGGGCAAAACCCGGCAGAGTAAACCACATCGCCGGCGTTGTTAGCCGGGCCGGAAAATAGATCAGGGCATCGCCCGCTAGCATGCCGCCGCCGAAAGCGGCCGCGCTCGCCGCGAGAACCGGTCTCCTCGCCAGCAGGCGAACCACGCTCAGGACACTTTGCCGATAGTCCGACCGGCTCCGGTAGAAGTAAAATACCGCGAGCAGGGCAAGCGCCAGTGCCGTGCCGCTCGCATACGCGAGCGCGCGTCTGGACTCGAGCTGGCGCTTACCGTACGCGCCGAGCGCACCCTTGCCATCGCCGACGTATTTCTCCAGGTGCTCCGCCTTCATGAACAAAAGGCTTTGCTTGGCTGTGACGCCCGGCAGCAATGGGCCCGCGATGTCGCTGGCCGGAATGACGTACGGCCGGTTCAGCGCATTGGACAGCATCAGAACGCACGCCAGTACGACCAAAAACGTCCCGCCCGGTCCTCGAAGCCATTCCACGATTCGCATGTCGCGCTCCAGCGATCCGGAGCATCGCATCCTGGGCGACTCCATTCGCGCGCGGATACGAGCGCACACCGACCCAGCCATCGGCTCTGGCAAAACCCAGCAGCGTTAGAGTATCAAGCCACCTGACACAGATCGAACTGCCGCGCCGGTGTGCCTGCTGTGGGCAGGCAGGTACAAGGCGTCAATGAATCATCGACTTGGATGATGCTTCTGAATGACCGCTCATGGTCGATTCGTGCCGATCGCCGTGCCGTCGCAGCTTGCCCGCAAGCTGCAAGGGATCCGGCGCGCGTCGTTGTGAACCGCTGGCAGGCCGGTGAAGAAACTGCTTTTCGCCGGCTCGGTATCGGTACACGCCGGTGTGGGAGAGGTTATCTTCGGTACCGAGAGGGCAATGAGCACGGGACGCGCGATGGCTGCGCCCTGCCGACACATGCGTAGTGCCCGACCAGGCGCGGGCTGCGCACCGGCCCGGGCTCAGCCCACCGTGCGCAACTGCTCGTGCGGGTGTTCGCTGCGCGAGTTCGTCCACTCGAGCAGCGACTGCCACTGCTCGATGTCGCGCCGGGCGAGGCGTGGGGGCAACTCGAAGATGCCCAGCCCCGCCGCGGCCGCGTGCACGTAGATCTGGGCGTCACGCAGGATGCCGACCAGCGGGATCTGCAGGCTGGCGAGGAAACGCATCAGCGCCTGGTAGATACGCGTGTTCTGGCGCACGCGGTTGGCGACGACGGCGATCCGATCGGTGCGCGCGTTGATGCGCGCGGCCACCAGCAGATCGCCGATGCAGTGCGAGGCCGCGTGGATGTCGATGTCCGAGGGCAGGACCGGCAGCAGGATGCCGTCGGCGTCGCGGGTCACCTCGGTGAGCAGGCGCACATCGAGCGCGGCCGGCGTATCCACGATCAGGCGTTCGGTTCCCGGCAGCAGGCGCAGCTGGAAGGTCCGCGTGACACCCTCGGGACGCTCGTACGCGGCGATGGCCTGGATCGGAGCTCGCCGCGCGTCGCGCTTGCCGGCCCAGCGCGTGCTCGATCCCTGGGCGTCGAAATCCATCAACGCCGTGCGGTAGCCGCTGTGCGCGCACCAGCTGGCGAGATTGGTCGCGAGCGTGCTCTTGCCCGATCCGCCCTTTGGATTGACGACCACGATCTTGATCAAGTCACACCTGCCTTGTCACATTAAATATATTCCATAAGCTATTGTTTATTTTAGACCATAAAATCGATTATTCAAGTGTTTTCTGCGCCCCGTACGAGCGGCGGCAACAACCGCGTCAAAACCGCTGCCGGCACACCTCCTCGGCCAGCGCGAGGCTGGCCGTGAGCCCCGGCGACTCGATACCGAACAGGTTCACCAGTCCCTCGATACCGTGCTCGGTGCGGGTCTGAATCCGGAAGTCCGCCGCCGGTTCGCCCGGCCCGACCAGCTTCGGCCGGATCCCCGTGTAACCGGGCTGCAGCCGTGCCGCGTCGAGCCCCGGGTAGTAGCGCCGGATCGCGGCGGCGAATTCGGCGCGGCGTGTGTCCTCGAAGCGATAATCGACCCGGTCGATCCATTCCACGTCCGGCCCGAAACGCAGCTGGCCGGCGAGATCGAGGGTCGCGTGTACACCCAGGCCCGCGGTCGTGGCCAGCGGATAGACCAGCGTCGAGAACGGGGCCCGACCGGTGAGGCTGTAATAGCGTCCCCGGGCGTAGTGGCACGCGGGTACGGCGGCGGCCGGGAAACCCGCCAGGCTCGCGCACAGCCGCTGCGCATCCAGGCCGGCGCAGTTGACCAGGGTGCGGCACCGCACGCACACGGTCTGGTCCTCGCCCACCTCGATCTGCGGCCGTGCGCCGCCGACGCGCCCGCCGCGTACCGGGTTGCGCAGCAGCACCCGGCCGCCGTGCGCCTCGAGATCCGCCTGCAGCGCGAGCAGGTAGGCATGGCTGTCGATGATCCCCGTCGACGGCGACAGCAGGGCCGCCGTGCAGGACAGCTGCGGTTCGCGACGGCGGACCTCGGCACGGTCGAGCAGGACGAGATCATCGACGCCGTTGGCCCGCCCCGACTCGAGATAGCGCTCGAGCTGCGGCTGCTCGCCGGCGTCGGCGGCGACGATGAGCTTGCCGAGCCGGCGGTGCGCCACGCCGTGTGCGGCGCAGTAGGCATACAGCAGCGCACGCCCGCGCACGCAGGTCCGCGCTTTCAGCGAACCGGGCGGATAGTAGATCCCCGCGTGTATGATTTCGGAATTGCGGCTGCTGGCGCCCTGCCCGATCGCGTCGCCGCGCTCGAGCACCAGCACCTCCCGCCCCTGCAGCGCCAGCGCGCGCGCGACCGCCAGCCCGACCACGCCGGCGCCGACGACGACGCAATCGAGCACCTCGGTCATGGCGCGGTGAGCCGCTCCGGCACGCGGATCCGTACGCCGAAGCCGTTAGCCGCCCGGCTCCGGCGCGTACAGCCGCAGGAAGCTCGCGACCGCCAATGCCGCCTCGGCATCGATTTCCGCCGCTGACAGAGCGCTCTTCGCCGCGACGATGCGCGGATTGAGGTGGTCCCACAGCAGCAGGCCGTAGAAGTGCACGGCGGCGCGGTAGGGATCCGAAGTCCTCAGCCGGCCCCGCGCCATCTGTGCCCGCAGATAGTCGGCCAGCAGATGCTGCGCGGCCTGCGGCCCGAGCCGGTAATAGGAGTGACCGAGGTTGGGGATCTGCCAGGTCTCGGAAATGATGACGTGCACGGCCGCCACGTGCTGTTCCGACAGGATGAGCTCCATGGCACGGCTGGCGTAGCGGTGCAGTGCGCGCTCGATCGGCTGATCGTGATGGTCCAGGGTTCGCAGCTCGCGCGCCAGCTCCGAAACGACGTCCTCGATCAGTGCCGCCAGCAGTCCTTCCTTGCTGCCGAACAGTTGGTAGATCGCCGATTTGGAGCAGCCCGCCCGGCGGACAACGGCCTCGAGTGTGATCGCCCGATAACCCTGGCTGATGATCAGCTCGGTCGTCGCGGCGATCAGCTCCGCGCGTCGGATCTCCGCTTTGCGCGCCGGACGGGGCATCAGCGCGTCACCGTGCCCCGGCGGCGAAACGGGACGCGCAAAGCGCCGGCAGCGCCGCGGCTGGCCCGACAGATCCGGGCGTCCAGCCGCGATCCAGCCGTCGAAAAATACCCATCGGTATCGCCAGCGTCGGGGGTGCGCGGGACCCCGGAACCGGTGCGTATCCCGGCTTCAGCTAAGGCGCTCCGACAGCAATTCGCACCAACGTTCACGCTTGACACCCGATCGAGCCGCAGCGTAGGGTAGCCCGATAATAGTACCACACGGTACTGACAGGCTACGGGAGCCGGATCGGCATGAGCACAGTGGCGGAACCCGGGGCGCGCGGCGCCGAATTACCGCTGGTCTTCCGTGCCGGCGATGTTCCCGCCGCGGCCTGGACCGTCCAGACCCCGCCGCACGGTGCGACGCGACTCGCCGTGCGGGTGTGCGTGCGTGCGCTGCACGGCATGCAGAAGGAAGCCGTGGTGGCGACCAGCGCCGGGCCCGCGTGGCGCATGCTCAGCGACGAGGGTCCCTATCTGAACGGCACGGATCTGGCCCCGTTCCCGCTCGCGTTCTTCACCGCCGGCATGCAGTTCTCGCTGCTGGGCGAGCTCGCGCGACACGCGGCCAGCCAGCGCCTGTCCGTGACCGGGATCGGTCTCGGCCAGGACAACTACTACACGATGGACGGATCCGCGCTCAAGGGCACGATGCGCGGCGGCGCACGGGCCGCCGCGCTCCAGCTCAGCCTGGATTGCGATGCACCCGCCGACCGGGTTGCCCGCCTCATCCGCGACGCCGAGCTCACCTCACCCGCGCATGCGCTGATGCGCGATCCGCTCGCCAACACCTTCGCACTGAACCTCAATGGCAGCGCGGTGCCCGTCACCGGTGTCGCGGCATCCGCCACGGCGCCGGACGAGGATCCCCTGGCGGCGTTCCGCGATCTGGCCCCGCGCGCCGGCGACGACCGGCGCGCGGACATCATCACCAAACTCGATACTGCGCAAACGTTGTTCGGCGTCGAAGGCGGCGCGGGCAGCAGCCTGCAGGCCGAGCAGAAGCGCGAGTTGCACGTGCGCGGCGAGGCGCGGTTCCCCGCGCCCGCCCTGATGGAAACCTCGGTACAACTGTTCAAGCCCATCGGCAGCGTGTTCCGCTTTCGCTGTGACGACGTGCAGGCGTCCACGTCCGCCGGGCAGACCCCGCCGGCGCTCGCTTTTCTGATGGCGGGCGTGGGGTTCTGCTTCATGACCCAGATCGGGCGCTACGCGCAGATCACCAAACAGGAGCTGCGGTCCTACGCGATCGTTCAGGACAGCACCTTCGATCTCGGAGCCGGCGCCGCCCGGGCACTTCCGACCCATACGCAGGTGTTTCTCGACACGGCGCAGTCGCCCGCGGTGGCGCAGAAGTTCGTGCAGATGGCCGAGCAGACCTGCTTTCTGCACGCGGCGATGCGCACCTGCCTGCCGAGCCGCATCGACGCGCAGCTCAACGGCAAGGAACTGCCGTTGCCCCGGTAAGACGGGACAGCGATCGCCACAACACCATCAGAGGTCAGCCGACGTGAAACCCGACAATCTGCGTGATCATCTCGAGCTCCTGGACAGACAGAACGACGTCTTCCGCGTTACCCCGGAAGTCGACACGCTGGACGAGATGGGCAGCTTCATCACCCGCGCCGACTATGCCCGCGTCGCCAGCCCGCTGCTGTTCGAGAAGCCCAAAGGTTTCGACATTCCGGTGCTCGCCAATACCGTCGGCTCGACCGACCGCACGATCGCGGCGGCGTTCGGCGTCTCGTCCGAGCACATCGTTCCGGAAGTCGCCGAGAAGATGAACCGGATCCTCGACAGCGGCGGCATCGAGCCGGTCTACGTCGACAAGGCCCGGGCACCGTGCAAGGAAATCATCCTGCAGGGAGAAGAGGTCGATCTCGGCATGCTGCCCGTGCTGCGCCTGAACCCGCGCGACGGCGGCGGCCCCCGCTCCACCGATGGACGCTTCATCTGCAGCCTCGCCTGCTCCAAACCGGCGCCCGACGGCCACAACCTGTCCTACCACCGCTTCGAGCTGCAGGGTCCGCGCCACGGGCCGGTGTGGGTATTCCACATGACCGGTGACGCCAGGAGCATCGCCGAGGCCTGGGGCGCCGGCCCCGAGGATCCGGTGGAGCTGCACGACAAGGAAAAAGGCCGGGCGTTTCCGATGGCCTATACGATCGGCGTGACCCCTGAGTTCCTGCTCGTCGGCGGCAATCCGGCCATGCCGCACAAGGGCGACGACTTCGCCTTCATCGGCGGACTGCTGGAAAAACCCGTCGAGATGGTCAAGTGCGAAACCATCGACGTGGACGTGCCGGCGAGCGCCGAGATCGTCATCGAAGGCGTGTTCAAGCCCTTCAACTGGGGCATGCAGGGCCGCTTCGCCTCGTTCAACGCCTGTTACGATGAACCGCGCATGCGGCCGGTGTTCGACGTCACCGCCATTACCATGCGCAAGAACCCCATCTATCAGCACGTCCACGTCGGCCTGCCGGTCAACGAGTGCAACAACATCGCCGGCTTCTTCCGCGGCATCAAGATATTTCGCGATCTCAAGACGGTGCTGCCCAACGTCCTCGACGTGTTCGTCGATCCGGCCGCCGGCATCGGGTTCACGGTGCACATCGCCATGAAAAAGACGCGCGTCGGCGAACCGAAGCTGGCGATGATGCGCGCGTACACGGCCATGGGCGGCTTTGTCAAACACGTCTTCGTCTACGATGACGACATCGACATCCGCGATCCGCACGCCCGCAGCTGGGCGCTCGCGCATCGCTTCATGGCGGACCGAGATCTGCTCGTCATCCCGAACGTCATGGGCATGGTGATCGATCCGCTGGCGCAGGGCCGGGCCGGCGCTCCGGCGAAGCTGGGTGCCTATGACGGCTACCTGGAGCTGCCGCTGAACGTGCGTGCCTTCATGGGCGTGGACTGCACGGTACCGCTCGGCCTGAAGGTGATGGAGACGGTCAAGCGTGATCCCGACGTCGAGCATCGCGTCGAGCAATTGTGGGCCGCCGCCAACGGGCACGCGTGACCGGTGAGCCACCGGTCTCGCTGAAATCCGGCGATTGCCGTCCGGTGGCGGCACCGCTGCAGCAGGATCTGCGACGCTGGCTCGCGGATGCCCGCGCGGCGGGAGAGCTGTTCGAGCTGCGCGGCGTCGACTGGAACGTGGAAATTGGCGCGCTCGCCGAGTATGCCGGCCGCCAGCGCCGTGCGCCCGCGCTGCTGTTCGACGAGATCCCCGGCTATCCCGCCGGCTATCGCGTCCTGGTGAATACGCTGGCGACGCCGCGGCGCATCGCCGAACGCGCGGGCATACCCCCCGATCGGGAACCCCTCGATGCCCTGCGGCTGTGGAAGGACCGCTACGGCAAGGTCGCGCACATTCCCTTTCGCAGCGCCGGTGAAGGCCCGGTGCTCGAAAACCGTCAGCTCGGCGCGGACGTGGACCTGTTCCGTTTTCCGGCGCCGAAGTGGCGCAGCGGTGACGGCGGCCGCTACCTCGGCACGGGCACGCTGTGCGTGACGCGGGAACCCGGCACCGGTGCCATCAACGTCGGCACCGCACGGGTCATGATCCACGATGCGCGGCACGTGTTCTTCCGCGTCTCGGCGGGCAAGGACGCGCACCGTCATCTCCAGCAGGCGCGAGCGCGCAACGAACGGCTGCCGATTGCGATTTCGTTCGGACACGATCCGTCGCTGCTGATGGTCGGCGGACTGAACATCGCCTACGGGATCTGCGAGTACGATGTCTGGGGCGGATTGACGGGTGAGGCGCTGCAAGTCGTGCGCACACCCCTGCACGAATTGCCGGTGCCGTCGCACGCCGAGATCGTCGTCGAGGGCGAGGTGCTGCCGGATTCGGTCGCGCCCGAAGGCCCGTTCGGCGAATGGAGCGGCTATTACAGCCGCTCGGCACGCGACGAACCGCTGATCCGGGTGCAGGCGGTCTATCATCGCGACGACCCCGTCATCCTGGGCATCGCGACCTCGCGACCGCCGTCGGAGCTGACGTCGTTCTGGTCCTTTTTCCGTTCCGCGCAACTGTGGGAACAACTGGAACGCGCCGGCATCGGTCCGCTGCACGGCGTGTGGTGTCACCCGGCCGGTGGCTCGCGCTCGTTCATCACGATCGCCGTGCGCCAGCTCCACCCGGGCCACGCCCGCCAGGCGCTGATGGCCGCGGCTTCCCTGCCCGCCGGGGCCTACATGGGCCGCTACCTCGTGGCCGTGGACGACGACGTCGATCCCACCGACCTCGACAGCGTCCTGTGGGCACTGAGCACCCGCTCCGATCCCGAGCGCGATATCGATCTCATCCGCGGCGCCTGGGGCGGGCCGCTCGATCCGGCGGTCGGCCCCGAAGGCAGGGGACTGAACTCGCGCTTGCTGATCGACGCCTGCCGCCCGTACGGCGACGGGCGGCAGGCGCCGCGGGTGGCCACCTATACCCGCAGCGAGAAGGATCGTGCACGTGAAATCTGGGACGAGCTGCACGCGCGGCAAGGATCCCGATGATTGCCGAATACTACGATCACGTCTGGACGCGAAAGCTGTCGTTGCCCGCCTATGGCGATCTGCGCTCGCGCTGGCGCAGCCGCTGGCAGTTCGCGTTCGACGCCATCGGCGAGAATGCCCGCGTCCTCGATGCGGCGTGCGGCGACGGGGTGTTCGGTGACATGCTGATCCAGCGCAAGCGCTGCCAGGTGATCGGGCTCGACATCTCCGCCTATGCCCGCGCGCGGGCGCAGGAACGCGGCCTCCAGACATACGCCTGCGACATCTCCTCGCAGCCGTTTCCCGTCGCCGATGCAAGCGTCGATTGCGTGACGATGCTGTGCTGCCTCGAGCACGTGTTCGATCCCGGCCATGCCCTGCGTGAAGCCGCGCGCGTCATCAAGCCGGGGGCACGGGTGCTGGTGACCCTGCCCAATGCGGTGCAGATCGCGTTCAGGCTCGCCTTCCTGACGGGTCGGCTCAGCAGCGATCTGCTGCACACCAATGACGGCGAAGGGCTGCACATCCGCTTTTTCGACTATGCGCACGACTTCGAGCGCCTGGTCGCGACGCAGGTGCCGCAACTGCGGGTGATCGACAAGACCGCGGCGCTGAAAAACCCGCGGGCCTACGGGTCCGTGCGCCGGCGACTGCTGGCAGCCGGCCTGCGCGTGTGGCCGAACCTGTTCGCCGAATACGCGCATTACACGCTCGCGCATACAGATCCCGCGCCGCAGCCGCCGGCCCCGGTGACGCGACCCGCGTAGAAGTCGTTTGCGCGTTGCGCCGCGGCGCGCGCCATCAGCCCTCTCAACCGCCCGTTCGGGTGGTTGTCCCGTGCGATCCTCCCTCGTTAGTCTGCGGTCGACCGATTGCGGTCTGTACGCCGCGTCTTGCGGCGTTTCGCCAGGGAGATAAACGACATGGAATACATCACTGCCGGCGCGGCGGGTACGCGCCGCGTCTGTGCGCTGCTGGCGGCAGGCCTGCTGCTGCCCGCCGGGGCCGGCGCTGCGTCTTACACCGCGGCCACCGCACTCGAGGAAATCACCGTCACCGCCCGCAAACGCGAGGAAGGCCTGCAGAGCGCGCCAATCTCGATCTCGGCGTTCACCGGTGAGGGGCTGGACTACCGGGGCGTGACGAAGATCGACTCGATCGCCAACTTCACGCCCAACCTGGTCTTTCAGAACAACCCGGGCGACGGCGGGTCGAGCGCTTCCGCCGCGATCTACATCCGCGGCATCGGCCAGAGCGATTTCATCCCGACGGTGGAACCCGGCGTGGGCCTGTATGTGGACGGTGTCTACATCGCCCGCTCGGTGGGCTCGGTGCTGGACCTGATCGACGTGGAGCGCGTGGAAGTGCTGCGCGGGCCGCAGGGCACTTTGTTCGGCCGCAATACCATCGGCGGTGCCATCTCCATCACGACGAAAAAGCCGGACGAGGAATTCGGTGCGCGCATCGACGTGACCACGGGCAGCGCCGACCGCATCGACGTGCGGGGCAGCCTCAACGTCCCGGTGACCGACACGTTTTTCGTCAAGGCGGCCGCGGCCACCTTCAACCGGGACGGTTACGTCCGGCACACGGCCGACGGCCGCCGGCTCGGCGACGACGACACGCTGACCGGGCGGCTGGCCGCGCGCTGGCTGGCTACAGATTCGATCGAGGTCAACTGGTCCATCGACAGCACCCGCGACCGTGAGAACGGTGCGCCGATGGTCAACGTCGCCCAGTTCGCCACCACCGATCCCGCTTATCCGTCCACCTTCATGGCGCTCAACTCCGTGCTGGTGACCGGCGATCCCTTCTCCTGCGCCGCGCCGCCCAATCTCACCAATCCGGCCTGCTACAACAGCCAGTACGTCAATGCCGGCACGAACGAGAACCGGGGCACGGGACGGCATTTTTCCGATCTCGATCTGATCGGCACCAGCCTCGCCATCGACTGGACGCTGGCGGATCTGACGATCAAATCCATCACCGCCTACCGCGACATCGACAGCCAGTTTGCCCGTGACGTCGACGAATCCCCGGTGCAGATCGGTCATGTCTGGGACGATCTGCAACAGCACCAGTTCTCGCAGGAGCTCCAGGTCCTGGGATCGGCGTTCGCGAACCGGCTGGACTGGATCCTGGGCGGCTACTACCTCGAGGAGAAGGCCGACAACGCCAACGAGCTGGAATTCCTGGTCGCCGACTTCCTCAGCGGCGGGCGGACCGACAACGAGGCCTGGGCGGTTTTCGGGCAGGCCACGTGGTCGATTTTCGACGCCCTGAAACTCACGCTCGGCATACGCTACACCGACGAACAGAAGAAATTCACGCCCGATCAGCGCATCACCGCCGTGAACGTGCCGGCGTTCATCTTTCCCTTCCCGGTGGGTACGCCCCTGCTGCCGTCGGATACGGTACCGATCAGCGTCAGTGAATGGACGCCGATGGCGAACCTTTCCTGGCAGATCACCGACGACATCATGACGTACGTCTCCTACTCGGAGGGCTTCAAGTCCGGTGGCTACACGCAGCGTATCTTCCCGCCGGAAGCCAGCGTGCCGACCTTCAAACCCGAGTTCGTGAAGGTCTACGAAGCCGGTTTCAAACTCAGCGGCTTCGACCGCAGGCTGCGGTTCAACGGCGCGGTCTTCCATACCAAGTACGACGATCTGCAGATCGCCATCACCAATCTGACGCGGGTCGGGCCCTTCATCGAGAACGCCGCCAAGGCGACGGTCACCGGTTTCGAGCTCGAAGCCTCCGCCGCGCCGGGCGACGGCTGGCTGCTGGAGGGCGGTGCCGGTTATCTGGATCCCGAATACAAGGAGCTCGACACCGGCGCGACCGAGGTCACGCTCGACAGCAAGTTCGCCCGCATCTCCCGCTGGACCCTCAACTCGGCCGCCTCGAAGGAAGTACCACTGGGGGAGATGGGTATGGTGGTGCCGCGGCTGGACTGGTCCTACCGGTCCAGCTTCTACAACAACGCGCTCAACTCGCCGCAGATCCGGCAGGCGGGCTACCACCTGCTCAACGCCAGCATCCTGTGGCGGGACGTGAACGACCGCTACAACCTGGTGCTGGGCGCCACCAACCTCACCGACGAGCGTTACATGGTGACCGGGTACAGCCAGCCCAACTTCGGCAATTTCGAGGCGCTCTTCGCCCGCGAGCGCGAGTGGTACCTGACGCTGCGCTACAAGTATTGACGGCGCGCTTCAACGCGTCACGAAGCCGCCGTCGATCACCAGCTCCGCACCGGTCATGTAGCCGGACTCGTCGCACGCCAGGAAGACCACACCGCGCGCGACGTCGAGCGGCTGCTCCTGGCGGCGCAGCGGGTGCAGGTCGACGAAGATGCGCCGCGTCGCCTCCAGATCGCGGGTACCGAACGCGCCGGTCTCGGCCCAGATCCGGTAGATCGACTCCGCCATCGGCGTCCGGGTGAACCCCGGGTGAATGGAGTTGACGCGGATGTTGTAGCCGGCGTCGGCGAACTCCAGGGCCGCGGACTTGGTCATGTGGCGCACGGCGGCCTTGGTCATGCTGTAGGCGAGGCAGTTGGGCACTCCGACGATGCCGGCGACCGAGGACATGTTGATGATCGAGCCGCCCTCGATGCGTGACCGCGCCCGTGCCGTCATCGCCGGCAGCGCGTGCTTCATGCCCAGGCACACACTGTCGACGTTGACGGCCGTCAGGCGCCGCCACTCCGCCAGCGAGGTCTGCGCGATGGGCTTGATGAGGGTGATGCCGGCGTTGTTGACCAGCACATCCAGACCGCCGTGCTCGCGTTCGACCTGCGCGATGACGGCCAGCCAGTCATCCTCGCGCGTCACGTCCAGGCGCACGAACTCCATCCGCCCGGCGCCGCCGCAGGGCTCCGCGGCCACCTGCCGCCCGCCTTCGGTGTCGACGTCCGTGAGCACCACGGTCGCGCCTTCCGCCGCGAGCTGGCGTGCCGCGCAGGCGCCGATGCCGCCGGCCGCGCCGGTGACCATCGCCACCCTGCCGTCGAGTCGTCCCATGGCGTCGCCTCCCGCGTGCCGGCCGACCGCCGGCGGACAATGAGGCTAGCGCCCGCGGATCGGCCGCCGCAAGCACCCGTTCGGGTGGTCGGCAGGGCCGCGCGCGTCAGTCCGCGAGGATGACGTCCGCGTAGCTGCCGCCGGCGGGGATCATCGGGTAAACGTTGCTCTCGCGCTCGACCACGACATCGACAAGATAGGGTTCATCCGCCACGGCAAGCATGCGTGTGTAGGCGGCCTGGAGATCGGCGAGCCCGCGCACGCGCTCGGCGCGCACGCGGTAGCCGGCGGCGATGGTGACGAAGTCCGGGTAGACGTCGTTCTCACCCGCCGGCGCGACGCGGGTCGCCGGATCGGCCATCGCCGAGCCGGCGCGGTGGCCGGCGTAGATCATGTCCTGCCACTGGCGCACCATGCCGAGCCACTGGTTGTTGATCACCACGATCTTGACGCCGATGCCACGCCGGCGGCAGGTGGCGAGCTCGTGAATGGTCATGTTCAGGCTGCCGTCACCGTCGATGTCGACGACCAGCCGCTGCGGGCAGCCGATCTTGGCGCCGATCGCGGCCGGCAGCCCGTAGCCCATGGTGCCGAAACCCGAGCTCGACAGGAACGAGCGCGGCCGCCGTGCCCGGTAGTGCTGCATGGCCCACATCTGGTGCTGGCCGACACCGAGCGTGACCAGCGCGTCGCCGCCGGTCACGTCCGAGAGCACCTGGATCGCGCGCGCCCCCGTGAGCGCCCCGGCCGGACCGGCGTCGAGCGGATGCCGGCGTGCGACTTCCTCGAGATAGGCGCGCCACGCGCCACACTCACCCGCCACCGCGGCGGCGACGAGCTGATCGAGGGCGATCCGCAGATCGGCGTGTACGGCGAGCGTCGCCGGCTTGTTCTTGCCGAGCTCGCGCCGATCGACGTCGACGTGGATGATGCGTCCGTGGCGGATGAATTCGCTCACCTTGCCGGTGACGCGGTCGTCGAAGCGCACGCCGAGGGCGAGTACCAGATCCGCCTCGTTCACGGCCGTGTTCGCCGCCACCGTGCCGTGCATGCCGAGCACGTGCAGCCACAGCGGGTGATCGGGCGGAAAGGCGCCGACACCCATGAGCGTGGTCGTCACCGGGCAACCGAGCTTCTCGGCGAGCGCGCGCAGCGCGGCGGCGGCGTTCGCGCTGACGATCCCGCCGCCGGCATAGATCACCGGCCGCTCGGCCTGCGCGATCATCCGGCAGCATTCGTCGAGCTGCATCTCGCTCATGCCGCCGACCACCGGCTCGGGCGCGTCGATGGCGGCGGGCATCTGCGGCGGCCGGTAGCGACCCTGCGCATCGCGCGGGTAGTGTTGCTGGACGTCCTTGGGAACGTCGACGAGCACCGGGCCAGGTCGCGGACCGCGCGCCAGCGCGAAGGCCTCGCCCACGGTGCGCGGGATCGCGCCGACGCGATCGACCAGGAAACTGCCCTTGGTGATCGGCGCGGCGATGGCAACGATGTCGGCCTCCTGGAAGGCGTTCTTTCCGAGCAGGGGCGTCGGCACGTTGCCGGTGATGGCGACCATCGCAATGGAGTCGCTGTAGGCGTCCGCGATACCGGTGACGAGGTTGGTCGCGCCCGGACCGGAGGTCGCCAGGCACACGCCCACCCGGCCGGTCGCGCGCGCGTAACCCTCGGCGGCATGCGCGGCACCCTGCTCGTGCTCGGTGCGAACGCAGTCGATGCCGGCGGCGGCGAGCACGTCGAAGATCTCCAGGTTGGCGCCGCCCGGATAGCCGAACAGCACGTCCACACCCTCGAGCTTCAGGCAGCGGGCCAGGATCTCGGCACCGCGCAGCGCGCCATCGCGCTCCTCGGGCCGCAGTGAGTCGAGCGGCCCGCCGGTGATCGTGGCGACGTCGTCGTAGGTAATGGTGTCGGTGGTCATGGTCCGGGCGTTCCATTTTTGAACACGTCTGCGGCCAGGTGCGCGAGCGCGCGTACGCCGGTGCGGGCGATGCCCGCGCACACCGTCAGGCCGCACCCCCAAGGCCGGCGCGTGCCACGAGCCGCGGTCTCGACCTCGCGGTTGCCGGGCGCCGGACAGGCATGGGCATGCCGGCGCCCGTCGAGCACCGGGCGCGCGACGGCCGCGGCCCGCCAGTCCAGGGTATCGGCCGCGATCACCGCCACCCGGGCCATCGCCGGGAGCGGACACAGCGCCAGCCGTTCGCTTTGCATCAATCCCCCTCGCCCGTCGACCGGGCGCTATTGTGCCGGATCCCGCGCCCGCCGCCGTGCCGGATCTGCGGACCGCTCCCCATCGGGACCGGTGCCGACGGCGGGCCATGACGCGCCAACGGGCTTGCAGCCGCAGGCAAGCCCCTATAACTAGTGATTGATAACTCACTACTGTGGGCTGCCATGCGGACCAGGAAAAGCGCCGCCGAGCGCATGACCGAAATCGTCGAGACCACCGTGCGGCTCGTCGACGGTGAGCTGGTCTACGGCGGCCATTGGCTGCGACCCGCTCTGCGCCGGCTGCGCCTCGACAAGATCGGTTTCATCTTCCAGTTCCGCAACCTGTTGCCTTTTTGACCAGCATCGAGAACGTCGCCGTCGTGCTCGACCTCGCCGGCCAGCATCCGGCCGCCGGCCGGGCGCGCGCGCACGAGCTGCTGGATTACCTGGAGGTCGGCCAGCGCGGCCATGCGTTCCCGGCCCAGCTCTGCGGCGGTGCAGCCCAGCGTGTGGCCATCGCCCGTGCGCTCGCCAACCGACCGCGCATCATCCTCGCCGACGAGCCTACCGCCGCACTCGATTCGGAACGCGCGCGCATGGTCATGGATCTGCCGGCCAAGGTCGCGCTCGATCAGCGGGCCGCGATCCTGGCCGTTACCCACGACGAGAAAGTCTTCGATCGTTTCGACCGCATATTCCACCTGCGCGACGGCCATCTCGAGTCCTGAGCGCAATAGCGCTGATTATGCGTGACGGCGCGGACCCGGGCCGGCACAATGTGCCGGTGTGTCACCTCGTCTCACCGCCGGCCGTGCGGCGCCCGCTCCAGGTGTACGGGCGGCCCGCACCGTGCCTGCGCCGTCGAGCCCGATGAACGATCCGCCGCGACCGGATCCCGCCACCCCGACGTTCGACGAAAGCGTACGTCGCGCCATGGCGAAGTGGCCGAACGTGCCCGAGTGCTACGGCTGGCTCGGCCTGGATCCCGGCGGCCGCTGGCTGCTGCAGGGCGCGCCGCTCACCAACGCCAACCTCATCGCCTTCATCGGCCGCAACTACGCCTGCGACGCCGCGGGACGCTGGTTCATGCAGAACGGGCCGCAGCGCGTATTCGTCGAGCTGCACTACACGCCCTGGGTGTTTCGCATCGACGGCACCGGTACGCTGGTGACGCATACCGGCCTGCCGGTCGGACGGCTGCGCGCCGCTCACGTCGACGCGGACGGACACCTGCTGCTCGCCGGCGATCCCGGCATCGGGCTGCTCGATTCGCGCGATCTCGCCACGCTGGTCGGGCAGCTGCGCGACACGGGCGGTCGGCCGCTGCGCGACCCGGATACCGCGGCCGCGCTCGAGCGCCTGATGGCCGGCGCGGATCCGGGACTGACACTGGTGTGGGAAGACGCCGCCGTGCCGGTCACAGCCATCGGCGCGGACGCGGTGCCGGCACGCTATGGTTTCGTCCGCAAACCGCAGGCGCCCGGGGAGACGGACCGCGGGTGAGGGACGGCGGACACGACGCGGCGCAGCGCCGGATCGTCAGAACCAGCGCGGCAAGAGGGCGCCGACGCGGCGGCGGTAGTCGAGATAGCGGTCGCCGAACTGGTGCACCAGATCGCGTTCCTCGAACCAGATCCCCATCACGATGTAGGCGCTGAATCCCAGCGCGAGCACGAAGTGATCGCTCGACATCTGCGGCGTCGCCCACACGCCCACGAGCACGCCGAGCATGAGCGGGTGACGGCAGATGCGGTACACCCAGCCCTCGACGAACGGCGGTGGTTCGTAATCGCGGCCGCGCAGGTGCAGCCACGCCTGGCGCACGCCGTACAGGTCGAAGTGGTTGGTCGCGAAGGTGGCGATCAGCAGCAGTACCCAGCCGAGCACGTTGAGGCCCCACAGGGCGAGCCGCAGCCCGGGCTGCTCGACGTACCAGATCCAGCCGCCGTCGGTCGGCTGCCAGCCGGCGAAAATGACCACGAGGATGGCGCCAGAGACGAGCACGTAGGTGCTGCGCTCGGCGGCCGGCGGGATCACGCGTTGCCACCAGGCCTTGAAGCCGCGGCGCGCCATGATCGTGTGCTGCACGGCGAACAGGGCGATGAGACCGAGATCGACCAACGTCGCCGGCGTGCCGCGCACGACCGCGGCGCCTTCGAAACCCAACGGCAGCAGGTCAAAACAGGCGGCGATGAGCCACACCACCGTCGCCATGGAAACGCCATAGGCGAACATCCCATAGAGGAAGATCAGCATGGCCGCGCCCGGCTCAGAACGCTTCGGCCTCGAGCGCCATGGTGCTGTCGCTGCCCGCGGTCACGGCACGGCCGTAGGCGCCGGCCCGCGGCAGGATGTGTTCGGCGTAGAAGCGGGCCGTGACGATCTTGGCCCGGCAGTACGCCGTATCACCCTCGCCGGCGGCCAGCTTGCGCTGCGCCACCAGCGCGGCCTTGGCCATCTGCCAGCCTCCGCACACGGTGCCCATCAGCATGAGGAAATTGTAGGCCGCCGCACCGGCCGCATGGACGTCGTTGCGCCAGCTTTCCTGCAGCCAGGTCGCGGCTTCCTCGACGGCACGCAGGCTTTCGCTGAGCCCGAAGGCGATCGCGCGCGCGGCGGGATCGTGGAATTCGTCGAGCGCGGCGAGGACGTGACCGATCTCGACCATCAGCTCGCCGAAGCTGCGACCACCGTCGCGCAGGATCTTGCGACCGACCAGATCCAGCGCCTGGATGCCGGTCGTCCCTTCGTAGATCGGCGCGATGCGGGCGTCGCGGAAATGCTGGGCGGCACCGGTCTCCTCGATGAAGCCCATGCCGCCGTGCACCTGCACGCCGATCGACACGACCTCCTGGGCCAGCTCGGTGGACCAGCCCTTGACGATGGGGGTGAGCAGCGCGACGCGCGCTTCGTGCTGCGCCCGCTGCGCGGGCTCTTCGACACGATGCGCATGGTCGACCGCGGCGGCGGTGACGTAGGCGAGCGCGCGCATGGCCTCGGTCGCCGAACGCATGAACATGAGCATGCGGCGCACGTCCGCATGGCGGATGATGGCGACGCGTTCGGCGCCGTCCGGAGTCGTGCCCTGGACTCGATCCTTCGCGTAATCGCGCGCCTGCTGGTAGGCCCGCTCGCCCAGACCCACACCCTCGAGCCCGACCGCCACGCGCGCCTCGTTCATCATGGTGAACATGCACGCCATGCCGTTGTGCAGCTCGCCCACCAGGTAGCCGACCGCACCGCCGTTCTCACCGTAGCTCATGACGCAGGTCGGGCTCGCGTTGATGCCGAGCTTGTGCTCGACCGACACCGGGAACAGATCGTTCGGCCGGCCGAGCGCGCCGTCGTCGCCGACCAGCACCTTGGGCACCAGGAACAACGACAGGCCCTTGGTTCCGGGCGGGCCGCCCGGCACCCGCGCCAGCACCATGTGGATGATGTTGTCGGTGAAATCGTGATCGCCGTAGGTGATGAAGATCTTCTGGCCGGTGATCAGGTAATGATCGCCTTTCGGCACGGCCCGGGTCGCCACCGCGGCCAGATCCGAGCCCGCCTGCGGCTCGGTGAGGTTCATGGTGCCGGTCCACTCGCCGGTGACGAGCTTGTCGAGGTAGCGGTTCTTCAGCGCCTCGCAACCGTGCACGATGAGCGCATCGACCGCGCCCTGGGTCAGCATCGGACACAGCGAAAAGGCCATGTTGGCGGCGGTCCACATCTCGGCCACCGGCATGGCGACGACCTGCGGCAGCCCCTGGCCGCTGAAGGCCACGGGACCCGGCAGACCGTTCCAGCCGCCTTCGACGAAGCGCCGGTAAGCGTCCTTGAAACCGGGCGCCGGCACCACGCGGCGATCTTCCACTCGCGTACCGTGCCGATCGCCGTCGCGGTTGAGCGGCGCGAGCACCTCGCCCGCGAACCGGCCCGCCTCCTCCAGAATGTGGGCGACGACGTCGTCGGTCGCCTCCTCGAAACCCGGGAGCCTGCGCACGCCGGCCAGTCCGGCGAGCTCGGTGACCGCGAACAGCATGTCGGCCACGGGAGCGCGGTAATCACTCATGATTCCCTTCCTCTGTCACGGGGATGTGGGTAGCGGTGCCGCCGGAACGCGGCACCGTGCGGCCGCGGCGCCGTAGCAGGCGTTGGAGTATGTCAGCGCCGGTCCGCACGCTCAACCTCCCCGACCGGCAGCGTGGCGAGTTGCTCGCGCAGCACGACCTTGCTGATCTTGCCGGTGGCGGTGTGCGGCAGCTCGGTGACGAACACCACGTCGTCCGGGATCCACCACTTGGCGACCTTGTCTTCGAACCAGGCGAGCATCTCCTCGCGGCTGATCTCGGCGCCCGCCTTGGGCACCACGACCAGCAGCGGCCGCTCCTGCCACTTCGGATCGGGCACGGCCACGACCGCCGCCTCGGCGACCGCCGGATGGCCGACCGCGGTGTTCTCCAGATCGATCGAGCTGATCCATTCACCGCCGGATTTGATCACGTCCTTGGAGCGATCGGTGATCTGCATGTAACCATCCGCGTCGATGGTGGCGACATCGCCGGTGGCGAACCAGCCGTCGGCGTCGTGCGCGTCGCTCGCCCGCTCCGCCTTGTAGTACTCGCGGCAGATCCACGGCCCGCGCACCTTGAGCACGCCGAAAGTCCGGCCGTCGTGTGCCAGCGCCTCGCCATCGTCACCGACGATCTTCATCTCCACGCCGAAAATGGCCCGGCCCTGCTTGGCCTCCACCCGCGCGCGCTCGGCCTCGGGCAACTGCTCCAGGGACGGGCGCAACACGTGGACCGTTCCAAGCGGGCTCATCTCGGTCATGCCCCAGGCGTGGCGCACGCTGGCGCCGTGCACGGCGCGAAAACGCTCGATGACCGCCGGCGGACAGGCCGACCCACCGACCACGACGCGCTCGAGGGACGTCATCGTCCGCCGCTCGCGCTCGCACCAGTCGAGCAGACCCAGCCACACCGTCGGCACGCCGAGGGCGACGTTCACACGCTCGTTCTCGATCAGCTCGTACAGAGTCGGTGCGTCACCGAGTTTGGGCCCCGGCATGACCAGCCTCGCGCCGGCCAGCACCGCCGCATAGGGCGCGCCCCAGGCGTTGGCGTGAAACATGGGCACCACCGGCAGGAGGGCGTCGCGCATGGACACGTGCAGGGCATCGGGCAGCGCGGATGCGAAAGCGTGCAGCACGGTCGATCGGTGTTCGTACAGCACGCCCTTGGGATGGCCGGTCGTGCCGGAGGTATAGCACAAGGCGCTCGCGGTACGTTCGTCGAGATCGGGCCAGCGGAAGTCGCGGTCGGTGCCGGCGATGAAAGCCTCGTAACTGACGACATCGCTCAGTCTGGTCGCGGGCACGTGCGCGTCGTCGCTGAGGACGATGATCCTCTCCAGACGCGGGAGCTCGTCGCGCAGCGATTCGATACGCGGCAGGAATGCGGGATCGACGAACAGCCAGCGATCCTCGGCGTGGTTGGCGATGTAGACGATCTGCTCCTCGAACAGACGCGGATTGATGGTATGCAGCACGCCGCCGCTGCAGGACACGCCGTAGTACAGCTCCAGGTGCCGGTAATCGTTCCACGCCAGGGTCGCGACCCGGTCGCCCGGCCGCATGCCAAGGTCCGCGAGTGCGCCGGCGAGCTGGCCGGCACGGCGGAATATGTCGCCGTAGGTGCAACGGTGGCGCGGCGCGTCCGCGGTCACGCTGACGATCTCCACGTCGGCATGATTGCTCAGCGCATGCCGCATGAGCGCCGTGATCGTCAGCGGCGCCTCCATCATCAATCCGAGCATGAGTTCCCCCCTCGCGTGGTTCGGCCGATGCGCCGGCTCCCGGACCAGCGCCCGCGCGCGGCACCGGGCCCGGCGATCCGCGGATCGGGCGTATAGGAAGTATAAACGCCATCTCTTCCCACGGAACCGCCTCCTCGCGTTCGTCGGCGCCAGAGCTGGATCCTCGATCTGACCGGCGAAGGGCCTCTGGCCGGCATCTTGACGCCCGAATCCAACCGAACGCCGGTGCGCCCGCGCACTTTTCCTGCGTTCGCCGGCCATCAGGCCAGCCGCTATCTTTGCCGCGCCGGCCTCGCAGTTTCAGGCGGCGGTCATCGGCTAATCCGGCTCAGTCAAACAACCCCTTTTAGGACGGCGCCCGGCATGGCGGCAAGCGGGAAGCTCGAACGGCGGCGCCTTTCGCCTCGCGTGCCCCGCCGGCCATCGTGGCTACACGCTTCTCTACCGCGCGGCCCATCAACTCGTCGAGGACATCCACGAAGCGTGCGACCTCGGCGTACTTCGCAAGCTCTGCACGCAGTTCAAACCCGCCGAGCTGCTGGTAGTTTCCAACTCAGTAATCAAATATTTCTTTTGCTACCGGCCCATCAAACTGTTCTATGGACCCGGGTTCGATGTAACGTGTCCAGTTATCAAAGGATTCGCGTCCCGCAAGAAACCCCTCAAAAATAGCGTGGTCCGTCCTGCGTGGTGCAACGCAATCACCTACCCTTTGCACATCGATCCCAGGCAGTTTTTCCTTCAAAGCAAAATATAATTCCTCGCAGGGAAGATGTCTGACCACCAGGACGATGGTATCGAAACCATCCATCTGTTCCTCGTCGCCGGAATAAAGATTCAATATATTCACCTTGCCGCCATCCACTTTTGTCAGCCATGAATTCAGGGTATAGGTCATCCCGGCGGCAAACAGGTTTGCGTAAACAACGGGCTGGTCCAGGGTCGGGGCAATTTTATGAAACAGGGCGTTCCAACGACTAACCAGATGGACCTTATGATTGCGTTCAGTTAAGAATTCCGCGACGCCTGCGGCGTAGCGGTTGCCTTCATCATCGAGTACCAGCACCCTGTCACCAACCTTGTCCGGCTTATCAAGCACATCCAGACCGGTCATGACATGCTCACTGTCAATACCGGGGATGTGATCAACCAGCGGCAAGACATCGGAATAACCACTACGATCAGGCACGGAACCCGTTGCCACTATCACCCCGCCCGGGTTTAATGACTTGACGAGTTCGACAGTCGCCTCCGTCTTCAGGCGAACTTCCACACCGGCTTTGGCCATGTGCACTTTCAGATCTTCCGTTATCCAGGCAAATGAATCGCGACGGGGTAGTTGAATAATATAATTCACCTGACCGCCCAGTTCGCCGCCCTTTTCCAGCAAGGTGACTTTGTGTCCCCGCTTCGCCAGGCCCTCTGCCGCCTTCATTCCTGCGGGACCACCACCGATGACTACCCAATGTTTGGATTCTTTTGCGGGTGTAAATGTCTGGTCACCAAAAACCTCTTCGCGCCCGGTACGTGGATTAATCTGGCAGGTGATGCCAGCACCGCGGAACAGCCGCGCTATACAGCCCTGGTTGCATCGCAGGCAGTGGTAGATTTCATCTTCACGTCCTTCCCGGATTTTATTGGCGAGTTCCGGATCCGCGATCTGCGCACGTGTCATCGCCACCATGTCTGCGTCGCCATTGGCCAGGATAGCTTCGGCCTCCTTACCAGTTCCTATCGTGGAAACAGCAAAGACCGGAAGCGAAACCGCTCTTTTTAACTGACCAATCGGCTTAACCAGCCAGCCGTCGGGGACATCGTAGGGCGGCATGATATAAGTTGCTGACTGATAGGTGCCGGCAGTTGTCATGATGAAATCGATCATGCCGGTGGCCTCGATAACCTTTGCCACTTCGATCCAGTCCTTCACTTCCATGCCACCCGGCACGACATCATCAACATTGAGCCGCACACCGACCACGAAGTCGGCGCCAACCCGTTCCCGCACTGCTCTGATCACTTCCAGCGGATAGCGCATGCGGTTTTCCAGACTGCCGCCGTATTCATCCTTGCGTTTGTTGTACAGTGGTGAAATAAACTGCTGCAAGAGATAACTGTGGGCCAAATGGACTTCCACGCCATCGAAATTCGCATCACGCGCAAACTCAGCGGACAGGGCCCAGCCATCTCTTGCCTCGTCCATGTCCTGTCTTTCCATGGCCTTGGCCATTTCACCAAACGGCGGTGATTTGATATTCGATGCCGACCAGAGAATACGATAGTCATCCATGGCCTCCGCTTCGCCCATCACGCCGAAATGGTTTAGTTGCGCAAAAATATGTGCGCCGAAATCATGAACGATTTGGGTTAATGCGGCGTCACGCTCAACCATTTCCTTGCGATAACCGTAGGAAAATCCCCGGCAGAACGTATTCGACGTCGGGTGTACCAGGCGGTTGCCGGTTATCATCAGGCCAATGCCGCCCTTGGCCCTGGCAGCGTGATAGAAAATATCGCGATTGTTGGTGATGCCATCACGTATGTGAAAGGCCTTGGCATGCGCGGACTGCATGATGCGGTTTCTTAGCGTGATATTGCCGATGGTCAGTGGTGAAAAGAGATTGGGATATCTGCTTTCACCCGGGTAAGTATTGATTGTCATCACTAGCGACCCCTTAAGAAAATTATTGTGACTGCGTATAGGAAGTATAAACGCCATCTCCTCCGACAGTACCGCCCCCTCGCGTTCGTTGGCGCCAGAGCTGGATCCTCGAGCTGACCGGCGCGCAGAGCGTGATACAACGAGCTCTTGACGGGACGGATATGGCTGATATGAACGACTTCGCCAGCAACGGATTGGACTACAAGCTGCCCGACGAACTGACGCCGTTCTCCCCGAGGACATGGCCGGCGTGAGAGCGTAGCGAAATCGGCCCGCGCAGAGTATGCCGGCCCGCGTCCCGGGAGCGTCGCCGGCGGGCGGATCAGCCGTCGGTCCGCTGCAGCAGGGCCGCGATCGGATGGCGATAGCGCTCGCCGGCCGCGCCGCCGCCGGCCAGGCGCTGCGCCTCGTGGAAGCTCGCCTGCGCCTTGTCCGGGTCGCCGGCGCGGAAGTAGGACTTGGCGAGCGCGAAATGAAACTCGTGCTCGCCGGGCTTGATGGCGATGGCGCGCTCGGCCTACGCGATCGCCTCGCGGTAGTCGCCGTTCTGGTACGCCTGCTCGCTCAGCTCGATGCGGTAGTAGGGATTGCGCAGGCGAAAGCGCTCGATGCTGCCGAGCGCGCGTTCGGCCTCGGCTTCCCGCCCGGTGCGGCGGTACAGGATCGCGAGATTGTTGATGGCCGACCAGTTCTCGGCGTTCAGCGCCAGGGCGGTGTGAAACGCGGCCTCCGCGGCCGCATACTCGCTCACCCGGCCATAGGCGGTGGCGAGGTTGGACCACACGTAATCGAGCTCCGGCGCCGTCGCGATGGCTTTCTTGAACCAGGCGACGGCCTGCGCGGTCTCGCGCGCATACAGGTGCTCGACACCGAGGTTGTTGTAGTACTGCGCGCGCGCGCGCGCCCGCGCGTCCGTGACCGTGCGCGCATTGGGCGCCAGCTCGGTGTCGATGTGAATGAAGTCCATGACGTAGCCCTGGCCGTTGCGCAAGCGGCCGCGCACGTTGATGTGCCGGTTCAGCAGGTACAGATCCTCGTGCTTCGTCCAGGAATTGCCGAGCGACACTTCCTGGTAATGGGCGTCGATACCGAGCCGGCGTGCCAGCGCGATGAACAGATTCGACAGCGTCAGACAGTTGCCGTTGCGGGCTTCGAACGCCGCGGCGGCGGTGCGGGTCCTGCTCTGGTCGTACGTGAACCCGAGCAGGCCCGGGTGGATGATCACGTAACGAAGCATGTCCACCCGGTGACGCGAGTCGGGATACTCGCGCAGGTAGCGTTCGAGGAAGCGCTCCATGGCCGGGCTGACGGCGAGCACGTCGACGTCGGTGACCGTGGCGGCGGAGGGCAGCGCCTGGCGTTCCAGCGCCTCGACCGCCCGCAGCGGATCGGCTGCGTCCGGCCGCGGCGCCGGTGCGCCCGCGCATCCCGCGAGTAACACGATGCACAGGGCCGCCCCGATCCCGGCACGCGCGGCGCCGGGGATCCCGGTGACGGCGCAAATGGCGGTGCCGAAGCTCATCGACACACCCGCACGAGACCCTGTTCATGGATCTTGTAGCACGCCGGTGCGGTGCCCGCCAGCGCCCCGCGTCCGCGGCCGGCCGCCGGGGCGCGCGCGGACGGCGCGCCTCACTCGGGACGCAAGGCCAGGATGTAGTTTGCGACCTCCAGCAGCACCTCATCGGGCAGGTAGTCCTGCGGCGGCATCTCCGGATAGCCCGGCCATTTTTTCTGCGGCTGCTTCACGTAGGCCACCATACCCTCGGGATTGCCGGCGTACAGGGTCTGAATGACCTGCATGGGCGGGCCGACGATGCGGGCATTGTAAGTGTGACAGCCCGTGCACACGGACAGGTAGGTCATGTGCCCGCGCTGTTCACGCGTGAGCGCCGGGCTCGGGACCGGTGCCGCCGTGCGCATGCTGACGACGTCCGCGCTGCTCGCGCCGGCCTCGCACTCGCTCCAGCGCTCCGTACCCGCCTCGCGCACGGCCCGCCGGTCGAGGATGCAGTTCTTGCGCCCCTTGCCGGTTGCGAGGATGTCCGGCCCGTGGTCGATGCCCGCGGCCGCGAGCAGCGCGGCGATGTCGTCCTTGGGCGCCGTGCCGTTGTCGATGTAGACGTTGCGCAGCACGCGGGCGCGGTCGGGACGCGGATCCATGCCCGGATCCGCCGGCGCGACGTCGCTGAAGCTGGCGTGATCGCCGAACACGATCGCCGCGCTGCCGTTGTTGCGGAACACGTTGCCCTCGATGATCGCGTCGTCGGCCGCAAACACCATCACGCCGATCCCGGCCGGCAGACCCGCCGCGATCGCACCCTCCGGTGCGAAGTTGTCGAGGTTGTTGTCGACGACGAAGTTGTTGCGCAGGATCGTGCGCTCGGCCGTCTTCACCGGCAGCCCCGGTACCAGCGAGATCACCATGCCGGCGGCGTTGCCGTGCACGTAGTTGCCCTCCACGAGCATGTCGTGCGAGTTCTCCGTCTCGATGCCCATGACGCTGGCGTAGGTCTCGTTGTAGAGCACGTCGACGTTGTCGCACATGCCCACGTAGATCGCCGCGTCCTCGACCTTGGACACGATGTTGTGACTGACCAGCCCGTTCTTGCCGAACTGCGGGAAGATCCCGTACACGCTCGTGCCTTCGACGATATTGTTGCGGATGACGAAGTTGTTCGCCCCCTGGGTCATGATGCCGTTGGCCTTGTAATGGCGCACGGCGAAATTCTCGACCACGACCCCGTGCCCCGCGACCAGGATGCCGTCGTTGCGCGTGTTCTCGCCGTCCAGCGTCGCCCGTTCGCCGGCGACGATGATGCCGCGCAGAACGATGCCGTCCTTGTCGACGTAGACGGTCTCCCGGTACGTGCCCGGCATCACCTCGACGACGTCGCCGGGCGCCGCCCGGCGCACCGCGTCCTGGATCCGCTGGCCCGGCTCGACCACGAGCACTTCGGCCTGAACCGCCCCCGCACCGAGGACGGCCCCCAACCACAGCCACGACGACAGACCTTGCATCGCTTCACTCCTTCTGTGAACCGTCACCGGGCGCGTGCTCGCCGGGGCCGCGTACCGGCACGACCGGCAGCCCCGAGGGCACCCGGTCCGGCACCGCGGGCGCGCCCGACTCGTCGGTCAGCGTGCCGAGGAACGCCACCAGCGCGTCGAGCTCGGGCGCGCGCAGATCCGGACTGGTGATGTGCCAGTGGATCATCAGCCGCTCACCCGGCGGCAGCGCGTGGGCCCGCCCGCCGTTGTAGAACTTCACCACCTGCGCGAGCGTCGCGAAGGCGCCCGAGTGCATGTAGGGCGCGGTCAGGGCCACGTTGCGCAGGGTCGGCACCTTGAACGCCCCGCGCAGCGACGCCTCACCGAGCGTCTCGCCCGCACCGGGATCCAATGCCTTCCCGGGCGGCTCGGGTGTGCCGATCACCGCCAGCTCGCCGTTGGTGAACAGCGGCGGCGTGTGACACTGGGAGCAGCGCGCGACGAAGGAGCGGAACACGTTCATGCCCTCGATCTCCTGGCCGGTGAGCGCGCTCGGGTCGCCGTGCGCGTACCGGTCGTAGCGGCTGTCGAGCGATACCAGCGTGCTCTGGAACGCGGTCAGCGCCGCCGCGACGTGGCGCACCTCGATGCGCCCCGCCGGATCGATCGCGAAGGCCTGCTGGAACAACCGCCGGTAGACGGGACTGGCGTTCAGTGACGCTTCCAGCCGCTGCGGCGTCGTCCCCATCTCGTTGGCGGCGAACAGCGGCCCCTGCGCCTGCGCCTCCAGCGAGTCCGCGCGTCCGTCCCAGAACAGGTGAGACAGGAAACCGACGTTCCAAAGACTCGGCGACGCCCGCGCGAGTTGCGCGCCCCCGTGCCGGTCCGGACCGACACCGCGGCCGCCGCGACCGATCGCGCGTGCGCGCCCGTCGGCGTAACCGTAATCGGGATGATGGCAGTGCGCGCAGGATACATCCGCCTCGGCGGACAGCAGGGGATCGAAAAACAGGTAACGACCCAGATCGATCTGCGCCGGCGTATACCCGTCGCGCAGCGGCGGCAGCGGCACGCGCAGCCCGCCGAATCCCGGCGGTGAATCGTAGCGTTGATACGCGCTGTGGAGCCGGCAGACGCCGCCGGTCTTTTCGAATCCGGCCGGACACTCCGCGGCGAGGACGAAATCCGCCGCGGCAGCCGCCGCGAGGACGCGGCCGGCGAGCAGCAGCGTCGCCACGAGCACGACGCCGGCGGCGCCGCGCCCGTTCATTTCGGATCGAGCGGGTTGGCGCCGCCGTGCCCGCCCACGGCGATGCTCGCCCGGGTCAGCAGCCGCGGGTTGGCGGCCAACAGCGCGTCGCGCCGGGCGGCGAGCGATCCGGACAGCGCCGCGTCGCCGAGCCGCCGGCTCAGGCCCACGGCCAGCCGCAGCATGTCGGCGGCGATCTGCTGTTCGCCGGCGGCCGGTTCGATCGCCAGCATCGCGCGCATCGCCTCGAGCGCCTTCGCCTCCTCGAGCTCCTCATCGAAGGCCTCCGCCAGGTAATACAGCGCGCGCATGTCGCCCGGGTTCAACGCCCGCGCCTGCTCGAGCAGCGGCACCGCCGCCTCGGCGCTGCCGCCGAGGATGCTCGGCAGTTCGTAGAGCATCCGTCCGAGGGCGAGCTGCGCGCGCCCGGCGAGCGTATCCGGATGGCTGGCGATGACCTGCTGCAGCAGCTCGGCGTCGTACGCACCGCCCGTCACCCGGGCGGCGAGCGCCTTGTGCACGAGCACGCGCGGATCGTCCGCGAACCGCTGCGACGCCGCGCCGGCCAGGGCGACGTAGCGCGCACCGGCCTGTTCGAGCCGGCGCCTGTTGTCGAGGTTGACACCCATCAGATCGGCGGCCTCTTCCACGCGCAGAAAATAGAGCTGGGTATCGAAGAACGCGAGCGCTTCGACCTGCACGCCGGCATCCTGTGGCTGCGCCTGCGCGAGCGCGTACCACTGCTCGCCGGCACAGGCCATGGCCGCCGCGTCCCAGGTCTGCACTCCCAGCGCCTGCGCCTGCGCGCGCCGATCGGCCTC
The DNA here is from genome assembly GCA_020850735.1 of Gammaproteobacteria bacterium. GTDB lineage: Bacteria > Pseudomonadota > Gammaproteobacteria > JADZEE01 > JADZEE01 > JADZEE01. The sequence goes on along the minus strand of JADZEE010000030.1, from coordinate 75 downwards.
GCTCGCCGGGACTTCGCAGGCCGGTTCCGCGGCCACCTGCGCGCGCAGCGTATCCGCCGCCGTCGGTGCTGCCGC
>JADZEE010000029.1 GCA_020850735.1 Gammaproteobacteria bacterium | reverse complement strand
GGGTTCCGGCAGACCGGGAAACAGCGACGGTTCTGTGTTCATGCCGCCAAGATCGCATATCCATCAGTGCTTGGCGATCCCCTGCGCGGCCAATTTTTTCACAGGCTCTGAGGCCAGAACGCGTGACAGGGGGCAACACTGGCGTGACCGCGGGCGGCACGGTGACGCGTGGCCGGCGGACGGCTGTCGCGGTGATGCTGTGCGCGCTGATCGGTGCGCTGCCGGCTGCAGCCACCGAACACACGCCGGGTCACGGCGCCGGGCACGGCATCGACCCAGACGCCGGGCAGCCGGCCGGTCACGGCGCCGGGCACGGCATCGACCCAGACGCCGGGCAGCCGGCCGGTCACGGCGCCGGTCACGGCACCGACCCAGACGCCGGGCAGCCGGCCGGCCACGGCGCCGGACACGCGGCGTCCGATTGGGATCGCGACAGTGCGCTCGCCTACAGCCAGGCGGCGATCGGCCGCGAGGTGCGCGACGCCACGTTTCACGACCACGACGGCCGCGCGGTGCGGCTGGCCGACTACCGTGGCCGGCCGCTCGTGGTCAGCATGATCTACACGAGCTGCAACCACGTGTGCCCGCTGCTCACCAGTTCGCTCGCGCGCGCCTCGGCCGTCGCGCGCGAGGCACTCGGGACCGACAGCTTCGCAATCGTCACGGTGGGATTCGATACCGCCAACGACACGCCCGTGCGCATGCGCAGTTTTGCCGCCAGCCGTGGTATCGACATCCGCCAGTGGGCGTTTCTCAGCGCGGATGCCGCGACCGTCGATGCCCTTGCCGCGGATCTCGGCTTCATCTATTACCCGGCCGCGCAGGGTTTCGACCATCTGGCGCAGACGACCCTCATCGACGCCGACGGCCGCGTCTACCGGCAGGTCTACGGCGATGCGCTGGAACCCCCGGCGCTGGTCGAGCCGCTCAAAGAGCTCGTCCTCGGCCAGCCCGGCAGCGCGCCCGGGCTCGATGGCTGGCTGCGCGGCATCCGGCTGTTCTGCACCATCTACGATCCGGCCAGCGGGCGCTACCGCTTCGACTACTCGGTGGCCGCGATGGCCCTGGCCGGGGCGCTCAGCCTCGGTGCGACGCTGGTGGTCATTGTCCGCGCCTGGCGCGGCAGTGAGCGCCGGGTGGCGCGGACGGGATGAGCGTGGAGGCGCAGCGCCACGATGTCCGGGATCCCGTCGGCGGCCGTACGGTACCGGCCTGGCGTCGTGCGGCGCGTATCGGCATGGAACGAATCGACGGCTGGTTCGATGCGGCTTACGGTACCGGCGCCAACCCGCTCAGGCAGCTCGGTGCCCTCGGCTGGTTTTTTTACTGGATCGTGGTCGCCAGTGGCGTGTACGTCTACATTTTCTACGACAGTGGGGTGACCCAGGCCTACGAGTCGATCGAGTACATGACCAACGTGCAGTGGTATGCGGCCGGCATCATGCGCAGCCTGCACCGCTATGCTTCCGACGCGCTGGTGGCGGTGATGCTGACGCACCTCGTGCGCGAGTTCCTCTACGACAAGTACCGCGGCGTGCGCTGGTTCGGCTGGTTCACCGGCGTCGCGATTATCTGGTTCGTGTATGCGAGCGGCATCACGGGATATTGGGTGGTCTGGGACAAGCTCGCGCAGTACGTGGCGGTCCAGACCTCGGAGCTGCTCGATGCGCTCGGCCTGTTCGGTGAACCGATCGCGCGCAATTTTCTCCACGACACGACGCTGTCGGGCCGTTTCTTCACGCTGCTGGTGTTCATTCACATCGCGGTGCCGCTGATCCTGCTGTTTCTGCTGTGGCTGCACACCCAGCGGCTTGCGCACGCCCGCGTCAATCCGCCGCGCGCGCTGGCGCTCGGCACCCTCGCGATGCTGCTGGTAGTGTCGCTCGCGCATCCCGCCACGAGCCAGGGGCCGGCGAACCTGGCACAGGTGCCCGCGGTCGTCGGTCTGGACTGGTTCTACCTCGCCCTGTACCCATTGTTCGATCGCATTCCGTTGCCGGGCGTGTGGGCGCTGCTCGGCGGTATGACGTTGCTGCTGGCGCTGACACCCTGGCTGCCGCGCCGGCGTGAGCGCGAGGCCGCGCGCGTGGATCTCGCCAACTGCAACGGCTGCACGCGCTGCTTCCTCGACTGTCCGTACAGCGCCATTACCATGGCCCCGCGTACCGACGGGCGGCCATTCGAACAGCAGGCGCTGGTGGACCCGTCGTTGTGCATCGCCTGCGGGATCTGCGCGGGCGCGTGCCCGACCGCGACGCCCTACCGCCGCCGTTCGGAGATGGTGGCGGGCATCGAGCTGCCGGCGCAGCCGGTGGCCGACATCCGCGAGCAGGCCGTGGCGCGCTGCGCGGCCCTCACCGGCGACACCCGCATTCTGGTCATCGGTTGTGAGTTCGGCCCGGACACGGCGCGCGTCCTCGGGCCGGGGGTCGCGAGCCTCACCCTGCCGTGCGTCGGCGCGCTGCCGCCGCCGTTCATCGACTTCCTGCTCGCTCGCGGCCACGCCGACGGCGTGCTGTTGACCGGCTGCCGGCCGGGTGCCTGCCAGGCCCGCCTCGGTATCCAGTGGACCGAGCAGCGCATTGCCGGTCGGCGCGATCCGGGCCTGCGCGGGCGGGTGCCGCGCGAACGGCTGGCGACCTGCTGGAGCGGGGCGGGCGGCAGCGACGCACTCGCCGCCGAGATCGCCGCGTTCCGGACACGGCTGGAGGCGCTCGGACGCATGCCCCGCGGCGCCGGGCTGCGCAAAGCGGAGGCCACTGATGCGTGACGCCGGCCGCTACCTGGCGCAGGCCCTGATCTACGCCGCCTTCGCGCTGCTGCTCGCCGGGTTCTCGTCGGCGCCCGCTTATCGGCATCTCGCGCCCGGGCTCGGGGTGGTGAAGCTGAGCTTCGCGCACGCCGGCGAGCGCGTCAGCGAATGCCGGCGCATGTCCGCCGAGGAGGTGGCGGCACTCGCGCCGAACATGCGCCGCAACCTCGACTGTCCGCGCGGGCGCGTCCCGCTGCACATCGAGATGGACGTCGACGGCAAACTTTTTTTCAGCGCCAGCCCGGCGCCGTCCGGTCTGTCCGGTGACGGCCCGTCGACGGTCTACGCGCGTGTGCCGCTCGCTGCGGGCGAGCACCGCATCGATCTGCGCATGCGCGACAGCCGGCGGCCGGAGGGTTTCGACTACATCCGGACCGAAACCGTCACGCTCGCACCGGCGCAGTTGATCGTCATCGGTTTCGACAAGAACAAGGGAGGGTTCCACGTCCTGCGCTGAGCGCGGGCGGGGAATGGGCAGGTGCCAGAGGCAGCTTACCGCGGAGGGACGCGTACATGACGGCGACGACCGAACCGCTCATCCGCTGGCAGGACTCGTTTAGCGTCGGCGTGCCCGCGGTCGACCATGAGCACCGCGAGATGGTGCAACTGATCAATTCACTGTATGCGCAAATCGGCACGGCGGATCGCTACACCGTGGCGGATTTCCTAGGCGAGGTCTACACGCGGATTTCCGCGCACTTCGCCCTCGAGGAGAAGATCATGCGCGACCGGGGCTACGATGGCCTGGCCGAGCACAAGGCTGATCACGAGCGCCTGCTCGACGACATCGTCGACATCATCGACAGCTACCAGGACGATGGTGCTTTCAGCGCCGAGGATCTCAACCAGCGGCTCGCCAAGTGGTTCTCGGTGCACTTCAGCACCCTCGACGCGCGCCTGCACCACAAGCTCGGCTGACCGACCGTGAACCGGCCGGCGTGAATGCTGCCACTGCCCCCCGGCGCCGCGCTGCCGATCGGCAGCCGGTTCCCCGGCTTCTGAGCGCATGAACGCGCCCGCGCAGGTCGAGCCGCGCGCTGGCCGGCCGCCGGAGCCGGCGGCCCGGATGGCCGCATGGCGCACGTTCGTCTCCGCGCCGTACCGCATGCTGTTCTGTGCCGGTGCCGTGCAGCTCGTCGCCGTGATGGCGTACTGGTGCGCCGAGCTCGGCGCGCGCTACGGGGGCTGGTGGCCGGCGCCGGTAACGGTCGTGCCGAACCTGTGGGCGCACGCCGTGCTGATGATCTATGGCCTGTTTCCCGCGTTCGTGTTCGGATTCCTGCTCACCGTGTATCCGCAATGGCTAGGCACCGAGGCGATCGCACCGCGCCGCTACGCACCGGCGGTCCTGCTGTTCGCCGGCGGCGCGCTCGGTCTGTACCCGGCACTGTTTGCGGGCCGCGCCTGGGTGCTCACTGCCGGTACGCTGATGGCTGCCGGTTGGGTCCTGGCCTGGCTGGCTCTGTTGCGGGTGCACCTGCCGCGCCTCGCGCACGCCCGCGCCTACGAAACGGTCACCAGCATCGCGCTCGGGGCGGGGCTCGTGGGTCTGATCGCCGCGCTGGCTTTCGTGGCGACGGGCGCGCCCGGGCTCTACCGCCTCGCAGTGGACGGCGGCATCTGGTTGTTCCTGCTGCCGATCCTGGCGACGGTCGCCGTCCGCATGGTGCCCTTCCTCGGTCACGCCGCCGTGTCGGACTACGAGATGCGCCGGCCCGCGTGGGCCGTGCCGGTGCTGGCGACGTTCATCGCCGGCCACGGCGCCATGGTGCTCGCCGGCGCCGATCGATGGCTCGTGGTTTTCGATCTGCCCGTGGCGCTGGCCGGCACTTATCTCGCCTGGCTGTGGCAGCCATGGCGCGTGCGCGGCGTGCGGCTGCTGGTGATGCTGCACGTCGCGTTCGCCTGGCTGCCGATCGGCATGACGCTGTTCGTCGTGCAGGATCTCGCGCGTCTGGGCGGTGTCAGCGAGCCGTTCGGACTCGCGCCATTGCACGTTCTGGGGATGGGATTCGCGACTTCGATGCTGCTGGCCATGGCGACGCGGGTGAGCCTGGGGCTTTCGGAGCGGCCATGGGTCGCCACCCGGCTGACCTGGCAGTGCTTCGCCGCGATGCAGGTGGTGATGGTGCTGCGCGTCGTGGCCGAGCTCGCCGGTACCGCGCGCGCCGACTGGCTGCTCGGATCCGCGGCGCTGTGGCTGGTGGCGATGGTGGCATGGTCGAGCTGGTATGCGCCCGGCTACTGGCGCCCGCGCGTCGATGGCAGGCCCGGTTGAGGGGCGAGGGTGAGGCGATGAGCGAATTCATCGCATGGGACGAGAGCTTTGCCGTGGGTATCGCCGGTATTGATCACGACCACTGGCACCTGCTGCAATCGCTCGGTGTGTGCTACGCGCAGTACCGGGACTCGCCGGCGACCTACGCCGCTGCCGATTTCCTCAGTGACGTACACGCGCGCCTCGCGGCCCACTTCGCGCTCGAGGAGAAATACATGCGCCGTTCGGGGCAGCCCGATCTCGTCCCGCACCAGGCGGCGCACGCCGCGCTGCTCGATGCCGTGAGCGATCGCATGGAGGACCACTACGACAACGACCAGCCGTTCGATGACGCGGCCTTTACCGCGTTCCTGCGGGCCTGGCTGATCGAACACTTCAGGACCAGCGACGCGCACCTGGTCGCGGGATCGGAGGTTCCGTGAGGCCCCGCGCCGCCGCGATCGCCGCCCGGCTCGTCCTGCTTGCCGCGCTGGTGCCGGCGGCGCCGACCGGCGCCGCGGCCGATGAGCTGCGCGAACGCGCACTGAGGTTTTTTCCGCAGGCCGACGCGGTCGGTGAGCTCGCCGGAACACCGCCGGCTGCCGACGTGTACGCGGGTAGTCGCCGCCTCGGGGTCGTCTACTATTCGGACGACGTCGCACCGATTCCCGCCTACTCCGGCCACCCCGTGCGCATGCTGATCG
>JADZEE010000028.1 GCA_020850735.1 Gammaproteobacteria bacterium | reverse complement strand
GGGCGCGGCGCGCCCGCCCGGGCGCTCATCATCACCGGCCTGCTCGCGAGCGCGATGATCCTGATGAACTACAGCAAGTCGCTCGTCGACGGGTTTGTGTTCCTGAGCACGATCGTGACGGCTGCGAGCCTGCCGCTGTACCTGTGCTCCTCGCTCGCGCTCGTCGTGCTGTGGCACCGCGGCGAGCGCCCGGCGGGGAGCGATCTGCAGGTGATGGGCCTTCTGGGCTCGGCCTACGTGGTGCTCACCTTTTACGGCGTCGGCCATGTGCCCTTTCTCTGGGCACTGGCGCTCGCGGCGGCAGGGGTGCCGATCGCGCTCTGGACGCGCCGCGCTGGTTGCGCTCAGCGGGTACCGAGCGCCGTCTCGTAGAGCCCGTCGAGGAAGCGCAGCTGCTCCGCACGTGCCGGCTTGCGCACGGCAACCTGTGTCCCGAGATCGAGCATCAGGTCCGTGCCGCGCTCGTAGCGCGGCCAGTGCGGCAATCCGGGGCCGTTGGGGTCGCCGTGCTTTGCAAAGTTCACCCAGTAGCCGGAAACGACTTCCGCCATGCGCCGGTCTGCGGCAGTGGGCAGCGTGTCAGCGCGCGAGCGCCGATTCATGCCGGGATCACCGAATGCAAAAGCGACGTCGTCTGAATGGGCCGCGCCGGGCACCGAGCCGCGCCGGCCCTCGGTGACATAGCTGAATTCATAGAACCACGCCGGCTTGCCGACGCTCGACATCTCGCCCGCGAGAAAGCGCGCGGGACCCCGGAACAACATGTCCATGAACCAGGTCCTGACCAGTGTCGCTTCATCGAGCCCGGCATAGGCCTGCCGGACCGCCGCGGGATCCTCACCGCGCAACATGTCCTTGAGCTTGAATTCGTACGACCCGAGGAGCGATGCCTCCCAGTTCGTGGTGCCCGACAGGAACGGCACGGGCTGTTGTCGACCCGCACGAAAAGTGCGTGCGATGTCGTCCGGCAGCACCTGCCCGTCGACCACCGGATTCATCGAGTTCGGCATTTCCTTTTCCGAGTACGCGATGATCCGGTCGGTCGGCAGTGCGCGCAGCCGCGCCGGCGCCTCGCGGTCATTGGCGATACCGAAGCTCGCTGCCATCTGCAGGCCATCGGCCTCGAGCGACAGGAACGGTCCACCGTCGCCCCGCAGCCTGCGATCGCCCTCGATGCGCGCCGCGCCACTTTGTGCGATCGCGGCCTGGAAGAGGCCACCTGCGGACGGTGTGGCCATCAAGGTCGTGACCGACACGCCGCCTGCCGACTGGCCGAAGACCGTCACGCGCGCGGGGTCACCGCCGAACGCCGCGATGTTGTCACGTACCCAGCGCAGCGCTGCGACCTGGTCCATCAGCGCATAGTTCGCAAGGGGTACACCCGCCATCGAGGCCGAGAGTGCCGGATGCGCGAAGAGTCCGAGCCGGTCGAGGCGATAGTTGATCGTGACGACCGCGACGCCCTTGTGCGCGAGCGCAAAAGGCTCGGCGCCCGGCCACGACCCGGCGCCCCAGCGGTAACTGCCGCCGTGGATCCACACCATGACAGGTACGCGCTTGCCGCCGTCGAACGCGCCCGCAGGCACGTAGATGTTGAGCTTGAGGCAGTCCTCGCCCATCGGCACCCCCGCAAGGGGATACGGGGCGCGTCGTGACTGCGGGCAGATGGTGCCGAACGCGGTCGCGTCCAGTACCGTGTCGCGATGCGCCGCCGGTTGCGGCGGCTGCCAGCGCCGCTCGCCCTCCGGCGCTGCGGCGTAGGGCACGCCGCGAAACACCGCGACGCCGCCCAGCATCTGGCCGGTGACCCCGCCTTCGGCGGTCGGGATGACGCGGGGCGTCGGCGCCGTCTGCGCCGACACCGACGTCATCACGATGCACAGCAGCGCAAGGCCGCCGGGACGGGTGAGCGGTCTCATGTCAGAAACGGTAGCTCGCCGTCAGGCCCCAGGTGCGAAGACGCGGGTACGAAACCGTGGTGCGATTCAGGAAGATCGCGACCTGGTTGTCCACGTAGTTGTTGAGCCACGAGTCGCGGAAAGCTCCGGTTGGCGTCGCGTCGTCGGTCAGGGTCTCGCCCCACAGCTCGAACCGCCACTGACCAGACTCGAGGCCGAGGCGCGCATTGAGCCGCTCCGTGGAGCCGGTCTTCGTGAGGCCTTCCGACATCGGTTTCTGGCTCGCCTTGTACGAAAAGTCGACGCGGCCGAAGAAGTCGAAGTCCGTGAACGCCGCGTGCCGATAGTCGAGGCCGAGGTTCCACTGCGTCGGCGAGGTGCGCGGCAGATCGAAGCCCGAGATGTCGCCGCCCGAGGGCGCGAACGACGGCAGCGTGATCAGGCTGCGGTTGAGCGCATCCTTGAACTCGGCATCCGTGTACGAGAAGCCCGCGTTTGCGGTGAGGCCCAGCCCCAGGGCCGCGCGCAAGGCCAGTTCGACGCCCTGCGACTTCGCCGTGCCGACGTTGAGCGTCACGGTTTGCGGAATGGATGCGCCGGGCGACAAGGCGGGCAGCTGCATGTCGGTCCAGTCGACATAGAAGAGCGCCATGTCGAAGTTCACCCGGCCATCTGCCAGCGAGCCCTTCGCGCCGAGTTCGTAAGTCCAGTTCTCCTCGGGCTCGAACGACTCCTCCGCGGCGACGCTCGCGTTCTCGTTGAAGCCACCGGCCTTGATACCCTTGGCAGCCGACGCGTAGATCATGAGTGCGTCAGCCGCGCGGAAGTCGACCGTGAAGCGCGGCGTGAAGAATGACCAGGTATCGTTGAACGCGCGCGGATTCACGATCACGCGGCCGTCGCGGACCGGTGTACTCTGCGTCTTTTCTTCTTCCGCGTAGCGGGCTTCGACACG
>JADZEE010000027.1 GCA_020850735.1 Gammaproteobacteria bacterium | reverse complement strand
GCCAAGCGCGAAGGCATGGCCCCGGCCACGGCGCTGTGCAACGGCTGCAACATGCTCAATCGGTATGACGCGAAGGAGTTGGTAACGGCCGGTTTGTCATACGCGCGCGCAAGGCTGAAACCGAAAGCGCTTTCCGCCTGATCCCGGCTGACGCTCTTTGACCGCCGACCGGGTCTGGGCTGCGATCTCCCGGATGCCTCGCCGGGCAGATGGCACATCCGGATGAGGTCGGGTCGGGCGTCGGTCCGAGCGTGTCGCGGCGCCTAGCGCTGAGCAGGCGCTCACGGCCGGGCAGTGGCGCTGCCCGGTACGCGCGGCGGGTCCCGGCTCGGCGTCGTTCGCGGCCGCGAAGCGTCTCGCGAACCATGTTGGCCGAGAAGAACGCCCGTACGCGGGAAAGAGCGGTTATGCTTCGCCGATGATTCCTGGCCCTGCGCCGCAGGCAGATCAGCGCGAGTCCACGGGACACCCCGCCGTAGGCCGGATGTCCCGCACGTGAGTCTGCGCGGCGACTCTGCCGGGACGGCGCATGGTCCGGGCGCGGGCGTGCCGACCGCTACGCCGGGGCAGGTCCGCTTGCGCCCTGCGCTGCTCGCAGGCACCTGCCTGGCTGGCGCTGCGCTGATCTTCGCCTTCGACCTCGTCACGCCGCTCGGCGTGGCCGACGGGATGCTGTATGCCGGCGTGGTGCTGCTCGGCCTGTGGCATAGCGACCGGCGCGCCGTGCTCGTTATCGCCGTGATCGGCAGCGTGCTCACCGGCGCGGGCTTCGTGCTGTCCCCCCCCGGCGGCGTACCGTGGATGGCGGCCGTGAATCGCTTGCTGGCGCTGCTGGCGATCTGGACCACGGCCGTACTCGCCTACCTGCACGCGGAGCTGAGCGCCCGCCTGCATCGCGAGCACGAGCTCGCCGAGAGCCTGTTCGAGACCGCGCAAGCCATCGTCCTGTTGCTGGACCCGCGCGGGCGGATCCTGCGCTACAACGGCTATACGCAGGACCTGCTCGGCGTACCGCTGGCCGAGGCCCGTGGTCGCGACTGGATCGCCACCTTCGTGCCGCCGGCTGAACATGATCGGGTGCGGGATGTACTGGAGACCGCCGCCGGCGGAGTATCCACCGGCGGCAACGTCAACGGGGTCATCGCGCGCGATGGCAGCGTACGCGTGGTGGAGTGGTTCGATACCCGGCTGCGCGACGCCGGCGGCGCGCTGACGGCAATCCTCGCGATCGGCACCGACATCACCGCGCGGCGCGACGCAGAGATTGCGCGCGAAGACACGCTGATCCAGCTGCGCACGCGCAATCTCGAGCTCACGGCCATCGCCGAGATCGGCCAGTCCTTCCTCTCGGGCGAGGAGCTGCGGGAACTGCGTCCGCGGGTCGTCGCGCTGGCCCGCGAGCTGCTCGGCGCGAATGCGGTGGCGCTGGTGGAGACGCACGCCGGCACTGGCTGGGCAGTGACGGCGGCCACGGGCTGGCCCGCGGGGCTGGTCGGGGGCGAGCACATCGCGATGAAGCCCGGTTCGCTGTTTGCGCGGACACTCGCGGCGGAACGGGTGATCGAAATACCCGATCTGCGCGCGGCGGACGAGCCGGCCGCCACCGGTCTGCCGGATGCGGGGCAGTTCGCCAGCGGCGTCGGCGTGCCGGTACGCGGCGCGGCCGGACCGCATGGCGTGCTCGCCGCCTTCATGCGGTCGCAACACCGTTTCGGCGATGACGAGATTGCGTTCCTGCAGACCCTGGCCAACACGCTGGGACTGGCCGTCGAGCGCCAGCGCAGCGAAGGCCGCGCGCGCCGCCTGCAGCGTGACCTGCTGCGAGCGACCCGCGAGAGCGCGGTGGTCGATTTCGGCGCGACGCTCGCGCACGAGCTCAACCAGCCCATTACCGCGGTGATGAACTACGTGCAGGCGGCCAGCGGCTTGATGGAACGCGAATCCGACGCGGCGCAATCCCGCACCTACCTCGACCGGGCCGTGGACGAGGCCGAGCGCGCCGGCGAAATCCTGCGGCGTCTGCGTCAGCTGGTGCACGGCGGGATGACCGAGCACGTGTGCACGGAGATCAACGAGGTCGTACGCGACGCGGCGCGCCTGGCGCTGTGCGATGTGGACGAGGCCAGGGTGCAGGTACGGTTCGAGTGCGCTGCGGCGCTGCCGCCGGTGCTGATCGACACCGTGCAGATCCAGCAGGTGGTGTTCAACCTGGTGCGTAACGCCGTCGAAGCCATGCACGACATGACCGACGCCGCGCTGCGACTGGCCACGCGACCGCACACACGCGATTTCGTCGAGGTGCTGATCGAGGACCAAGGCCCGGGCCTCGATGCCGGGGCCATCCACGACGACTCGCGACGCTTCCGCTCTTCCAAGGAGGGCGGCATGGGCATCGGCCTGTCCATCTGCCGCTCCATCGTCACCGCCCATGGCGGACGTCTGTGGGTGACGCCGACCGCGGGCGCAGGCGCGACCCTGCATTTCACCGTGCCGGTGGCGAAGCAGGGTCGGTGAGCAGCCGGCTCGGCGGGAACCGGACTGGCGGCAGATCCGACTTCACGCCTGGACGCGACGCTGCGCCGGGTCCCGGCACGGTGTCGTCTGCGCCCGCGGTCCGGCGCGCGGGTGACGGCGCGGGTGCCCAAGGGCTGCCCTGACCCGGAGCTATCTCCTGAGAACTTTCGCCGCGACTTCAGCGCCGGGCCTGCGTGCCCACGCGAGTCGGGATCGTCCCGCCTGCGGGCCCGGCAACCCCCGACGACACGGCCCTTTCGCGCAGCCTCAACAGCTCATTTCGGCCACCCCGTGATCCAGCACCACGGAATCGCGTTCCGCGACGCGTGCACGAAACCAGATGGTTCGATCCGTACGCCAACACTCGAGCCGGATGATCTCGCCAGGATAAACCGCGTCTCTGAAGCGCACGCCCATCCCGCGAAGCCGATGCGGTTCACCGCGGCAGAACAGCTTGATCAATCCGAAGCAGGCCACGCCCATTGTGCAAAGGCCCTGCAGGATCGGTCCCTGGAATCCGGCCTGCGCCGCGACAGAGGGCTCCACATGCAGCGGATTGAGGTCACCGGACAGGCGGTAAATCAACGCCGACTGCCGCCCTGTCGGCCAATCGAGCGTTGCCTCGGGCTGTGCCTGCGGCGTGGCTTCGAGCCCCGGCAACGTCACTCCCGCGTTGCCGCAACCCCCGTCACCGCGCAGGAAACCCGTCGTCTGCACGGTACACAGTCTCTCGCCCGTGGACTTTGCCGAAATCACCTTCTCATAGAACAGCAACGCACCTTTGTTCGGTCCCTTGTCCTCGACGCCGATAACCCGCATGTCTCCAATCACCGTGGCCCGTGGCGGGAGCGGTTTGTGTACGACGAAACGCTGCTCGCCGTGCAAGGCGCGGACCCAGTCGATCGCCAGGCGCGGTTCCCGCAGCCAGAAACCGGGGTGCGCCAGCACATTACACATCGACGGCAGCGCCTGCAGCCCTTTCTCGTAGACGAATTTCAGCTGCTCCGGATCCTGCGGATCCCGGCCCAGCGACAACCCGAGCCCGTAGAGCATCGTGTCCTTTTCCGTGTACGTGTGTTCCACGGGTGGAAACTCGTACGCCATGACCGCGTCGAGATTCATCGCGGCCACCACGGTGCGCGCCGGCAGCGCGGTTTCGTCTGCGCACCGTCAAGCCGCACGCTTAGCGCACCAGTCCTCGCGCGTGTTCCGGGCCGATGATGCTCCCGCAGACCTGCAGCGGCCGTGGGATGGTGCTCGTGTCCGTAGCTGCGCCGCGTCATGCATGTATGTCCACACCTCCGCAGACGCTCAGGATCTGGCCCGTGATGTAATCGGCCGCGGGTGAAGCCAGAAAAAGCACGGCGGGTGCCACATCTTCCGGCTTGGCATAACGACGCAGAGCGATCTGCTGCAGGTATTGTTCCCGGAATTTCGGGTCTGTCCGGATCGTTTCTGTCATATCCGTTTCGACCAGGCCGAACGCCACACCATTGACGTTGATTCCGTAGCGCCCCCACTCCCGCGCTGCGCTCATGGTGACGCCGATGACGCCGGCCTTGGCGGCGGCATAGTTGATCTGGCCAATCGTGCCACGCAAACCGGCAACCGAGGAAATGTTGATGATCTTGCCGTTTGCCGCAGCATCCGGGAAATTCCTGGCCTTTTCCATCATGATTCGACCGACGATCTGAGTGCAGTGGAACACGCCCGTCAGATTCACGGCCAGCACCTGTTCCCACTCCTGCTCGGTCATCTTGTGGATCATCGCCGCGCGGGTGATGCCGGCGTTGTTGACCAGAATATCGATGGTGCCGTAGGCACGCAGGCTCTCCTCGACGAGTTGCTCGACCTGGGCACGATTGACCACGTCGGCCGCGCACGCAAGCGCATGTCCGCCGGACTCCCGGATCGCCGCGGACGTCCGCCCGGCGGACGACGAGTCGACGTCGGCCACCACGACGCGTGCCCCCTCCGCCGCGAAACCGCGTGCGATGGCCGCTCCAATCCCCCGCCCTGCGCCCGTGACGATGGCGACTTTGTCCTGAAAACGCGTCATCTCCGCTTACTCCGTCTTGATGATCATCGCGACACCGAGTCCACCACCGCCGCACAGCGCGATCATCGCCAAGGTACCCCCGCGCCGGCGCAGCGCGTAACCGGCGGACAGCAACAGCCGCACGCCCGTAAAGCCGGTGGGATGCCCCAGTGCAATCGCGCCACCATGGACGTTGAGGCGCGAACGATCCCAGTGCAGACAACGTTCATTGGCAATCACCTGGGCGGCGAACGCCTCGTTCACTTCCAACAGATCCATCCGGCTCAACTCCATCCCGGCCCGATCCAACAGGGCCGGGATGGCGGCCGCGGGACCTTCGAGCATATCTTGCGGCTCGACGCCGACCTGCACGTAGGCAACCAGGGACGCGAGCGGCCGGATCCCGGCCTGCTGCGCCCGCTGCCGCGTCGTCACAACCACGGCGCCCGCGCCGTCTGTGACCGACGACGAAGTGGCCGCGGTGACCGTTCCACCCGGCTGTACCGGATCGAGCGCCGCCAGCCGTTCCAGCGTGACGTTTTCGCGTATGCATTCGTCGGTCGCGAAGCACCGGGCCGGAGACGTTTTCGTTGCCGGAACGTTCACGGGCACTACCTGTTCGGCCATCCAGCCCTCGTCCCATGCCCGCGCGGCCTTCTGATGGCTTTCCAGCGCGAATTGCTCCTGCTCTGCTCTGGAGATGCCGTAGCGCGCGGCCGTGCGCTCGGCCAGCTCGATGGCCCCCATCCCGGAGAGTGGCTCCACCATGGAGAAGAACTCGTCGCGAATGACGATATCGCCCGTACGTGCCGGTGCCCAGCGGGCACCGGTCAGAATGTGCGGGATCGTGCTCATGCTCTCCATGCCGCACACGACCGCGGTCGCACATTCATCCAGCTGTATGGCCTGGGCGGCCTCGATCACGGCCCGCAGACCCGCCGGGCACGCCATGTTGACCGTGTGGGCGGGGACCGTTACCGGAAGCCCCGCCAGCACCGCGGCCGTGCGTCCCGGATTGGGCCCGTTGCCCGATTGCCGGTTATTGGCTACGAATACCTCGTCGATGGCACCGGGTTCGAGCCCGGCGCGGCGCACCGCCTCGGCAATCGCGAGGGCGCCAAGCTCATATACCCGGTAATCCCTGAGGCTGCCGCCGAACTTGCCGATGGGCAGACGGGCGCCGCTGAGCACGACGATGTCATTCAGGTCCACGATGCACTCCGGGGGCGAGCGACGGCCTCGAGCAGTTTGTCGCGGAATTCGGGATGCGCGATGGCGGCGAGCGCCCGAGCCCTTTCCACGAGTCCCTTGCCCCCCAGTTGCGCAACGCCGAACTCGGTCACCACATAGTCAACGCAATGGCGGGGGATGGTCACGGCGGTTCCCTGACCAAAAGCCGGCACAATCCGCGATCGTTTGCCTTCATCAGCGGTCGACGGCAGCACGATGATCGCCACACCGCCCGGCGAGAGACTCGCTCCAAGCATGAAATCGAGACTGCCGCCGACACCGCTCACCACTTTGCCCCCTATCGCTTCGGCATTGACCTGACCCGACAGATCGACTTCGAGCGCCGAGTTGACGGCCGCGAAGCGGGGCAGCGCCCCGGTCACCCGTGGGTCGTGGCTACGACCGGCGGGCACGACCTGTATCGCCGGGTTCCTGTGCACAAAACGGAACAGCCGCTCGCTGCCCACCACCTCGCCCGTGACGCACCTCGCGTCCGATCGCTCGATGTATTCGATGATCCGGTCTGTGATCATCCCGGTGTGAATATGGACATGGCGATCTTCAATCGTTTTCAGCAGCGCGTCCGGAATCGCGCCCAATCCGACCTGCAGATGCGCCCCATCGGGAATCAGCTCTGCCGCCAGCGCCGCGATCCTCGAGCTCACCTGCCCGGCCGGGCGGGTGAGCGACTGCGCCGGTGCGGAGTCACCATCGATGAAAACATCGATCTCCTCACATGACAGCGTGCTCTCGCCACAGGTGAACGGCATGTGTTCGCTGACCTCGGCGATGACGAGCCTGGCGCTGCGCGCGAGCTCCCGCGTGATTCCTACGGAGACGCCAAGGCTCAATTCGCCGTTATCACCAGGCGTCGACGTGTGCACGACGACCACGTCCGCGTTCGCATACCGCCTCGAAATATCCCCGTAGCGCACCGGAACGTAAGCGGCACGCCCTTCGTCGACGAGATCCTGCACGCGGGCACCGACGTGCCAGGTCGTATAGCTGAAATGATCGCCGAGCCCACGCGCGAGAAACGGGTAATCGCCGAACTGCAGGCCCGACATGACCCGAAGATGATGAAACCGCGCGACGTCTTCGACGAACGCCGCGTAAAAGCGCGAAGGCTCGGCACAGCCCTGGGGAAGAACGACCAGGCTGCCGTCGGGGATGCTTCGAACCGCGGAGCCCGGATCGCTGAATCGGATCCGGCGCACTACAGACGCGTCCCGAGCCGATGCGCATCCAGCATCGCGGTGCCGATATCTCCCGGGGCCACGCAGTCGCCGACGCGGTGCAATTCACCGACCTTCCCCTTGAGCGCGAAATACAACTCCTCGGACGAGCTGCGAGCCGAAACGATGATGACCGTATCCGCGGCAACCTGGCGCAGCTGGCCTGGAACGTAGAGGTTGAACACGTCGATCGACCCTGCCCGAATCCCGGCAACCCAGGTGTTGGGCAACATCTCCACGTCCAGCTCGTAGAGCGCCGAATAAAGGTAGGGAAGGTTCATTTCCTCGGTCAATTTCGGGGCTACCATCGGGAAACACGTGACCAAGGTGACCCGGCTTCCCCGGCTGGCCAGCAACTGTGCCAGCGCTGGTGCGACGACGTCGCCCTGCGCATCGGCGATCACGACCGCCGGGCCGACTTTCCCTGTCCCGCGCAACACCATTTCCGGCGTCAGCGTGACACCCTCCAGATCCCATCCGGGGATCGGTTCGCTGACGATCCCCGAAACGCCGTTCGCCATGAAGCTCGCGCCGGTGGCTATCACGACGACGTCCGGGTCCAAGCGCTCGAGCAGTGCGGGTGTGACCTCAGTACTCAGGATGACGTCCACACCCGCTTTCTCGATCTGCATGCGCAACCACCGCACCACCCCTTCCATTTCACCGCGGCCCGGTAAAGCGCCCGCGAGCAACACCTGCCCGCCCAGCGCTTCCTGACGCTCGTACAGCGCCACCCGGTGGCCGCGCAGCCGGGCGAGACGCGCCACCTCCATCCCGGCCGGTCCGCCGCCAACCACGACGACATTCCTCGGTCTTGCCGCGGCCCGCAGCGTATCAATGCCCCAGGCGCCTTCCCTGCCGACCGCCGGGTTCTGGATACAGCTGACGGGCAGGCCTTTGTACAGATTCCCCATCGTGTACTGATTGCAGAATACGCACTGGCGGATATCGTCGCGCCGTCCCTCCCGGACCTTCAGCGGCCACTGCGCATCGGAGATCAGCGCTCTGCCGAGACCGATCAGATCAGCGTGCCCGTCGCGCAGGATCTGCTCGGCCGCTCCCGGATCGACCAGCCGACCGGGCGCACACAGCACCGGCAGCGGGTCCACCGCCTCGCGGATCGCCGCGGAATACGGCAAGTTATAGCCAGGGGTTCCGTACAGCGGACTCATGGTGACGTGATAGTTCTGGTGCGAGCCTACGTCCACGTCGATGAAATCGACCTTACCGGTCGCGCTGACCCGTACGGCGATCTCCGTCGTATCATCCAGCGTCAGCCCCCCCGGCAGCAGTTCATCGCCTACCAGACGCAGACCGAGCGCGACGTGTCTGCCTGCCGCGTCGCGGCAACGGTCGACCACCTGCAGAAGGAAACGCATCCTGTTTTCGAGCGTCCCGCCGTATTCGTCGGAGCGCTTGTTGAAAAACGGTGACAGGAACTGCTCGAGCAGATAGCCGTGAGTCACGTGCAGCTCGATCCCGTCATAGCCCGCCGCCGCAGCATGCGCGGTAGCCCGCGCGAAGCTGAGAACCGCAGCCTCGATGTCCTCGTGCTCCATGACTTTCGGGGTCGTGCCGGCGACCAGCGAGGGGATCGCGGACGGCGCGACCGCGGGGCCGCCGTGTCTGCGGGTATTGCTGGCCTGGCCGATGTGAAAGATCTCCAGGAAGATCCGCGCGCCGTGATCGTGTACCCGGTCCACGATCCGCCGCAGGACCGGGACGATGGCCTCGTCATCCATGCGCGTGTGCGGAACCGGCCAGAAATCCGAGGCTGGCGCCACGTCTGCCGCACCCTGGATGATGAGCCCTACACCGCCCTTCGCACGCTCGGCGTAGTAGTCCACCATGGCCTCGCTCGGAAATCCGGTCTCCCGGTCGATGAAATTCGTCGTGATCGGCGCGTGATATACCCGGTTCTCGAGCGTTACCGGGCCGATTTCAACTGGGGAGAACAGCAACGGGTACTGATCCGGCATGAGGAGCTCCTTTGGACCTCACCTGCTTACATCTGCAGACGGCTGCGAACCTCTGCGGCGAACAAGCGAATGGATGCGTCGGTCTGCCCGGTGGTCAGGCCGGGCAATTGCATGCGACAAAGCAGGTGTCGCAACCCGGTCACATGCTGCAGGTCCTTGATCCCGTGCAGTACCTCATCGGGCGATCCGATCAGACTGCCAGCGGTCTTTACCGTTACCCGCTTCCTGGCCTGTTCGCCATCGATTTCGACGTACACATCGCGCGCAATCGCCAGGTCAATCTCGTGTCTGTGCCTTCCCGCACCCTCGAGCACGCGCCAGTAGTGGTCCGCGACCTCTGCCGCCGACTCGACCTGCGGCGGGATCAGCAACGAGTGACCACGCCGGGCTGCGAGGTCGGCGGTTTCCCGATCCGCGGCCACCAGGTATACGGGCGGGTGAGGGATCTGCAGCGGCTTGGGCAGGATGGACAAATAGTCGAACGGCAGGCCGGCACGTTCCGTCGGCGCACGATGCGGGGGAACGCAGGGCTCGGCCTGGTACCGGCCCGCGCTTGCGGGTGCACGCGTATTGCGGGGCAGCCGGTAGAACTCTCCCAGGTACGCAAAACCGTCGCTGGTCCAGCCTCTGACGACGATTTCCAATGCCTCCCTAAACGCCTCCAGGCGCGGCGCCCACCCGACACGGGCGCCGGCGTACTCCTGCTCTCGCCCACCGGGATCGGCCCCGAACAGGAGCCGACCATGGCACAGGAGATCGAGTACGGCGACGTCCTCACAGATCTTCACCGGGTGCTCCAGCGCAAGTTTGACGAACACGCCAATGCGGATCGCCCTGGTTTCCGCGGCAATGGCGCCGGCCATCACCAATGGCGAGGGCATCGGTTCGCTGGCGCACGCATGCGCCTGCGGGATCCAGATCGTGTCGAAACCGTTGTCTTCGATGGCCCGCACGTGACACAGCAGGCGGTCGTAGGCCTGGCTGGCGGGCTCGTCGCCGCATTCCGCATTCAACAGCACGCCCGTCCTCATCGGCCGGCGCCCTGTGCGAAATGCGGGATGACCGTTTCCGCGAACAGGCGCATTTCCCGGAGAATGCGTTCGCTGCGCAGATTTGCCTCCACGATGCGCGCCACGAACACGTCACAGCCCAGTTCGCGAAACGACTCGATATGTGCAATGGCCTCATCCGGAGAACCACGGACGAAACTGTTCAGCAGGATCTCCCACACCGGATGCTCCGGCCTGATTTCGCTGACCGGATTGCCCTGCGCGTCGTGCAGGAAGCCAAATGCGACCAGCTGCTCCGCATAGACGGGCTTGAGATCTTCAGCAATGATCCGGTCGACTTCCTCGCGCGTCTCGGCAACGGCAACGTCCGTCGCCACGACGATCCGCCCCGGCGCTACACCCGCCTGTTCTGCCGCGTCGCGATACGCGTCGATCAGCGCTTTGACTTTGCTCAACGGCTGCATGACCGCTGGCACGCAGTAGTCCATCCCGAGACTCCCGGCCTTGCGCGCTGTCGCTTCACGGCTCCCGGCGGTGAGAAAAAGCGCCGGCCCGCCGCGCTGGAAAGGCTTGGGGTGGATCGCCACATCCTCGTACGAGTAATACTCGCCGGAGTAGCTGAAGCTCCCTTCCTGGAATGCACGTTTGAGGATTTCCACCATTTCGAAAAAACGGGCCGGGACGTGTTTTTTCTCCAATCCGAAACCTTCGAACTCCTCCGAACGGTACCCGTAGCCCATGCCGAGCGTCACGCGGCCATGGGACAGGTGATCGAGGACCGCGATCTCTTCGGCTGCGCGCAGCGGATCCCGCAGCGGCAACAGCAGGGCGCACGGCAGCAAGCGGATGGCTTCGGTGCGGCGGGCGATCGCGGCCAGCACGGGCAGCAACGACGGGCAGTATCCGTCGTACCAGAAATGGTGCTCGGTCAGGGCGAAACCGTCGAACCCCACCCTTTCGGCCTCGACGGCGTGGCGGATGGTCTCGTGGTACAACCAGGGCAGCGAGCGCGGGTAGGTCCGCGGGCTCTGCATCCCGTACAGGCCAAGCCAGAATTCCATCCGGTTCTCCTATTTCAGGACCTGCTTGGCAATGAGGATCCTCTGGATCTCAGATGTCCCTTCGGCGATGCGAAATACCCGCGCTTCACGGTACAGCCGTTCCACCGGGTACTCTTTCGCGTAGCCCATCGCACCGTGGATCTGAACGGCTGAGTCGGCAACCTTGCCGGCGGCCTCGGATGCCAGGAGCTTGGCCATCGAGGCCTCTTGCGAGCATTCCTGTTTCTGTTCGCACTTCCATGCCGCGTGATAGGTGGCCATACGCGCGGCATAGATGAGGCTCGCCATATCAGCCAGCATGAACTGGATCGCCTGAAACTCCGCGATCGGACGGCCAAACTGTATTCGCTGCTTCGCGTAGTCCGCCGACATCTCGAGCAAGCGCTGGGCCAGACCCACGCACGCTGCCGCATAGGCCACTCGGCCTTCTTCCAGGCACGCCATCGCCACCTGGAAGCCGCGGCCTTCGTCGCCAATGAGATTCGCTGCAGGAACACGGCAATCCTCGAAAATGACCTCGCAACGGCCGTAGCCCCTGCCCCCCATCGTCTCGTGCGCCCGACCCAGCCGAAAGCCGGGCATGTCGGGCTCGACCATGAGAACGCTCATCCCGCCGCGCGTCCCGAGCTCCCTGTTGGTCACGGCCAGGACAGTCACCAGCCCGGCGTGCACGGCATTGGTGATGAAGTGCTTCATGCCATTGAGCACGTACTCATCGCCTTCGCGCACTGCCCGGGTCGTGATCGCCCCGACATCCGAACCGGCACCCGGCTCGCTCATCGCAAAGGCGCAGGTCAACTCGCCGCTCGCCAGTCGGGGGAGGTACTTCTGCCGTTGCGCTTCAGTGCCAAACGCGACCAACGCCTTGGAACCGATGCCGTTGCTGATGCCCACCAGCGTGCGGACCGCGCCGTGTGCTCTGCCGATCTCCTCGCTGATCAGCGCGTACCCGAGCGTACCTATGCCCAGGCCGCCGTAGCGCCCCGGAATGGCAATCCCGAACAGGCCCATCTCGCGCATCTGCTGCAGCAGCGAATCCGGTACTCGATCTTCCTTTTCAATCTGTGTCTCCCGCGGAATGACAGCCCCCTCCACGAAGTGCCGGACGGCGCGCAGCAGCTGTTGAGTCTCCTCGGGAATTGAAAAGTCCATGGCCGTCAATTCTGAAGCTGCAACTCCCGCATCATTCGCTCGCGGAGCTCGAATTTCCTGACCTTCCCCGAGCTGGTCAGGGGAAAGTCACTGCCCCGCATGAACCGGACGTATCGCGGCACTTTGTAATTGGCGATGTGCTCCTGACAAAATGCAATCAGCTCGCGTTCTTCGAGCCTCCCGCCTGGTTCCAGCTCCACGCAGGCGCAACCCACCTCTCCCAGCCTTTCGTGCGGCACACCGATGACCTGGGCCAGCCTGATCTGCGGATGGGTGTGCAAGATCACCTCGACCTCCGCCGGATAGACATTCAGGCCGCCGACGATATACATGTCCTTGATCCGCCCGCTGAGCCGCAGATACCCGTCGGGATCGAGATGGCCGACATCGCCGGTGCGAAACCATCCCTCAGTGGTAATTGCCTGCGCAGTCTCGGCCGGCATGTCGAAATAACCCTTGCCGACACACGAACCGGGCAGCGCGTCACGAAGCCAGATCTCACCCTGTCCACCCTCCGCCACATCCGCCAGCGTCTCCGGGTCGACGATCCGAACGACGCAACTCGGAAACGCACTGCCAACGGTCGTGGCGGTTTTCTCGATCGGGTCGTCGAGAAACGTCGCCGTCGAGAGCCCCGCGCATTCACTCAAACCGTAGCAATGCACGACGTGGCGAAAGCCCATCTTCTCCTTCATCGCGCGGATCGTGTCCGGTGTGCATGGCGCGCCGCCGACGATGGCAGTGCGCAGGCTCGAAAGATCCGTGGTTTTCAAGTCGGGACTCCCCAGCATCATGATGTACATGGTGGGAGCTCCCGGGAACCAGGTGACCCGTTCCTGCTCGATCGCACGCAAGGCCTGCTTCGGGTCGAACGTTTCGTGCATGATGATCGTACTGCCGGCCATGGCGCTGAGTTGGGACACGTACGCGCAGCCGAAATTGGTTGCGAGCGGCACGCCCAGATACACCCGGTCGCCCGGGCACAGCGCCGTACGCTCGATCCAGTGATGCAGCGCCGCCATGTTGTTGCGGTGCGTCGACAAACCGCCCTTGGGAGCGCCGGTGGTTCCGGATGTATAGACGATGTTCGCCACGTCAAACGGATTGACCTTTGCACCGGCGCGACGCAAGACATCGTCGCGCTCCCAGTCCCGACCCGCCTCGAGGACCTCCGCGAACTCGAGTGCGCCGTTCGGACCATCGGCATCACAGCAAATCAGGCGCCTGAGATCCGGCGCATTCGGCGCAACGACGTGGTTCGGATCGGCGCGGTCTATATCCGGAATCAGCCGTTCGAGCCAGGGAAGCGTGTCGACCGTCTTGCCCAGGAAATGACGCTTGAACACGAGGGTCGCAGCCCGTGACTGAATCAGCGTTGCGACCACCTCGTCGGCGCTCAGACGCGTGTTGATGGGGATCAGCGGCGCCCCGATCTCGTATGCCGCGAACTGAACCACCATCCATTCCACGCAGTTCGTCATCCACAGGGCGACGTGCTCGCCCTTGTTCACGCCGAGCGACAGCAATCCGCGCGCAAAGCGCTGCACCTGCGCATAGAAGCGAGCGAAGGTGACGCGCTGGTGGCCGTATACGATGAACTCGAGCTCCGGGTACCGCTCCGCCGTTTCGGCGAGGACGCTGCCCCAGGTACGGTTCGTGACCTCGTACCACCGGTCGATCACCGGTTACACACCCGAACGTCACCGTGCACCGGGCAGGTCGGGTGGGCGCGCGGTGCGAACGCCGCACCACCTGCCGGTACCGTTCGCATCGAGGCGGATGCAGACTTTACACGCCGGACGCTACGGCGGAACTCCGCTCCAGATCGACGCCGCGACAAACGCCGCAAAGGAATCACTCCCAGGTGTATCGTATGCTGGCACCCACCCAGCGTGGTGGCAGGTATGACCGTAGCGAACCGCCAAACAGCGTGCTCATGTCGAAACCGAGCTGCTCGGCGAGCACGTCGCCGACGTTCTTCACGAAAAGATCGCCCTGCCAGCGTTTATCGGCGGTTTCGTAACTGAGCCGCAGGTTCCCGAGAATATAGCTGTCCATCTTCGTGGAATCGAAGTTGGTGATGTTGGTGAACGACGATCCCGAGTAGCTGAAGTCGCCTTGAACCGCCATCATTCCATTTGCAAACGCGGGCCACTCGTAGCGCGCCAGACCCGAAAACTGTACTTCTGGCGTGAAGGTTGGCCGCACGTCCACCAGCAGCTTCTGACCCGACCCCAGCGGACCGGTTGCGAGGGGGACATTCTGAACTTCCGCGTCGATGTACGAGAATCCGAACTGCAGTTCCAAGCCAGGCAACGGCTGCGTCGCGAGCTCCAACTCGACGCCTTTGATGATGGCATCGGCATTGACGACGAAAAACAGCAGATTATTCGCCGCGTGCGCCTGGAAGTCATCGTAGCTGTAATAGTAGAAGCTCCCGTTGAGGCGCGTGGTGCCACTGAGCAGACTCGATTTGAACCCGGTTTCGTACGCAGTCAGAATCTCTGAACCGTATTTGAAGTTCTCGATCGCAAATATGCCGCCCAACTGCTGATTGAAACCACCAGCCTTTACTCCGCGACTGACACCTCCGTAGAGCAGCAAGTCGTCCATCGGCCGCCAATCCAGTTGGATTTTCCCCGCCCAGAGCGTGTCGTTGTTTTCCAGGCTCTGGGCATTGGGCAGGGTGACGCCGGGGAATCCCTCCAGGGCGGGAACGATGACAGTACCGTCGAGCAGCAGGATCTGGGCACTGTGCTCGAAATCCTTCAGTTCCCGGATCACGCGCAGGCCGGTGGTCATCCGCAAGGCCGGAGTCAGGTCGTACTCCACCTGGCCGAACAGGGAATAGGAATCCGTCTCCACTCTGGCGGGCGAGACAAACTGCAAGCCGCCGATGAAACCGAGCCGGTTGGTTGTCGGATCGAGACCGAAAGCGCCCTGCGTTGCGTCCAGGTCGTAAGTCAGGTAGTACGCCCCCAGCAGCCAGCGCGCGCTCTCGAATTCGCCGCTCAGCCGGATTTCCTGCGAGAACTGGTCGTTTTCGGCATCCGCGCGAAATCCAAGGACATCATTGGGCGATGCGTCCACGTCGACCCGGACACCCTTTTTCTGCATGGTTCGATAATCGGTCACGGAAGTCAGCGTCACGCCCCCGAGCTGCCAGGTCAGGTTGCCGGTTCCACCGTACATCCGGTACTTCGCCGTGTCGTCGTCCGCGAAATCCTTGAATACGTCCCGGTCGTGGAGGTCCGGATCCCGAAAGCCAAAGGCGTCGGCGCCGGGCACAGGCCTGGGACCCACGAACAGGCAGAGCGGACAGAATTGCGCACCGCCCGGGCCGATGCCGGTCCTGGTTTCGGTAGGTGAGGCTTTTACCGTGTTGACGATATTGCCATTCGCGTCAACGATGGACACGGTCGGGAACGCCTGCCACGGCGCGGTCGAGGTTTCGCTTTCGCCGCCAAAACCGGTGACCAGCAGCTCCGCCCCGGGGGAGATCTCCCAAAGGAGATGTACGCGCCCCGCCAGGGACGATTCACCCCATTCGTCGTCCACGCCGGGCACGTGGTTATTGAAGATTTCGTCATGACGATTGTGCAGTATCGCTGCCCGGGCTTTCAGGTTCGCCGTCAGTGGTCCGCTGACCGCACCTTCGAAACGTGTTTGGTTGAATGAGCCGTACGTGAAATCGCCATACGACTCGAAGGCATCGGTCGGCTTGCGCGTGATGTAATGCACCAGACCGCCGGTTGCATTGCGCCCGTACAACGTGCCTTGCGGGCCCTTGAGAATTTCGACGCGTTCGGAGTCAAACAACCCGAACCGGTTCGCCTGCATCAGCGAAAGGTAGACTTGATCGATGTACACCGCATTGGGGGATTCGTGCAAGTCGGCAAAATCGCTCTGATTGACGCCGCGGATGTTGAAGGTGAGAAACTGCCCGCCGATATTCCCGGAAGCCGTCACTCCGGGGGTCATGTTGACGACATCAGTGCTTTCCCTGAAACCGAGCTCCCGGAGCTGTTCGCCCGAAAACGCGGTGATGGCGATCGGGACGTCCTGAATCGATTGCTCGCGCTTTTGTGCCGTGACGATGATCTCCTCGAGTATCGTCGCCGCCGGGGCTGTGGCCGCGAAGAGCAGTAGCAGGCCGGCGGGCAATACCGGGGAAACGCGCTGGAAGTTCGATGCTTCTTGGCACATGAACAGGCCTCCTCATATCGCTTGCGTCAGTTGGCGGACCAATTGCCGGTTTCCACGCTCGCCGCGCGGATGGAGCTTCCTCCACCGCATTCATGAAATGCCATCGTCCTATGGACTAGCTCGACTCGAACCCCCGCTGCCTTTTTCCAATCCCTCCTGACTACTCTCCCTTGAACTCGGCGGGGCGCTTTTCCAGAAAGGCGCCCATACCCTCCTTCTGATCCCTGGTCATCCAATTGAGAGCTACCGTATTGATGGAAAAATCGATCGCCGCCTCGATGTCAGTCGTCATCCACGCATGGATGATTTCCTTTTGCGTCATCAGTGCCATCGGGCTTCGCGTCTCAAGGCGTTCCAACCAACGCGTGGTGACCTGCTCCAATTCATCCTGCCGGCAGATCTCATTGATCAAGCCGCGCGCCAGCGCCTTGTTCGCATCCCAATTCAGGCCGGTGTAACAGAGCTCGCGGGCGTGCATGATCCCGATGGCTTGTGGCAGCACCGCCGCTTCCACGATTGCCGGAATACCGACATTGATGTTCGGTAATCCGAACTGGGAGCGGTCGGTCGCGATGATCAGATCGCACGAAACGGCGAGCTCCAGCCCGGCGCCGAGACACAGACCGTCGACGACCACCAGGATGACCTTGGGCAAGGTCCGGCACAGATAAAAAACTTCGTGCAGACGTCTGCCCACTGCCCGCGAACCGAGCGGTGACTTGTCACGTACGAATTCGACGTCGATGCCTGCACTGAAAGCTTTCGGGCCAGCGGCCCGCAACAGGACAACACGTACCTGTTCATCTGCCGCACTGTCGTGCAGCACCGACTCCAACTCATCGAGGACGCGAGCGTTGATGGCATTCAGAACCTCCGGGCGATTCAGTACGATGGTCGCCCGGCGCCCTTGCTTGTGGTACTGAATGGCCGTCAGGTCCATCGCCGCGACACCTTCTCGAGCCGTCGGGCACTTGCCGTTCCAGCCCCGGCGACTGTCCGGCTCTGAGCGTGCCGTGCGGCATCCACCAGTGCCTGCTGCGTGTCGGGGCGCATGTTTGCGATCGCCGTGGAGGTCAGAAACCGAACAGACGTTGTGCGTTCCCGTGGAAGATTTTCGCGAGCACGTCCGCCGGATAGCCTTCGGCCTCCCAGTCAGCGAACAGCCGTTCGTGTGTCAGCGCCGGATAATCGGACCCGAACAGAAACTTGTCCTGCAATCGCCCTGCGATCTCGCGCTTCAGGGCAGCGCTGAAATATTTGGGGGACCAACCGGAAAGCTCGTTGTAAACGTTCGGCTTGTGCAGCAGCACCATGAGCATTTCGTCCTGCCACGGCCAGGAAGCATGGCAGGCGATGATGGTCAGATCCGGGAAGTCGGCGGCGACGTCGTCCAGTGCCAGCGGGTGGCCGTACTTGAGATGTATGCCGCTGCCCTTCATGCCCATGCCGACACCGGTGAGGCCGGTATGGAACTGGACCGGGACACCCAGCGAGCTGCAGAGGTCATAGATGGGATAGAAACGCGGGTCGTTCGGCTGGAAGGCCTGGACGATCGGGTGAAACTTGACGCCGCGCAGGCCCAGCTCTTTGACAGCCCGCTCGATTTCGGCGAGCGCGGCCTTGCCCCGCCAGGGATCGACGCAGGCATACCCGGCAATGAAAGCCTCGGGAAAGGTCGCCACCAACTCGGCAATGTGGTCGTTGCTCGTGCCCGGCTGCCCGGTCGCGCTTTCCGCGTTGACGGCGACCAGCACCGCCTTGACATCCAAGCCTATGATCATCCTGGCAAAGTCTGCCGCGGTGATGGCTCGCTCGCGTTCGCTCATCTTGTAGTACTGGCTGGTGCCAGCCTGGAACGGTGCGAACGGCCTCAACCCCTCCTGGGTCGGGATGTGGCAATGCATGTCGATCGCTCTCAAGGTTCCGTCTCCAGTCGCGTGCGCCTCTGCTATCGTGAACGTGTGCAGCGGATTTAATGCAGATTGTTGACTAGTTTTGGATGGCAGTATAAAAACAGATTTAAACGCATATTTCAACTGGAGTTCATTTTTTGTCTGCTGACGACGACCGCATTCCGCCGGAGCACCCACCGCCCGCCGGCCCGACACCGGCCACTGCGCAAGAAACCCGCGCGGCGGGCCAGACCGCGACCGCATCCACCTCGCGCCGGGCCCGCAAGAAACGCGCGACGAAGCGGGCGATCTACGACGCCGGCGTGCGCCTGTTCATGGAACGGGGTTACAACGAAACGACGATCGACGACATCGCCAATGCCGCCGACATCAGTCGCGCGACTTTCTTCAACTACTACGCCTCGAAGGCCGCGATCCTGCACGAGATCGCCGCGGACGCCCTCGAGTACGCGCGCCACACCTTCGATCGCGAATTCGGGCGGCAGGGCGTGTCGCTCATCGCGAAGATCCGCGCAAGCCTCGAGCGCTTCGCCATGATCGTCGAGCGCAACCCGCGCTACTACCAGACGGTTTTTCTGGACGCGATGCGGTCACAAGCCGGGTTCGTCGCGGCCAATCGGGACGCCGCCAACAAGCTGATCGACGTTCTGACCGGGCATCTACGCGGCGCCCAGCAAGCCGGCGAGCTGAACCCGACGCTCGACCCGCTGCAGCTCGCTGAAATGCTCACCGGGATCTACATGTACGCCATCCTCAATTACATCCTCAAGGGCTGTCGCGGCTCGCTCGTCGAACGAATCGGCAAAGCGGCGCAGATCTTCCTGGAAGGCTGCCAGGCTCATCGAGCCTAGAGATGGACGAAGTCACCCGCGAGATCTTCGGCAATATTTCATCGTCCGGGCAGACGCTCTTCTACGCGATGTCGGCCGTGTCCGTGCTCATCTTCGCGGCGCGACTCGGCCTGCGCGCGCGCCGCTGGCTCGGTGGTGCGCGCGGCCGCCACGCGATGCAATGGCTCGCGTGGGGCCGGTGGCGCCACTTCCTCACCCACGTGTTCGCGCAACCGCGGCTCCTCCGGGCGCCATCGGCCGGTGTCTCCCACCTGCTGATCTTCTGGGGGTTCCTGGTTCTTTTCATTGGCACGATCCTCGTCGCCATCGAGCATCACACGCCGCTGTCCTTCTTCCACGGAATGTTTTATCTGCTGTTTTCCCTGATTACCGACGTGTTCGGGATCCTGCTCATCGCGGGCGTCTGCATCGCCGGCTACCGCCGCTATGTCCTGCGCCCGCCGCGATCGCGCACCGGCGGGTATGGCGTTGCGCTGCTGCTGCTGGGCACGCTCGGGGGCACCGGCTTTCTGGTCGAAGGCCTGCGCATGGCGTACACCGGAAGTCACTGGTTCGACTGGTCGCCCGGTGGCGCGCTCGTCGCCGCACTGGTCAAAACCGGCAATCCGGATCCGGCGCTGATCGGCGCGTGGCATCGGGGAGCATGGTGGTTTCACGCAACGGTGGCGTCGTTATTCGTCGCACTGTTGCCCGGCGGCCGGATGCTCCATGCCATTGCTGCATCGCTCAATGTCTTCTTCGTTGATCCCACGCGGCCAAAGGGCGCGTTGGTGACGCCGTTTCGCCTCGAAGATCTCGAGTCGGGGGCGACCACGGCGACCGGACCGGCAACTGCCACGGACTTGAGCTCACGGCAGCTCCTCAGCCTCGATGCCTGCACCGAGTGCGGGTTGTGTGAGCTGGCCTGCCCGGCAACGGCCGCGGGACGCCCGTTATCGCCAAAACGGGTAGTCACCCGATTGCGCGATCACCTCGAGCAGGGCGGAACGGCGCCAGCACGCACGCCAATCGAGGCGATCGTCTCGCCCGAAGAAGCCTGGTCCTGCACCACGTGCCGCGCCTGCGTGGACGCATGTCCGGTCTCGGTTCAACACATCGATTTCGTCCTCGATATACGCCGGGCAGTGGTTACGAAAAGCCGCATCGAGCCCGCCATGTCCGCAACCCTGGACAAGCTGAGCACGACCGGCAACCCGTTCGGCCTGCCGGCCGCGCAGAGAATGGCCTGGACAGCCGAGCTACCGGCAGGTGTTCGTGTCGATGAGGCTCGAGAAGGCGGGGAATTCGATCTGCTGTTCTGGGTCGGGTGCGCCGGCGCGTTCGATGCCCGCGCGCAGCGCATCAGCCGCGCAGTGGCGACCGTGCTGTCGCGCGCCGGTGTGCGGTTCGCAGTTCTCGGCGCAGAGGAACGCTGTACCGGCGATCCTGCGCGCCGCTTGGGCGAAGAAGGCCTGTTTCAGCAGCTGGCGCGGCACAACGTGGCCACATTGGGCAAGTACGGCGTGCGCACCATCGTGACTGCCTGCCCGCATTGTTTCAATACGTTGAAAAACGAATATTCCGAATTCGGTGGCGACTATGCAGTCGTCCATCACAGCGAGCTCATCGCGCGCCTGCTCGCCGAAGAACGCGTGCAGCTCGAGCCGCAGGCCGCTCAATATCGGCTCACCTACCACGACGCCTGCTACCTCGGCCGGCACAACGACGTGTACGACGCGCCGAGAACCGCACTCGCCGCCGCGACCGGGGCGCCCCTGCTCGAGATGCCCCGCAGCAGGGCACAGAGCCTGTGCTGCGGGGCAGGCGGAGCAAACGCGTGGTTCGACCTCGGCCTGGGCACACGCATCAACGCCATGCGCTACGGCGACGCCGTCGATACCGGTGCGCAGGTGGTGGCAACGGCGTGTCCGTTCTGCGTCACGATGTTCGAGGAGATCGCCGACGCCAGTGCGCCAGATCAGCGACTGGAGGTGAGCGATATCGCCGAGATCGTCGAGCGCGCGAGCCGACGCTGACCCGCCGCAGGTTCAGCGCACATGAGCGGAATCTGGGTACTTGCCGAACACGCCGACGGCGAGCTCGCCCGCGTCAGCTTCGAGTTGCTGGGCGAGGCCGTGCGCCTGAGCCGCAAGCTGGATACGAGCGTGGCGGCCCTGGTTCTGGCGGACGGGGGTGAGTCGCTGACCGAGGCCCTGGCCCGGCACGGGGCTGACACGGTGTATCTGATCGAAGATCCGCGCCTGCGCCACTACGATCCGGACATCGCGGTCGCCAGCATCGCGCGGCTGTGCCGACTTCGTGACCCTGTCCTGGTGATGTTTGCGGCAACGAGCACCGGCAGCGACCTGGCCGTGCGACTGGCGGTGTCCGAAGATTGGCCGCTCGTCCCCTGTTGCGTCAACTTCCTGGTTCGTGACGGCGAACTCGAGTTGGTCCGATCGTTTGCGCAACGAGGCGTTCACGGAGTCTTCACCGGCAGCCGGCCGGGCCCGACGCTCAGCACCATCATGCCGGACACGATCGGCGTTGAACGGCCTGATCCCGCGCGACGGGCTACGGTCGAACGATTTGCGGCCGCGGTCCCGGAACGCTCTGCGATCGACGTGTGCGGCTTCATTGCCGGGGATCCGCGCACGCTGGAATTGAGTGAGGCCGAGATCGTGGTCGCCGCGGGTCGCGGGATCGGTGCTCGGGACAACATCCGCCTCGTGCAGGAATTCGCAGACGCCATCGGCGCCAGCATCGCCTGTACGCGCCCCGTGGTCGACCTGGGCTGGCTACCCCGTTCCCGGCAGGTCGGCCAGACCGGGACGAGTGTCAAACCCCGGCTATACGTGGCCTGCGGGATCTCCGGCGCAACGCAGCACACCGTCGGCATGCGGGATGCCGGCACGATCGTGGCCATCAATTCGGACCGCGGCGCGCCGATCTTCGGGATCGCGGATCTCGGTATCGTTGGTGACGTTACCAGGATCCTGCCGGCGCTCACGAAGCGCTGCCGCATTCCATGGAACGAGTAGCGGACATGGTGCCGGACCTTTTCGTTTGCGTGAAGCAGGCGACCGTCTTGAAGGAGCCGGTCAGATTCACCCCAGAAGCGCGGGACATTGCGGCGGACTGCCGGTACTGGCGTGCGAATGAGGCGGATCGGTTTGCCCTGGAAGCGGCGCTCAGGGCACGTGAGTGCGGAGCGGTCGGAACGGTGACCTGCGTGACGGCAGGCCCGGCAGCCGCCGACGAAGCTCTGTACTACGCCCTCGCCGCCGGCGCCGACCGGGCCGTGCGCCTGCCGGTGCCGGCGGCCCTGCTCTTTGAACCATCGGTGGTCGGCACGCTGCTGGGCACCGCCATACGATACCTCGGCGGCCGGCTGGTATTCGCTGCACAGCGTTCCAATGACGGGGAGAGCGGCCTCGTGCCCGCCTATCTGGCACACGTCCTCCGGGGTGCCTACCTGAGCAATGTGTCGGATTTCCAGCTCGACCCGGCCGGGGTCGAGATCCGGCGCAGGATCGAGCGGGGACACCGCCAGGTATGGCGGGCGAGTCTGCCGGCCGTGGTCGCATTCGATCCGGGCGGTACCGTTCCGCGCTACGTGGCCGTCGCCGCCATTGCATTGGCGCGCCGCCGCGAAATCGAAGAGCTGACGCCCCAGGCGCTCGGCACCGTGGTTTCGCAGTTGCCGCGGCCCGCGCGCCTGGAACGACTGATGCCGGCACGCGTACGTTCCAAGAAGCTGCAGGCGCCGCCATCGAATCAGTCGGCCGCGGAGCGCATGCGGGCGATTACGACCGGTGGAACGACGAACAAGAAAGCAACCTTCCTGGAGGGAGCGCCGCACGAGGTGGCAGTCGCCGTGACGGACTATCTGCGGCAACACCGGTTACTGAAACGACCGGACGCATGAGCCGGCGGACCCGCCGGGTATATTCGTGCACACGTTTGGCGCTGGCCAGGATTCGCTCTCTACAGCACGAGAGGACAGCCGGCGCGCGGAGGGACTCGGTCACACCTGTACTGACTGAAGTCCTGAGCCTAGTGACTCCCGGCAGACTTCAGAACTGGCATGTAGCATGGACGATTTTGTGAACCTCTCAACATGACCATACTCACCCTGAGGCGGCGTCACCACGCGTTCACGCCGGCGAAACCGCACCAGCTCGCCGAGTTCATTGAGCGAGGCTTCGTTGAACGACCGTTTGAGCTGATTATCATCTTGCATGCGTGGAATTTCTGCACTTGAACCCTCCGATCATCGCCGCGGCTGCGGCACCGTCACGATCTGATCGGCAGGGATCGAAAAAGTCCACAAATCAAAGGATTAAAAGATCCTACATATGCTAAATTATAAGTTCGGAACGACCCGGTTCGCCGATGAGAAACACCCTTTGCGGAACCGGTGAATAGTGGGTCATGAAGAGGAACAGGCGATGACAGGCAATAGCGCGGGGCGCTGGTTGATTCTCGCCGCGATTGTGGCGGCCGCCATCGTTGGAGGACGTTACGCCTGGCTGTATCTCCAGCCGCCGACGCTGCCGGAGGGGTTTGCTTCGGGTAACGGTCGTATCGAGGCGACGGAATACGATGTTGCGACCAAGTACGCCGGGCGGGTCGCCGAGGTGCCGGTCAACGAGGGTGACAGGGTTGCGCAGGGGCAAATCCTGGCGCGTATGGATACGGAAAACCTGCAGGCGCAGCAGCGCGAAGCGCAGGCCCGCTTACGCCAGGCGCGCGAGGGCAAGAACTACGCCGACGCCATTGTAGCGCAGCGCGAGAGCGAGCTGACCTACGCCAAAGCGGAATACGCGCGCATGCTCGAGCTGGTCAAGAAAGGTCATGTTTCGCGGGAGAAGGTGGACCAGAGCCGCACGGCGGAACGTTCCGCGCAGGCGGGCCTGCGCGCGGCACAGGTCCAGGTCGTGCAGGCCGAAGCGGCCATCGAGGCCGCGGTCGCAGGGGTTGAGCGCCTGGAATCGGAAATCGAGGACAGCACCCTTAGAAGCCCGGTCGACGGGCGCATCCTGTATCGCCTCGCCGAACCGGGAGAAGTGCTGGCGGCCGGGGGCAAGGTGCTGACGGTGCTCGAACTCACGGATGTGTACATGACCATTTTCCTGCCGACGCATCAGGCGGGCAGGGTCCGCGTCGGTTCGCAGGCGCGCATTGTCCTGGATGCGGTGCCCGAGTACCGCATCCCGGCCCGGGTATCCTTCATCGCGGCGCGCGCGCAGTTCACGCCCAAGGAAGTCGAAACCCGAACCGAACGCGAAAAACTGATGTTCCGTCTCAAGGTGACAATCGATCCCGCGTTGCTCAAGCAACATATTGAAAAAGTGAAGACGGGCGTGCCCGGCATCGCGTATGTGCAGCTCGATCCGGATGCCGAATGGCCGGATGACTTGCACGTCAGGCTACCCGAATGACGGAGGGACCCGCCAGCGTCGCGCATGTCGCGGGTCTGAGTCATCGTTACGGCGCGGCGCTGGCGGTACAGCAGCTGGATCTCGACATTCCGGCCGGTCGCATGGTGGGTTTCATCGGGCCGGACGGGGTGGGCAAATCGACCCTGCTGGCGTTGATCGCCGGTGCTCGCAAGATCCAGACCGGTAGCGTTCAGGTCTTCGGCGGCGATATGCGTCGCAGCGCGTACCGCAGCGAGGTATCGCCGCGCATCGCCTACATGCCACAGGGGCTGGGGAAAAATCTTTACGCGACCCTGTCGGTATTCGAGAACGTGGATTTTTTCGGCCGGCTGTTCGGCCAGTCGCGTGCTGAACGCGAAATGCGTATTGCCGAACTGCTCGACAGCACGGGGCTCGCGCCCTTCCGGGGGCGGCCCGCCGGCAAGCTCTCGGGCGGCATGAAGCAGAAGCTGGGGTTGTGTTGTGCGCTGATCCATGACCCGGACCTGCTGATCCTGGACGAGCCGACGACCGGCGTTGACCCGCTGTCGCGGCGCCAGTTCTGGGAGCTGATCGATCGCATCCGCGCACGACGACCCGGCATGAGCGTGCTGGTGGCGAGTGCGTACATGGAAGAGGCCGAACGTTTCGACTGGCTGGTCGCCATGGATGATGGCGCGGTCCTTGCGACCGGCACGCCGGCGGAATTGAAAGCGCAGGTCGGCGCGGACAATCTTGACGCCGCCTTTATCGCGATGCTGCCCGAAGCGAAACGTGCCGGCTACAAAACGCTGGTGGTACCGCCGCGTGACGTCTCGTCTGGCGGCGCGCCGGCCATCGAAGCAAAGGCGTTGACCATGCGCTTTGGGAATTTCACCGCGGTGGATCATGTCGATTTTCGTATCCAGCGCGGCGAGATCTTCGGCTTCCTCGGCTCCAACGGTTGTGGCAAGACCACCACCATGAAAATGCTCACCGGGTTGCTGCCACCGACCGAGGGGCAGGCCTGGCTGTTCGGGCGGCTGGTTGACGCCAGGGACCTGGAGACCCGCAAGCGGGTCGGGTTCATGTCGCAGTCGTTCTCGCTCTACGGTGAACTGACGGTGGCGCAGAATCTCGACCTGCATGCACGCCTGTTTCACCTGCCCGCTGAAAGGATCCCGACGCGGGTGGCGAAACTCGTTGAACGTTTCACGCTCGATGACTATCTAGACGCGCGCGCAACGGATCTGCCGCTGGGCATACGTCAGCGGCTTTCACTGGCCGTCGCCATCGTGCACCAGCCGGAGATCCTGATCCTGGACGAACCGACGT
The DNA here is from genome assembly GCA_020850735.1 of Gammaproteobacteria bacterium. Classification (GTDB taxonomy): domain Bacteria; phylum Pseudomonadota; class Gammaproteobacteria; order JADZEE01; family JADZEE01; genus JADZEE01. Next base: position 71,129 of record JADZEE010000027.1, on the reverse strand, counting down.
CCGGTGTCGATCCGGTCGCGCGTGACCGCTTCTGGGAACTGCTGGTCGATCTCGCCCGCAACCAGAACGTAACAATCTTTATTTCCACCCACTTCATGAACGAAGCGGAACGCTGCGACCGCATTTCGCTTATGCATGCCGGCAAAGTGCTGACCAGCGACACGCCGGCCGCGATCAAGGAAGCGCGCAACGCCGACACCCTGGAACAGGCCTTCATTGATCATCTCGAAGCGGCGGCCGGGCGGATTTCCGGCGATACTCATTCGGATGGCGCTGCGGTCAGCATTTCACCAGCGCCGAACCGAACGCGCTCGGTGCGAACCGGCGGTTTCAGCCTCGGGCGGCTGTCCGGCTACGCCTACAGGGAATCGCTCGAGATCCTGCGTGACCCGATCCGCCTGACGTTTGCTTTGCTGGGTTCTGTGCTGCTGATGTTTATCCTCGGCTACGGCCTGACGTTCGACGTGGAAAACCTCAAGTTTGCGGCACTCGACTGGGACCGGACGCCGGCCAGCCGCGATTACCTGCAGAACCTCTCCGGTTCGCGTTACTTTGTCGAACGTTCGCCGCTTCACGATCATGTCGAACTCGACCGGCGCATGCGCAGCGGCGAGCTGAGTGTCGCGTTGGAAATCCCGCCGGGTTTCGCGAAGGACCTGAAGCGCGGGCGCGCGCCGGAGGTCGGTGTCTGGGTTGATGGCGCAATGCCGTTCCGCGGTGAAACGATTCGGGGTTACGTGCAGGGCATGCACTATCAGTACCTCACGGATCTGTCTGTGCGTACCTATGGTGTGGTCCCGAGTACAATGCCGGCCGACCTGGAAATCCGCTACCGGTATAACCAGGATTTCGAGAGCCTCGCGGCCATGGTCCCGGCCGTGATTCCGCTGCTCCTGATTTTCATTCCCGGGGTACTGACGGCGCTGGGGGTTGTGCGCGAAAAAGAACTTGGATCGATCACCAACCTGTATGTCACACCGGTGACGCGCCTGGAATTTCTGCTCGGCAAGCAATTGCCTTATGTGGCGCTGAGCATGGTCAGCTTTTTCGGCCTGGTGGTGTTGGCTATTTTCGTTTTCGGCGTACCGCTAAAAGGCAGTTTCCCGGCCCTGACACTGGGTGCCCTGTTGTACGTCATCGCCACGACAGGTTTCGGCCTGGTCATGTCGGCCTTCACGCGAACGCAGATCGCCGCATTGGCCGGCACCGCCATCGCCACCATGCTGCCCACGATCCAGTTCTCGGGGCTGACCGAACCGGTGTCATCGCTGGAAGGTGTCGGAGCCGTGATCGGCAAGCTGTTCCCGGCAACTTATTTCCTGGTTGTCAGTCGCGGCACCTTTACCAAGGCCCTGGATTTCAACGATCTCTCTACGCAGTTCGTTGCACTGGCATTGTTCATCCCCGCGCTGACGCTGCTAAGCCTGGTGCTACTCAGAAAACAGGACAGATGATGCCCCGACAGCTCGCCAATATCATTCAGCTGGGAATCAAGGAATTGCGCAGCCTGATGTATGACAAGGTGATGCTGATCCTGGTCATCTATGCATTCTCGCTCGGCATTTATATCGCCGCCACCAGTGCCTCGGTGGGGCTGCATAATGCGCCGATCGCCGTGGTCGATGAAGACCGTTCTCCATTGTCCGGGCGCATCATCAACGGGTTCTACGGACCGTATTTCAGGACGCCGGACAGGCTCGGTGTCGCCGATATCGATCCAAGCATGGATGCCGGGATCTATACTTTTGTGCTGGATATACCGCCGAACTTTCAGAACGATGTGCTCGCGGGCAAGCAGCCCGCCTTGCAGGCCAATATCGACGCCACGCGTATGACCCAGGCCTTTATCGGCGCGGGCTATATCCGCAATATCGTCACGGGGGAGGTCAACGAGTTCGTGCAGGGTCACCGTGCCGCCACGGACCTGCCGATCGAGCTTGCCACGCGCGTGAAGTTCAATCCAAACCTCACCGGTCTGTGGTTCGGTGGTGTCATGGAAATCATCAACAACATCACAATGCTGTCCATCATCCTGACCGGCGCGGCGCTGATTCGTGAACGTGAGCATGGCACCATCGAGCACCTGCTGGTCATGCCGTTGACGGCGTTCGAGATCATGGCGGCCAAGGTATGGGCCAACGGCCTGATTGTGCTGGTCGCGGCGGGGCTATCGCTGCTGTTCGTGGTGCAGGGGCTGTTGAACGTGCCCATTGCCGGTTCGGTACCCCTGTTCCTGTTCGGTGCCGTGCTGCACTTGTTCTCTACCACGGCCATGGGGATCTACATGGGCACGGTGGCACGCTCCATGCCACAGTTCGGTTTGTTGATGATCCTGGTGATTATTCCCCTGCAGTTGCTGTCGGGGGGTGTCACGCCACGCGAGAGCATGCCGGATATCGTCCAGATGCTGATGCTGGCGGCACCGACCACGCACTTCGTCAATTTTGCGCAAGCTATCCTCTACCGCGGTGCCGGCTTCGACGTGGTGTGGCCGGGTTTTCTCGCCATTATCGCAATCGGTGGCCTGTTTTTTCTTGCGACCCTGGCGCGCTTCCGCCAATCGGTTGGAACGCTGCACTAAATCCGTTAGCCCCTGTGAACTCCGCGGAGGTAACTACTCATGCCCTGATGCTCTGACCTGCCCGACAACGTAGACGGTTGAGCCTACGGTGCCGATCCAAGGTTAATGCGGGTCGGGGGTTGGGAGCGATGGGTAGCTATTTCGGATCCAAGGCGACGTCGGGGTTGTGCCAGCCGATCATCGCCCTGATGCCGCCCCACGACACGTATGTCGAGATCCACCTCGTGGTGGCGCGATCATAAAGCGCAAACCGCCCGCGTTGCATAGCATCGGCATCGATTTGAACGAGCGAGCGCTCGGGAAGTTCGAGTGCAACTATCCGGTGCACTTGGTTCACGATTGTGCCCACCGATTTCTGGCCGACTACGAGTATCGGGGTCGGGAGCTCATCTACTGCGATCCGCCCTATCTTCGCCGAGGGATCCCATGTCGCCTTCACCAACAACCGTGCCGAACGCGACCTGCGTATGAGCAAGGTCAAGCAGAAAGTCTCCGGTTGCTTCCGACGCCGTCAGTACGCCGAAGCCTACTGCCGTATCTCCAGCTATCTCCAGACCATGGCCAACCGCGGATACAATCCCATCGTCGCCATCCGGATAGCTCTCTCCGGCCAGCTGTACGCTGAGGCGGGTGAGTAGTTACCGTAAGATATTGAAATTAATGGTGCCGGAGCGCGGACTCGAACCGCGGACCTACTGATTACGAATCAGTTGCTCTACCAACTGAGCTACTCCGGCGGGGAGCGCGGATTATAGTGACATCCCGGTGCGCAGGGCAGCCCGGACGGGCGGACGCGGCCTCAGGAACGCCGCTGGACGCGCACGATGACGTCGACCCCGCAGACCTCGGTACCGTCGGGGGCGCGCGGCAGCCGGCTGAGCGGCAGCAGGTCCGGCTCGATGTCCTCCAGCGACCCCGTGTCGACGTGGTAGAAGTGGAAATGCGGCACGGTGGTCGAATCGTAGAACACTCGCGTCGGGTCCACGATCACCTGTCGGACCAGGCCCTTTTCCGCGAACAGCCCGAGGGTGTTGTAGACGGTCGCTTTCGACACGCTGCTGCCGGCATCGTGCATCCGTTGCATGACCTGCTCGGCCGACAGGTGCTGTGGCGCGCCCAGGAGAATGCGCGCGATCTCCAGCCGCTGTGCCGTCGGCATGATGTCGTGCTGCGCGAAAAGCGTGTTCAGTTCAGAGTCTTGCATGGCCCCGTTGCTGTGCCCAAGTCGAGTTTGCCGGGAAATTCTGCCGCAAAACAGGTCGGATTTGAACTCCGGCGTCCTGCGCACCGCGCTACGGGTCGCAGAACCAGTCGTATCGACGCCGCTGGCAAGGCCTGAAAGCGGTTGCATACACGCCGATCCGTTAGCCGCGGCGCGGTTCCCGCGCGACCGTCGCAAGCCCGCCCGGAGGAGGTCGCCGCACCGGCCCGGCGCACGGCGACAGCCGTGAACACCGTCACGCTTCCTCAGCGCGGCCGGGCACGACCCGCACCGCTCGTCGCCCCGCCTTTCCCGCTCGTCCACCGCCAGATGACAGTGGCGCGCGCCGTTGCTAAACCTAAAGTCATGAAGAAACGACGCAGTGCCGGTTTCACCATCCTCGAGCTCATGATCACCATCGCCGTGGCCGCGGTTCTGCTGGTCGTGGCGGTGCCGAACATGATGGCCCTGGTTCGCAACAACCGCCTGGTGACGGCCGCCAACACCTTCGTCGGCGATCTCAATCTGGCCCGCAGCGAGGGCATCAAGCGCGCGCGGGACGTGTTTCTCACCGCCAACGCGCCGACCGCGGACAACGAGTACGGCGGTGGCTGGACGGTCTGGGTGGACGACAACAACGACGGCGCCATGACCGCGGACGAGCAGCTGCGCGTGACCCCCGGGATCCGCGCGGACATGACCCTGGACAGCACCAACGACATCACCCAGGTCCAGTACCAGCGCAACGGTTCGCTGAACGGCGCCGCGACGCTCATCTTCGATCTGTGTGACGACCGCACCGGTGAAACCGGCCGCCAGATCAGCATCACGGTGGTCGGACGGGTTTCCACCGACAACCAGTTCGTCTGCCCGTGACGGCATCCGGAAGCTCACGACCATGACCCACCGTCCGAACTTCAGCTCCGCCCGCGGTTTCACCCTGCTCGAGGTGCTCGTCGCACTGCTGGTGCTCGGCATCGGGCTGCTCGGCCTCGCCGGCCTGCAGGTGCAGGCGCTGCGCTTCAATCACGACTCCTACGTCCGCAGTCAGGCGACGATCCTCGCCTACGACATGTTCGAGCGCATGCGCCTGAACAAGGCCCAGGGCGCTGCGTACGCGGGCGGCGATCCCGGCGGCGCCTGCAACGACCCGGGCAATGCGCTGGCCCTGAACGATCGCGTCTGCTGGCACGGCTTCATCGCCGGCACGCTCCCGGGCGGCAACGCGACCATCACCGCCGGCGCGAACAACCTGTACACCATCACCATCAACTGGCTGGACCGCAACTCAGGCAACAACCGCACGCAGAGCTGGGCGGCGGTCATTCCGCCGACCTGAGCCGAGGCGGCGCGCCCCACCCTCGTACCCGGACGGATACCCCGACCCATGACCTGCACCCGCACCCTGCGCTCCCGCCGACAACGGGCCCGTGGCTTCAGCATCGTCGAGATGATGGTCGCCATCGTCGTCGGCCTGATCCTGGTCGCCGGCGCCATTTCCATGCTCGTGACGAGCAAGCGCACCTACACCATCCAGGACGATCTCGGCCGGATCCAGGAGAACGCGCGCTTCGCGCTCGAATACCTGGCGCGGGATCTGCGCATGGCGGGCTATTTCGGTTGCGCCCACAGCCTCACGGACGTCTACAACCACGTCAACAGCCCGGCCGGAAGCATCTTCGACACGACCAATCCGGTCGAGGGCTACGAGCAGGACACCGCTGCCTGGCTGCCGTCGGGCAGCGTCGACGTCGGTGCCGTCAGCGCCGGCACCGACGCCATCACCGTGCGCTACCTCGAACCGAGCAACGTCGCGGTCACGGTCGAGATGGCGCAGACGGGCGCACCACTGACGGTGACCGTCAACAACGGCCTCAAGCAGGGCGACGTCGTGGCCGTCTCGGACTGCACCAGCAGCGACGTCTTCCAGATCAGCGGCCCCGCCGGCACCGCTCCGAGCACCGCCGGCACCATCGAGCACGACGCGGGCGGGGCCACCGCGCCGGGGAACACGAACGCCGTCAACCCGGGCTGCGGCGGGGCGAACCCGAACTGCTACAGCAAGGTGTACGGCACCGACGCGTTCATCCACAAGCTCGCGGGCTACCGCTACTACGTCGGCACCGACGCCAACGGTAATCCGGCGCTGTTTCGCGAGGCCATCGACGTCACCGGTGCCCCGCCGACCGCCGCGCCGAACGCCGTGCAACTGATCGATGGCGTCGAGAACATGCAGATCAGCTATGGCGTCGACACCAGCGGCGATCGCGTTCCCGACGTGTACCTGCCCGCCAACGGCAGCTCCGGCACGGTCGACCTGACCACCGCGGCGGGCTGGAACAGCGTCATCAGCGCCCGCGTGGTGCTGCTGCTGCGCAGCCCGGACACCGCCGGCACGGACGTCGACGACCGTACCTACACGGTCGGCACCGAGGTTGTGGGGCCCTTCAACGACCGGCGCCGGCGACGCGTATTCGGCACGACCGTGCTGATGCGCAACCTTGCCACCCTGACGCGCTGACGTCCACGCGCACGAGGTCACGAAATCCATGCGACACACCCGCTCCCGGCAGCACGGCGCCACCCTGATCATCGCCATGATCATCCTGCTCGTGCTGACCATGCTCGGCGTCACCGCCCTGAACACCTCCACGCTCGAGGAAAAGATGTCCTCGAACTCGCAGGAGGTCGCGCGCGCGTTCCAGGCCGGCGAGGCCGGGATCGACGTCGCCTTCACCGATCCGAACGCTTTCAACCTCAATGCGCCGGTGGCCGGCAAGTCCGCGGTCTACGGTCCCTATGCCGCCGGCGCCAACTACACGGTGACGTTCATACGCGCGACCAACCCGCCGGTCGGCTCGCTGTACAGCGCCACGAGCTTTTCCGCCTTCCATTTCAACATTCTTTCCGATGCCGCCAGCCGTGTGACCGATCCCGGCGGCGGCGTGGCGCTGACGCTGGAGGACGACGCGGCCCGCATCACGCTCGACGGCGGCGTTTACCAGATCGGCCCGAAACTCTGACGATCGAGGACGACTTTCATGCCACAGCCCCGCGCTAACAATTTCCTCGCGGCCCTCGTCGCCGGCGCCCTCGCGGGCTACGCCGGTCAGTCGGCCGCGGACGACACCGAGATCTACCTCGGTTCGGACGCGCTCGTGAGCCAGCAGGGACAGGTCCGCCCGAACGTGCTGCTGCTGCTCGACACCTCCGGCAGCATGAGCACGACCGTGCCGGGCACGGGCCTCGATCGCCTGGACAACATGAAGCTCGCGCTGAAGACCATTCTCGACCAGTCCAACAACATCAATTTCGGACTGATGCGCTTCACCGACACGGGCGGCCCGGTCATATTCCCGGTGGCCAACATCGACGAGGACGTGGCGGTCGTCGAGGGCTCCAACAACGCGCCCGGCGGCTCCGACGTGTTCGCCCGCGTCGCCGCGGGCAGCAGCGATGACGCCCAGCAGACGATTCCGGCCAACATTCTCGATCCGTCCCCGGTCGTGACCTCGGACCCGACCCTGCCGCTGGGCCTGGCGCCGACCGCCACCGCGCCGAGCACGGTGGTGGTGCGCACCGGCGACGGTGCCAACGTCAATGCCAACACCGTGGAGGAGCAGATCAGCAACGGCGCCAACATCACCGGCACCTGGACGCAGTTCAACCGCAGCCAGATCGACGGCTTTCGCTTCCCGAACATCGTCGTGCCGCGTGGCGCGCGCATCATCTCCGCGCTCATGTTCGGCAATTCGCCGAGCGACTTCACCAGCACCAACCCGCTGACGATTCATTTCCAGGGCGAACGCAACGGCAACGTCGCGCAGTTCTCGAACGGCTCTTTTCCGGTGTCGCCGCGGCCGCGCACCGCGGCCCAGGTGAACTGGGTCAATCCGGAACGGTTTTTCAGCGACCAGACCTACCCGAACGGCGATCCCGCGCTCGATCTCCGACCCATCGTCCAGGAGATCATCTGCTTCGGCCAGGCCGCGCCGACCTCCGGCTGTCCGGCGCCACCCTACGGCAACGGCGCCGACGGCCAGCCCTGGAACAGCGGCAACGCCATGGGCGTCATCGTCACCGCCACCAGCGCCTTGAATAACGAACGCTCGTACCGCACCCAGGCCGGCGCCGGCGGCACCCAGTACCGGCAGACGCGCCTGGAGATCACCTATGACCAGAGCCTGCCGGCCGGCCTGCATGCCGTGGGCCTGCGCTTCAACGACATCGCCATCCCGCGCGGTGCCAAGGTGCTGTCCGCGCGCGTCGAGTTCGTCGCGGCCCAGACCAGCGGCGCGGACATCGTCCCGCCGGTGTTCGAGATCCGCGGCCACCTGCTCGGCAACGCGCCGACCTTCGCCAACAGCGGACAGAAAATCGACGGCCGGCCGAAGACCACGGCCAGCGTCACCTGGCAGGGCGCCGATCTACCGGCCTGGACCAAGGACACGGCCTATCAGACTCCGGATCTGACTCCGATCGTGCAGGAAATCGTCGACCAGGCCGGCTGGTGCGGCAACAACTCCATGTCGCTGCAGGTCAAGGCCGTCGCCGGCGACACGAACGCCCGCATCGCCTACAGCTCGGAGGGCAGCTCGTCCTACTCGCCGGTGCTGATCGTCGACATCGACGAGACCCAGATCGCCGCCGGCGGCGGCTGCATCAACCAGATCGTCACCGCGCAGATCTTCGACAACGGCGACGACGCCGAACAATCCGTGAGCACCGGTGGCATATCGCTCACCAGCACCACCTTCGACCTGAAGAGCACGCAGGTCAACGGCCTGCGCTTTCGCGACATCAACATCCCGAAAAACGCCACCATCCTGGCGGCGGATCTCACCTTCGTCAGCAAGAACATCGACACTTCCGCCGCGAGCATCGTCTTCAAGGGCGAAGCGGCCGACGACTCGCTGTCGTTCAACACCAACAACTCCAACATCTCCGGCCGCGCGACGACCGCCGCGTCGGTGACCTGGAACGCGCCGTCGTTCGAGAGCACCAATCAGGCGTTCACGACCAGCGATCTCAAGACCATCGTCCAGGAGCTGGTCAACCGGGCCAACTGGAGCGCCGGCAACAACATGACCTTCATCCAGTCGGCAACCAGCGGTACGCGACGGGCGTACAGCCGCGACGACAGCCCGTCGCTGGCGCCGCGGCTGCGCATCAAGGTGCAGTACGGCGGCGCGATCATCCCGCCGCTGGTCAAGACCGTGCGCGAGCGGCTCAAGGAGATCACCGACACGCTGACGGCGAACGGCTTCACGCCGCTGGTCGGCCAGCTCTACGAGGCGGCACGGTACTACCGCGGCGAGGGTGTCGTGCACGGCAAGCAGCGCAGCCACTCGGCATCGCTACGGCCGAACACACGCGTGAGCCACCCGGCCTCCTACACCGGCGGTACGCTGGTGCGCGACGCCGGCTGCACGGACGCCAATCTCAGCGCCGCCGCCTGCGCCAGCGAGCGCATCGACGGCGATCCGCTGTACAAGAGCCCGATCGACGTCGGCTGCCAGGCCAACTACATCGTCATGCTCACCGACGGCGAGGCCAACCACAACGCTAACGAGGACGGCGTCGACCACGGCGTCAGCCTGGCCCAGTCCCTGGTCGGCGGCACCTGCATCGCCAGCAGCACGGGCGAGAAATGCGGCCGCGATCTGGCGGGATTCCTGGCGACCCAGGACCAGCGTTCCGATCTGGCGGGCGCGCAGAACGTGAAGGTCTACACCATCGGCTTCAACCTGGAAGGCCTGCAGGTGGCGGTCGATTTCCTCACCGACGTCGCCAACGCCGGCGGCGGCCAGTTCTACGAAGCCACTGACGCGGCCCAGCTGGCGGCGGTGTTCCAGAGCATCTTCGCCGACATCCTGTCGCAGCCGACCTCGTTCGCCACGCCGTCGCTGTCGGTGAACGCCTTCAACAAGCTGTTCAACCGCAACCAGGTGTACTTCTCGCTGTTCGAACCGAGCACGCAGGTGGCCTGGGACGGCAACGTGAAGAAATACAACGTCTGCGATCTCATCGAGTTCACCGGTTGCACGCTCGGCGAGATCCTCGACGCCGGCGGTACCGCGGCCATCGGCCCGGACTTCCGCATCCGTGACGAGGCGCGCAGCGAGTGGAGCGGCAGCGTGGACGGCATCGAGATCCATCTCGGCGGCGCCGCCAACTAGGTGCCCACCGCCGCGCTCATAAACCTGTACACCTACACGGCGACGACGGCGCCCAACGACGAGGTGCTGGACGTCGCCTCCAACCGGATCCTGACCGCCAACACGGCGCTCACCAAGACCCTGCTCGGCAACGCGCTGATGCCCGACCAGGAGCGCCTGGACATCATCGACTGGATCCGCGGCGTCGACAACAACGACGCGGACGGCGACGCCAACCTCACCGAGGACCGCTTCCGCTTCGAGGATCCGCTGCACGCAAGCCCGGTGGCCGTGACCTACGGCGGCACCGACGCGGCGCCGGTCGACAAGCTGTTCGTCGCCAGCAATGGCGGCCTGCTGCGGCTGGTCAACGCGACGACGGGCGCTGAGGAATGGGGCTTCATCCCGCAGGCCCTGCTCGGCATCCAGAAGGATCTGCGCGCCAACGCGGTCAACGACCACATCTACGGCCTCGACCTGACGCCGTCGGTGTGGCTCAAGGACACCGACGGCAACGGCATCATCGAGCCCGGCGAAGGCGACTTCGTGCGCGTGTTCCAGGGCATGCGCCGCGGCGGCAGCAACTACTACTCCATCGACGCGACACCCACGGCCACCCTGACCGATCCGGCCGCCAGCGGCGGGATCTCGCCCAGGCTGCGCTGGGAGATCCTCGGCGGCAGCACCGGCTTCGAGATCCTCGGCGAGACCTGGTCGCAGGCCCGGGTCGTGCAGATCCGCATGATCGAGGGTGGTGTCAACGTCGCCAAGACGGTGCTCATCTTCGGTGGCGGCAACGATCCGTCGCTCGACAAGGAATACAACTCGAGCACGATGGGCAACGGCGTATTCATCGTGGACGCCACGACCGGCGCCCTCATCACCTCGATCGGCGGTGTCGGGTCGGGCACGGATCTCGAGGTCCCGGGGATGAGCTATCCGGTGCCTGCCGACATCGGCGTGCTGGACTCCAACGGCGATCGCTTCATCGATCGACTGTACTTCGGTGATCTGGGCGGCAACGTCTGGCGCGTCGATCTCGAGGACGGGCTCACCGCGACTTCGACCGGCGGTGACGTCGGCACGGCCGGCAAACTGGCCTCGCTGTCACTGTCCGAAGGCGCCGTGCCGGGTCCGAACGCGGAGAACACGCGCAAGTTCTACGCCGCGCCGGACGTCGTCCAGGTGGTCGACTCGGTCTACAACGACCAGTCGCGCTACGACATGGTGCTGATCGTGAGCGGCAGCCGGCCGGATCCGCTCAGCACGATCACTCACGACGTGTTCTTCGCGCTGCGCGACGTGAACGTGAACGGGCTCAAGGACGCCAACAACGACGGCGTCGTCGACGCCGACGATCCGTCGTTCCAGACCGCCACCCGCGCGGATCTGTTCGACGCCACTTCAAACCCGTTCCAGACCAACGTCGACGGCACGTTCGCCGATCCGACCGCGGCGGAAACGGCACTGCCCGACATGCGCGCCGCGAGCGGCTGGTACCTCAACCTGCAGGAGCCCGGTGGCAATTTCATCGGTGAGAAAGGCCTGTCCAAGCCGATCGTGCTCGCCGGCAAGCTGTTCTTCACGACCTTCGTGCCGGAAGTGGACGACGAGCTGATCAACGCCTGCCAGCTGTCCGAGGGCGCGGGCCGGCTGTACGGCATGAACGTGCTGAGCGGTGCGGCGCTGTTCGTGGACTGGAACGGCGACGGCGGTCCGAACCCGAACACCGCGGACCGCTACCTGCAGCTCGGCGGCGGCATTCCGTCCGACGCGGTGCCGATCTTCCAGAAAGAGGGCGTTACCATCATCGTCGGCGGTGGCGGCGGTGCGACGTCCGTCGACCCGGGCATCGACCTGCCACGGGTCCGAACCTACTGGTTCCAGCAATAACGCCGCCCGACCATGTGCTATGTTCCGGCTGCGGCACGACGGACGCGAACCCAGAGAGGGACGAGCATGAACAGCGCGAAGCAGACGAATACCGGCAGAAGTACTCAGGCGGGCATCACGCTCATCGAGCTGATGATCGTCGTGGCCATCGTCGGCATCCTGGCCGCGGTCGCCTACCCGAGCTATCGCGACTACATGCGCCGCGCGAACCGCTCGGAAGCCCAGGCCATGGTCGCCGACGCGGCGGCGCGCGAGGAGCGGTTCTTCTCCGACTGCAATACCTACACCACTGCCGTCGTCAATCCCGTTGGCTGCGCCGGCTGCGCCTGCGGCCTGGGCTTCGGCTCGGCCAACAGCCCCAACCAGTTCTACACGGTCACGGCGGCGGCCGGAAACACCGGCGCCATCGCGACGAGCTTCGCGATCACGGCAACCGCCATCAACGGCCAGCTCGAGGACAATCTGTGCCGGACGATGACGATCAACAGCCTGGGCCTGCGCAGCTCGACTACGGCGGCGGGGGCGGCGAACCCCGCGCCGCCGGACGATCCATGCTGGCCGTGATGCCTCCGGCGAGAAGACCCGGCGGCGGCCCGCGGCCTAGGCCGTGGCGGCCTTGGCCAGCTCCCGCGGCAGGCTGAAAACCACCTGCTCGCGCTTGCCGGGCGCCTCGGTGACGACGGTGCCGCCCCATTCGCGCACGCGCGCAACCACCTGCTCGACCAGCACCTCGGGCGCCGATGCGCCCGCCGTGACGCCCACGCGCAGCTTGTGGTCGATCCACTCGCGCCGGATCTCGTCGGCGTTGTCGATGAGAAACGCGGGCAGGCCCTGCTTCTCGGCGATTTCTTTCAGACGGGTGGAGTTGGAGCTGGTCTGCGAGCCGACGACCAGGATCAGGTCACACTCCCTGACCAGCTGCTTGACCGCATCCTGACGGTTCTGGGTGGCGTAGCAGATGTCCTCCTTCTTCGGCCCGACGATGCGCGGGAAACGCCTGCGCAAGGCGTTGATGATCTCGGCCGTGTCGTCCATGGACAGGGTCGTCTGGGTCACGAAGGCGAGGAAATCCGGGTTCTTCACCTGCAGCTCGCGCACGTCCTCGAGCGACTCGACGAGGTACATGCCGCCGCTGCCGTCGGCGCGGTTGTACTGCCCGAGCGTGCCCTCGACCTCCGGATGGCCGGCGTGACCGATGAGAATGCACTCGCGGCCCTCGTCCTGGTAATGCCCGACCTCCATGTGCACCTTGGTCACCAGCGGGCAGATGGCGTCGAACACGCGCAGATTGCGCCGCGCCGCCTCCTCGCGCACGCGTTTCGCCACGCCATGGGCGCTGAAAATGACCGTGGCGTCGTCGGGCACCTCGTCGAGCTCATCGACGAACACCGCGCCCTTGGTGCGCAGGCCGTCGACCACGTACTTGTTGTGCACCACTTCATGACGCACGTAGACCGGGGCGCCGAACAACTCCAGGGCGCGCTCGACGATGCCGATGGCGCGATCCACCCCGGCGCAGAATCCGCGCGGATTGGCGAGAATGATTTCCATGCTTCTGACCTCTCGAGGAACTGATCGGGATCCCGGCCCGGTGCGGCGGGGACGGACCAGTCCGCTCAATTCTAGTCAAGTGCCGGCCTGTGTGCGACCGACACCGTTCACGGCCGCCTCAGACTGTCGAAGACGAGCATGACGGCGCCCGCGCTGATGGCCGAATCAGCCACATTGAACGCCGGCCAGTGCCAGCCGCGGTAATACACGTCGACGAAGTCGATGACGTATCCGAGCAGCAGGCGGTCGTAAAGGTTCCCGATCGCGCCGCCCAGCACCAGCGCGAGCGCGCAGGCAAGCCAGGCGCGCCCGGAGGCGATGGCGCGCAGCCACCAAACGATCAACACGCTCGCCATGATCGCGAGCGCGGCGAGCAGCCAGCGCTGCCAGCCGCCGGCGTCGCTGAGAAAGCTGAACGCCGCACCGGGGTTGTGCATGAGGGTGAGGTTCAGCCCGCCCACGAGCGGATGAGCCACGTGCAGATCGAGCGCTGACGTGGCCCATGTCTTGGTGAGCCGATCGAGCACCACGACCAGCAGCGAAAGCCACAGCCAGCGCACACCGGTCGGTCGACCCAAGCCCGCGCTCCCCGGCTACCGCGCCGCCGCCAGCACGGCGCGGGCGCGGGCGGCGTCCACGTCGATCTGCGCGCGCATCGCCTCGAAACTGTCGAAATGCATTTCGTCCCGGATCTTGGCGAGAAATTCGACCCGGATGTGACGGCCATAGCAGTCGGCGGCGTAATCGAACAAGTGCACCTCCAGCAGCGGCCGGGTGCCATTGACGATCGGCCGGGTACCCACGTAGGCGACCCCGGATACGGGCGCCGGCGCAAGTCCGAGCACGTGCACCGCGAAAATTCCCGTCAGTGGCACGGCCCGGCGATGCAGATCCACGTTGGCGGTCGGGTAGCCGATCGTGCGCCCGCGGCGGTCGCCGTGGATGACACGGCCACTGAGACCGAACCGGCGTCCGAGCAGGCGCCGTACCACCGCGAAGTCGCCGCGGCCCAGCGCCTCACGCACGCGCGTGCTGCTCACCCGCTCGCCGTCCATGCAGAACGTCGGTGCGCGCATGACTTCGAATCCGTGCTCGCTGCCCATGCGTCGCAGCAGCGCGGTGTTGCCGGCACGATTGCGGCCGAAGCGGAAATCGTCTCCCACCACGAGCAGCGCGACACCGAGGCCGTCGATCAACAGGGTGCGCACGAAAGCTTCGGCATCGAGCGCCGCGAGCGCGTCGTCGAAACGCACGCACAGGATCCTGTCGATACGCTGATCGCGCAGCAGCTCGCATTTCTCGCGCAGACGCGTCAGCCGCGCGGGCGCGGACGCGCGCTGGAAATACTCGCGCGGCTGGGGCTCGAACAGGGTGACCAGTGCCGGTATGGCGCGCATGGCCGCCTGGGCCAGCACGAGATCGATGATGGCCTGGTGGCCGAGATGCAGGCCATCGAATGTCCCGATCGTGGCGACACATCCGCGGTGACGGGAACGCAGGTTGTGCAGGCCGCGGATGAGCTCCATTGCAGACTATCAGTCGCCTTTCGGCATGGCAGTGCCGTCTCGAGGCACGCATTATAGCGGCCGCGCAAGCCGGCGTCGGTCACACGCCCGGGGAATGCAGATCGCGCCAGCGCAGGCCGAGCAGCCACGCGGCGGCCAGGTATGCGAGCCCACCCCCCGCGATCAGCAGGCACAGATGCCAGGCGCGCTCGAAGGCGCCCCAGGCCACCCACACGTCCAGCGCCGGCGTCGCCACGGACAGTGCGACCGCCATGCCCGCGTTGGCGAGCCCGACGCGAACCAGCAGCGCCCGCCAGCCGGGCGTCGGCCGGTGGACGCCGTCGCGGCGCAGGCGGCGGTAGAGCAGTCCGGCATTGATGAACGCGGAACAGGAGGTGGCCAGCGCCAGCCCGGCATGGGCCAGGGGAAACACGAACGCCACGTTCAGCCCCATGTTGCTGAGCATGGCGATGACACCGACCTTGACCGGCGTACGCGTGTCCTGGCGGGCGAAGAACGCCGGCACCAACACCTTGACGAGCACGAATCCGAACAGGCCGATCGCCAGGGCGGTGAGGCTGCGCGCAGCCATGCGCACATCGAACGGCGTCATTTCTCCGTACTGGAACAGCGTACACAGCACCGGGCCGGCCAGCAGCGCGAGACCGACCGTGGCCGGCGCCACCACGACCAGGACCAGGCGCAGCGACCAGTCCAGGGTCGCGGAAAATTCCTCGCCCGCGCCGGCGACATGACGATTCGACAGGCGCGGCAGGATCACCGTCGCCAGCGCGATGCCGAATACGCCCAGTGGAAATTCGACCAGTCGATCCGAGTAATACAGCCATGAGACGCTGCCCGTGACCAGAAACGAGGCGAGCAGTGTGTCGAACAGCAGGTTGATCTGCGCCACCGAAGCCCCGAAGACGGCCGGCAACATCAACTGCAGGATACGCCGCACCCCGGCGTGCCGCCGGTTCCAACGGGGCCGCGGCAGCAGACCGAGACGCACGAGAAATGGCAGCTGGAACGCGAGTTGCACGACGCCACCGGCCAACACGCCCCAGGCCAGGGCGACGACCGGCTGTTCGAGCCGCGGCGCGAGCCATATGGCCGCGCTGATCAGGGAAAGATTCAGGAATACCGGCGTGAACGCCGGCACGCCGAAGCGCCCGTAGGTGTTCAGCACCCCCCCGCACAGCGCGGTGAGCGAGATGAACAGCAGGTACGGAAAGGTGAGGCGCAGCATCGCCACTGCCAGGTCGTACTTCTCGCCGCTGGCCAGAAAACCCGGCGCGAACACCATGATGACCACCGGGGCGGCGATGATACCGATCACCGTGAGTACCAGCAGGGCCGCTGCCAGCACGCCGGTGACGGCGTCGATGAGCGCGCGGATCTCCTGCGGGCCGGCGCGCTCCCGGTACTCGCTCAGCACGGGTACGAAGGCCTGCGCGAAGGAGCCCTCGGCGAACAGGCGGCGGAACAGGTTGGGAATGCGGAACGCGACGAAGAAGGCATCCGCGCCGGTCCCGGCGCCGAAGGCGTTGGCCACGACCATGTCGCGCGCGAACCCGGTGATCCGCGACATCAGGGTCATCTGCCCCACGGTCAGCGTGGACCGCAGCAGACGGGCGCTCAGGACGGCATCTCCCGCCCCGGCCCGCCCCTGCCGGCATTGACAACCGGCAAGGTCGAAAGCATAGTGTCGCGCCCGTCAGCCCACGCACACGGAGCGTAATTCCCTTGGCCAACAGCAATTCCGCGCGCAAGCGCGCCCGGCAGAACGTGAAGCAGCGCGCGCACAATGCGAGCCGCCGCTCGACTTTGCGAACCTACGTCAAAAAGATCATCAAGGCGATCGAGACGCGCGACCGGAGCGCGGCCGAAGCGGCTTTTCGCGACGCCCAGCCGGTCATCGACCGCATGGCGGGCCAGGGCATCATCCATCGCAACAAGGCCGCCCGGCACAAGGAACGTCTGAGCGCCCGGATCCGCGCGCTGCAGTAACGGTCCGCCGCCGCGCCGAGGTGAAAAAACCGGCCCCTGCGCCGGTTTTTTCGTTTCACAAGAGAACGAGATTGTCGCGGTGGATGAGTTCGGGCTCATACGCGTATCCCAGGGTGGCCTCGATCCGATCACTGGCCAGACCCTTGATGAGGCGGATCTCGGACGCCGCGTAGTTGCTCAGGCCGCGCGCGATCTCGCGCCCGTCCCGGTCCCTGCACACGACCAGTTCGCCGCGGCGGAAATCCCCGCCGACCCCAGTCACGCCCACGGCCAGCAGGCTGCGCCCGTGCGCGCGGATCACCCGCACCGCGCCGTCGTCGAGGTCGAGGTAACCGCGGCTGCGCAAGTTGCCGGCGAGCCACTGTTTGCGCGCGACCAGCCGCTCCTGCCCCGGCGCGAGCCGGGTGCCGATCGACTCGCCGGCGGCCAGCCGCGCGAGCACCGCCGGCTCGCGGCCACTGGCGATGACGGTCACCGCGCCCGAGCGCGCCGCGAGGGTCGCGGCACGCAGCTTCGTACGCATGCCACCACGTCCCCAGGCGCCGCCCTCGCCGGCCATTGCCTCCAGTGCCGCGTCGCCGGCCCGACCCGCAGGAATCAACCGGGCGTCGGCGTGCACGCGCGGATCGGCGCTGTACAGCCCCTGCTGATCGGTCAGGATGACCAGCGCGTGGGCTTCCACCAGATTGGTGACCAGACCGGCGAGCGTGTCGTTGTCGCCGAAACGGATCTCGTCGGTCGCGACGGTGTCGTTTTCGTTGATGATCGGGATGACCCGTAATCGGATCAGTGTCTGCAGCGTGCTGCGGGCATTCAGGTAACGGCGCCGATCGGCCAGGTCCTCGTGGGTCAGCAGCACCTGGGCGGTGTGCAGCCCATGGCGCTGCGCGCAGGTCTCCCAGGCCTGGACGAGTCCCATCTGGCCGACCGCGGCGGCAGCCTGCAGCTCGTGCAGGGCGTGCGGGCGCCGCTTCCAGCCGAGCCGCACCACGCCCTCGGCGATCGAACCGGAACTGACGATGATGGGCTCGTAACCCCGGCGCACGAGCGCAGCAACGTCCGTCATCCACGCATCGATGGACTCGAGGTTCAGGCCGCGCCCGTCGTTGGTCGCCAGGGCGCTGCCGAGCTTGATGATCCAGCGCCGGCAGGCGGCCAGCGATGCCAGCGCCTCAGCCATCGGCGCCCGTCTCCACGGCCGGCGCGACCGGCGCCGCGGCGAGCGCGGCGTGAACACGGTGCATGAGCTCGTCGCAACCGGTGCCGGCCAGCGCCGAGATCACGGCTACCTCGCCACGCCATCCCAGCGCCGCGACCAGCGCCCGCACACGCGCGTCGCGCTCGTCCTGCGGCACGAGATCGATCTTGTTGCACACCAGCCAGCGCGGTCGGATCGCCAGGTCTTCGCCATAGCGGTCCAGCTCGCCCTCGACCGCGCGAACCTCGTCGACGGGATCACGGCCCGGATCCGAATCGCTGATGTCCACCAGGTGCAGCAACATGCGGGTGCGGGCGAGGTGGCGCAGGAAGCGGGCACCGAGCCCCGCGCCGTCGGCGGCACCGCGGATCAGCCCGGGAATGTCGGCAATGACGAAGCTGCGGCCGGGGCCGATCTGGACCACGCCCAGGCCCGGATGCAGCGTCGAGAACGGGAAATCGGCAACACGCGGCCGCGCCGCCGATACCTTGCGCAGCAGCGAGGACTTGCCCGCGTTGGGCAGCCCCAGCAGACCGACGTCGGCGAGCAGCCGCAGCTCCAGGCGCAACTCGCGGCTCTCGCCGGTCCGTCCCCGCGTGATCTTGCGCGGCGCACGGTTGGTACTGCTCTTGAAACGCTGGTTGCCCAGACCGTGGACGCCCCCTCGGGCGACCACCAGCCGCTGCCCGGCGGTGGCGAGATCGCCGATGCACTCGCCGGTGTCCTCGTCGTGGACCACCGTGCCCACGGGCACGCGGATCAGCAGGTCGGCGCCGGACTTGCCACTGCGCTGATTACCCATGCCAGGTTGTCCGTTCTTGGCACGAAAGTGGCGCTGGTAACGGAAATCCACCAGCGTGTTCAGGCCCGGATCAGCCTCCAGGGTGACACAACCACCGTCACCGCCGTCGCCGCCGTCCGGGCCACCGAGCGGGATGAACTTCTCCCGCCTGAAGCTCAGGCAGCCGTCACCCCCCCGGCCCGCTTCGACCCGGATGGTGGCTTCATCGACGAACTTCATGGGATGTCCCGCGCGGTCTGCTGTGTCCCGGACCGGGTGCCGGGCACTGTGGCGGGCGTTCGGTCCGCGGCCGCCGGCCGCGGACTCACGGGGGAGAGGTTGAGCCCGTCAGCCCGACTGGACGTCGACCACGACCCGGCCTTCGGCGCCACGGCGCTTGAAAGCGACCTTGCCGTCCACGAGCGCAAACAGGGTGTGATCGCGGCCGCAGCCCACGTTCAGCCCCGGTCGAAAGCGGGTGCCGCGCTGGCGGACGATGATGTTCCCGGCCGTTACGGCTTCGCCGCCGAATCGCTTCACGCCGAGCCGCTTGGACTGGGAGTCGCGACCGTTGCGGGTACTGCCGCCTGCTTTCTTGTGTGCCATTGCCGTCTAGCCTCGGATTTGGAGCGCCGGAGCCGCTCAGGCCCCGGTACCGATGCCGGTGATCTCCACGCGGCTGAACCACTGCCGGTGCCCCTGGCGTTTCATGTGGTGCTTGCGGCGCCGGAACTTGATGATCATAACCTTGTCGCCGCGTCCGTGGTCGAGGATCCTGGCCGACACGCGGGCCCCCTCGACGAACGGGCGCCCGACCTTGACCTGCTTGCCATCGACGATGAGCAGAACCCGTTCGAAATCAATCGCCGCACCCGCTTCCTCGGGGAGCAGCTCGATATCGACGACGTCGCCTTCGGCAACCCGGTACTGCTTGCCGCCCGTCTGAATGACCGCGTACATTGCTTGAATCCTCGACGCTGGAAAGGCCGGCCGCAACCGTCCGGTACGGGAAGGCGCGCGATTGTACGTAATCCGGGCCCGCGGCTCAAGGCGGGGCGCCCGGATCCGGCATGACCACATTGGTATGTTCAGCACCGGTTTGGCAAAATGGCGCCACGCCGTCCACCCGGTCGGAAGCCACTCGGAGCGGCCCTTGCCCACCTCCACCACCCAACCAGGTCGAATCGGCCCTGCCGATCTGAACGCCGTCGTCGCCGACGACATGGCCGCCGTGGATCGTATGATTCGCTCGCGGCTGCACTCGGAGGTGGCGCTGGTCGGCCAGCTCGGCCACTACATCATCGGCAGCGGCGGCAAGCGGCTGCGGCCGATGGTCGCGCTGCTCAGTGCCCGTGCGCACGGCTACGGCGGACCGTACCACGTCAATCTCGCCGCCATCATCGAATTCATCCATACCGCGACCCTGCTGCACGACGACGTGGTCGACGGTTCGTACATGCGCCGTGGCAAGCAGACCGCCAACCTCGTGTGGGGCAACGAGGCGAGTGTACTGGTCGGCGATTTTCTCTATTCCCGCGCTTTTCAGATGATGGTGGAGATCCGCGATATGCGGGTGATGGAGATCCTGGCCGACGCAACCAACACCATCGCCGAGGGCGAGGTGATGCAACTGGTGAACTGTCACGACCCCGATACCACCGAGGAGCGCTACCTCGACATCATCCGCAGCAAGACCGCCAAACTGTTCGAGGCCGCCGCGCGCCTGGGCGCCATCGTCAGCGAACGCGAAGCCGAAACCGGGGAAGCCATGGGGGAATTCGGCAGCCATCTGGGCACCGCCTTCCAGCTCATCGACGACGTGCTCGATTACAGTGCCTCGAGCCAGGAGCTGGGCAAGAACGTCGGCGACGATCTGGCCGAGGGTAAACCCACCCTGCCGCTGCTGTACGCCATGTGGAACGGTTCTCCCGGGCAGGCCTGCATCATCCGCCAGGCCATCGAGGAGGGCGGTCGGGAGCACCTGCCGACGGTGCTGAACACAATTGAATCGACGGGGGCCATCGCCTACACTGCGCGCCTCGCCGAGCAGGAGGCCCGCCGCGCCCTTGATGCGCTGGCGGTTCTGGAGCCGTCGCGGTACCGGGATGCGCTGCAGGCACTGGCTGGTTTCGCCGTGCACCGCCGCGCATGAGCCGCGCTCGTCGGGAGTCAGGATCGTGCACGCAAGCTCGGATTTTGCGTGGCCCATCGGCGCACATCGGGGTGTAGCTCAGCCTGGTAGAGCACTGCGTTCGGGACGCAGGGGTCGGAGGTTCAAATCCTCTCACCCCGACCAGTCGCGCGCATGGGTCGGGTCGGCTCGTCTGCGTACGCATGCAGCGGCGGGATTAGCGATGACTGTATCCAGCCAGCACGGACCGCGCTGAGGCATGACTGATGCCAGCGCGGCCGACACGGCCTATCAGCAGCGGATCCTCGCCGGCGTCTCGCGTACCTTTGCCCTGACGATCCCGCAGCTCCCGCCCGCGCTGCGCGAGGCGGTGGGCAACGCCTACCTGCTGTGCCGTATTGCCGACACCATCGAAGACGACGCCGGGCTGCCCGCGGCGCGCAAGCGTGCGTTCGCAGAACAGTTCATCGAAGTCGTCGAAGGCGATTTTCCGGCGCATCGCTTCGCCGCCGACCTGTATCCCCTGCTCGCTCCCGCCACGCCCGAAGACGAGCGCAGTCTCATCCTCAACACCGAGCGCGTCATCCGCGTCACCCACGGCTTCAACACCGTGCAGAGACAGGCGATGGCGCGCTGCGTGCGCATCATGGCGCGCGGGATGGCGGACTTCCAGGACCAGGGCTCGATCGCGGGGCTGGCGGACATGGCGGCGCTCGACCGCTACTGCTACGTCGTCGCTGGCGTCGTCGGCGAGATGCTGACCGACCTGTTCTGCGACTACTCGGCCGCGATCGCCGCCCAGCGCGAGACGCTGCAACCGCTTGCCGTCTCGTTCGGCCAGGGTCTGCAGATGACCAACATCCTCAAGGACCTCTGGGAGGACCATCATCGCGGCGCCTGCTGGCTGCCCCGCAGCGTCTTCGAGGCCCGCGGCATCGACCTCGCCACGCTGACTCCGGCCACGCGCGACCCGGGCTTCGACGCCGCATTCGGCGATCTGATTGCCATCGCCCGCTCACATCTCGACGACGCGCTGAGCTACACCCTGCGGATCCCGCCACGGGAGACCGGCATCCGCCGCTTCTGCCTGTGGGCGCTGGGAATGGCGGTGCTGACCCTGCGCAAGATCGACGCGCATCGCGACTTCACCAGCGGTCAGGAAGTCAAGATCTCGCGTCGCAGCGTCAAGGCCACGATCATCGCCACCAGCATCGCCGTGCGCAGCGACCGCTGGCTGCGGCTGATGTTCGAGCTCGCCGGCCGGGCGCTGCCGCGTATGGCCGTGCCGGCGCTGCCCGCGAACCAGGGTCGCGGCTCGGCGCCGCCGCCCTGAGGCACGCGCCCGCAGGTGCCTCGAGCCGCGGCCGCGCGGAGCATCCGCCATGACCGTGCGCACCGGCATCATCGCCGCACTCGCCGCGGAAGCCCGTGTACTGGCCCGCGATGCGCGGCCGGGGATCCTGATCACGGCCGGCGAGTCGCTGGTGTACATGAGCGGCATCGGCCCGGAGCGGGCGTACGCGGCGGCCTGCGCCACGATCCGCGCCGGCGCGGCGGGCCTGGTGAGTTGGGGCGTGGCCGGCGCGCTGGTGCCCGCGCTCGCGCCCGGCACCGTCCTGCTGCCCCGTTGCGTCACGCTTCACGATGGCGATCATCTGGCGGTCGACACGCGCTGGCGCGACCGGCTCGAGAGCCGAATGCCGGCGCACGCGCCCGGGCTGGCGGAGCCGCTCGCCCACAGTGCGCAGATCGTCCATGGCCATGCCCACAAGCAGCGGCTCGCGCAGGCACACGGCGCGATCGCAGTCGACATGGAAAGTGCCGCCGTGCTACGCGCGGCAGCCGAGCACGGCCTGCCGGCGATCGTGGTGCGGGTCGTCGCCGACAGCTGGGACATGCCCATTCCGCGCGCGCCGACCGCCGCCCTGGACCACTATGGCCGCGCGCAGCCGTTGCGCATGGCCGCGGCGCTGATGAGCGCGCCCGGCGACCTCACCGCCTTGCTGCGCCTGCACGCGGCGTTTCGCGCCGCTCTCAGACGACTGCACCAGGTCCGCGACTGGGCCGGTCCCGGGCTCGGCCTGGAATAGCGCGCCGTCCTTGCCATCAGGGGGTGGCTGGGCTATAAAGCGCGGCCATTTTCCACGGCAGACGATCGGCGAACGGATATGCATACGGGACGACTGACCGACACACAGATCGAGGCGTTTCAGCGCGACGGATTCCTGGTGTCTCGCGCCTTTTACGACGCGCGCGAAATCGCCGCGGTCGGCCGCTGGACCGATGAGATCGCCGCCTGGCCGCAGGTGCCCGGCCGGCACATGATGTATTTCGAGGACAGCCAGCTCGAGCCGGGCCGGCGGATCCTGTCGCGGATGGAGAATTTCTATCCCTACCACGACGCCTTCGCACGCCTTTTCGACGCCGACAAGCTGCGCGGCAGCGTGGCGCAACTGCTGGGCGAGGACGCCGTCCTGTTCAAGGACAAGATCAATTTCAAGCTGCCGGGCGGCGACGGTTTCAAACCCCATCAGGACGTACAGGCCGGCTGGAACCGCTATGCCAGCGTGCACATCTCGGTGCTCGTGTGTATCGACCCGGCGACGCCCGAAAACGGTTGTCTCGAGCTGGCCGCCGGCAAACACGCGCATGGCCTGGTCGGCGAGCTGTGGGCACCGCTGACCGAGGCACAGATGCGGGACATGCACTTCGTGATGTGTCCGACCGAGCCCGGCGACGTGGTGTTCTTCGACTCCTTCGCACCGCATCGCTCGGGTCCGAACCTGACCGCCGAGCCGCGCCGCGTGCTCTACGTGACCTACAACCGCAGCAGCGAAGGTGACAGTCGGGTGCAATACTACGCCGACAAGCGCAAGAGCTACCCGCCGGATTGTGAACGCCAGCCCGATCGCGAGTACGTCTTTCGCGTGTGATCCGACGCGCTGGCGCGGGCACTGCGTCCGCCCCGCTGCGCGCGACGTCGGCGGAGCGGCGGATCACCGCGTCTGAGTCCGCCCATGAACGCCCTCACCCGTAGCGTCGGCCGTGCCCTCGAGGGCTGGCAAGCGTTCGTGCTCCGTCATGCGGTGGCAGTGCTCGCGGTCGCGCTGCTCGCGACCATCGCCGGTGCCTACCACGTCGTCAACCACATCCGGTTCAACACCGATACCGCCGACATGCTGGCGGAATCACTGCCGTGGCGCGCGACCTACCTCGCCTACGAACGCCAGTTTCCCCAGTATTCGGACACCATCGCCGTGGTCATCGACGGGCGCACACCGGACGAGGCGCAGGACGCGGCCGCCCGGCTCGTCACCCGGCTGCGCGCGGAGCCGCGGATGTTTCCGGACGTGTATGCGCCGCAACTGTCGCAGTTCATGCAGCGCAGCGCTTTTCTGTATCTGGACCTGCCGGAGCTCGAGGATCTGGCCGACGAGCTCGCGCGCATGCAGCCGTTCCTGGCGCGTCTCGTCGAGGATCCGAGCCTGCGCGGACTCGCCGGCGTCCTGGCCGAGGCGGTCGATGCACTGACCGACGGCGACACGGTCAACGTCGGCGATGCCTTCGCTCGCATTGCGGCGGCCATGACCAGCGTGCTCGGCGGCGCGCCGGTACCCCTGTCGTGGCAGGAGATGATGAGCGGGCGCGGCGCGGACAGCGATGATCGGCGGGTCGTCATCAGTGTCACACCGACGCTCGACTACAGCCGTCTGCTGCCGGGCGAAACGGCTATCAACCGCCTGCGCGGCATTGCCGACGAGCTCGCGCTCACACCCGCCCATGGCGTGAGCGTGCGCCTGACCGGTGGCGCGGCCATGGCTTACGAGGAGCTCCAGAGTGTGAGCCGGGGCGCGGAACGCGCCGGTGCGCTCGCGTTCGTGATGGTGGCCGTCATCCTGGTCGTCGGCTTGCGATCCGCCGCCCTGGTCGCCACCACGCTCGTCGCCCTGGTCACCGGCCTCACCCTCACGGCGACGTTCGCGAGCATCGCGATCGGCGAGCTGAACCTCATCTCCGTCGCGTTCGCGGTTCTCTACATCGGTCTCGGCGTCGACTACGCCATTCATTATGTGCTGCGCTACCAGGAGCTGCTTTCGGGTCTGGACCGCGACCAGGCACTCGCCCAGACCTCAACCCATACCGGCCGCTCGCTCGCCTTGTGCACACTCACCACCGCGGTGGGCTTCTACGCTTTCATACCGACGGACTACACCGGCGTGGCGGAGCTCGGGCTCATCTCCGGCACGGGCATGATCATCAGCCTCGCGGTCACGCTCACCGTGGTGCCGGCCATGTTGCGGCTGCTGCCCGTGCGGCAACTGACCCGCACGGTCACGGCGACGGGATCGCGGCTCGACTGGCCGCTGCGATACCCGGCTGCCATCTGCGTCATCGCGGCGATCGTCGCGATCGCCGCCGCCGTTACGCTGCCGGCGCTCCGTTTCGACCACAATCCGATCCACCTCCAGGATCCGACCACCGAGTCCGTCCGGACGTACGAAGACCTGGTCGCGCATTCGACCCGCTCGCCGCTGTCGATCGTCGGCGTCGCGCCCGACGGCATCATCGCGGCAGCCATGGCACACGAGCTGGCGGCGCTACCCGAGGTCGATTCGGTCATGACCGTGGCCGACTTCGTTCCGTCCCGTCAGGACGCGAAACTCGCCGTCATCGACGACATCGCCCTCAGCATGGGTCTGGACCTGCAGCCGGTGACGGCGCTCGCGCCACCCACCGATGCCGGGCGCGTCGAGTCCCTGCGGGCGCTGCAGGCGTCGCTGCGGGACTACCGCGACGGCGCGCCGGCGTCGCCGGCCGCAGGCGCCGACGCGCTCGCGCGGGCCGTCACCGCGATCCTGCGCCACCTCGAAACGGTCCCACCCGACGATCGCGCGCACTGGCTGTTCACCCTGGAGCAGACGCTGCTCGCCGGCCTGCCGGGACGGATCGAGGCGCTGCGTGCCGCGCTCCAGGCGCGGGCCTTCGACGCCGACCAGCTGCCGGCGGCGATCCGCTCGCGCTGGGTATCCGCGCAGGGCGGCTACCGGGTCGAGGTGTTCCCCCGCGACAACCTGGACGTGAACGCCGCGCTGGAGCATTTCGTCGGCGCGGTACGCGCCGTCATGGGCGAGCAGGCGACCGATACACCGGTGATCAACGTCGAGGCGAGCCGCGCGGTGGTGGCCGCGTTCGTCGAGGCGTTCGCGGGCGCCGCCGTCGTCATCGCGCTGATCCTGTACCTGGTGCTGCGCAGCATCGTCGACACCGCCCTGGTACTGACGCCATTGCTGCTCGCCGGCCTGCTCACCGGCGCCGCCACGGTGCTGCTGGACCTGCCGTTCAACTTCGCGAACGTCATCGCCCTGCCCCTGTTGCTCGGCATCGGCGTCGACAACGGCATCCACATCCTGCACCGATTCCGCAGTGCGCCGCCTGCCGACGGCCTGCTGCTGCGCACGGGCACCGCGCGGGCGGTCGTGTTCAGCGCATTGACGACCATCGCGAGCTTCGGCAACCTCGCCCTGTCCACACATCGCGGCACCGCCAGCATGGGAGTCCTGCTCAGCCTCGGGATCGGCTTCACCCTGCTGGCGACGCTGGTGCTGCTGCCGAGCCTGCTGCAACTGCTGTCGGACCGGCGCCGGTCGCCCGCATGACCGGGATACCGCGCACCTGGGATGCCCGTCTGGCCGCGCGCCTCGTCGCCCCGCTGCGCGACTCGGCGGTGACGCCCAACCACCTCACGACCCTGCGCTTTGCCGTCGGCGCCGCCGGTGCGCTGCTGTTCGCCACGGGTGGCGCAGCCACGCCGGCGGCATTGCTGATCGCCCTGTCGAGCTTCCTGGACCACGCCGACGGCGAGCTCGCGCGCATGAGTGGCAAGTCGTCCCGCTGGGGGCATTACTACGACCTCGCCAGCGACTTCATCGTCGTGGTCGGCCTGTTTGCGGGCATCGGCATCGGCCTGAGCGACGGCGAGCTCGGCCGCAGCGCGATCGGCATGGGAGCGCTCGCCGGTGTCGCGATCGCGCTCATGTTTCACCTGCGCAACGAGATCGAGCGGGACGCAGGCAAGGACCTGACCCGCCAGCCGACACTGGGCGGCTTCGAGCCCGAGGACGTGTTCTACCTGCTGCCGGTGGTGACCTTGCTGGACGGATTGACGTGGTTCCTGATCGCGGCGGCGGTGGGCGCCCCGACCGCGGCCGCCGTGGTGGTCTGCCAGTACCTGCGCTTCCGGCGTGACCGGGCGCCGCCGGCACGGCAGGCATGACGACCCTGGTCACCGGCGGGACCGGGTTCGTGGGCTCGGCCGTGGTCCGGGAGCTGCTCGCGCACGGTCACGAGGTACGAGTGCTCGTGCGCCCCGGCAGCGACCGGCGC
This sequence comes from Gammaproteobacteria bacterium, assembly GCA_020850735.1. Classification (GTDB taxonomy): domain Bacteria; phylum Pseudomonadota; class Gammaproteobacteria; order JADZEE01; family JADZEE01; genus JADZEE01. Next base: position 43,736 of record JADZEE010000027.1, on the reverse strand, counting down.
AATCTCGCCGGCCTCGACGTCGCGATCGCAGAAGGTGACCTGCGCGAACCGGCGACCGTCAGACGCGCCGTGCAGGGTTGCCGTGCCCTGTTTCACGTCGCCGCCGACTACCGGCTCTGGTCGCCGCGACCCGCCGATCTCTACGAGAGCAATGTCGAGGGTTCCAGGCAACTGCTGCTGGCCGCCGCCGACGCCGGCGTCGCGCGCGTGGTGTACACCAGCAGCGTCGCCACCCTCGGGATCAACCCCGATCGATCGCCCGCGAACGAGGACACGCCGGTTTGCCTCGCCGACATGATCGGCCACTACAAGCGTTCGAAATTTCTCGCTGAGCAGGCGGTGCGCGAGCTCGTCGTTACGACCGGGCTGGCGGTGGTCATCGTCAATCCCTCGACCCCCGTCGGCCCGCGCGACATCAAACCGACGCCCACGGGACGGACCATCCTCGACGCTGCACGCGGCCGGATGCCGGCCTATGTGGACACCGGTCTGAACGTCGTCCACGTCGACGACGTCGCCCGCGGCCACCGGCTGGCCTTCGAGCGCGGAGAGGTCGGGGCGCGCTACGTGCTCGGCGGTGAGGACATGACGCTGCGGTCGATCCTCACGGCCGTCGCGCGCCTTGCCGGACGCCAGCCGCCGACCGTCAGGTTGCCGCACAACGTCGTGCTGCCGATCGCGGCACTGAGCGAACTGTGGGCGCGAGTGGCCGGGGCCGGCGAACCCCGCGCGACGGTGGCGGGTGTACGCATGGCGCGCAAGCACATGTACTTCTCGAGCGCAAAGGCACGCGCCGCACTGGGCTACGAGCACCGTCCCGCGCAGGAGGCCTTGCAGGACGCGGTAGCGTGGTTCGAGCGGAACTTTCCCTGAATCCGGCTGCCTGACGGTACGCGCGGGCGCCCGCTTCGCGCCACGCGGTGGCGGCTCGGAATTGCGACCGGGATCATTGCACGCCTCGCACAGTCCGGGTACATTCGCGCGGTTTTTCCGGTCAGCCGAGCAGCTGACCACGTCGACCAGCAGATCGTGAGACAAGGACGGCCATGCCCGCAGGAATTCCGCTTTCGCAGCTGCCGTGGGATCAGCGCCTTGCGCGTCTGCTGGTGAGTCCGTTCGCGCACACGGCGCTACACCCCAACCACCTCACGACGCTGTCACTGCTGCTCGGCGTGTGCGCCGCCTCGCTGTTCGCCGCCTACGGAATGGTGCATGCCGACGTCGCGGCGATCATCTACATGCTCGCCGTGTTCACCGATCACACGGACGGCGAGCTCGCGCGTCTCGCCGGCAAGACCAGCAAGTTCGGGCACGATTTCGATTTCGTCGTCGGCGGAATCAATTACACCCTGCTGTTCATCGGTATCGGCGTCGGCCTCGGCGACGATCTCGGCGCGGCCTGGCCGCCGCTGCTCGGCTTGGCGGCCGGTTTGTCCAATCCGTTTATCCTCTACATGCGGATGCGCCTCGATCGCGTGCACGGCAAGGAAGCGGTGCGCCATCCCGGTTTCCCCGGTTTCGAGCTCGAGGACTTCATCTACTTCATCGGCCCGATCACCTGGGTATTCGGCCTGACGTACTTTTTCGTTCCCTACGGGCTCGGGACACTGTGCTACCTGACCTGGACGGCCCTGCAGTACCGGCGCTGGAACAGGGCCGGCTGAAGGAACGCGGGCGACCATTCCGTGGCAGTCGCAGCCACCGGGGTACCCGGCGCGGCGGGACGCGCGCCGTGCGCACATCACCACACCGGCCCGTGCGGCCGGCCGGGACGGCAACCGTGAAGGCGGTGATCCTGGCCGCCGGCGTCGGCAAACGGCTCGCCGCGGCCCATGCCGGGCCCAAGTGCCTGCTGCGTTTCGGCGGGCGAACGCTGCTCGAGCGACACCTCGAACGCCTGCGCGCCGCCGGGATCCGTGACGTCGTCCTGTGTCTCGGTTACCAGGCGCAGCAGGTGCATGCGGAGCTCGCCCGTATCGGTGCCGCCGGTTGGGTGACCACGATCGTCAATCCCGATTACGAACAGGGCAGCGTCGTCAGTCTGTGGACGGTACGCGAACACCTCGATCCCGTCGCGGGCGCGATCGTCATGGACGCGGACGTGCTGTACGGGCGCGGGCTGCTCGAACGACTGGCGGGCTCGCGACATGAAAACTGTTTTCTGCTCGACCGCGAATTCGAACCCGGAGAAGAACCCGTCAAGTTGTGCGTGCGCGGCCAGGTGCTGGTCGAGTTCCGCAAGCGTCTCGCCCCGGATCTCAGCTACGACTACTGCGGGGAGTCGATCGGCTTCTTCCGTTTCGGCGGCGCCATGGCCGCACGTCTCGCAGCGTCCGTGGACGCCTACCGTGACACCGGCCGGGGCGAGGAACCGCACGAGGAGGCCATCCGCGATCTCCTGCTAGAATCGCCGGGCGAGTTCGGCTTCGAGGACGTCACCGGCATGCCGTGGACGGAGATTGATTTCGAGCGCGACGTGGTGCGCGCGCAGAACCAGATACTGCCATTGATCGATGAGTGACCAGCACACGCAGGGAGTTGCGAGCCGTGCCGCACGGCTGCGCAAACTGATCGATTCGCCCGGGCTCGAGTTCATCATGGAAGCCCACAACGGCATCAGCGCGCGCATCGTGGAGGAAGCGGGTTTCCAGGGCATCTGGGCCAGCGGCCTGGCGCTGTCGGCACAGTTCGGCGTGCGCGACAACAACGAAGCGAGCTGGACCCAGATCGTGGAAATGCTCGAGTTCATGACCGACGTCACGAGCATCCCGATACTGCTCGACGGCGATACGGGCTACGGCAACTTCAACAACATGCGCCGGCTGGTACGCAAGCTCGAACAGCGTGGCGTCGCCGGTGTGTGCATCGAGGACAAGATCTTCCCCAAGACCAACAGCTTCATCGACGGGGAGCGCCAGCCGCTCGCCGAAGTGGACGAGTTCTGCGGCAAGATCAAGGCCGGCAAGGACAGCCAGAACGACCCGGATTTCTGTGTCGTGGCGAGGGTCGAGGCGCTCATCGCCGGCTGGGGGCTCGACGAGGCCGTGCGGCGGGCCGAAGCGTACGTGGAGGCCGGCGCGGACGCGATCCTGATTCACAGCAAGCTGGCGCGACCCGACCAGATCATCGCCTTCGCGCGCGAGTGGGCGAATCGGGCGCCCGTGGTCATCGTACCCACCAAGTATTACAGCACCCCGGCCGAAGTCTATCGCAAGGCCGGCATCAGCCTGGTCATCTGGGCCAACCACATGATCCGCGCGTCGATCAGCGCGATGCAGACAGTCGCCGCGAGCATCGCCGCCGAGCACAGCACCATCAATCTCGAGGACAGGATAGCTCCGGTCGTCGAGATCTTCCGCCTGCAGGGCGCCGACGAGCTGCAGCTCGCCGAACGCCGCTACGCCTCTGCGGCGGGCCCGGCGACACGCGCCGTGGTCCTGGCGGCGAGCCGGGGCAAGGAGCTGGCCGGACTCACCGACAACCGTCCCAAGGTCATGGTGCCCATCGGCGGCAAACCCCTGCTCCGCCGGCTGGTCGATGAATTCAAGAAGCACGGCGTCAACGACGTGACCGTGGTGGCGGGCTACAAGTCCGAATCGATCGACGTCCAGGGCGTGGACATCATCGTGAATTCCGACTACGCCGCCACCGGCGAGCTCTCGTCGCTGGCCTGTGCGCAATCGAGCTTCAGCGATCGCATGGTCATCCTGTACGGTGACCTGCTGTTCCGCGGTTATATCCTGCGCGATCTGCTCGACAGCCCCGGCGACATCGTCGTGGTGGTCGACTCCTCGCTCGCGACGACGACCAAGAGCGGCTCGCCCGACTACGCCTGGTGCTCCCGTGCGGACGACCGTTCGCTCATCGACCAGGACGTGCTGCTCGAACACGTCGGCGACGATACGGCGGTGCGGACGGACGAGCCACGGGGACGCTGGATCGGCATGCTCAAAGTACAGGGTGGGGGCCAGGCGCGACTCGCCGCGGCGCTTTCCGAGCTGCGCCTGCGCGCCGACTTCGGCGCGCTCGGTATCCCCGACCTGCTCAATCACCTGGTCGCCGGCGGACAGCCGGTGCGCGTGCTCTACGTCAACGGTCACTGGCTGGACGTGAACCTGCTGGACGACATCGAACGGGCGGGCCTGTTCGCCGCCGGCAGCCAATAGCGCAGCCGCCGTGATCGAAGCGCGCGAATTCGTCGAGGCCGCGCGCGCGCGCGGCATCGACTTCTACACCGGCGTACCCTGCTCGTTCCTCTCCCCGTTCATCAACCGCGTCATCAACGATCCGGGGCTGATCTACGTATCCTCGGCAAACGAGGGTGACGCCCTCGCGACGGCCGCGGGCGCTGCCGTCGGTGGCCGGTCGGCGGTCGCGATGATGCAGAACTCGGGGCTGGGCAACGCCGTAAGTCCGCTGACGTCGCTGACCTGGGTCTTCAACATTCCGGTGCTCCTCATCTGCACGCATCGCGGTGCGCCCGGCGTGGCCGACGAGCCGCAGCACGAACTGATGGGCAGGATCACGGGACCTTTGTTCGACACCATGGACGTTCCCTGGGAAGCGTTTCCAGCCGCGGCCGGTGCGATCGCGCCCGTGCTCGGCCGGGCCTGCGAGCACATGGTGCAGCACGCGCGCCCGTACGCCTTGCTGATGACCAAGGGTACGGTCGCCGCCGAGACGCTGACCGGCGCCGGTCCGGCCCCGCGCACGGGCGCTTGCGAACGTCGCAGCTTCGTACGCGGCACGGGTCCGCGTCCGGCACGTGGCGAAGTGCTCGCGCGGGTGATTGCCGGCACGCCGGCCGACCACACGGTGGTCATCGCCACGACGGGTTACACCGGGCGGGAGCTCTACGCGCTCGAGGATCGTCCCAACCACCTCTACCTGGTGGGCTCGATGGGTTGTGCCTCCTCGTTCGCGCTCGGGCTGGCCATGGCACGCCCCGACCTGCACGTGGTGGTGCTCGACGGTGACGGCGCGGCGCTGATGCGCATGGGCAACTTCGCCACCATCGGCAGCTATGCCGGCGGCAACCTCACCCACCTGCTGCTCGACAACGGTGTCCACGATTCGACCGGTGGCCAGGCCACCGTGGCCGCCGGCATCGACTTCGCGGCCATCGCGGCGGCCTGCGGCTACGCCGTGGCCTGGGAGGGCGACGATCCGCGGCTCGTGGACGCCCTGCTCGCTACCCCGGCGGGCAGCCGGCCGCGGTTCGGCCGCATCCTCACGGCACCCGGCACCGTCGCCAAGCTGCCCCGCCCGGCGCTGCGACCAGCGCAGGTGCTGGACCGTCTCATGCGCCGCATCGGCACGCGGTCATGAGCGCATTGCTGCTCAACCCCGGCCCGGTGACCCTGAGCGAGCGGGTACGCCAGGCCCTGCTGCAGCCGGACCTGTGCCACCGCGAGGCCGAGTTCGCCAGCCTGCAGGCGCGCATCCGCGACGACCTGCTGGGCGTGTACGGCTTGCCTGCCGGGATCTGGTCAGCCGTGCTCCTCACCGGATCCGGCACCGCCGCCGTCGAGGCGCTGCTGACGAGCCTGCTGCCGCGCACCGGCACAGTGCTCGTGATCGAGAACGGCGTCTACGGCGAGCGCATGACGCGGATCGCGGCGCTGCACGGGATCGGCCACGTGCGCGTGACCCATCCCTGGGGCGGCGCGCTCGATCTGGCGCGCATCGAACAGGCGCTCGAGGCGACGCCCGGTATCACCCACGTGGCGGTGGTCCACCATGAGACGACGACCGGCCGCCTGAACGATCTCGCCCGGCTCGGCGCGCTGTGCCGCGCCGGCGGGGTACGCCTGCTGGTCGATGCGGTGAGCAGCTTCGGCGGCGAGCTCATCGACTTCGCCGGCTGGGGCGTCAGCGCCTGTGCCGCCACCGCCAACAAGTGCCTGCACGGGGTGCCGGGCACCGCCTTCGTGATCGCCGAACGCGCCGTACTCGACGCGTGCTGCGAGCCGGCCCGCAGTCTGTACCTCGACCTCGGCGCTTATGCGCGCGCCCAGGACGGCGGCGGTACCCCATTTACGCAGTCGGTGCATGCCTTTTACGCCCTCGCGGCCGCACTCGCCGAGCTGGCGCAGGAAGGCGGCTGGCAGGCACGCCGGCGCCGCTATGCCGAGCTGCAGCAGATCGTCCGCGACGGCCTGGGCGCGCTCGGTGTGACGCCGCTGCACGCCGCTGCGGAGTCGTCGGTGGTGTTGAGCGCTTACGCGCTGCCGCCGGCGATCGATTACCGCCTGCTGCACGATCACCTCAAGGAACGCGGCTTCGTGATTTACGCCGGCCAGGGGGATCTGGCGGCCCGGATCTTCCGGGTATCGACCATGGGCGCGCTGACCGACGGCGACCTGCACCGCTTCGTCGATGCCGTCTCGGTGCTGCTCAAGCCCGGCTGAGGCGGGCGCGGCGCGGACTCAGCGCTCGTGAAACATTCGCCCGCCGTAGCAAGACGGTTCCCGGGCGTTCCTGGCCAGGCGCGGGGGTGCACAAAATCGCGCGCGTAGCGGGCCTGCGGAAACGCTTTCGGGGATCCCCGCAACGCCGCCGGGGGCGTCCAGGGGCCGTCGCAGCAGGCGCGGCGATGGTTTCACATGGCTCTCAGGCGCTGCGGGCAGGACGCCGGCGGCGGCGCTCCAGCTGGCTGCGGATGAAGTCCCGGAATTCGGCCGCAGTCAGGCCGGCGTCACGCAGCATGTCCTCGCGGCCACCGTGCTGGATGAGACGGTCCGGCAGACCGTAGTGCAGCACCGGCTGGTCGACGCCGCGCGCGATCAACAACTCGCTGACCCCGCTGCCCGCACCGCCGGCGACGACGTTCTCCTCGAGCGTCACGAAGACCTCGTGGGTCGCGGCCAGCGTGAGCAGCAGCGCTTCGTCCAGCGGCTTGACGAAGCGCATGTTGACGACCGTCGCGTCGAGCTCCTCACCGACGCCGAGCGCCATGTCGAGCAGGGTACCGAACGCGAGTATGGCGACGCCCTCGCCCTGCCGGCGCAGCTCGGCCTTGCCGATCGGCAGCGCCCGCATCTCCTGCTCGACCGTGACACCCGTGCCGGTTCCGCGCGGGTAGCGCACCACGGCCGGCTGGTGCAGCGTGTACCCCGTGTACAGCATCTGCCGGCATTCGTTCTCGTCCGCCGGTGCCATGATGACGATGTTGGGCAGGCAGCGCAGAAATGACAGGTCGTAGCTGCCGTTGTGCGTGGGACCGTCGGCGCCGACCAGCCCCGCCCGGTCGACGGCGAACAGCACCGGCAGGTTCTGCGCGCAGACGTCGTGCACCACCTGGTCGTAGGCGCGCTGCAGGAACGTGGAGTAGATCGCGACCACGGGCTTGAGCCCGTCGCAAGCCATGCCGGCCGCAACCGTGACACTGTGCTGTTCGGCGATCGCGACATCGAAGTAGCGTTCGGGAAACTCGTGCGAATAGCGCACCAGCTCCGAGCCCTCGCGCATCGCCGGAGTGATGGCGACCAGGCGCTGATCGAGCGCCGCCATGTCGCAGATCCAGTCGCCGAAGATCCTGCTGAACGTGGGCTTGGCGGCCTTCGTCGACGGCACGATGCCGCGGGCCGGATCGAACGGCGTGACACCGTGATACTTGACCGGGTCGGCCTCGGCCGGCGCGTAGCCCTTGCCCTTGCGCGTGATGACGTGCAGAAGCTGCGGCCCACGCAGCTCATGGACGTTGCGCAGCGTCGCGACCAGCGCGTGCAGATCGTGACCGTCGATCGGGCCGATGTAATTGAAACCGAACTCCTCGAACAGCGTTCCCGGGATGATCAGGCCCTTGACGTGCTCCTCCGCACGGCGCGCGAGCTCCCACACGCTCGGCACGTTCGACAGCACGCGCTTGCTGCCCTCCTTGACAGTAGCGTAGAACTTGCCGGACAACAGCTGCGCGAAACGATTCGACAGCGCCCCGACGTTCGGCGAGATCGACATGTTGTTGTCGTTGAGGATCACCAGCAGATCGATACCGAGATCGCCGGCGTGGTTCAGCGCCTCGAACGCGAGCCCGGCGGTCATACCGCCGTCACCGATGACGGCGACGGCGCGCCGATCGATGCCCAGCTGCCGGCCCGCGATGGCCATACCGAGCGCGGCACTGATCGACGTGCTCGAATGACCCACGCCGAACGTGTCGAACGGGCTCTCGTCACGCTTCGGAAACGGCGCGAGACCACCCCACTGGCGGATGGTGTGGAGCCGGTCCCGCCGGCCCGTGAGCACCTTGTGCGGATAGGCCTGGTGACCCACGTCCCAGACGATACGATCCTCCGGCGTGTTGTAGAGGTAGTGCAGCGCAATGGTGAGCTCGACCGTCCCCAGACCCGCGGCAAAGTGACCGCCGCTCTGGCTGACCGACTCGAGCAGGTAGGCGCGCAATTCCGCGGCGAGCGCGCCGAGCTGGCTTTCGGGCAGCCGGCGCAGGTCCGCCGGTGCATCGATTTGACTGAGCAGAGGGTAGTTGGTCGAAGAGCCCATGAGCCCGAAGCCGCGCAGGAAAAGAGCGGCGCATTATCGGTTAGCGGTCCACCTCGTTCAATAAAAACAGGGCGGTGGAAACCGACACCTGGGCTGCCCGGGGACACCGGATCGCCGCCGGTGCGGGCCCGCAGCCGGGCGGCCCGCGGCGCTCTGCGCAGGGAACCGGAATCGGCTAGACTGCGTCGAATAAGCGCCGCCGGCCTTTGCTCGGCTACGACAATCGCTTACCATGTGCGCGACACGACATGAATAACCTTCTGCTTTATAAGGCTTTTATTTCGCTCCAGGGAGCTTGTGAATGAGCGTTCCTCTGCTCCAGCAGTATCGGGTTGCACGCTACATCATCGGCCAGAAGCTGCGCGGGCGCCGTCGCTACCCGCTGGTATTGATGCTCGAGCCGTTGTTCCGCTGCAATCTCGCCTGCGCTGGCTGCGGCAAGATCGATTATCCGGACGAGATCCTCGACAAGCGGCTGTCCCACGAGGACTGCATGCAGGCGATCGACGAATGCGGCGCGCCGGTGGTTTCGATCGCCGGGGGCGAGCCACTGATCCACAAGGACATGCCGCGCATCGTTCGCGGCTTCATCGAGCGCAAGAAGTTCGTCTACCTGTGCACCAATGCGCTGCTGCTCGATCGCCGCATGGACGACTACGAGCCGTCACCGTATCTGACCTTCTCCATCCACCTCGACGGCAATCGCGACCGCCACGACTCCTCGGTGTGCCGCGACGGCGTCTACGACAAATGCGTCGAGGTCATCCGCAAGGCTCTCGGACGCGGCTTCCGCGTGACCGTGAACTGCACGCTGTTCCAGGGTGAGCACGCGGAAGAAGTGGCACAGTTCATGGACGACATGATGGCGCTCGGAATCGAGGCCGTCACGATGTCGCCCGGCTACAGCTACGAACGCGCGCCGCGCCAGGACGTGTTTTTGAAAAAACAGCACAGCAAACAGCTGTTCCGCGACATCTTCAAGCTCGGCCGGGGCCGCAAGTGGCGATTCAACCAGTCGTCGCTGTACCTGAACTTCCTGGCCGGCAACGAGACCTATCGCTGCACGCCCTGGGGCGCTGTCACGCGCAACGTGTTCGGCTGGCAGAAACCCTGCTACCTGCTGGTGGGGGAAGGTTATGAGTCGACATTCAACGCACTCGTGGAGCAGACCGAGTGGGACAAGTACGGGACCGGCCGCAATCCCAAGTGCGCGAACTGCATGGTGCATTGCGGTTACGAAATGACGGCTGTCGACGATACCTTTGCGCATCCGCTGAAAGCCGCGCGGGTGGCGCTGTTCGGTCCGGGCACCGACGGCCCGCTGGCGCCGGAGCTGCCGATCGAGTACGCGGACGAGATGCCGGTGCGCCCGCGCTTCATCGTGCGCGCGGAGACCTCGGCCGGCAGTTGCAGCAGCAAGCGCGTAGCCTGAAAGGCTGCGATTCGAGCTCCGCGATGGCCCGTGGCTCCCCGCCGTGGCGAGCGCTGAGCGAACGTACGGCGCACCGGCGCCGTGATTCCGCGCGAGTGTGCCGCCGGTGACGGTGCTGGCGTTCGCCGGCCTGGCGTTGTGGGCCACGGTCCTGCTCCTGCCGTGGCGGCCGTGGAGTACACGCGAGCGGCTCGAGGCACCACCGGCCGCGCGCACCGACGTCGGGCTCACGGACGTCACCGCCCTCATTCCCGCCCGCAACGAAGCCGCGCACATCGGTGCGACCCTGGCCGCGCTCGCGCACCAGGGACCGGATCTCGCCATCGTCCTGGTGGACGACGAATCGGACGACGGCACCGCCGCGCGTGCCCGACAGTGCGGTCTGAACCGCCTGCGCATCGTGAATGGGCGGCCACCACCCCCCGGGTGGAGCGGCAAACTGTGGGCGCTGGAGCAGGGTCGAGCGGGGATCAGCAGCGAATACACGCTGCTGCTCGACGCCGACGTCTCGCTCGACCCCGGCGTGGTCGTGGCGCTGCGGGACAAGCTTCGTCGCGAGAACTACGCACTCGCGTCGCTGATGGTGGAATTGCGCATGCGCGATCGCTGGGAACGGCTGCTGCTGCCGGCGTTCATTTACTTTTTCAAGCTCCTGTACCCCTTCGCGCTGGCGAACTCGGGCATGCGCCTGGTCGCGGCGGCGGCCGGCGGCTGCATCCTGTTGCGCACCAGCGCGCTCGCCGCGATCGGCGGTTTCGGTGCGCTGCGCGGGGCCATCATCGACGACTGCACCCTGGCCCGGCGCATGAAGCAGCAGGGCCTGCGCACGTGGATCGGATTGACGCGCTCGGCACGCAGCACACGCGCCTACCCGCGCCTCGACGATGTCTGGGACATGGTCGCACGCAGCGCCTACACCCAGTTGCGCTACTCGAGCCTGCTGCTCGCCTTGTGCACGGTGCTGCTGCTGACGGCATTCGCGGCGCCCGCGCTCGCGCTGGCCGCGGGCAGCGCCGCGGCGCAGGCGGCGGGTCTGGCGGCCATCGCGGTGATGGCCGTGACCTACCTGCCGACGCTGCGCTATTACGGGATCCCCCGGGCCTGGGCGTTCAGCCTGCCACTTGCGGGCCTGCTGTATCTGGGCATGACCTGGGCATCCGCATGGCGCTACTGGCACGGTGAACGTTCGCGCTGGAAAGGCCGCAGTTACGCGGCGGCGGCGGGCGAGTGAGCGCCTGGCCGGCAGCCGCACCGGCCGGCGCAATTCCAACCCGGTGACGCGGCTTGCCGCGGCCTCGGACAATGACGGGATCGGACGAATGAAACACGGCGCCAGGCAAAGACGTTCCGGATGGTGGCTGGCTGTTGCCGGCCTGTGCCTGGCGAGCGCGCTCGCGCGCGGCGGCGAGGATCCCGCCGTCGCGGTGGTCGAGCGCCTGCACGCCAGCCTCATCGAGTCCATGCGGCGGGGCCCGGAAGCCGGCTACCCGGGCCGCCTGGCGCTGATGACGCCGGTCGTGGCGGCGAGCTTCGACTTCCCGACGATTGCGAGAATCGTCGTCGGACGCACCTGGAAAGACCTGTCCCCCGGGGAACAGGCACAGTTTCTGCAGGCTTTCGAGCAGCTCAGCGCGGCGACCTACGCAGCGCGCTTCGACGCCTACGACGGCGAGACTTTTCGGACGCTGGATTCCAGCGAGCAGCGGGACGCTCGCGTGGTCAAGACCGAGTTGGTGAAGGCAGACGGGGAGACCGTCTCGTTCGTCTACCTGCTGCGTGAAACCGATACGGGGTGGAAGATCGTCAACGTCGTCGCCGACGGGGTCAGCGACCTTTCGCTCAAGCGCGCCGAGTACCCGGCCGTTATCAGGGAGGCCGGTTTCGCCGGGTTGCTGGAGAAGCTGGCCGAGCAGTCCGCCCGGTACGCCGAATCAGCCGGGGGCGACTGAATTCCTGTGATCGACGCCGCGTTCTCCGACCCCCCGCCGGGAGGCGAATTGTAGTAGATTATGCGGCGAATTTTCCGGCTCATGCCGGTTTCGGAGTGTAACGATGAGAACAAGCAAAATCCCACTGTTCGGTGCGCTGGTCATGACGGCCCTGCTGGCAGGCACGGGCGCCCGTGCGGAGACGGCCGACGAGGGCGATCCGATCGAGGGCGTCAATCGCGCCTTCTACAACTTCAACGACGGGCTGGACAAGCACTTCTTCCAGCCGCTGGCCGAGGGCTACGTCAAGATAACACCCGATCCGGTCCGCCAGGGCGTCACCAACTTTTTCGACAACGTGTCCTATCTGAACGTCATCTTCAACGACATTCTGCAGGGCAAGCTGCTGCTGTTCGTGAAGGACTCGAGCCGCTTCGTGGTCAACAGCACGCTCGGAATCGGCGGGCTGTTCGATCCGGCGACGTCCATGGGCCTGCCGCAAAACGACGAAGATCTCGGCCAGAGCTTCGGCGTGTGGGGCGCCGGCGAAGGCGCTTATCTCGTGCTGCCGCTGTTCGGACCGGATTCGATCCGCGACGTCGGCGATCGCGTCACGAGCATGTTGCTGAATCCGCTGTTCTACGTCTCGAGCATCTACACATTCCCCCTGCAGGCGGTGAACGCGATCAACACGCGCGCCAACCTGCTCGAGGAATCCCGCGTCCGCGACCAGGCCGCGCTCGACCCCTACGTGTTCACGCGCGAAGCCTATCGCCAGCGCCGGGATTTCCTGATCTTCGACGGCAACCCGCCGTCGACCGGTCTGGACGAGTTCCTCGACGAGGACATGGAGGAATCGGATACCCCGGGGGTGCTCAAGGTCTTCTGAGCCCTAGGGACCGGGACACAGGCTGACCGGACGCGCCGCTCATTCGGCGCGTCCTCGTTTTCGGGGTCCGTGATCCGGCCCGTGGCCCGGGCGTCAGGGGATGGCCGCGGGCACGACCGGCGTCGGCGAGCGGACGTCGGCATTCTGGCCACGGTGCCTGAGGGCGTGGTCCATCAGCACCAGCGCGAGCATGGCCTCGGCGATCGGCGTCGCACGGATGCCGACACACGGGTCGTGCCGGCCATGGGTCGCGATTTCGATCTCCCGGCCGGCCACGTCGATGCTGCGGCCCGGGATGCGGATGCTCGAGGTCGGCTTCAACGCGATGCTGACGACGACGTCCTGGCCGCTCGATATACCCCCCAGCATTCCGCCGGCGTCGTTGCTCGCGAAACCCGCCGCGGTGATCTCGTCCCGGTGCTCGCTGCCGCGCTGCTCGACGCAGGCGAATCCGGCCCCGATCTCCACACCTTTGACCGCGTTGATGCCCATCATCGCGGAGGCGATGTCGGCGTCGAGGCGACCGTAGACGGGCTCGCCCCAGCCCGGCGGCATCCCCGACGCAACCACGTTGACGCGGGCACCGATGGAATCCCCGTCCCGGCGCAGGCGATCCATGAACGCCTCGAGCTCCGCGATCCGCCCGGGGTCCGGGCAGAAGAACGGATTCCGATCGACCGCCTGCAGATCCTTCACGTCCAGCCGGATCGGCCCGAGCTGCGCCAGCCAGCCGCGCACGTGCACGCCATGGCGTTCGCGCAGGTACTTCTTGGCGATGGCGCCGGCTGCCACCCGCATGCAGGTCTCTCGTGCCGAAGCCCGCCCGCCGCCGCGATAGTCACGGCGGCCGTACTTCTGCTGATAGGTATAGTCGGCGTGACCGGGGCGAAAACCGGCCGCGATCTCGGTGTAGTCCCGGGAACGCTGGTCGGTGTTCTCGATCAACAGCCCGATGGGCGTACCGGTCGTTACGCCCTCGAAGACGCCGGAAAGGATGCGAACCCTGTCGTCTTCGCGCCGCTGCGTGGTGTGGCGGGACTGACCGGGTTTGCGCCGATCCAAATCGTGCTGCAGATCGGCTTCCGCGAGCGCGAGTCCCGGCGGGCAGCCATCGACGATGCACGCGTACGCCGGGCCGTGGCTCTCGCCACAGCTCGTAATGCTGAACATCGCGCCGAAAGTGTTGCCGGCCATCAGGCTGCCCATTCTAGATGAGCTGACAGGCGCCGTGCGACCGGTCTGCGCGCGCCGGCCGGGGATCAGCGCCGGTCGTCCGCGGCCAGCTCGAAACCGGGAATGGTGTGCAGATCGATCGCGTCCATCTGCTCGGGATGCAGGAAGCGCTCGGCGTACCGGAGGTAGACCTGCTCGCGGACGAACACGTCGAACAGATCCGCGTCGACGTGGTTGTCGACTTTCATCCTGCCGAGGATGGTCAGCGCCTGCGACAGCGGCATCGCTTTCTTGTAGGGGCGGTCCTTGGCGGTGAGCGCCTCGAAAATGTCGGCTATCGCGACCATCCGCGCGGGGATCGACATGTGGTCGCGGTTCAGACCACGCGGGTAACCTGTTCCGTCCATGCGCTCGTGGTGACCGCCGGCGTACTCCGGCACCCGGCGCAGGTGCTTCGGGTAGGGCAGGGACTCGAGCATCTTGATGGTCACCACGACGTGATTGGCGATGATCTCACGCTCCTCGGTGGTGAGGGTGCCGCGACCGATCTGCAAATTGTAGACCTCCTCGTCGGTGAGCAGCGGCAGTTCTTCGCCGTCACCGTTGCGCCAGTGCCGCGCAGCGACGTGCTCGATGCGCCGGCGCTGCTCGTCGGAGATGAACTCGCCGCCGACGTTGCACTGGCGGATGAAGTCGCGCTCCTCGGCGAGTCTGGCGAGCTCGCACCGGAGCTGATCGTCGGCGGCGAGCGCCGCGTCGACGTCCGCGACGCCGTGCTGGCGCAGCAGGCGCTCGAGCGCCTCGATTCGGGCGTCACGCCCGACCATGTCGAAACGGGCGTCGACGAGATTCACACGGTCGAAAATCGTCTCCAGCTTGGTCGACTTGTCGACCACCCACTCGGGCGTGGTGATCTTGCCGCAATCGTGCAGCCAGGCGGCGACGTTGAGCTCGTATCGCTCCTCCTCGGTCATGGTGAAATCGCGCAGTGGTCCGACCGTGACCCTGCACGCCGCCTCCGCCAGCATGTCGGTGAGCACCGGCACGCGACGGCAATGACCGGCGGTGTAAGGGGATTTCTCGTCGATCGCGTCGGCGATGAGCTGAATGAAGGAATCGAACAGTTCGCGTTGCGCGTCGATGAGCGACTTGTTCGTGACCGCAACCGCTGCCTGCGAAGCGAGCGACTCGACCAGATTCTGGTGCAGGCGGCTGAACGGCTGCACCTCGCCGGTGTCGGAGTTGCGCGCATTGAGCAGCTGCAACACGCCGATGAGCTCGTTCTCGTGGTTCATCATCGGCACGGTCAGGAACGACTTGGACCGGTACCCGGTCTTGCTGTCGAACACGCGCGTGCCGGAGAAATCGAACTCCTTGCTCGTATACGCGTCTTCGATGTTGACCGTCTGACGCGCCACTGCGGCGTGCGCCGCGACCATCTTGTGGTTCGGGCGGCCGCTCGAATCGTACAGCGCGATCGGTGGGAACGGAACTTCGGAGCCGCTCGTGCCACCCATGCGGATGCCGAGCGACGCGGTGTGCATGATTTCGAACTTGAGCCGGCCGTCCTCGGTGTGGGAATACAGCGTCCCGCCGTCGGCATTGGTGATCCGCTCCGCCTGCCCGAGAATCATCTCGAGCAGGCGATCGTGGTTCTTTTCCGCCGACAACGCGATGCCTATGTCCGTCAGCTCCTGGATGAGCTTGAAGGGATCCCGGCTCGCGTCGAACATTCGCTCAGAGCTCGTCACAAAATTCCGCGCTGTCGCAGCGCGCGTGCTGACTGGTTCACAGCCCCGTGTCCTGACTCGCTGCACGCATGGTAATGCATCACCCGGATCGCGCATAGACGCGCACCGGCGCGACCGGTACGTGCGGGTCGGGGGCTGGGTCAGGCCGGGCGAACGCGCGGGATCGCGCGCATCGGCGCAACCAGTCCGTGTGCGCGCCCGCGACCGTGTGGGCTTCGGCGCGTGCGCGACGCGATCAGCCGAGCAGCTGCAACAACATGCCGTTGAGACGCCGGACGAAGCCGGCGGAGTCCTCCAGGCGGCCGCCCTCGCTCAGCAGCGCCTGATCGAGCAGGATCCGGGCCCACTCGCCCAGCCGCTCGTCGGCCTCATCCGCGAGTCGCGCCACCAGCGGGTGCGCGGGGTTGATCTCGAGGATCGGCAGCGTGCGCGGCACCTCGCGGCCGGCCGCGCGCAGCATCCGTTCGAATCCGGCGCCGGGATCGCCGTCGTCGACCACCAGACAGGCCGGCGAGGAAATCAGCCGGTGCGTTACGCGCACTTCCTTGACGGATTCGCCGAGAGCCGCACGCAGACGCGCCGCCAGCGCCGCACCGGCGGCGTCATCGACCGGAGCTTCGCTGCCGGCAGGCGCCGCACCGAGCTCGCCGGCGTCGAGCACGCCGCGCGCCACCGATTTGAGCGGCTTGCCATCGAATTCGCCCAGATGCGCCACCAGCCATTCGTCGACGGGATCGGACAGCAGCAGGACCTCGATGCCGCGGGCCCGGAAGGCCTCCAGGTGCGGGCTCGTGCGCACGGCGTCGAAATCCTCGCCCGTCAGGTAATAGATCGCCCGCTGCCCTTCTTTCATGCCCTGCACATAGGCGGCCAGCGTCACGTCATTGTCACGCCGGTCCTCGCGGCTGGTCGAGAATCGCAACAAGCGCGCGATGCGTTCCCGGTTGGCGGCATCCTCGACCACCCCCTCCTTGAGCACGCGCCCGAAGTTCTTCCACAACAGCGCATAATCGTCCGGCCGGTCGCCGGTCAGATCCTCGAGCAGGCCCAGGATCTTTTTCACCGAGCCCGCGCGGATGCTCGCGAGCTGCTTGTTTTCCTGCAGGATCTCGCGCGAGACGTTGAGCGGCAGATCGTCGGAATCGACGACGCCGCGGACGAAGCGCAGGTAGCGGGGCAGGAGCTGCTCGGCAGCGTCCATGATGAACACGCGGCGCACGTACAGCTTCACGCCGCGGCGCTCGTTCGCATCCCACAGGTCGAACGGGGCGTGCCGGGGCAGGTAGAACAGGCTGGTGTACTCGAGCGCGCCCTCCACGCGCGAGTGCACCCAGGCCAGCGGCTGGTCGAAATCGTGCGACACGTGACGGTAGAACTCGCGGTAGTCCTCGTCCGTGATCTCGCTCCGGGGGCGGGCCCACAGCGCGGTGGCGGCATTGACGACCTCCTCGCCGCTCTCGCCCTCGCCTTCCCTGGGCATGCGGATCGGGAACGGAATGTGCTCGGAGTAGCGGTGCACGATGCCGCGCAGGCGGGCGCCGTCGAGGTATTCGCGCGCCTGCTCGCGCAGGTGCAGCACGACCTCGGTGCCGCGGCGGCGGCGCTTGACGTTGTGAATCGTGTACTCGCCCTGACCGTCGGACTCCCAGCTCACGCCGTCGTCCTCGCCGGCCCCGGCACGGCGCGTCAGCACGGTCACCCGTTCGGCGACGATAAACGCGGAATAAAAGCCGACCCCGAACTGGCCGATGAGCTGGGCATCCTGCCGCGCGTCCCCGGTGAGGGCGTTGAAGAATTCGCGGGTGCCGGAGCGGGCGATGGTGCCGAGATTGTCCACGACCTCCTCGCGCGACATGCCGATGCCGTTGTCCGTGACGGTGATGGTGCCGCCGGCCTGACTGTATTGCACCCGGATCCCGAGCTCCTGGTCGCCTTCGTAGAGCGTGTCGTCGGCCAGGGCGAGGAAACGCAGCTTGTCGAGCGCGTCCGCCGCGTTCGATACCAGCTCGCGCAGGAAGATCTCGCTGTTGCCGTACAAAGAATGCACGACCAGGTCGAGCAGCTGGCGGACCTCGGACTGGAAACCTCGTGTTTCCTCGTTGACCTCGAAGCTCATGAGCGCAATCTTCCTCCGTCGGCTGGCGGGTCGGGCGGCGCGCGGCTGGCGCCGGACTGTCATCTATGGGGGTCGACGCGGACAATTCAAGTCCGACGGCGATCCCGGGCGTCCCGGGGGGCACAGATTGCGGCATTGCAACAGCACATCGCCGCGCGTGCGTTGCCGCCGCGGCGCCGGCACCCGTGCGACCCGTCACGACACCAAACCTTGTTGATCAACGTGCTAGGCACCATAATCGCAAGTGAGTCTGCGCAGTAGCAGGGCGTCCGGGATGAACCGGGACACGACAAACGACGCAGCACCAGAACGGCATCGGGATCAATCCAGTGCGGAGAGACAACATCATGAAGCGCTTCTTCAAGCAGGTCGGCCAGGGCATGACCGAGTACATCATCATCGTGGCCTTGATCGCGATCGCGGCCATCGCGGCCTACTCGTTCTTCGGCCAGACGCTGCGCAGCCAGGTCGGCGGCATGGCGCAGGAACTGTCGGGCCAGAGCGGCGCAGCCGCGCGCACGCAGGCGACCACCGCCGCGACGGCGACCCAGACCGAGGGCGCCGCGCAGATCAGCCTGGACAATTACACCGGCCAGAGCGAGCGCTAGCCGGAACCGGCGTGCGGTCACCGGCTGAGGGCTCCCGGGTTTTCGGCCCGGGTGACCGGGCGGGCGCGTGCTCACACACCTGAGCCGGGGTCGACTTCGACAGCGGGGGCAGGCGGCCGTGTTCGTGGCCGTCACCCTCGTGGTCGTCCTCATTGCGCTGAATTTTCTCTACAAGGCCGGCAAGCTCACCTCCGAGAAGATGCGGCTGCAGAACGCGGCCGACGCCGCCGCCTACAGCGTCGCGGTCATCGAGGCGCGCGATCTCAATTTCGCCGCCTACATCAACCGCGCCATGGTCGCCAACGAGGTGGCCATCGGCCAGCTCGTGGGCCTGCATTCCTGGGCCTTTTACTGGGCCTCCTACCACTATTACCTGAGCGGTTACATCTTCCAGTTCATCGCGCCCATCTTCCCGCCCGTCACCCAGCCGCTCGCGACCGGCATCACCACGGGCACGCGGTTTTTCTTCCAGATCCCGGGGGACTTCCTCGCCGGCGTGTTCAACCCGCTGGCGCGGATCGGCACGACCGTCCTGCACAACATCAACAAGGTCTACGGCTACGCCCAGCAGGGCTATCATTTCGCCTCGATTCTGTACGCCATCAGTGTCATCGACGACACCGTCAGCCGCACGGCGCCGGGCGCCAAGGTGTCGGATTTCGGGCTGCTGGCCCTGCTCGGCCACGCCGCCACCTTCGGCGCCGTGCCGTCGCTGCCGGGTAGCTTCGTCAAGACTTTCCGCTCCACGCGACCCGCGTCCGCGGCGCCCCCCCCGGACTCGGGCGAGCCCGAGGACAGTGAGAATCAGGCCGGCATGAAACGCTTTGCCGCGCTCACGCGGGCGTCCACGGACGACTTCACACGCGAGCGCGGCTGGGAGCTGCCGCTCGAGATCCCGCCGATCCTGCCGGTCGACATCCACGAGACCATCAATTTCGGCTTCGACGCGGTGGTGTTCTCAGTCGACATCACCATCACCGTGGACTTCGAGCTGTCGTTTACCTTCGGCCGTTATGGCGGCAGCGAGCTGCGCTACCGCGGCGACACGGCGGACGGCCAGAAATTCGGCTGGTCGGCGGCGGACACCACCGGCCTGTCGGTGCATTTCCATTTCAGTGTCGACGCCGAGGTCGAGGCCTGCCTGCTCGGGATCTGCGGCGGCGTCAGCATCGGCGGCGAGGCGACCCTGTCAGCCGGCTACCTCGACCTGATCCTGCGCACCTCGCTGCTCGGCGAAGACATCGAGATCCCCATCGTGCCGCACGTGCCGTTCCCGACCGCCGCCCCGTTCGCCTCGGGCTCGTCCCAGATCGGCAGCGCTGCGGCGGGCAATTTCCTCGACATCGGCGACCTCAATCCCCTGACCAATCAGTTCTCGCCGCGGGACTATGGCAATGCGCATCTGATCAATACCGCCTGGTCGCTGGGCGTACCGTTCATACCGGCGCTCACCGATCCACCCATCCCCTGCGTAACGCCCGGCGGCCCCTGCCAGGTGCCGGTGGTCATGAACACCATGCCCAAGCCCAATCACAAGCCGAACACGTCTTACAAGGGTCTGCCGTCCTACCTCGACACCGAGGAACAGACCGATCCCTGGGGCTTCGAAGCGCCCTACCTCATCCTCGGCCTGGTGAAGGAAATCGACGACGTCTGGAGCGCCACGGCGGCGAACCCGACCGGCAACCTGGCGCTGACCGATCGGCCCGCGGACAACGAGATCGCGGCCATCGCCAAGGCCGAGCTGTATTTCTACCGTCCCAACGACTTCGCCCTGTTCCGTCGCGCCGACGGCCTGGTGGAGAACGGCAGCGCTTTCAGCCCGTTCTGGAATGCGCGCCTGGTGGAGACCACCGAATCCGATCGCATGGTTGCCATGTGGCTGCAGCAGAAACAGAATTTCTACTCGCTCCCGTTCAACATCCCGACCCTGCCGGACTGGGGCGATCTGCTGGACTGGCTGCCGTGAACGCGCACCGACGCCGCCGGAGCCCGACTGCCGCGCCCGCCCAGCGCGGCCAGGCCATGACCGAGCTCGCCATCACGGCGGCGTTCGTGCTCATCCCGCTGCTGCTGCTGATCCCGCTGCTCGGCAAGTACATCGACATCCAGCACGCCACCATCGAGGCCGCCCGCTACGAAGCCTGGGAGTACACGGTCTGGTACGCGAGCAACAACGAACGGCCGACCGGCTTCACGGGCGCCCAGCCGGTGAAGGGGACCGTGCAGACGCAGCGCGAAGCGCTCAAGCGCTTTTTCACCAGCACCGATCGGCCCATCGACAGCGTCGCGGACACCGGCGCCACCATCGGCCCCGCGGAACGCAATCCGCTTTGGACCGATCACCGCGGCGACCCGCTGTGGGCCGGCGCCACGGGCAACACGACGGAGCTGACCAGCTCCGACGACACCCCCGACCTGACCGGGGGCGTGATGAACGCCGTGCTCGGCGCGATCGACACCGTGTTTTCGGCCATCGGCGAGATCTTCGCCGCGGTGGCCGCGGCTTTCGGCGGTTCGAGCAACGTCAGTTTCGACGTCATCAACATCGAAGGGCTGGCACACGCCACCGTCGACATCCCGGTCGCCACACCCACGGGCCTGATCGACGTGCGCACGCTGCAGGGCGATACCGGCGGCGACACGAACGTCGACATCGGCACGCTGCGCTTCTCGGCCCAGGCCGCGGTGCTCACCGACGCGTGGAATGCCGGCGGTACGGCGCACGTGCAGGATCGGACCGGCGGCATCATCCCGACGCGCCTGCTCGACGTGCTGATCGACTCTATCCCCGGGCTGTCCACGGTGCGTGCCATCATCGGTGTGCTCATCCCGGAGATCCTGGACTGCAGCCAGGGCTGGCACCCGCTAGACAACAACGCCGATGGCTGGTTGTGGCTCGGGTACGTGAATGCCGACGCCGTGCCCTCGGACCGGCTCGAGGGGCTGGACGGCACGGTGAGCTGCCCGAACGGCCTGTGCTCGTTCGCGGACGACCCGGGGCGTGCGCCATGCAGTCCGTGAGCCAGCGCTGTGCCGGCATGCTGGTCGCGCTCGTGCTCGCCGGCACCACGGCGCAGGCACTCGCCTGGACACCGAAGTTTCCGGCGCCGCCGCGCTGCACCGTGGGGCGGCTCGGTGATTCGATGACCTTCAACGGCATCGATATGGAGATCCGGCAGCTGCGCTGCCCGGGCAGCGTCGAGGACATCCTCGAGTTCTATCGCCAGCGCTGGCCGAAGGGCACTGAAAAGGAGCCCGGTTACACCACGTCGGACGAACTCACGCCCTGGCAGATCCTCACCCGGGTCGAACACGAGCATCTCATGACCGTACAGGTCACGGCCGAAGGCCGGGATCTGGTGGTCGGCTATCTGGCGATGAGCAAGCTGCCGGATCCCGACGATCTGCCCGCGATCGGCCGGGGGTTCCCGGCGCTGCACGACAGCGTGGTCTATAACGATATCGAGAGTGAAGACCCGGGCAAGAAGGGCCGGACGTTGCAATTAAGCAACGACAAGTCCAAAGAGAGCAATGTCATCTTTTATCGCAACTGGTATAAGGATCGTGGCTGGACCGTGCTGATGGACAAGCCGCTGGGCGACCGGATGCACACATTTACCTTCAAGAACGGCGCAGAAAGTGTTAATTTAGTTGTAGTTCAAGGGGAAGGCAAAGCCGTGATCACGGCGCAGGTCGTCAACGAGGGTTGGTGGTGACGGGCCTGTCCGGGCGCCGCAGCCGTGCGGGCCGTCCGGCACGCGGACAGGCGTTTGTCGAATACGTCGTCGTTGTGACGTTCGGCATACTGGTGCTGGTGACCAACGATCAGGTGATCTGGGGGCTGCGCGACGCCATCCGCAACAATTACGACGGCTACTCCTATGCCGTGTCACTGTCGGAATACCCGGACGCGGACAACGGCGTCGGCTACCGCAACATGCTCGAAGCACAGGGGGCGCCCGACGAGATGGTGGATTACCTGGCCGACGATCCACTCGATATGGTCGAGTTCCTGCTCAACGAATACCTGCTCTCCAGCCTGCCGGGGCTCGGGGAATTCGACTTCGGCGCACTGCCGTTGAATCCGGCTGAATTCCTCTCGCCGTTCTGAGCTCCGCGGAGCGCGGACGGCGAGACCGAAAACCAGGGGAAGGGGAACGCAATGGCGACTGCAAACGGTACAAAAACGATCGTATTCCTAGTTGCCGCCGTGATCTTCGGCGTGCTGGCCGCCGTCCTGTCGGGCTGGTACCTGACGAGCAAGAAAAACGCTCTGCTCGCGAGCATCGCCGGACCGGAGTCCGAGCAGATGGTTCGCGTCATCGCCCCGAAACAGGATCTGCCCAAAGGGCTGCGACTGAAATCGACCTACTTCAACGTCGACTCGATGCCGGCGCAGTACGTACATCCCAACGCGGTGCGACCGGAAGACTTCAAGAGCCTCGTCGACGGCCGCTTTCTCACCGAGCCGCTGCCCGCCGGCAAACCGCTGCTGACCAATTTCGTCGACGACAGCTTCCCGATCGATTTCTCCGATCTCGTCAAGCTGGGGCGGCGCGCGATCACCGTCACGGTCGATGAGGTCAGTTCCATCGGCGGTCACATACGCCCGGGTAATTTCGTCGATATCTTCGTGATCATCGCCAGCAGCGCGGTGGGTCTGGATACCCCGGCCGCCGCCGGCGCGCAGCAGGTCGCCGAGCAGAAGGGACCGAGCCAGTTCATCGTGCCGGTGCTGCAGAATGTGCGTGTGCTGGCGACCGGCGAGGCCGCCTACGACGAGACGCTCGACGAGCTGTACCGCCCGCAGCCCTCGAGCGGCCGGCGCTACACCAATCTGACCCTGGACGTCTCGCCCGAGGAGGCCGCCCTGGTGGCCACCGCCGTCGACACGGGCGACCCGGTGGCGCTGCTGCGTAATCGCCAGGACAAGTCCTTCGCGGGCTTCACCACGGTTTCCGCCTTCGATCTCGTCGCCAACGCCGCGCGCATGCAGCAGGAAGCGGCGCTGCGCGAGGCCGCCGCGGCATCCGGCGCCGTGATCAACGAAAACGGCGACTGGGTGATGCCCGACGGTACGGTGGTCAAGAAAGAGGACATCGTCGTCGGCGCCAACGGCACCGTGATGACCCGTGGCGGCAAGGTGCTCGGCGCCAAGGGCCTGCGCATGAACGAGGACGGCCAGTACATCGACGAAAACGGTCAGGTCGTCAATCCGGACGACATCGTGGTCCAGCCCGACGGCACGATCACCACCAAGGCCGCGCTCATGGCCAAGGCAGGCTATACCGTCAACGAAAATGGCGACTTCGTCGACGCCAACGGCAACGTCATCAAGAAAGAGGATGTCAAGGTGCTCGCCAACGGCACCGTCATGGCCGCCGACGGCACCGTGATTTCCGGACCCAAGGTCACCCGGACCAAGGACGGCTTCCTCGTCGACGAGAACGGCAACGTCATGGCCGCCGACGGCACGGTGCTGACCGGCGTGCGCGTCAACGCGAACGGCGAAGTCGTGACCGCCAGCGGCGAGGTGCTGACCGATCCGAACCTCAGGGTCGCCGCAGACGGTACCGTCACCGATTCCAGTGGCAAGCCGATACGCGGCGTCGGGGTCGGCGGTGGCGCCGCGGCCGTGGCCGCGGCGGCGCGGGCGCGTACCGCGGCGGCAGCGGCGGCGGCCTCGGCGGCCGTGGGCGGTGCCCCGGGCGGGGCTTTCGACGAGGCGGCGCAGGCCTTCCTGGAAGGCGAAGGCGCGGGCATCGAGACGGGCCGGCGGTCCATCGATCTCATTGCCGGCGGCAAGGGCAAGGACGGCGTCGCTCCGGTGAGCGAGCTGCCAATCCTGCCATAGGCACCGGGACAGCCGTTCAGAGGGATTGAGGTGAAGTCTCGCATGCGTACGCGTCCGGTCCTCGGTGCCGCCCTGGCGGCGCTGTTGCTCGCACCGGCGCATGCCGAGGACGGTGACGGCGGACCGATACGCCTGGATCTCGGTCGTGCCACGCGCAACGAGAACGGCAGCTACACCCTGCCGAGCTTCCTGCACGAGACACCCGACGGCGGCCTGGAGTTCTCCAATGGCAAGCGCCTCAGCAAGAAGGAAGCCGTGCAGAAGCTCATCGACGGCGGCAACGCCCGCGGTCCGGATGGCCGGCCCATCAGTCCGGGGGAAGTGACCGTGGGCGACGACGGTGTGGTCACGACCCGTGACGGCAAGGCCATCAACGGGCCCCAGGCGCGCGCCGAGGGCGGGGCCCAGCCGGTCGTGAACGTGCGCAGCGGCGCGGCGACGGCTACGGCGCCGGGCGAGAACGAGGCGGACGACGAGTCGGCGCAGGAGCAGCGCGGCGCCGTCGCGGCCCCCGTTGACAGAAATCTGCCACGTTCCGCGGTCGGTACGATCGAGCTGATCTCCGGCGGCAAGGGGCGCGACGGAGTGGCAGCGGTCGAAGCGATTCCGGTACTCGACTGATGCGTTTCGGTACGCCGACGGCGTACCGGCAAGACCAATGGGATAGAACCAGGGGATGAGACGACAATGAGAACATTTCTCTTCACGTTGCTCATGGGGACGCTGTGCGCACTGGGACCTGCACGTGCCGCAGACGACGAGCTGATCACGCTGTACGTGGGCGAAATCAAGGTCATGAAACTCGGTGCCGTCGAACGCGTGGCGGTGGGCAACGCCAAGCTCATCAGCACCTCGGCGCTGAAGAACGGACAGCTCGTGCTGCTCGCGGAGGGCGAAGGCGTGACCTCGATGCACATCTGGTTCAAGGACGGCAGCGAGCGTGCCTATACCGTCGCGGTCGGCGGCGGGTTCGCCAAGAAGGGCACCAGCGAGGTCCAGGAGCTGCTCAAGGAGATCCCGGGCCTGACGGTCCGTGAGGTCGGCGAACGCATCGTCCTGTCCGGCAAGATCGACCCGAACTGGGAACCGATCCTGGCGACGGTCAAGGGCGAGTACGAGGGCATCCTGGACATCACGCAGAAAAACGCCCCCATCCTGCCCACGGACAAGATGGTGTTCATGAGCGTGAAAATCACCGAGTTCAACACCAGCAAGCTGCAGGATCTCGGCATCGAGTGGACCAACCCGATCGCCGGTCCGAGCGCCGGTCTCATCGCCGACGTGGCCCACAACAACCGTTTCCGGGTCCTCGATCCCGACCTCAAGCTCACGGGCGACGATGCCATTCCGATCAGCGCGGCCCCGCCGCTCGGATTTTTCGGCATCGCCACCGCCATCAGCTCGCGCATCAACTTCCTGGTCTCCAGCGGCGACGCGATGATACTCGCCGAGCCGACCCTGAGCGCCCGCAGCGGCGGTGAGGCCGAGTTCCTCTCCGGCGGTGAGCTGCCCATCCCGACCACGGGCGCGCTCGGACAGACCAACGTCGAATTCAAGGAGTTCGGCATCAGCCTGCGCATCAGTCCGGTCGTGGACGTACAGAACAACATCGTCGCGCGCGTATTCACGGAGGTCAGCGCGGTCGATGCCTCGGTGGCGGTGCAGGGCATCCCGGGGTTCCTGACCCGCAAGACCGAGACCGACATCAGCATGCACGCGGGTGAAACGCTGGTCATCTCCGGCCTGGTCAACCAGGACGCCGGCGAGGATCTGAGCAAGCTGAAATTCTTCGGCGACCTGCCGATCTTCGGGCCGCTGTTCCGCTCCACCAATTTCCGCAACCGCCGGAGCGAGCTGGTCATATTCGTGACACCGACCGTCGTCGACGCCGGTGACGAGGCGAACGCGGGTCGCATGGAACGCCAGCGGGGCCTCATCGAGCGCTTCAAGCAGTCCATCGATTCCGAGGACATCGAGATCATCGAGTAGAGAACCGCCATGTTCGATGTGGTCGTAAAAGACGAAAAAGGCCGCAAGGTTCACGGCGTGCGCTGCCCGATCAACGAGTGCGGCATCGGCAAGGCGCGCGACAACCTGATCCAGCTGCGCGGCTGGCGCATAGCCCCGCATCACGCGGAGCTCTCTCGCAACGCCCAGGGCATCTTCATCGAGGACAAGAGCAAGAGCCCCGGCACCTACGTCAACGACCAGAAGGTCGAACGCCACGGACCGCTGCGCGCCTCGGACGTCGTGCGGATCGGTTCGTATTTCATCAGTGTCGGCATCGACGAGACCGCGGATGCCGACGACGACTATTCCGAGGACATCGAGGACGTCAAGACCATGATCGGCGTGTCGCGGCACGTCGAGATCAAGGAGGATTCCACGGTCTTCAAGGAGGAGCGCTACAAGTGGCGCAACCGCGTCCACTCCGAGTTGCTCGAGGCCATGGACCTGCGCCGCACCGACATCGGCGCCATGAGCGAGGACAGGCTCAGGAAACACGTCCAGAACATGATCCACGAGATTGTCGAGGCCATGAGCGGGAAGCTCCCGGCCAACATCGACAAGCAGCAGCTCGAGGTCGACGTGCTCAACGAGGCCGTCGGTCTCGGTCCGCTGGAGGAGCTGCTCGCCCAGGACGACATCACCGAAGTGATGGTCAACAAGTTCGACGAGATCTTCATCGAAAAGGCCGGCCGGCTGCAGAAATCCACGGTCACGTTCTCGAGCAACGACGCGGTCATGTCCGCGATCGAGCGCATCGTCTCACCGCTCGGCCGGCGCATCGACGAGAGCTCACCGATGGTCGACGCGCGCCTGAAGGACGGCTCGCGCGTCAATGCCATCATCCCGCCGCTCGCGCTGCGGGGACCCTGCATCACCATCCGCAAGTTCTCCAAACAGAAGCTCGCGGACACGGACCTCGTCAAGTTCGGCGCCGCCGACGCCAACATGTTCAAGTTCCTGAAGGTGGCGGTGGAGATGCGCAAGAACATCGTCATCTCCGGCGGCACCGGCAGCGGCAAGACGACACTGCTCAACGTGCTGTCGAACTACATTCCTTCCGCCGAGCGCATCGTCACCGTGGAGGACGCCGCCGAGCTCAAGCTCGGGCAGCCGCACATCGTCAGCCTGGAGGCACGGCCACCGAACCTGGAGGGCAAGGGCGCGATCCACATCCGCGACCTGGTCAAGAACTGCCTGCGCATGCGGCCGGACCGCATCGTCGTCGGCGAGTGCCGTGGCGGCGAGGCGCTGGACATGCTCCAGGCCATGAACACCGGCCACGACGGCTCGCTCACCACGGCGCACGCGAACAGTCCGCGTGACCTCATTTCCCGTCTCGAGGTCATGGTGATGATGTCGGGCATGGATCTGCCCGCGCTCGCGATCCGCGAGATGGTGGCCTCGGCCGTGGACATCATCGTGCAGATATCCCGCTTCGCCGACGGCAGCCGCAAGGTCGTCAACATCAGCGAGATCACGGGCGTCGAAAGCGGCGTGGTGCAGATGCAGGACATCTTCCGCTTCCAGCAGCAGGGTTTCGACGAAAACGGTAAGGTACGCGGGCACTACCACGCGACGGGGCGCATTCCGGAGTTCTACGAGGAACTACGCGAACGCGGTATCGGCGTCGACATGAGCATCTTCCAGTAGGGGGCCCCGCCATGAAGGCATTCATGCTCGACATCGGTGGCGACATCCTGTTCCTGGTCGTCATAACACTCGCCTTCCTGTCGGCGGCGCTGCTGGTCTACGCCACGCTCGTCCAGGGGCAGAGTTTCATGGCGCGCTACCAGTCGACCTTCACCGACAGCGCGAGCACGAACATGGCGGACATGTTCATGTTCGTCGACGCGACGAGGCTGTTCTACATGAACATCGCCGCGATCGTGGTGCTGCCGCTGCTGGTGTGGGCGATCACGCGCGACGCAATCTCGGCGCTGGTGCTGCTCGGCGTGCTGATCATCCTGCCGGGGTTTTTCTACCGCGCGATGCGCAAAAAGAGGCTGAAACGCTTTGAACGGCAGCTGCCCGACGGCCTGCTGCTCGTTTCCGGATCGATGCGCGCCGGTGCGAGCCTGAACATCGCGCTGGAGTCCCTGGTCAAGGAGCAACCGCCACCGCTCAGCCAGGAGTTCGAGCTGTTCATGCGCGAGCAGCGCCTGGGCCTGGACTTCGAGAAGTCGCTGGACAACATGGAAAAGCGCATGCCGCTGCAGGATTTCACCATGGTGATGTCGGCGATGCGTATCAGCCGGGAGGTCGGCGGCAATCTGGCCGAAACACTCGAGTCGCTGGCCGACACCCTGCGCCGCAAACAGATGATGGAAGGCAAGATCGACAGTCTCACCGCCCAGGGCAAGCTGCAGGGCATCGTCATGAGCCTGCTGCCGTTCCTGCTCGCCGTGCTGCTGTACATGCTCGAGCCCGAGGCAATGTCCAAGCTGTGGACGACCAAGGTCGGCTGGGGAGTGCTCGCCGGCATCATCGTGTGGCTGGGGCTCGGTAATTTCTTCATCCGCAAAATCACCCGGATCGACGTGTAGCCGCCATGCAGGAATTTCTCGTCAACCGTATGTTCGAGGTCAGCGCGCTGTGCACCGGGCTGAGCGTATTCTGCTTCCTCATGACCATCCACCTGCTGCACGGGATGGTGGAGGACGAGGACCGCTCGTTCATGGATCCGATTCCGCCGCTGATGAGACCCATTTGGCCGCTGGTGCGGATCATCGCCCATTTCTTCGTGCAGTTTCTGCCCTACGAATACCTCGAGAGCACGGAAGACAAGCTGCAGAAGACGGGCGTCAGTTACATGGTGACCGCGGAGCAGTTCATCGGGCTGCGGATCCTGTCCGCCATCTTCTTCCTGGTGCTGTCGCTGTACATGGACGTCGCCCTGCCGGTCAACATCCCGCCCGTGGTGCACATACTCGCGCCCTTCCTGGGCTTTCTGTTCCCGACGCTGTGGCTGCGCGACACGCGGCGCAAGCGCGAGCTGGCCGTAGTGCGCGCCATGCCGGTGTACCTGGACTTCATCACCATGGCGGTGGAGGCGGGCCTGAACCTGCAGGGGGGACTCGCCCAGGCGATGGAAAAGGCGCCGCCGGGACCGCTGCGCAACGAGTTCGGTATCGTGCTGCGCGATCTGCGTTCGGGCCTGAGCCGTGCCGATTCGCTGCGGCGCATGGCCGAGCGCCTCGACATCCCCGAGGTCACCAGCTTCGTCACGTCGATGATCCAGGCCGAACGTATGGGTTCGAGCCTCGCGGCCGTGCTGCGGGTGCAGGCCGAGCAGCGTCGCAACGAACGCTTCACGCGCGCGGAAAAGGTGGCGATGGAAGCACCCGTGAAGCTCGTGTTCCCGCTCATCGTTTTCATCTTCCCGGTCACCTTCGTGGTGCTCGGATTTCCCATCGTGATGAAGTTCATGGCCGAAGGTACGTTGTGATCGCCGGCCGCCTGCGCCGCAAGAAAGATCATTCCACCCTGCTCGGCGATGTTTCGCTGACGACGACCGCGTGGGAACGCATGCGCGGGCTGCTCGGGCGTCCTCCCCTGGCTCCGGGAACGGGGCTGCTCATCGATCGCTGCCGCTGCGTGCACACCTTCGGCATGCGCGGCGCGATCGACCTGGTGTACCTCGACACGGCCTGGGCGGTGGTCAAGCTCGTGCGCGAGCTCGCGCCGGCCCGCCTGTCAGCCTGCCTGGCCGCGTCGATGACTCTGGAGCTCGCCCCGGGCGCGAATGCGGCCTTGGCGCTCGCCGTGGGTGACACGCTCGTGTGGGAGACCTGCTGACGTGGCCCGCCGGACGAGGATCGCGACGCCGGCGTTGATGATCGCGCTGGCCTGGCTGGCCGGCTGCAGCCTCGAGGACGTGACGCGCCCGGACACGCCGAAGGGGGATCTGTACGCCATCGAGCGCAGCGCGGCGGCCGCCTACGACGGCGGCGACTGGAACCAGGCCGCCGCCGCTTACAAGACGCTCACCGAGCGCGCGCCGCGGGTCACTGAATCCTGGTTCCGGCTGGGGAATGTCTACGCGCGCCTCGGCCGGCCGGCCGAGGCCGTCGCCGCCTACCGGGAAGCCGTGCTGCGTGAACCCGGCATGAGCAAGGCCTGGCACAACATGGGCGTGGTGCAGTTGCGCGAGGCGGCGGCCACTTTCGCGCAGATGGATCAGTTCGCGTCGGCGAACGATCCCCTGCGCGACCGTGCCAGGTCCCTGCTCGGCGGCGTCGCCGCGCTGCTGGAAGGCGGCGATCAGACCGCTGCCGGCAACCCGCCGGCATCGCCGCCGCAGGCCGCGCCGTCCCCGCTCGAGGTCGTGCCGGCGACCGCGGCCGACGACAGCGCGGGTGACGGGGCGGCAACCGTACCGGCTGCGGCTGGCGACACCGGGACGGGCGCACCGTCGCCCTCACCCGCGCCGGACGATCCGGCGGTGACGGAACCCGGGCCTGCCGCCACCGCTGTGAGCACCGGCACGATCGCGGACGAGGTCACGACCGGCGGTATCGTCGAGGACACAGGCACGACCGGCGCCGCGGAGGACGATGCCACGGCCGGCGACGGCGGCGATACCGGAGCGGACGCGCCGCCGCCCGCACCCGCGCCGGACGACCCGGCGGTGACGGAACCCGGGCCTGCCGCCACCGCTGTGAGCGCCGGCACGATCGCGGACGAGGTCACGACCGGCGGTATCGTCGAGGACACAGGCACGACCGGCGCCGCGGAGGACGATGCCACGGCCGGCGATGACGCCGATACCGGGACGGATGCGCCGGAATCCGGGCCTGCCGCCGCCACCGCGACCAGTGGCCCTGGTGAGGACGAGGTCACGCGCAACGGCGAAAACGGCGGTGAGCCGTGAGCCGCCCTGCTAGAATTCCGTCCATGCGGTACCGTTTCGTGCAGCGGTCGCGACAACGGGGCCAAGCCATGGTCGAAAGCGTGATCGTCGGCTCGGTCCTGCTGCTGCTCGTGTTCGGCGCCCTGCAGTTCGCACTCATCTATCACGCCAAGATCACCCTGAACTACGCCGCGTTCGAAGCCGCCCGCTCCGGATCGCTGAACAACGCGCGCATGAATTTCATCGAGAACGGTTTCGTTCGCGGCCTCGCGCCGCTGTTCACGCACGACGACACGGCGGACGGCGTCCGCCGCGCCCGCTGCGTGGTTCGCACCGAGCTGTACGGCGGCGACGAGTACGCCTGCCAGGCCGGCGGCGATCCCCCCCCGGGACCCGTGATCCCCGCTGGCGCCACCAATGACACGTGGGTCGACATCGAGATCCTCAATCCGCGCCCGGAGCACTTCCAGACATCGAATCACGGTGTCGACGTCAGCGGCGGATACGAGATCCCGAACGACAACCTGATGTACCGCCCGGCCACGGTGAAGGGCGGTGTGAGCATCCAGGACGCCAACCTGCTGAAGATCCGCGTGACCTATTGCTACCCCATGTACGTCCCGCTGGTGAACAACACCATCGCGACGCTGCTGCGCCTGTACGCCGCCGGCTTGAATCCGCAGGCGCCGGAAGGCGAATGGCGCGCGCAGGTCGAGGACTACTTCGCGGCCCGCGCCACTGGTGGCACGCTGCCGATGCCCGACCGCTGCTTATACGCCCAGCCGAATCCCCGCATCCCGCTGAACGCGATGGCCATCGTGCGCATGCAGTCGCCGGCCTTCCGCGAAACTCCGTAATTTCAGGCACCGGCCCCGTGCCCGTAAGATCGCGACCATGAACGCGACGACGGGCCCGCCCGCCCGCCATACGCCCGTGATGCATGGGCGTAAAGCCCGCGAATTCATTGGGTTTCCGGGCGGTTGAAGCAACGACCTATACCGCGACCTACACTGAACCGGAAAATTCGCTGCGAACCGGGCAGCGTTCGATCTCACTTTGGCATCGACGAAGTCCCGCCCCAGTGCGACTGGAAATCGAACGACAGTTGGCGGTGATGCCTGATCGCCAGCAGATAGAGATTCGCGTCAATCTGCGCGTACAGCACCAGATAGTGGTCGAGGATGTATTCGCGCAGTGCTTCCGGGTCCGGAGTCAGCGCCGATAACTTCGCGCGCAATGCGTCCAGCGCATTCGAGGTTTCGACCGAGCGCGCCGGATGCGCGAGGAACGGCCGTCCAATGCCGGGAAACCGTTCGAGGTTCGGAATCACGGTGTCCAGCAGTTCGTCGAGCAGCGCGTCGTAAGCTTTGCGCGCTTCAGCCTCGGTCAGAAAACGCTCGATGTCGGCGAGGTTGCTCTCGAAGTTCGCGGTGAGCCGGACGACAGGCTTCCTCGCCATCGGGACCGCTCCGACCGTCTTACGCGCTGCGGCGGCGCTTGATCGACTGGATTGTGCCGCGGGCATCCTTCACGCGGCCGGCGGCGACATCGTCGAGCCCCTTGCCCGCCTCATCGATCAACAGCAAGTGAATGCGTTCGCGCTCCAGCCGGTGGTAATGGTCCAACCGCTCCGCGTCGATCAGCGCCACGTAGCTCTCGCCGTTCTTGGTGATGATCTTCTCGGCGCCGGCCTTGACCTCCTCAGCCAGCTCCGAAAAGTTGGCGCGGGCCTGCGACAGCGGAATAACGTCGTTGGTGGAGATTCCCATTGCAAGCCTCCTGGGGCGAAAAATAGTGGCGCGTTAAACGTGCAGAATCGTGTACATATTACGCGCGTTCCAATAGAAGGGGAAGCGCGGCTGGGGCGACGGGCTCGCCTGACTACTTCCCGGCCACCCCTGCCGCCCTCGTTCCTCGCGCCCGCCTCCGCCGTTCCACCGCATCGAGCCCGTTCAGTTCGACGAGCGGCCGAGAATGCAACCACTGCATCACCTCGGCCCGCAGCCAGCCGATGGAGAACTCACTGCCGAGCTGTCGCGGTCGAGGGAACGATGGGTCCCGCCGCATCAGATCGTAGATCGACTGCCGGGACCGACGGCCAAGCACCACCAGCAGCGCGCTGAAGGTCAGCACCTCCGATTCGCGACCGGAGTCGTTCCGCGGCGCGTTCAGGCGTGTGCGCATGCCGGCGGTTCCAATTTCACGTCAATGCGGCGTGTCAACACTGCTAACAGCATCGTCGTCCGCGTTCGATTGCCGCCGTCAGAATCCGCTACCGGCCGAGATAGACCGATGTGATTCTTTCGCGACCGTGGCCCAGCTCCGCGCTGATCGCGAGACGGGCCTGGCGATCGATAGCTTTCTGCTCGTAGGTGAGCTGCTTCGAGGTCGGCCCGCCTTGCGCGGGACAGGCCCAGCCGGTCAGTACGCGGTAGCGATCCTGCGCGTACTGGTGGCGGTGGCCGTGCACGTGCTGAATTCCCGCCGCCATGCACTGCGCCTTGAATCGCTGCAACTGCTGGACGTAGCTCGACGCCTTTGGGATCAGGCTTCCGCGGACCGCGAGCTGCTTGGCTTCGTCGAGTACTAGGCGCTGCTCTGCCGTGCGAATCGGAATCTCGCGCTCCCTCCCACCCTTGGTCCAGCTCGCCTTGAGCGCGAGCCGGTCGCCGCGGTCGGCCCACTCGGGCCGGATCTTGATCGACTCCTCCCGCCGCAAACCGAAGGCCGCCTGCAACTTGAGCGACATGCGCGTCCAGGGATCGGTGAGCTTCTCCAGGTCCCCGGTGGTGAGCACCCGTGACCGGCTGACATTGGTCACATAATTCCGTCGCGGGATGCCGTAGAATTCGTTGGCGCGAGCCAGCACATTCTGTTTGGCCACTTTCTCGGCCCACCAGCGCAGCTCGGTCATCCGGTTCTTGATCGTGCCGGCGGAAAGGGATTCCGCCTTCCAGCGCTCGACCAGTGCCTCGACATGCTTAGGCTTCAGGCTCGCCGCCTGCATGTGATGGAAGCCCATCTCGTGCAACTGATTGGCGATCATGGTCAGAATGCGCTCGCGCGCGTACTGCGTGGAAAAGCTGCCGTCGCGGTTGCGCAGGCAGAGTTGCTTCAGTTCGTAGTTCAGGTCTCTCATCGCGTCCTCTTCGTTCGTTGCTCAATTGCCCCTGGTGCGTGCCGCATGTCCGGTTAGTGTTTCTGTCCGTCTCGCCTGCCTGGGCAGGACGAGTACTTCGAGGGACCCGGGACACCACTCCCGTTTTGTGCCGTAGTTTTTGCTGCTTGCCTGCCCGACACGTGGCATTGGCATCGAGGCCGCTTCCTGTTGGAAGTCGATCCTTCGAGATGAGCCATCACCCAAGGCTCAGGGGTGCGCGGATTGCGCGCGACGTGGAACGATGCCCGTCGAGGAACGGGCCGATGGACGAACCGCATTGCGCGGTTGTTACGGTGCGATGCGCCAGAAGAGCGCATCGCGAGGGGTCGTCACTTGCGCCAGCACCCTATAACTCGTTGATGACTGAGGCATATGGCGCGTCGTCACTAGCAGCAAGCCGCCAGTGACGACGCCGGCTGGCGCAGCCACGGATTGCCGCAGGAGTGCGGACACATGTTGGCGCAGGGATTGCGGCGGCCAAGGCCGTCGCGGCGTGCTGGCAGGGGTCCGCCCGCGAGCCTTACGCATGGACGCGCGGTTGGCGCACCAAGCGTTCAGCAGGGGCAGCGGTACAGACTGAGAACGGAGAGAAACCCCGCTCGAGGTTGACGCCGATGCAAACGGAATTCCGCTTGCTGGCGCCACTTACGAACTGCGGCAGGAACGCGAACTATTGCGTCATGCGCATTGCTGAGCGCCCCGAGAGGCGGTTGCTTACGGATACCTCCGAGCCTTGCGGCCACCGGCTTTCAGGAGATGAGGCCGGTTTCGGGCGCTCTTTCGAGCGTGGGCGATGCGTAACGAGCATCAAGCGGGCTGACACAGCCAACGAAATTCAAGATCGTGCAGGTGCGTCCAGTGATGTCTTCGGTGAATGCCTGGGCGCACTGTGTGCGAGATGGTCGTTCAACGAATGCCGACCTCTTGCGGTTGACAGTGTGATCCTCGAACTATGAAGAAAGTTCCGTAGCAACTTACTCCGCATTCATGGCATGACTGGCTGGCCGTTAGCAATGCTAACAGTCGGGTGGGAATTCAGGCCTGGCAACGCAGCACCGGCCACAACTACGACGTTCGGTCGCCGTCCCGCGCTTCGGCAGTACGGCCGAGATCACTCATTCATTGTCGATGGCGCACTGATCACGACGCACCCATTCATGCCGTCGATCTTCAATACGCCCTCTTTGAATTTTGTGTGCTCCTGCGTCGCGCGCGTGCAATCCCACAGGAAGCTGACAATCCGTACATCTTTGTATTTTGCGTCGGCCCGATAGAGAGACGCATCCTCGGCGATCTCGCCGATGAGCATCGGAAACGACTTCTTCGCGTCCTTCCGATACTTAACTTCGATGATTGTGTTCAGAGGCGGCAAGTACAAGTCCACCCGCGGCGTCTTCTGCCCAACTGGTTGCAGATATACTTCATCCGCGATGTCACTAAAGACGGGCGCAAGCAACACGTAGAGCAGATTCTGGACGTGGTATTCGTTATCAACGCGCCATTTGGCAGGTACCGCGCCTTTCGTGCGCCCCGCGTCTTCCCAAGTCCAGCGCTTTAGGCCAACGGGAACATGCTCCAGAAAGATCAGAAGATCGTCGAGGCTCCAGCCCTTCGGCGGCACAACGGCGACATCTTCGTTGATCTGGTCGAAGACGTAGACCATCACCCCCAGTAGCGCCGTCGAAGAATCTGCTTGCGCCTGCTGCCGGAATTCGTGCATGAACCGATTTATGAGGGACAGACGAAGCTGGTGATCGTCAATCCTCCTGATCGCTTGATAATGAAGAAAGAGCGGAACGCAGGCGGTCGCATAGACGGCGGACTCCCCACTGCGGATAAGGGTCGCGATGTCCTTTTCAAAGAGATTGAGGTGGTCACCGCCGACCTGCTGCGCAAGGAAGCCAGCAGTCCAGTGCTCGAACTCACGGACGATGCGGTTGTCGTTCAGCCTGTCGACGAGCCGCTTCACGGCCATCACGCCGAAAACATCAGACACCCAGGGCCGGGGCGTAGAGTCGATCTTGGCGGCCTGCCCCAGCAGTCGCGACACATCCTGAGCAGGTACGGTCACTCCCCAAACGTCAAGCCCGGAGACCGCACACCGCTGGTACAAGGAGAGCTTGGTAGCGTCGAAAGCTGACCCGCCGTCCTTCGAGAGTCCTAGAAAACGCAGAAAGGACGATTTGAACGGATCGCCGTGCGCGCTTTCGGATACCTTACGCTGAAGGTACTCGCGCAACTGGTAGGCGTTCTCTTTTTCTACAGAAACCACTGGGATTGCCCAATCTTCCCGATCATTATCGAATCATTCCATCCCGGAAGCTGATTCATCCACCCGAGATTCCTGGCGATCAGGTCGGAATAGCTGATCGTCACAGGCATGGGGTTCGGAAAATAGCTGCGCCACGAGTGCGACGCAAAGCTATAAAGTTGGGCACTGAGATACTTGATGTCTTTGAAGGTCGAGTCCTTGTGAACATCAAGGATTACGCCGCGCGGATGCCCATCGGTATCCTGCCGCAGCTCGCGCTGACCTATAAGGTAGACAAGCATTTCGTGATTTGAGAGCTTGAACGTCTTTCCACGGTGGGGAGCCAATCGCCCCTTCTTCTCCCTTGCCGGAGCAGTGTCAAACATGTGCAGCCCGTGATCCTCGGAGATTTTCAGGAACGCATACTCGACCTGATATTCGCGGTACTTGTCGATCACGGCACGGACGGCGCCAATCTCCTCTTTGTTGAACTTCTTGACCTGCGCGTGAAAGATCAGGCGGATCGTGTCGCCTTTTTGCCAGTTCATGCGCTTCTGGATCTTCTCGATTGTCTCTCCGAGCACCGCCGTCAACGCCTCGCAATAGGCCTCCGGCACTACAGCCTTCGAAGTATTCGAAACGATGTAGCTGCCGTCCCCTGAGAACACGGTGGTAATACCCATGATCCGCTGCTTATCGGCGCCTCGCTCCTGCCCGATATTTGCGCTGCCAATGCCTATCACCAGCTCGTGGGAAAGCGTCGGCGAGGACTTGAGTAGCCAAGGAACACCGCCCATCTTCGCGTAGCAGGCTAGCGCCATATTGTTGAGCGAATACCCCAGCGAGTAGTCCGACTGGGCGAGAAGCTCTATCGTGAAGTCCTGAACAGGAACCTGATGCAGGAAGAAAAGGCTCTTCCCCAGGTAGTAGGGATTCTCCGTCACCTTGAGCTTCTTGAACGACTGCCGGACCTGAACAAGCGCGAGGTCCCAGCGTCCCCCGTCTTCCGCTTTCTTCCGGATCGCCGCTTCTATCGCGTTCTTGTATGCCTCCACACTGTCCGTGGCCGTTGCGAACACCTCGACGCGGCTGGTTCCCAGAGTGAACTTACCTTCAAGGCCACTGCTGAAATACTTGCTTGAGGAAATCCCTTTTAGGAGCTTGCGGACGAACTGCTCCACGCGCCCCTTGTCGTGTTGCGCACAGATGACGCAGATAGACGGATCGTTTCGGTCAAACGTGCGCTTTGTATATGGACCGTACTGCGTCAGGCCTTTCTCCACCCAATCGGCCTCGCCGTTGTCATTGAAGACGAATACCGGCTTCGGCATCTGGTCGCAGTGACGCTGAATATCAGGCGCGTCCTCGATTTCAATGCGGGTTCCGTCGATCAGGGGAATGGACTTCGACTGTACGTATCTCTTGAGCGTATCGATGCGAGTCTTCTTGTTCTCGCCGCCATTAAACGACGACACAGATTGGCGGATGCGCTCGACGATTGCGTCCTTCTGCGCACCATGCGTATGGGATACGTAGTCGTCGAAGTTCGTCCGGCTGGCTTCCAGATAAATGTCTTTCGCTTCGACTTGCTCAGTCTGTCCGTCAGGCCGCGTCACATAAAGCGTGTCACCCTTCTGCGCGCTCACCGACCCGAGAAACTTCCGGTATCCGTCCTCTTCCTCAATTGCAACATAGCGGCCGTTGAGATCGAAACCGGCTCGAAGGAAAAACAGACACGTCTCCTTCAGCACCCGCCGCGTGGTGCAGTCAATGACCAGACTGGGATGGCCCTGAACGTAGCGCGTGTGGATTGCGTACTTGGCGCAGACTTGAAAAGGGTAGGCCTCTCCGAGAATCGGAACGAGAAGATTATCTTCAGGCTTAGCGCTCACCAGTTCGATGGGCGTGAAGCCGACAGGACGACGGCCAAGACCGGCCAGATGCCGCGTCAGTCCGTCCTTGACCAAGAAGCAGAAAATGCCGAAATTGTCCTTGAGCCCAATCGTCTGCTTCGCACCGGATACGGGAAAGTTTCCGTCTGGCGAGAATACAAGGATGCTCTCGCCCTGTCGGCGGAAGGCGTGGGTAGTGCCGTGCTTCGTGCGAAGGCCTTCAAGTGTTTCCTGGTCGTAGGAAACCTGGCGGGCTTCAAGGTACAAGTCCGGGACTTTCAGCCGGAATGCATTCAGGACAATAGACAATGCTTGATCCTCTGCTCCGTGCGGCCAAGCGCGTCGCGCCCGCCGTCTGGCCTCTTTGCGAACGGTTGCACAGATATGCCGAGCAACTTCTGACAGATGAGGGCGACGAGCTTCTCGAACTGGTCCTCACTCATGTCTTCATATGGGTACTTCATGCGACGGCAACCTCCACCGGGTTGTCGTGTGCCTGCTTGGCCCCAGAAAACGTCCGCGCGACAAGGGCGCTGAAGGCGCCCTCTGCTTTCGCACTCGCCACTGACTGTAGGTCTCGAAGTCCGAACAACGGGCGGCAACGCTCTTCATAGTCAGTCTGGAGCTGAATGGATGGCAGCGGAATACGGATACTGGCTAGACCCTCGGTGTTGATGTTGTACTGCCCTGCCGATGTCCGCGCCTGCTCGCGGAGA
This sequence comes from Gammaproteobacteria bacterium, assembly GCA_020850735.1. Lineage (GTDB taxonomy): Bacteria > Pseudomonadota > Gammaproteobacteria > JADZEE01 > JADZEE01 > JADZEE01. The sequence goes on along the minus strand of JADZEE010000027.1, from coordinate 4,602 downwards.
CGCTTGCGGCCCTCGGAAGTCGATAGGAAGGACTGAAGGTACCGGGGGTTGACGGCGTCGAGCTTTAGGCGCGCTCGAATCAGGTAGGAGGCATAGAGGCAGTTGTCGCCATCGAATCCCGCGTTCCGCATGACATGCGATTCATAGACGGCGCTCCGCCCAACGTAGTCGGGATTTCCGTTGGTGCGAACAAAGAGGAAATCGCCGTCGCGCAGACGCAGGCGATTGGCCTCAACGTCGGGCACGGAGACGAGTTTGATCTCCGTCGGGTCGAGTCTGTCGCCAATGACGTTCGGGATTCGTAGCGTCGGCAGTCCGAGCGTTCCCGATTTCTGAGAGGTTCCGTAGCGAAACTCGTCAACGACATTTCCAAGTGTCGTTTCGACCCACCCCTTCGGATTCGTCGCCGGGTCGCCGAACATGTCGATGAAGAGCGCGGGGATGATTTCGGCGGCCTTCTTCTGCGCCTCGCGCCGCAGTCTGATAATTCCTTCGGCGCGGGAGAGCAGATCAATAATCCGGCGTTGCTCGTCGAGAGGCGGAATATGTATGCGACAGTTCGCAAGGAAAGTTGCCGGCACGCGCTGTTGCCCGGCGGTCCCAGTGAAATTCCGCTTCGCCTCCCTACGGAAGGGCTCCCTCCTTACGAAGTAGTAAATCCACTCAGCTAACACACCGGCCTTTGGTCGAAGAACGTGAAACTCCGTCGAGCCAAAGCCGACTCCGTTGAGCAAATCACTCGCGACAGCGGCTTTCCCATTCTCCATGCAGGGCGTGATCTTGGCGAACAGCACATCGCCGTCACGGAAACTGGTATACCCCTTCTTAACCTGAAGAAATGGGCGTTGCTGCTTGTCCCGCACGACGCCTGATACCTCGTCAACCGCCGCCATTGGGACAAAAGAAACTGACATGTCGTCCGCGAGACCGTGATCGCGCGGTAGACGAGGATTGATCTCGCAAACGTCCCCTAGCGTCCTTTCCGGCCAATTCATGCAGCCTCGCCCAGCGCCGCTCGCAGCGCTTCAACTTCTTCGACGATCTCGGACTCAATGGCCGCCAGTTCGTCCAGCAGCTCGCGCGGGTCCCGGTGCTTAACCTGCTGCTGGCTCATGGGACGGTAACGCCCGGCTGACAGGTTGAAGTCGTTCGCCCGGAGCGTAGCCTCATCGGCAAACCACCACTGCCCGCTCCACTCCGCTTTCGGATCGCGCTTTTCCCAAGCCTTCAGTCCCGCCTCGCGCTCACGATAAGCGGTGATCAGCGTCGGCAAGTCATCGGCTTCGATGGGCTGGTCATGGTTGGCATCGAGCTTGTAGCCGTCGTTATCCGCGTGCAGGAAAAGCACGTTTTCGGTCTTGCCGCCTTTCCTGAAGAAAAGCACCGAGGTTTTCACGCTGGAATACGGCTGAAATACCCCGCCCGGCAGGCTCATCACCGCCTCGACGCGGTTGTTCTCGATCAACTGACGCCGCAGCTCCTTGTGGGCGCCGGTCGATCCGAACAGCACGCCCTCGGGCACGATGACGCCGCAGCGCCCGCCCGGACGCAGGCTGTCCATCATGTACTTGAGGAACAGCAGCTCGGTTGCAGTGGTCGTCCCGACTTTCACGTCATCGACGATCCGATCCCGGTCTACCCTGCCGGAAAACGGCGGATTGGCGAGGACGACGTGATAGCCCTCCTGCGGCAGACCCAGCTCGGCCTTGCGCTCGACATCAAACGTGGTGGTCAGGACGTTACGCAGCAGGATGCGCACGTTCGGCAGGCCGCGCAGCGTGAGGTTCATCGTGGCGAGGCGCACCATTTTCGGATCGACATCATTACCGAAGAAAGTCTGGTTCTGGAGCGCCGAGACATGCGCGGCCGAGAGCTTGTCGCCGAGGCCGCGGGTCTGCACCTTGCCGTCGAAATCGACGCTCTGGATGCCGCCCGGCGACGAGTTCGCAAGCCGGATGTGGTTGTAGGCTGCGACCAGGAACCCGGCCGTTCCCGCCGCCGGGTCGTAGATGGTCTCGCCGATCTTCGGATCGATGATCTCGACGATGGCGCGGATGATGTGGCGCGGCGTGCGGAACTGGCCCAGCTCGCCCGCCTGCTTGATCTGCTTCAAGACGTGCTCGAACAGGTCGCCCTTGGTGTCCGCATCCGAGCGATCCAGCCGCAGGCCATCGACGAGGGTCACGACCTGCGTCAGCACGGTGGGCTCGTCGATACCGAGGCGCGCGCCGTGCATGAAGTTGACGGCGCCGTTCCCGGCCACCTCGGTGAAGAACGCAAAGACCTCATCGCGCACGAAGCGCACGAGCGGCTCGCCGGAAAGGCCCTTGGCCCAGACGGACCAGCGGAAGCGCTCTTTCGGGATCGTCGTCTCGCCCTTCTCAAGGGCGTTCAGCGGGTTCTTCAGGGTCCATGAGCCGCCGAAGAGACTCTCATGCTTCCGCTTGAGCACCTTGGCCCGGGCCGCATTCTCGGCGTCGATGCCCTCGATCAGATAGAAGAAGAACAGGAACGCGAGCTGCTCGGCATTGCTGACCGGATCGGGGTAGCCGCCGCCGTACAGGTAGTCGCGGATCTGTTCGATCGAGCGGCGCATCTCGGGGGTCAGGGGCATTGCGTTGTGTCCTTCCGTTATGAGGGCCGTGCGCCCGGCTGCAGTGCGGCGGCTGTCATCGGCTCGTCGGCACCGAACACCTCGTCGTTGAGCGACTCAAGCACGGCGTCCACGTTCTCGTCGCCGCCGAAGATCCGGATGGCCTCAGGCAGGCCGCCCATCAGCGTGAAGGGATGGAAGGCGAAGTGCCCGGCAGTGAACTCCTCCATCGTGTCGGCGTTTGCCCGGAGCTGGCTGCCGACGACGCGGAGCCAGCGCTCCTGATCGGGCGTGAGACTGTCCGCCCGGGCAAGAAACCACGCCTCGAAGCACGCCCCGAGCGCGGCGGCCTTCGCTTCCGAGGCTTCGGGGAAGACCATGTTTCCGTTCTCATCGATGGTGACCCACTCGCGCGTGGTCGGGTCGATGTGGTCGTTGATGTCGAGCGAGAGCAACCGCCGAGGCTCGTACTTCCTCTTCGGCAGACGAGCGACCACGATGCCGCCTTCGCCGCCCTCGTCCTCGTCGCCGTGGTAGTCGGTGACGCCGACGAAGTCGAACATGGTGAACACAGGCTTGCCCTTGAACTTGCGCGTCCCGCGTCCGCGCATTTGCCGGTAGAGGATGGCCGATTTCGTGAACCGCGCGAACACGAGATTCACGACCTCCGGGCAGTCGAAGCCGGTATCGAGCATGTTCACGGAGACGATAATCTGGGGAAATTTCTCCTTCTTGAACCGCTTGATCTTCGTCATGCCGTCGACCGTGTCGTCCGCACCCATACCGGAGACGACGTAGTCCGCATAGCGGATTTCAGGGGACGGTTTCTCGCCGGCATAGGCCGCGTCGAGCATCTGTGCGAGCGTCTCGGCGTGGCGCTTGGTCACGGCGAAGACGATGGTCTTGCCCAACAGCGGTTTGCGGACGATCCCCTTCGCGTCGGTATAGCCGTTTTCCAGCACGTCGCGGAACTCGCGCACGATGGCGCGGTTGCGTTCGGGGATGGTGAATTTCCGCTCCAGCGCCGCCGGATCGATGATGATGCTCTGCTCATTGCCAAAAAGCTGTTCGAGCTCGGCACGCGTGCCTTGATCCATCGCGCTCCAGTCGAGCTCGCCGCGGCTGACCGGAAAACCACCCTCCGCGGCGGTCTTGACGGTCTTGGCTTTGTAGATCTGATACGGGACCAGGAAACCGTCGCGAATGGCGTCCTTGAGCTTGTAACTGTAGGTCGGCACCTCGACCTCGAAGAAGCGCAGCGTGTCACGAATCGTGAGCTTGTCCTCATCGTCGCCGAAATCCTCCGGGTTGGCGATGCACGGCGTAGCGGTCAGGCCGACCTGCACGCCGTCGAAATGCTTGAGGACGCCGCTCCACTTGCCGTAGATCGAGCGATGGCACTCGTCCGAAATCACGAGATCGAAGTAGCCCGACGAGTACTCGTGATAAATGTTCACCATGCTTTGCAGCGTGGTGATCGTGATGCGTTTTTCGTCCTGAAAGCGCCGGCCGGCGCGCAGCACGTAAGCCGGAAAATCCGGCAGGTGCTCGGCGAATGCGTCCTCGGTCTGCTTGGCGAGCGGGATGCGATCGACGAGGAAGAGAACGCGTGTGATGGCATTCGCTTCGAACAGGCGTTTGATCAAGGCCGCGGAAGTCCGCGTCTTGCCGGTGCCGGTCGCCATTTCAACGAGCATCTTGCGCCGCCCTGCATTCATTTCCTGACAAAGCGTGTCTACGCAATCGGTTTGGTAATCGCGCTCGACAATGTGCCTGTCGATGGGAATCGTGAGCGGGTCGCGCCGCATATGCCCGGTTGCGGCACGGCGTTCAAGGTCTCCCTGCGAAAAAAACGTCTTGATGACGCGGGGGAAGGCTTCGCGCTGCCATTCCCAGAAGCGGATTTCCTCGCCGTTGGCGAGGAAGACATAGGGCACTTTGAGCTGCGCGGCGTAGACCTTCGCCTGCACCTCAGCCTCGGCGGGGTTGATGGCCGCTCGCTTGGCCTC
>JADZEE010000026.1 GCA_020850735.1 Gammaproteobacteria bacterium | reverse complement strand
GGCGAAGTTGTAGTTGCCGTAGCCCTCGAGGGTGTTGTCCTGGTTGGTCAGTCGGCCGAACGGCGCCTGCCCGAACACGTTCGCCATGGTGCCGCCCGCCAGCATCACCCGGCCGCCGCCCGACAGCATCACCCCGCCGCCGGTGTTGTCGATCAACACACTGCCGCCCAGCGGGATCCGGATCTCGCCGCTGTTGGTGATGGGGCCCATCAGGGTGGTGACGGACTTCGACGACAGCGTGCCGGCGATGGTGGGTCCGCCGTCGAGCACGGACGGCGCGATGACCTCGATGATGCCGGCGTCGTCGGTGGCCAGGGTGCCGCCGAGCACCGTCACACCCAGCATCTGTACCGTGCCGCCGGTTACGGCCGAGATCGTTCCACCGGCGTTGTCGATGACCGAACCCTGCAAACGCAAGGTGCCACTGCCAAGCGCCTTCAAGGTGCCCGAGTTGCGGCTCAGTTGCGACAGCACCAGCATCCCGGCGTCCTGGGCAAACACGGAGGCCTCGTTGTGCAACTCGACGGAGATCTCGCCGACGCCTTTGATGAGGTTGTCCTGGTTGACCAGCGTCCCGCCACCGTCGATGTCGGGATGGGTGCCCGGTATCAGCGTGACGGTGCCGCCGCCGCTCAGTTGCGTGTTGCCGGTGAAACGCAGCGTGGATTCCAGCAGATCGGACAGCGCGCCGATCTCGATCTTGCCGGCGTTGTGCAGCTGGGCGCCACGAAACGCCAGCAGCGCGCCATCGGCGATGACCACGCCACTGCTGCCGGAGATGCTCAACTGGTCGAGAAAAATGGCCGACAAGGGCTGGATGGCGACGATGCCCGGTTCGTCATCGCCGAGCGTGGCGCTGTTGGTCTCGAGCGGATTGGCGCCCGGAAACTCGAACAGATCGATTCCGGAGTCGCAGTCCCAGCCGGTATCGATCACGGCCGCTTCGCCGACCGTCACCGGCTTCCACAGGCCGTCGACACCGCTCGCGCCGCTGGCGATGGCGACGATCAGCTCGGCCACCAGGTTGGGGAGTTCGTGGCCCTGCCAGGTACAGTCGTTGGCCCGGGCATTGCCACAGGCCAGTCCCAGCGCTGCCCACAGAACCACGGCTGCAGCCCGGTTTTGCCGTTGCTCCGTGCGTTGCATTGCAGCGTCCTGTCACGCGGCCGCCAGCCGCCGGTACGGCAATCTTAAACCGATACCGGGGTGGTCCTGGGTGCCCGCGGCAGCGACTGGATTGCAGTTCACAATCCCTGACAATCACGGCATGCGGCGTCACGGTCGTCGATAAGGTCGAGGGCGCGCGATCGACGGATCCCTGGGACACTGTCGCCGCAGGTCGCCACGATGTACCGGCGGGTTCGGAACGGTCGTGTTCGTCGCTTTGGTCGTGGGCGTGCCAAAGCCGGTACTGCGCGGCATCGACGGCCTCGGATCCGGACGCGACCGCGCGGGTGACCGGCGCATGGGCCGGCGACGCCGCCCGTCGCGGGCATGGCCATCGCTTGTGGCACCACGGCCGCTGCGGCAGATCGGTGTCGGCCGGGACGGTCTCGAGTCGCGCCGGCCGGCTACCGGCGCGCGGAACCGGCGGCGCACAAACGTGTGTCGCGCGCGGACGGGGGCAAGATCAATCCGGCCCAATGCAAAATCGCTCACCTTCGGGTCTGCGCGAGCCGTTACGAACCTCATGCGAAACAATGGAAAAGGACCGTCAGCGGTGCATGACCAGTTATGAAAACTTGTCATAATCAATCGTACACGATACAATTCTCGTACTGGAATCAATGACATGGAATCAGGCGTTTCTGAACAGATCCTGATCACCCTGCGTCGCATCATGCGCGCGGTCGACCGGCATTCGCGCGCCCTGGTCCGCCGGCACGGACTCACCGCGCCGCAGGCGATCGTGCTGCGCGCGGTCACCGCCAACGGCAGCGTGTCGATCGGCGCACTGGCCCGCGCGGTCAACCTGAGTCAGGCCACCGTCACCGACATCGTCGCCCGGCTCGAAGCACGCCGGATCGTCGAGCGGCGCCGGGACGAGTCCGACAAGCGGCGCGTGCTCGTCTCCCCGACACCGGCGGGGCGCGAGCTCCTGGCCGGTGCCGTGCCGCTGCTGCAGGAGCGTTTCGTGGCCGAGTTGCATCGCCTCGAAGACTGGGAGCAGACGTGGCTGCTGGCGTCCCTGCAGCGCATCGCGGCGATGATGAACGCAGACGCCGTCGATGCCGCGCCGCTGCTGTCGAGCGAACCCATCGATGCGCCGGCGCCCGTGTCCGGGGCGTTCAGCGAACCGGCACTGCGTTGAGGCCTGCGTTTCATCACCGAGATCCAAGCGGAGACCGAGAAATTCATGTGTGGCATTGCAGGAGAAGTCCGATTCGACGCCAAATCCGCGTCTGCCGACCGCGTCGCGCGCATGACGCGGGCCATGACAGCCCGCGGCCCGGACGGCAACGGTATCGTCGCCCGCGGTCGGGTGGCTTTCGGTCACCGGCGCCTGAAGATCATCGACCTGACCGAGCGCGGTCGCCAGCCGATGGAGGATCCCGGGCTCGGCCTCACCGTGGTCTTCAATGGTTGCATCTACAATCACGCGGTCCTGCGCGAGGAGCTCGAACGCGCCGGGTACCGGTTTTTCTCCAGCAGTGACACGGAAGTCATTCTCAAGGCCTATCATGCCTACGGATCCGCGTGCGTCGAGCGTTTCAACGGCATGTTCGCCTTTGCGGTGCACGAGCGTGACAGCGGCCGGGTATTTCTCGCCCGCGATCGGCTCGGGATCAAGCCGCTGTATTACACCAGGACGCCCGGGGCACTGCGCTTCGCCTCGTCACTGCCGGCGCTGATTCACGTCAGCCGCCGCCGTCCAGAGCTGGACGCCGTCGCCTTGCACCATTACCTGAGCTTTCATTCCGTGGTGCCGGCCCCCCGGACGTTGTTCGCCGGCTATCACAAGCTGCCGCCCGCCACGACCGTGACCTTCGAACCGGACGGATCCTTCCGCGAGCAGTATTACTGGGCGCCCGATTACGAAGCCGTACTCGAGGGCGTGGACACGCAGGATCCCGCCGCTGTCACGGATGCGCTGCTCGGCCAGTTGCGGGCGGCCGTGCAGCGCCGTCTGGTCGCTGACGTCCCGGTCGGCGTGTTGCTGTCGGGCGGAGTCGACTCGAGCCTGCTCGTGGCCCTGCTGGCACGTGGTGGTGTCCGAGATCTGCAGACCTTCTCGATCGGATTCGAAGCCGCCGGCGGCGAGCGCGGAGACGAGTTCCAGTACTCGGACATGGTCGCTCGCGAGTACGCAACGCGACATCACAAGATTGAAGTCGACTCGGCGACTCTCATCGAACACCTGCCCGCCTGTGTGAAAGCAATGAACGAGCCGATGGTGAGTCATGACAACATCGGCTTCTACCTGCTCGGCAAGTACGTGTCGGAGCACGTCAAGGTCGTCCAGAGCGGCCAGGGAGCGGACGAGGTATTCGGCGGCTACCACTGGTACCCGCCGCTGCTCGGCAGCAATGCGCCGCTGGACGCGTACGCGGGCGCATTCTTCGATCGCGATCACGCTGAATACACCGAGGTCGTCGATGCTCGCTTCGCCATCGACCATGACGCGAGCCGGGATCTCGTCGCGCGGCACTTTGATCAGCCGGGGGCGCGGGACGCCGTGGATCGCGCCTTGCGCCTGGACACGACGGTGATGCTGGTCGACGATCCCGTCAAGCGTGTGGACAACATGACCATGGCGTGGGGACTGGAAGCGCGGGTACCGTTTCTCGATCACGAGCTGGTGGAATTCGCCGCCGCCATTCCCGCGCACATGAAAGTACGCGACGGAGGGAAATACATCCTCAAGCAGGCTGCGCGCACGATGCTGCCCGCGGCGGTCATCGACAGACCCAAGGGATATTTCCCGGTGCCGGCCCTGAAGTATCTGAACGGCAAAGGGCTCGGCTTCGTGCGCGATATGCTCGCGAGCGAGATCAGCGTGAAACGGGGGCTGTTCAACCGGGCGTACGTCGACACGCTGCTCGACGCGCCCGCCGACCACATCACTCCGCTCGGCGGCTCGAAGTTGTGGCAGATCGCCACACTGGAATTCTGGCTGCAGACGCACGGACTTTGACGGTTATCTCGATGACGATACGTAGCAACTCACGCATGCGATCCCGGATGGAACGGCGCAATTCCGCGACGCTGCTGCTGCTCGATCCGGGCGAACGCGAGCCGCGTGCACATGGCCATCCGGCGCGCAATATCGCCATTCGCTGCGGCTGGGGACGGCTGATTTTCGGGCACACGTATCCCGATGCACGGGAGCTGGCCGAGACGCTGCGCGGCGAGACGGACAACGAACGTGATCTCGTGCTCTACCTGCGTGATCCGCACGTGGTGCTCTCGCATGCTCCGCAGGAGTTGTTTCTGGATCCCTCGCACACCTACCGGCTGTGGATGTCAAACTATCTCCCGGGGCGCTGCCTGCCACGCGGGTTCGTGGTCAGGCGTCTCCAGCGCCGGACCGATGCCGAGACCATCAACAGGATCCTGCGTACGCACGCGATGGCGCCGATGGATGCGGAGTTCGTCTGGGAGCACCGGGATTCGGGCATGTTTACGTACCTGGTGGCCGAGGATCCGCAGTCCGGTGAGATCATCGGAACCGTCACCGGTGTCGACCACGAGCGTGCCTTCGACGACCCGGAGAACGGTGCCAGCCTGTGGTGCCTGGCGGTCGACCGGCAGGCGTCTTACCCGGGTGTCGGCCGCGCACTGGTCACCAGTCTTGCGGACCATTTCGCCGCGCGTGGCCGGGCGTTCCTGGACCTGTCGGTCATGCACGACAACCGCGAGGCCATCCGCCTGTACGAAGATCTCGGATTCGTGCGGGTGCCGGTGTTCTGCATCAAGAAAAAGAATTCCATCAACGAGCCGCTGTACATCGGTCCGGACATCGGTGCGGATCTCAATCCCTATGCGCAGATCATCGTTGACGAGGCGCGCCGGCGCGGAATCGCCGTGGAGGTGATCGATGCGCCACGCGGGTATTTCTCGCTGACGCTCGGCGGTCGCTCGATCGTCTGCCGCGAGTCCCTGAGCGAAGCGACGTCCGCGATTGCCATGAGCCGCTGCCAGGACAAGGCCGTCACCCTCGACCTGTGCCGCGCCGGTGGCCTGCGGGTGCCGGCGCAGCAGCCGGCCGGGGCAGCGGCGGAAAACCGGGCGTTCCTGGCCGCCCACGGCCGGATCGTGGTCAAACCGGTGGATGGCGAGCAGGGGCGGGGTATCGGACTCGATATCCGTACCGCGGAGGAGCTCGAAGCGGCCATACGTGCCGCGCAACGGTTTTCGCAGAACATCGTGCTCGAAGAACAGGTCGAGGGGACGGACCTGCGCATCGTGGTCATCGATTACCAGGTCGTGGCGGCGGCGGTGCGGCGGCCGCCGCGGGTGACTGGTAACGGCGACGATACCGTGCGGATGCTCATCACAGCGCTCAGCCGGCGGCGCCAGGCCGCGACCCGCGGTGAAAGCCGCATCCCCATCGACGAAGAGACCGAACGCTGTGTCTCGCGCGGCGGTTACGATCTGGACGATGTGCTGCCGGTCGGCAAGTCCATCCAGGTTCGCGCGACCGCCAATCTCCATACCGGCGGCACCATCCACGACGTGACCGCCGATCTGGGACCGCAGCTGGCCGCCGTAGCCGTGCGTGCCGCGCGGATCATCGGCATCCCGGTGACCGGACTCGATCTGCTGGTCGCCGACCCCGGAGGTACGGATTACGTGCTCATCGAAGCCAACGAACGGCCCGGGCTCGCCAATCATGAGCCTCAGCCGACCGCCGAGAAGTTCATCGACTTTCTGTTTCCGCAGAGCCGTCGACCGTGAACATCAATCTGAAACCACCTCTGGTGCACATCGATCACGAGTATCTTCGTGACATCCTGCTCAAGCTCCTCGCCATTCCCAGCCCGACGGGTTTCACCGACGAAGTAGTTCGCTTCACTTGCGAGGAGCTCGGGCGATTGGGTCTTCACTACAGCCTGACCCGGCGCGGCGCGATCCGCGCCGATCTGCGCGGTCGTTGCTCTACGCCGGCGCGGGCGATTGTGGCGCATCTGGACACCATCGGTGCGATGATTCGCGACTTGAAGGGCAACGGTCGTCTCGCGCTCGCGCCGATCGGAACCTGGTCGAGCCGCTTCGCGGAGGGCGCGCGCGCGTCCGTGTTCACCGAACGTCACCGCTACCGTGGGACGGTCCTGCCTATCAAGGCGTCCGGGCACGCATTTCACATCGAAGTCGATACATTGCCGGTGACGTGGGACAACGTGGAGCTGCGGCTCGACGAGCCGGTGATCGAGAAGGCAGACCTGGCGCAACTGGGTCTGAACGTCGGCGATTTCGTTGCCTTCGATCCGTGTCCGGACCTGACGCCGAACGGATTCATCAACTCCCGCCATCTCGATGACAAAGCCGGCGTGGCGGTCATGCTCGCCGTCGCCAAAGCGGTGCGCCAGAACAACCTCGAGCCCGTCGTGGACTGTCACCTGCTGTTCACCATCACCGAGGAAGTCGGCTCGGGTGCGTCGGCGGTGCTGCACGGAGACGTCGCGGAGATGGTGACCATCGACACCGGTCCGGTCGCGAGCGGCCAGAGCGGGGACGAGTTCGGAGTCACGGTCTGCATGCAGGACTCGAGCGGCCCCTTCGACTACCATCTCACGCGAAAATTGTTGCGCCTGTGCGAGGACGCCGGCATCCGCCACAAACGCGACGTCTTTCGCTATTATCGCTGCGACAGCGCCTCGGCGTTGGAAGCAGGTAATGACATACGCACCGCGTTGGTGTGTTTCGGCACCGATGCGACCCACGGCCACGAACGCACCCACATCGACGCGCTCGATGCACTCGGAAAACTGCTCGGCGCGTACCTGCTCAGCGATCCGGTGTCGCGTCGCGACGAGACGGATCTCGGTTCATTGAGCGGATTTACCCATCTGCCGGTCGATCCGGAGATATTTGCCGTCGAGGACTGAGATCCGCCCGCGGCGCTGCCCATATCGGAGTCCGCTATAATTGCGCGGAGCCCGCATTCCCGAGATCCCGTTATCTACCTGCTCCGTGAAACGAGGTTCGTCCCTTGACCGACCCGCGTCGATACTGCCCGCAGTGTGCACAGCCCCTGGCACGCGAGGAGCGCGGCGGGCGTGCGCGCCTGGTGTGCCTGGATGCAGCCTGCGGCTTCGTGTTCTGGGACAACCCGGCACCGGTGGTCGCCGCGATCGTCGAGTATGGCGATGACGTCGTGCTGGTCCGCAACCAGGGTTGGCCCGAGCACTGGTACGGGCTGGTCACCGGTTTCCTGGAGCCCGGCGAGACGCCCGGGGACGCGGTGCTGCGCGAGGTGCGCGAGGAAGTCGGGCTCGACGCGCAACTCGGCGAGCTGATCGGTTTGTACCCGTTTTTTCGCATGAACCAGATCATCATTGCCTACCACGTCATCGCCGGACCCGGCGAGATCCGTATCGATCCGATCGAGATTGCCGCGTACCGGTGCGTGCCGATCGCCCAGGTCCAGCCGTGGGAGGCGGGCACCGGCCTCGCGCTGCGCGACTGGTTGCGCACCCGCGGCTATGAGCGTGAACTGGTGCCGCTGCGGCGCGCCTGAGTTCCGGCGCGGGCAAGGTCAGCCATTGTTCACAGGAGTGAGCGATGAAAAACGACGAGAACGACCCGGATTCACCGGCGCCCGGCATGTGGCAGATCATCCGCAGCGTGCTGGCGAGCGCCATCGGCGTGCAAAGCCGCCGCAATTTCGAGAGCGACACGCAGTCGCGCTCGGCGCTGCCTTACATCTTCGTCGGGCTGATCGGCACGGTCACGTTCGTCGCTCTGGTCGTGACCGTCGTGAAGCTGGTGTTGCGCAGCGCGGGCGTCTGATCGCGGCCGCGATCGGGCGGCGGGACGCACGCAGCGGCCCTGGCGCTGGTACAGGGGTCGGCGCGCCTGCCGATGCCGCCGGGCGGGATTCAGCCGGCCTGCAGGAGGGACAGCGCGGCGTCGCGGACACGCAGATCCCCGGCCGCCACGATGCGGCCGCTGTCGAACACGCGCGCGCCGGACCAGTCACACACGCTGCCCCCCGCCGCCTCGATGATCGGTACCAGGGCGGCAATGTCGTAGAGTTTGAGATCGGCCTCGATCACGAGATCGACGTGGCCGCTGGCGAGCATGCAGTAGGCGTAGCAATCGCCCCCGTACCGGGTCAGGCGTACGCGGTCGGCGACGCGCTGAAACGCGTCGTGATCGCCGGGCGCGTGAAACATGGCCGGATCGGTCGCGTACAGTACGGCGTCATCCAGCGCGGCACAGGCGCGCGTGGCGAGTGCGCGGGTGGCGGCGCGCGAGCTCAACCGAGCGCCGAGACGGCTGCCGGTATAGCGCTCGCCGAGGAACGGCTGGTCGACACATCCGAGCACCGGTTCGTCGCCGTCGCACAAGGCGATCAGCGTGCCCCACAGCGGCATGCCGGTGATGAAAGCCCGTGTACCGTCGATCGGATCGAGCACCCAGCGCAGGCGCGTGCTGCCCGCGTCCGTCCCGTATTCCTCGCCGACGACGCCGTGCGCGGGGTAGCGCGCGCGGATCAGCTCGCGCATGCGCCGTTCCGCGGCGCGATCGGCTTCCGTGACCGGATCGAAATTGCGGCCGTGCGCTTTGCTGTCGACCGCGCCGTGGCCGCGAAACGAGGGCATGATCACGGCACCGGCCGCGTCCGCGAGCTCCTCGCACAGGGCCAGGTATTCCCGGATCTCGTCGTCGTGCACGCGCGGTTGCCGGCCGTTCATTTCACGACGCGGATCAGGCCTTCCTGCGCCGTCGAGGCGACCAGCCGGCCGCTGCGCGTGAAGATGTTGCCGCGCGCGAGGCCGCGAGCGCCGGACGCGGACGGGCTGTCGCAGGAGTACAGCAGCCATTCGTCGACGCGCAGCGGCCGGTGATACCAGATCGCGTGGTCGATGCTCGCGATCTGCAGATTCGCGCTGGACAAATCGATCCCGTGCGGGATGAGCGCGGTGGTGAGCAGACCGTAGTCCGACACGTACGCGAGTATCGCGCGGTGCAGCATCTCGTCCTCGGGCAGGGGCCCGGGAATGCGGAACCAGAAATTCTTGAACAGCGCCGAGGCGGCAGTCGCATCGGCGCTGCGCAGGGGTTCGGTCGGCCGGATCTCCGCGGGCCCGGTCATCTTCTTGACCACGCGGCGAAATTTTTCGGGCATGTCGCCCTTGACCTCGGCCGCGTACTCGGAGACGTCACGCAGAGCGTCCGGATCGGGCACCTCGGGCATGCGCGCCTGGTGCTCGAGGCCGTCTTCGGCGTGCTGGAAAGAGGCCGCCAGCGTGAAGATCGGCTGGCCGTGCTGGATCGCGACCACGCGCCGGGCCGAGAAGCTGCGCCCGTCCCGGCTGCGGTCGACGGTGTAGATGATCGGTGCGTTGTGATCCCCTTCGCGCAGGAAATACGCGTGCAGCGAATGCACCGGGCGGTCCGTGACGGTGTACTGCGCCGCCTGGATCGCCTGGCCGAGCACCTGACCGCCGTAGACGCGGGTCGTGCCGATGTCCCGGCTCGGACCGCGGAACAGGTTGTCCTCGAGCCGTTCGAGTTCGAGCAGCTCGAGCAGTTCGGCGACGAGGGTGTGCGCGGCGCCGGTGCTGGTGTTTGGATCGTTCACGGGCAAGGGTCCGTCGTGGGCTGACGGCATTGTCCGATCCGGACCGGCACATGGCCAGCGGCCCGGCGCGCACCGCCACCGTGCCGACGGCGCCGTGCCTCGGCCCGGGCTACCAGCGATAGCGGGCCTGGAAGCCGATCTGACGCGGCCGATCGAGGAAGCGGAAGTAGCTCCCCGGCGACAGCGGCGCGTCGTCACCGCTGTGCGTGGTCAGCTCGTCGTTCAGGTTCTTGCCGATCAGGGCGACGTCCCAGTCGCCCTCCTGGCCACCCAAGGCGATACGCAGATTGACCTTCGCGAACGAGTCCTGGATGAGGTTCGGATCGTTGTCCGAGCGGATGAAGAAGTCGTCGGTGAAGTTGACGTCGACCTGGCCGACGAACAGCAGTCCGTGCGGCAGCGGCTGGCTGTACTCCAGGTTGAAATTGCCGCTCCAGGCCGGCGCGTACTGCAGATCCGCGCCGCTGAGATCCTGCGTACACGGTACGTTCACGCCCGGCCGTGACAGAAACGCCGCGATCGCGGCCGCGTTGGCGGCCGCCTGCTGGTCGATCGTGCACTGCGCGGTCGCGAACTCGTCGTACTCAGCGTCCAGGAACGATACGGACAGGCCGGTGCGCAGGAAGTCGTTGATCGCCCAGCGCGCGTCGATTTCCACGCCCTGCGAGGTTGCCGACGCGGCGTTGTCGACGAGGAAGTTGACCGTGCCGTCGAAGCCCACGACCTGCAGGCTGTCGTACTCGTTGCGGAATACGGCGACGTTGAGCGTGGCGGCACCGTCGAGCCAGGTCGTTTTCACGCCGATCTCGTAGGCGTCGACGGCCTCGGGGCCGAAGCGGCCGCCGTCGTTCGGGTTCAACGGGCCTTTACGGTTCTGCTGATCGAAGCCGCCGGCCTTGAAGCCCTGTGCGAACGAGAAATACGTGAGGATGTTGTCGGTGAGGTCGAACTGCAGATTCACCGACGGCGTGAAATCATCATCCGTGCGTTGATCCGTCAACGTGTGCGGGATCCAGCCGAACACACCGACGAACACCGGCACGGTTGCAGCGCAGCTGAGCGGATCGGCGCAGATGGCGGTTCCCGGATTGCCGATGGCCGTAAAGATCTGGGTGCGGTCGATTTCCTTGTCGGTTTCCGTGTACCGGAAACCGAAGGTCGCACGCAGGCGTTCCATGACGTTCCAGGTAATCGAACCGAATACCGCCCAGGTTTCCTCGTCCTGGGCGTGCTGCGAGGCGGCCGCGGCGGCGGTCGCCGGCAGCACGATCGGCGGCAGCGGGCCGAAGGCGGGGATGACGATGGTCGGCAGCAGGAATTCGGCCTGCTCGGCGATGTCGAGATCCGATTGCTGCCAGTAGAACCCGGCCAGGTACTCGAAGCGGCCCCCGAGCGGGGAGGCGATGCGCAGCTCCTGGCTCCACTGATCGAACTCCTCGTCGGTGGTCTCGTGGATCACCGCCAGGGTCGTGAAGTCGACGTCGCGGCTGCGGTTGTTGTCGTAACCCGACAGCCCGGTCACCGAGGTCAGCGTATGCCCGGCGACGTCGTAGTTCAGCGTCATGGTGTAATTTTTGGTCTGCGTGTCTTCCTGCTGGCGCGCGAAGCGGCTGGCGAGCGCCGCCGTGGGCGCGCCGAATCCGCTTTCGGACTTGCTCTCGTCGAAGTCCGCCTCGAAGCCGCCCGGCAGGATGCCGAAAGCGTTCAGACCCAGCAGCGTTTCGCAGGTCGAGGTCCGCGCCGGATCCAGATCGGCCGGTGGCGGGCAGTTGGTGAACTGGGTGCCGCGGCCCTCGACGTTGAAGCTGCCGGTCTCGGCCTTCAGGGTCGCGTCGAACACATCGTTGGGCGTCCACACGAAAGTCGCGCGCCCCACCTTGTTGTCCTCATCCGGCTCGTCGCGGTTCTGGGCCGTGTTCTGCAACCAGCCATCGATGCCCGAAAAGCGGGTGGCGACGCGGCCGGCCAGGGTGGGCGTGATCGGCCCGCCGAGAGCGAAGTCGATGCTGCGTTCGCCCAAGTCCGGTTCGAAGAAGGCGTCGACGTAGCCTTCGACCTCCTCGGTCGGCTTGCGGGTGGTGATGTTGAGCGCACCGGCGATGGTGTTGTTGCCAAAGTAGGTGCTCTGCGGGCCGCGCAACACTTCCACCCGTTCGACGTCGAGAAATTGCGAGCGGGACTGAAAACCACGACCATGGTAGATACCGTCGATGAACTGGCCGACGGACTGCTCGAAGCCCGGGTTGAAGCCCGAACCGATGCCGCGGATGAACAGCTGATCGCCGGTGGCGGCGCGGGTGATGGTGACGTTGGGCACGTAGGCGCTCAAGTCCTCCAGCGCACCGATGCTTTGGGTCTGGATCTTGTCGCCGCCGATGGCGATGACCGAGATCGGCACGTCCTGGAGGCTCTGTTCGCGCTTCTGCGCGGTGACCACGACTTCCTCGAGAACCTGGGCACCCACCTGACCCGCGCCCACCGCGCCCAGTACCAGTACGAAGACCAGCGTCGTTCGTCTGCAAGCATCCATCCGGCATCTCCCGCGTAGCGGCTGCTTCGAGTTCGTATTAGTTGATTCCGTCACACGATATACCGCATACGGCGGTATCGCTGCAACAAAATGATTCTAACCGAACCAACGCCACCGGCACGGAAATCATACCGTTGGACCGAGTCCACGAGTCCGCTGTCGTGCGGACACCACGTGGGTCTGCCGGCCCACCGCGGCAGCGGGGAAGGTGAATCCCCCGGCATGGTTGCGGGATACTGGGCGCGCTGCCCCGGGACCGCCCGTGGGGGCCGCTTTCACGCCTGGCACCCGATTCGCCCGGGCCGCCGCACGGAGGAGCCGCATGGGACCGGTCATCGTCGAGCGCGCCGAGCGCGTAGTCACTGTCACCCTGAACCGGCCGGGGGCGCTGAACGCCCTCGACGATACACTGGCCGCGGCACTGTTCGCGGCGGTCGGGGACGTCGAAGCCGATCCCGGCGTGCGCTGTGTCGTCATGCGCGGCGCGGGCGGCAATTTCATGGCCGGCGGCGATCTGCGTTACTTCCAGGACACGCTGGCGCGGTTGCGCGACCCGGACGACGGGACCTTCACCGCCCTGTTCCGGACGGTGCATGGTGTGATCGGGGCGCTGGCGCGATCCGACAAGATCTATGTCGCCAGCGTGGCCGGCGCCGTGGCGGGTTTCGGGCTGAGCCTGATGAACGCCTGCGATCTCGCCGTGGCCGCGGACGACGCGCAGTTCACCCTGGCATATACGGGGATCGGTGCCACGCCGGACGGCGGCGTCACCTGGCATCTGCCGCGGCTGGTGGGTCTGCGCCGCGCGCTCGGCATGGCGCTGCTGAACGAGCGCCGGGATGCGCGCTGGGCGGAAGCGGCGGGTCTCGTCAACGCGGTGGTCCCGACGGCCGAGCTGGGGGACCACACGACGCGCCTCGCGGCGCGCCTGGCCGCCGGTCCGGCCGGCGCCCTGGCCGCAACCAAGCGCCTGCTGCGCAGCGCGTTCGAGCACGATCTCGCCACCCAGCTCCAGGCCGAGGAGGCAAGCTTCCGCCAGGCCGCAAAAAGTGAGGATTTCGCCGAAGGGGTGCGTGCGTTTTGTGCCAAACGCCCGCCGCGCTTCGACGCCGGCGCGTGAACATCCGCCGGCGCTGACGGTCCAATCGCAAGCGAAACAGGCGGCGCAATGCGCCCGCAAGGAGCGATGCGATCATGACGACCGGCACCACCGCGACGATGACCGCAGCCCTGGCCCTCGCCCTGACAGCGGTCATGGGCGCGAGCGCGCAGGACCAGGTCAAGGACCCGACGGTCCGGGACCGGCTGCCGGCCATCAGCCAGGAATGCATTTTTGAGCGCAGCCTGCACGACTGGCGCGCGCTGGACCGCTACAACCTCATCGTCTGGGCACCCAGCCGCAGGCATCCTTATCACGTCGAGCTCGATTTTCCCTGCGATCAGTTGCCGTGGGTGGACACGATCGGGTTCACCAACCGCCCGGGCGACGGTCGGATCTGCGGTTTCGGCGGGGACTCCATCGTGGTCGGACGATCGTTCACCGAGCGCTGTCCGATCGGCGCCATCCACCGCATCACGCCGGAGCAGGCGCAGGCGCTGATCGCGACGTTCCGGCAAGCGCGCGAGCAGCGGGCGGCGCAGGCCGGCGGCGACTGACGCACCCGGACCGGCGGGGCCCGCGACCGGCGGTGAAGTCGCGGTCGTCCGGGAGCGGAACACCGGTGGCTGCCGGTCGGAAAGCTCGAACCGAACGCTGCCGCCGCGGTCGAAACAGCGGTATGCTGAACCTATCGTATCAGGAGGCTTCCATGCACCAGCATCGTTCCGTGTTCGCTGCGCTGGCCGCCCTCGCCCTCACCGTCCCCGCTGCCGCAATGGCGGCCGGCGACGTGCAGACGGCATGGCGGCAGCACGAGCTCAAGTTTCATTATTTCGGTTTCACCTCGGACTATTCCTGCGACGGCGCGAAGACCAAGATCAAGCAGTTGCTCGAGCACCTCGGCGCGAAGGATATCGAGGTCCGACGCCGCGGCTGCATCCAGGGGCCGGGCCAGGTGGAACCGTTCGTCAATCTGGACCTGAAGTTCTCCACCCTGGCCGAGACCGGCAGCGACGCGGCCGACGCCGTGCCGGCGCAGTGGCAGCCGGTCGCGATGGGTTACAACCGGCCGCGCAACTTCCAGTTCGGCGATTGTGAGCTGATCGAGCAGTTTCGCGACCAGGTGCTGCCCGCCTTCTCGCATCGCATCATCGACCAGAGCCTCAGCTGCGTTCCCGGCCAGTCGCGACAGTGGTCGCTGACGGTCGAAGTCCCCAGGCTGGTGGCGGAACCGCTCGCCGACAACGGGCGCTGAGCCACCGGTACCAGGACCGCTGCGCGCCGGTGGGCGTGCAGCGGTTTTTTTTTGCCGCTAAGATGCGCCCCGCCACGTTTCGCCGCCGCCGGCGCGAAGCCTGGGAGCGCAAGGCATGAAATTCGACATCGAACAGTTCAGGGCCTGGGACCGCAAGAGCGTGACGCTGCTCGGCATGTCCGGGATCGGCAAGACCCGGCTGGCCGACATCCTGCGCCGGCACGACTGGTTTCATTATTCCGGGGATTATCGTATCGGGACGCGCTATCTCGACGAGTCCATCCTCGACAACATCAAGGGCAAGGCCATGCAGGTGCCGTTCCTGCACGAGCTGCTGCGTTCGGATTCCATCTACATCAGCAACAACATCACCGTGGACAACCTCGCACCGGTGTCGACGTTTCTCGGCAAGCTCGGCAACCCGGAGCGCGACGGTCTGAGCCTGCGCGAGTTCAAGCGCCGCCAGGATCTGCACCGCCAGGCCGAAATCGCGGCGATGCGTGACGTGCCGGAATTCATCTGCAAGGCCCAGGGCCTGTACGGCTATCGTCACTTCATCAACGATGCCGGTGGCAGCCTGTGCGAGCTCGACGACGAACACACGCTCGAAGTGCTCGCGGCCTACACGCTCATCGTTTACATCAAAGCGAGCGCGGACGACGAGGAAGAACTCATCCGCCGGGCCGTCGCCGATCCGAAACCGCTGTACTATCGGGAGGCGTTCCTCGACGCACAGCTCGCCGAGTACATGCGCGAGCGCGGACTCGAATACGTCGCCCTGATCGAACCGGACGATTTCGTGCGCTGGGTGTTCCCGCGTCTGTTCTACGCGCGTATCCCGCGTTACGACGCGATCGCGGCGCGTTACGGTTACACCGTGACCCGCGAGCAGATCGCGGCCGTGCGCGACGAACGGGATTTTTGCGCGCTCGTCGAATCGGTGCTGGCAAGGCCGGACTGAGCGCCGCTCATGCCTCTCGTCGCCAACAGCTCACTGCCCGCCCTGGCGGCCCTGGCCGAGGAGGGCGGGACCGTCATCCCGGGTGATCTCGCACTGCA
This sequence comes from Gammaproteobacteria bacterium, assembly GCA_020850735.1. Taxonomy (GTDB): domain Bacteria; phylum Pseudomonadota; class Gammaproteobacteria; order JADZEE01; family JADZEE01; genus JADZEE01. The sequence goes on along the minus strand of JADZEE010000026.1, from coordinate 13,454 downwards.
TCAGGACATTCGCGAGCTGCACATCGGGCTGCTCAACATGATGCCCGATACCGCGCTCGCGGCCACCGAACGGCAGTTTCTGCGCCTGATCGGCGAGAGCAACCAGATCGCGCAATTCTACGTGCATCCGTTCACCCTGGACGGCCTGCCGCGCGGGCCGCAGGCCGCCGAACACATCGCGCGCTACTACGAGAGCTTCGCCGACATCCGGCGTGACGGCCTCGATGCGCTCATCATCACCGGCGCGAACGTGACGCAGCCCGATCTGGCGCTCGAACCGTTCTGGGAGCCGCTCATCGAAGTCATCGACTGGGCCTTCACGAACGTCACCTCGACCCTGTGCTCGTGCCTGGCCACGCACGCGGTGCTGCAGTTCCGCTACGGGCAACAACGGCACCCGCTCGGCGACAAGCGCTGGGGAGTGTTCGCGCACCGTGTCGTCGATACCCGGCATCCGCTGGTGATGGGTGTCAACACGCGTTTCGACGTGCCGCACTCGCGCTGGAACGATGTCTCGCGGGCGCAGTTCGAGGCGGCCGGGCTGCGCGTGCTGGTCGAGAGCACGACTGCGGGTGTGCACCTGGCCGTGAGCGAAGACGGCCTGCGGCTGGTGTTCCTGCAGGGGCATCCGGAGTACGACACGGTGAGTCTGCTCAAGGAGTACAAGCGTGAGGTGCTGCTGTACGCGTGCGGCGAGCGCCCGGACTATCCCCCGTTCCCGCAGCGCTACCTCACCGCGCAGCTGCAGGCGGTGCTGACCGAGCACGGTGAACGCGTAACGGCGGCGTGCGCCGGCGGCGGGCCGCAACCCGAGTTTCCCGAAACGCTCATCGTGCCCGGCCTCGACAACACCTGGCACGACACCGGCGAGGCCATCCTGAACAACTGGATGGGTAAGGTCTATCAGATCACCGACATGGATCGGCGCCGGCCGTTCATGCCCGGCGTGGATCCCGAGGATCCCATCGGCTTGCGCGGCCCGGCTGGCCGCTGAGTCCGCGTCCGCTCTCAGCGCTCGTGAAACCATCACCGCGCCTGCGGCGGCGGGCGAATGTTTCACGAGCGCTCAGTGCGCCGGCGCGCGTGCCAGCGCGAGCGGGGCAATGAGGATCAGCGACAGCAGCCCGGCCGCGATCCCCAGCGCCGGGACGGCGGAATAATCGGGCGCGACGTCCAGTGTCAGCGCCGCCAGCGCCGGCCCGATTGCCAGCCCGCCGCCGATCATGAGGTTGGCGACGACGATCAGCCGGCCCGAGGGGTCCAGCGCGGTCAGGCAGGCGAGCAGGTAGGGCAGCACGAAGGTCCAGGCGAACTTGAACGCGCAGGTCGCGCCGAGCAGCAGGAGCGGGTCGAGCGGCAGCAACAGGGTCGCCACCGCGCCGACCAGCAGCAGGAAGCCGGCGACGATGGGCGGCACGCGACCGAGGCGTTTGCCGAGCCCGGTGGCCGCGGCGGAGCCGGCGATGCCGAGCAGAGAGGCGATTGCCAGCGTGTTGCCAATGGTGATGGCGTCGATGCCGGCCTGGTTCGCGATGCGCTCGATGTAGGTCCACACGCCGCTCAGGCCGACGTAGAACGCGAGCACCGAGGCGAGACCGACGCTGCCCAGGCGCCAGCGGATCCGCACCTGCCCCTGTGGCCGCGGCACGGCCGCGGTACCGTGCGGCAGAGCGGCGGCCGCCGGCAGCAGGGCGCCGAGCAGCACGACCAGAGCGAGGAAGAACACGGCCAGGCCGAAGGTCGGCAACACGTAGGGGAGCAGCTTGAGACCGATCGCGCCCACCACCAGCTGACCCAGCACCCACCAGCCGAAATTGCGCTCGTGGGCGCGCGTCATGCCGATCGTCGCCATGCACACCAGCATGATCGACCCGCCGGCGAGCGCGGTGACGAACCGCACGACCAGCAGCGCGGCAAAGGTATCGACGAACTGCGCCACCACGTTGCCTGCGACCATGAACAACAGGCAGGCGCGCACGGCGACCCGCCAGTCGACGTGCGGCATCCATACGAGAGCGGGCAGGGTGGCCAGCGCCATGGCGCCGAGCTCGGCGGTGATGACGTAGCCGGCCTGCTGTGGCGTGAACGCGAGTTCCTTCACCATCGAACCTACCAGGACCGGGGCGACCAGCAGCACCGCGGGCACGACCGCGGCCAGCAGGACGACGCTCGTGATCGTCGCGGGCCGGTCGACGTCGACGAGCGCCGGCGTCGCCGCTGCCTGATCTTGCGGCTTCACGTGCCCGGGCTCGTGGCGGCACGCGCACTCGCCGGGTCATGGCGACGAACGCGGTCCGGCATGTCCGTGCGCCGAGACCGCATGGCGGCGGTGAACCCGGTGTGCACGCCGGCCGCCGCCGCTCAGCCGGGCAGCCGGGCGAGCAACGCCTCGGCTGCCTGGATGGCCTGGTCCTGGTGCGGTTGCAGCTCCTGCTGGCCGAGTCCGCCGAGGATCATCATGAACGGATCCTCGACGCCGGTGCGCAGGCCCGACAGCTCCTCGAGCACGGCCAGGCCGAAAAACGGTACGGTCGGCGCGTTGTAGCCGCCCTCGTGGCACAGGACCAGGCGTCCGGCGCACAGCTCGTCCGCGGCCTGCACGAGCTTGCGCGTCAGGCTGCGGTAGCCCTCGCTGTGCATCATCATGCGGCCGAGCGGATCCCAGCCGCCGGCATCGAAGCCGGACGGAACGATGATGAACTCGGGTTTGTACTTGCGCAGCGCCGGCAGCACCACGCGATCGAAAGCGGCCTCGTAGGCGCCCACGCCCGAGCCGGGCGGCAGCGGGATATTGAGGTTATAGCCCGCGCCCGGACCTTCGCCGTTTTCCGCCAGGTGGCCTGAATCGGGCGGAAAACAGCGGTCCTGATGGATCGAGATGGTGAGCGCGCGGGGATCCTTCCAGAACGCGGCCTGGGTACCGTTGCCGTGGTGCACGTCCCAGTCGACGGTGGCGATGCGTGCGAGCTGGTGTACCTCCAGCAGGTGCAAGCCGGCGATGGCGGCGTTGCCGAAGATGCAAAAACCCATCGCCACGTCGTGCGTGGCATGGTGACCGGGTGGGCGCACCAGCGCGTAGGCATTGCGTACGGTACCGTCGAGCACCTTGTCCACGGCCTCGATGACGCCACCGGCAGACAGTTTCGCGATCTCGAAGCTGCCGCGGCCCATCGGCGTCAGCCAGCCGGCGTCGGCGGCGAGCGTATCGTTGAGGTTGCGGATCTTCTCGAGGTGGCTGCGGGTGTGGAAGCGCAGGATCTCCTCGTCGCTGGCCGCGCGCGGTTCGATCGCGGTGAGCTGGCGGTACAGGCCGCTCGCGTCGAGGAGGTTCTTGAAACGGCGCTTGGTCTCCGGGTTTTCAGCGTGCTCGCCGGGTTGCACGGGGTAGCCGTAGGGCAGCACGCCGGCGAGATTGCCCGTGTTGTGCCAGACGTAGAGTTCGTGCCAGACGAAGCCGGTGGCCATGTGTTCTTCCCTCATCAGTCGTGGTCGTTGCGTTCGGTTGCGCCGGCCCGCACGCCGGCCGGATTACCGCTGTCCCGGCAGCGGTGCGATCTGCGGCCAAGGCGCCGCCTGCTCGAGTTGCGCGGCGATCGCGAGCAGAGTCGCCTCGTCGCCCCAGCGGCCGGCGAACTGCATGCCGATCGGCAGCCCGGTGCCGGTGCGCGCCAGCGGCAGCGACACAGCCGGTTGTCCGGTCATGTTGAACAGCGCCGTGAATGGTGCGAACTCGAAGACCTTCTGCGTCCAGCCGAAGGCATCGAGGCCCGCATCGTTGGCGTTCATCTCCCCGAGCGGCAGGGCCGGTCGGGCGGCCGTCGGCGTCAGCAGCAGGTCATGGTCGGTGAAGAACGGCGCGACGCTGCGGCTGACCGTGTTCATGACGCCGAACGCCCACAGCAGATCGCTCGCGAGCAGGCTGCGGCCGTGCTCCCAGCATGCCAGCGTGGTCGATTCGAGCGTGCCCTGGTTGATTTCGCGGCCCGTGGCGGCGGCGATGAGATCCACCCAGCCGGCGAGATTGGCCGTCCAGATGACGTGGGTGGCATTGATGTAATCCTCATAGTCAAATTCCGGGCGCGCCTCGACGAGCTCGTGGCCCTGCGCCGCACACAGCCGCACGGTGGCCGCCAGCGCCGTTTGCACCTGCGGGTCCACGGCGGTGCCGGACCAGGGCCGGTCGGTCCAGGCGATGCGCAGCCGGCCGGGAGGCCGCGTGATGACGTCGGCGTAGGGCCGGGCCGGTGGCGTAATCACATAGGGATCACCCGGCTCGGCGCCGTGGACGAGATCGAGCAGCAGCGCCGAGTCGCGCACGGTGCGCGACACCACGAACTCGGCGGCGAGCCCGTTGAGCCCGTCGGCCGCGTCCGGACCGATGGGGACGCGCCCGCGCGTGGGTTTCAGGCCCACCAGTCCGCAGCAATGCGCCGGCAGCCGGATCGAGCCACCGCCGTCGTTGGCATGGGCGATCGGCACCATGCCGGCCGCGACCGCGGCGGCCGAGCCCCCTGAGGAGCCCCCGGGCATGCGGTCGAGCGCCCAGGGATTGTGCACCGGGCCGAAGGCGACTGTCTCGGTGGTCGGGCAGTAACCGAACTCCGGCGCCTGCGTGCGGCCGACGGTGTGCAGGCCGGCCGCGCGAAAGCGCTGCATGAGATGCGTGTCGTGGTCGGCGACCATACCGAGCGCCAGCCGGCTGCCCATCTCGCAGCGGCGCCCGGCGGCGTGCACGACGAGGTCCTTGACCAGGAAGGGCACGCCGAAAAACGGCGCATCCGGCTTGCCGCCGGCCTCGGCGGGATCGAACTGCTCGATGACCGCGTTGACTTGCGGGTTGAGCGTTTCGATCGCCTCGCGCGCGCAGGCCGTGAGCTCGGCCGCGCTGACCTCGCGGCTGCGAACCAGCGCGGCCAGACCCAACGCGTCGTACTGCGCATACTCGGACAGATTCATCTGCGGTCTCCTGATCGAATGCCGGAAACGAAACCGCCCCGGCGTGCGGGGCGGCTCGATGGTGACTGCGGTCAGCGCGGTGTCGTCGTCACCGTGTGCTCAGTCGAATTTGTATCTCACGTTCATGCCGTAGCTGCGCTGCTCGCCGAAGATGTCGAGCTTGAAGAAGCCGATGTTGTTGATGTAGGTGAGGTACTCTTCATTGAACACGTTCTTGCCCCATACCGCGACTTCCCATTGGCCGTTCTGGGATGCGATCGCCCCGCGCGCGTTCACCACCCAGTAGGCATTGGCCCGGTCGAAGACCTGGTTGGTGGCCTCGAGGAAGCGATCGTCGACCCAGCGGTAATCGGTCATCAGGATGCCGTCCCAGCCGTCGAAGATCGGCTGCTGGTAGCGGACCACGCCGCTGTAGGTCCACTCCGGCGAATTGACCGGGCGTTTGCCCTCCAGCGGGATGATCCCGGCGTAGGTGCTGATGGCGCGCGAGGTGTTCTCGTAGCGAGAATCGAGGTAGCCGACGTTCTGGCGGACGAACCAGTTGTCGGTCGGCACCCAGTCGAGCTGCAGCTCCGCGCCCTTGGTGATCTGCTTGCCGATGTTGCGGGTGATCGGTACCAGCGGCGAGACCGGATCGTCGACGTTCACCTGCACGTCGTCGTAGTCGTAGCGGAACACCGCGGCGTTGATGCGCAGGGTGTCGTCGAGCAGCTGCGTCTTGATGCCGACCTCCTGCGCGAACAGCGTCTCCGGCGAGAACGTCGTGGCCGCACCGGCGAAGGGCACGCTGTAGCCGCCGCTGCGATAGCCCGTGGTCAGGTTGCCGTACACGAGCCAGTTGTCCAGCGCTTTGTACTCGAAGCCGAGCTTCCAGGACACGTTCGAATCGGTGCGGTTGTCGGTGAAATAACCGCCATTCGGAGGCAAAGTGACGGCCGGACCGAAGGCGCCGGTCGCGGTCAGGAACGCCGGGGTGCAGAACGGGCCGGTGTCCGCGGCGTAGGCCGCGAATTCGAACGTGGTGATCACGCAGTGAGTGCTGTAGTCCTCGTCCCCCACCAGCGGCAGCTGGCCGAGTCCGGCGATGCCGTTCACCTTGGTGCTGTCCTGGGTGTAGCGGATGCCGGCGATGACGGTCAGTTTTTCGGTGAAGTCGTACTCCTGGTTGAAGTACATCGCGACCGACTCGACGTCGTTGCTGAGCTCGGCGAAGAACTGGTCGGCGAACGGCGGTACGACACCGGGCAGGGGTTGACCGCTGAGGTTCGAACCATCGACCTGGTCGAGCTCGTCGCTTTCGTAGAACAGACCCGCCACGTAGCGCCAGCTGTCGGTGAACTCGCCGGTCAGGCGCAGCTCCTGGCTGATGGAGTCGATGGTGTTGTAGTAGTGGGTGCTGGTCGAGTCGAAAATGTCGCTCTGGCTGTCCTCGCGGTGGTTGCGCTCGTAATACTCGTAGGAAGTGATCGAGGTGACCGTCGCCCAGCCCATGTCGTAATCGAAGCGGAAGAAACCGCCGTAGAAGGTGTCATCCACCTTCGGCGGCGTGTTCTGGTTGATGGTGAACTTGTCGTTGGGCTCGAATTCGCCTTCGGGCCGCCCGAGCAGGGTCGCGAAGCCGGCGTACTTGGGACAGCTCGCGGGATTATTGGTCACCTCGCCGGTGAACAGCTGCGGGCAGAAGCCCGGTGCGCCGAAATTAAAAATGCCCGGACCTTTCCAGGCGATGGTTTCGCTCTTGTTCAGCCCGCCGTGCACGAGCGCACGCACCTTGAGATTGTCCCGCTCCCAGGTGAGCTGGCCGCGCAGGTCGAAAATGTTCGGCCGGCCGTGCTCCTCGCCGGTGAACAGATTCTTCTGCGGACCGCCGGAACCGAACTTGGTCAGGAAGGAGACGCGACCGAGCAGTTCCTGGGTGATCGGGCCGCTGACCGCGCCCTGGATGGTGGCACGCTCGAAGTTGTCGAAGCCGGCGTCGCCGGTCATCTCCAGCGTTTCCGTGGGCAGGTTGGTGTACCAGTTCAGCGCGCCGCCGGTGGTATTGCGGCCGAACAGCGTGCCCTGCGGTCCTTTCAGCGCTTCCACGCGCTGGATGTCGTAAGCGGGCCGCGCGAGCATCCAGGGCTTGCTGATGTAGACCTCGTCGTAGTGCTGGGCGACCGGTGAGTCGTACTGGCCCTGGAACTCGTTCAGGCCGATGCCGCGGATGTGCACGCTCTGCAGGAACGAACCCGGCGCGTAGGCCTGCACGTTGCTGACCTGGCCGGCGAAGCGATCGAGATCGCCGCCGCCGAGCTCGCGGTAGTCGCGCTCGTTGAAGGCGGTGATGCTCAGGCCGATGTCCTGCGCCGATTCCTCGCGCTTGGTCGCGGTGACGACGATTTCCTCGAGCACGGCGTGGGCCGGCAGGGCGACCGCCAGCGTGATGGCGGCCGCGAGCGGCAGGCGCAGGAAATTGACCGCCGGAAAACGATGAGTAGCCCGCATGTCTGCTCCCCCTGGGTGGATGCGTTGCCGCCGTCCGGGCGGTCGCCGTGGCTCGATTGCGACAAGTCGAGCATGATTTTAACGACAATTCACAGCGGCGCACCACCCTAAAGGGTGGGTAGATGGAGAGCCGGACAGCGGGATCGGCGTGTTACCCGCGGCGACGCCCGGGCAGCGCGCAGCGGTATATTGTTGCTCGAGCGCTACAATCGTATCAATCGATCAGACCCAGGCTGCGGGCGGCGCGCGCGGCCGCGGTCCGGTTCGGCACAGCGAGCTTGCCGAAGATGTTCTTCACATGCCACTTGACCGTGTTGTCGCTGATGCCCAGCTGCGCGGCGATGGACTGGTTCGAGGCGCCGTTGGCGATTGCCTGCAGCACCTCGCGCTCGCGCTCGCTCAGGGTCTCGACCAGCGCCGGCCTGGCGGGGACGGCCGCAACGGCGCCGGCGTCCGGCCCCGCCGGCGCCAGGTCGCGCAGTGCCTGCAGCACGCTGCGCAGCTGGCGGAGCGCGGGTTGCGGCCAGCCGTCGCAGGCCCCGGGATCGAGTGCGGCCAGACCTTCCCGGACCCGGCGGCCGGCATCGAGAAAGATGCGGATCATGGCGCCCGGCTCGGCGAGCCGCAGCGCCTCGGCGAGCAGGCCCGCGCTGCGCGGCGATCCCGGTCGTTCGGCGCCCGCTTCGAGCAGCAGCGTTTCGATGATGTACGGCCGGTAGCCCGCCGAGGTCGCGAGCGCGCGCAGGCGGGCGAGATCGGCGCCGACGTCGGCATGCGGATCGCGGCTGATGGCGAGTCGCAGCCGTGTGAGCTCGCGCACGCACACCTCCCGATGCCAGCGGTCCGGCAAGCGCGCCGGCGCGAGTGCCTGCGGCAGCCGCCCGGCCTGATCCGCGGCGACCAGGATGTGCGCGCGCAGGTATTCCACGGCGCTGCGATGCAGCTCGAAGCTCGCGCGCGGCGCCAGCGCGAGCAGCCGCTCGAGCGTGGCGAGCGCCGCCGTGGTGTCGCCCCGGGCGGCCTGCAGGCGCGCGAGCGCGCCCGCGCCCAGGCGGATGAGACCGATGTGACCGACCTCCTCGAGGATCTGCAGATTGCCGGCCAGCTCCGCCTCGGCTGCGTCGAGGCGGTTCCACTCGTAGTTGACGATGCCGCGGATGATGGCCGGCACGGGGCGGGCGTAGATCTCCTCGCCTTTGAGATCGTAATGAGCGAAGCGCAGCAGCGCCTGGTGCAGATCACCGCGGGCGAGATCCCCCATGGCCTGCCAGCAGTCCGCATACACCGCCCCGAACAGGCTGCCGGCGCGAAGATGGTAGTGACGTGCCCGATCGCAGTCGGCCGTGGCCTCGGCATGGTGGCCGAGCACGACGTGGGCGTAGGCGCGCAGATTGTGTACGGTGCCGAGAAAGAAGTCGGGGCCGCGCCCGAACGGACCTTCCAGGGGCCGCAGTACCTGATCGACGTCGTCGCGCGCCATGGCGATGCCGGCGCGCAGGTGCCGCAGCTCGTCGGCCAGGATCGGCAGCCCCGGCGCGTTCGTGTCCACGCCCGGCTCACGGACAGCGCATTCGAGACGGGCGAGGATCTGCTCGGCCTCGTCGGTCCGGTTCATGTGGTACAGGGCCGTGCACTGCGCTACCAGCAGGTGCGGATGCCGGTCGCGGATGGCGGCGGGGATGCGATTGATCCAGGCCGATACGCGCGGCATGCGCCCGTGTCCCATCTCGTCACGTGCGCAGCGGCTCACCAGGTCCACGACGTGGTTCACGTCACCGGCGAGCAGGGCGTAATCGACCGCTTCCGGCAGCAGGTCGGCGGCTTCGAACCAGGCCGCCGCGCGCGCCTGCATACTCACGATTTCCCAAGGGTGGGTGCGTCGCAGGCGACCGAGCAGGAACTCGTGGAACAGGTGATGATAGCGATACCAGGCCCGCTCGCCATCGAGCGGCACGACGAACAGGTGCTCGGCCTCCAGGTGCTCGAGCATCTCCTGGCTGTCGGCATGACCGGTCACCGCGGCGCAGGCGCCCGCGCACATGCGCGTGAGCACCGCCGACCGCAGCAGGAAATCACGCACGCGTACGGGCTGATCCGCGAGCACGTCGGAAGCCAGATAATCGGCGATGTCCCGCAGATTGCCGCCGAAGCCGGCGATGACCGCGGCGCGGCGCGCGGGATCGCGCAGCGCGAGCGATGCGAGCTGCAGTCCGGCGATCCAGCCCTCGGCCCGTTCGTTGAGCACGTGCAGCTGCGCGGGCTCGAGCGCGATGCCGCGTGCGCGGAGCATGAATTCCGAGGTCTCGTCGGCGTCGAAACGCAATCGCGCCGCATCGAGCTCGACCACCTTGTCCCGCACGCGCAGGGCCGCCAGGTGCAGCGCCGGGCGTACCCGCGTACCGACCACGATCCGGAAGCGCTCGGGCGCGAGCTCCACGAGCACATCCACGAAGCGGTTGGTCTCCGCAACGTTGACCGTGTGGTAGTCGTCGAGGAACAGCGCGATGTCCCGCGGCGTCGCGTCGAGCTCGTTGGCCAGGCTGTCGGCGGCCGCGCGCAGATCCGGCGCCAGGCTGTGATCGATGATTTGCAGCGCCTCGCTGCCGATCCTCGGCGCGACGGTGCGCAGCGCGGCGACGAGGTGATGCACCAGCCGGCCGGCATCGGTGTCCTGATCGTCCAGCGACAACCAGCAGGCGCGCACGCCGCAGCGGCTGAGCTCATCGAACCATTGACCCATCAGAGTGGTCTTGCCGAAGCCCGCCGGCGCGGCGATCAGCGTGAGCTTGCGCGCCCCGGTCAGGCGCAGCAGCTCGAGGAGGCGGTGACGCGGTACCTCGCCGGCACGGGCGCGCGGCGGATGCAGCTTGGTCTGTACGACGATGCGGTTGACGTTCGGCGTCATGCGCACGGAATCGCGGGCGGGCAGGGGCCGCACATGGCGGTAGTATACTGCCCGTCCGCATCGCATATCGCGGCGCGCCCGGGCGTACGAGTGCCGCTCGATCGGACGGGGACTGGAGATGACTACGACGGACCTGCTGCGCCGGCGGGCGCGGCTCCTCGGCGCGCGAGCGCCGCTGTTCTACGACGAACCACTGCACATCGTGCGTGGCGAAGGCGTGTGGTTGTACGACGCGGCCGGCCGGCGTTACCTCGATTGTTACAACAACGTGCCGCACGTGGGTCACTGCCATCCGCACGTGGTTGCGGCGCTGGCACGGCAGGCCGCGACGCTGAACGTGCACACGCGTTACCTGCACGAGACGATACTGGAGTACGGCGAGCGCCTGACGAGCCGCTTCGCGCCGTCCCTGTCGATGGTCCTGTTCGTGTGTACGGGCAGCGAAGCCAATGACCAGGCCCTGCGTATCGCGCGCCTGCACACCGGCGCGACCGGCATCATCTGCACCAACACGACCTACCACGGCAATACCACGGCCGTGGACGAGCTGGCGACGCTGTTTCACGGTGGTGCCGGGGTCGCGCCGCACGTGCGCGCCGTGCCGTTCCCGGATTCCTATCGCCCGCTCGGGGGATTGGCGGGTGCGGCGCTCGCGGCCGCGTACGCGCAGGAGGTCAGGCACGCCATCGAGGCATTTCAGGCGGACGGCGTCGGCTTTGCCGGCATGCTGGTGTGCCCGATCTTCGCCAACGAGGGCCTGCCGGTCGTGCCCCCCGGGTTCATGGAGCAGGCCGTCCGCCACGTGCGCGAGGCGGGCGGGTTGTACATTGCCGACGAGGTGCAGGCCGGATTCGGACGCACCGGGCGCATGTGGGGCTACGAAATCGACGCGGTGGTGCCCGATATCGTCACCCTGGGCAAACCGATGGGCAACGGCCACCCACTGGCGGCGGTGGTCACACGCGCGGATCTGCTCGAGGAATTCCGCGCGCAGGTCATGTACTTCAACACCTTCGGCGGCAACCCGGTGTCGTGTGCCGTCGGCAACGCCGTGCTGGACGTGATCGACGCCGAGAACCTCGTCGACAATGCGCGGGTGGTGGGCGAGTACGTCCGGGCCGGGCTGCGCGCCATGCAGGACCGCCATCGACTCATCGGCGACGTACGCGGGCACGGATTGTGGATCGGCGCGGAACTGGTGTGCGACCGCGAAACCCGTCTTCCGGCCGCCGGCGAGGCGCACCGCACGATCAACATGATGAAGGATCGCGGCGTGCTGATGGGGCGCATCGGCCCGCACGACAACGTGCTCAAGATCCGTCCGCCGATGCCGTTCTCGCGCGGCGATGCCGACCTGCTGCTGGCGACGCTCGACGAGGTGCTGGGACGGATCGAGCGCGATCCGCAATGACGGACTTCTACGCGCTGGCGCCGGAGCAACAGGCCGCGCGCCTGTGCGAGCTCGCGCTGGCGGCCCTGCCGCACTGGGGTATCACCGACGCCCGCGTCACGCTGGTGAAGATGCGCGAGAACGCGGTGTTCCGGGTCGACGCGCCCGACGGCGGTCGCTATGCACTGCGCATCCACCGGCACGGTTATCACAGCGACGCCGCGTTGCGATCCGAACTGCAATGGATGCAGGCGCTCGCGCAGGCGGGCATCGACGTGCCCGTGGTCAAGGCGGGTGTGAGCGCCGGCCTGTTCGAGACGGTCGCCTGTGACACCGTCCCCGAACCGCGCCAGATCGATCTGTTCGAGTGGATCGACGGCAGACCCATAGGCGCGGCGGGCGAATCCCTCGCGCACGACCTGCCCGGGTTGCGGCGGATGTTCCACGCCATGGGGCAGCTGTGCGCCCGCCTGCACAACCAGGCGAGCACCTGGACCCCGCCGCCCGGCTTCACCCGTCATGCCTGGGACGCGCAGGGACTGACCGGCGAAGCGCCGTTCTGGGGGCGCTTCTGGGAGCTTGCGGCGCTCACCGACGCGCAGCGTACGCTCATCGAGACGGCGCGCGCACGCGTGCACGCGGGACTGCTGGCACAGGACAGCTCAGCCGCCGGCTACAGCATGATCCACGCCGATCTGAGCCCCGACAACGTGATGCTCGCCGGCGACCGGCTGTTGCTGCTCGATTTCGACGACGCCGGATTCGGCTGGCATCTGTTCGAGCTGGCCACGGCGCTGTATTTCCACGTCCGCGAGGACTATTACGCCGACGTGAGGTCGGCGTTGATCGAAGGCTACCGCAGCCATCGGCCGCTCAGCGATGCGGCGCTGGCCAGCCTGCCGCTGTTCCTGACGGCGCGCGGCTTGACCTATCTCGGCTGGGTGCACACCCGTCACGAGACCCAGACCGCGCGCGAGCTGACGCCCTTGCTGATCGATCTGGCCTGCCGCTGCGCGCAGGAGCTCGTCGCCGGGAGCGATGGCGGCTGAGGCGCCGCCAGCGCCACCGTCCCGGCCGTAGGTGCGGCTGTAGGTGCGGCTTCAGCCGCATTCACCGCCTGGCGCCGCCACCCACCGTCCCGGCCGGCTGAAGCCGGCCCTACAACATCGCCGACCGTCCCGCCAATGCATTGCCGGTACACCCGTAGGTGCGGCTTCAGCCGCATTCACCGCCTGGCGCCGACACCCACCGCCCCGGCCGGCTGAAGCCGGCCCTACAACATCCCCGACCGTCCCGCCCACGCATTGTCGGTACACCCGTAGGTGCGGCTTCAGCCGCATTCACCGCCCCGCTATCGACCACCGTCCCGGCCGGCTGAAGCCGGCCCTACAACCACCCGGGCGTTGCCGGGAGATCCCCGTAGGTTGCGCCCGTAGGTGCGGCTTCAGCCGCATTCACCGCCTGGCGCCGACACCCACCGCCCCGGCCGGCTGAAGCCGGCCCTACAACATCGCCGACCGTCCCGCCCATGCATTGCCGGTACATCCGTAGGTTGCGCCCGTAGGTGCGGCCGTAGGTGCGGCTTCAGCCGCATTCACCGCCTGGCGCCGACACCCACCGTCCCGGCCGGCTGAAGCCGGCCCTACAACATCGCCGACCGTCCCGCCAATGCATTGCCGGTACACCCGTAGGTGCGGCTTCAGCCGCATTCACCGC
>JADZEE010000025.1 GCA_020850735.1 Gammaproteobacteria bacterium | reverse complement strand
TCAGCGGCTGCGCACCCGGCAGGTGCAGCTCTTGAGGTAGTCGGTCTCCGGGATCGCCGGATGCACCGGGTGGTCCGCGGCGAGCGCGCCCTGGCGAATGATCTGCAGGTCGACACCCGCCTGCAGGGCGCTGGCACGGAGGATGTTGCGGAATTCGTCGCGGTCCAGGTGCCAGGAGCACGAGGAGGTGACCAGGATGCCGTCGTCGGCCAGCAGGCGCAGCGCGGCGCGATGCAGGTGACGATAGCCCTGCAGGCCGCTCTTGTGTTCACGCCGGCGCTTGATGAAGGCCGGTGGATCGAGGATGACGACATCGAAGCGTTCACGCGCCTCGTGCAGACTGCGCAGCATGGCGAACGCTTCGCCCTGGACGACCTGGACACGGTCCTCCAGTCCGTTGAGCCGGGCGTTGCCGGCGAGCAGGGACACGGCCTGCGGCGAGGCGTCCACGCACACGGTTGCCGCGGCTCCCGCGGCGGCGGCGCGCAGTCCCCAGGCACCTACGTAGCTGAACACGTCCAGCACCCGCCGGCCGGCCACCAGGCGTTCATCGACGGCGAGCCGGTTGTCGCGCTGGTCGAAGAACCAGCCCGTCTTCTGGCCGCTGCGCAGCGGCACGTCGAATTTCAGCCCGGCCTCCTCCAGGCGGACCGTGTCCGGGGTATGGCCGAGCGCGTCTTCGACGTACGCGCCCAGCCCCTCGAGCGCGCGCACCGGGGCGTCGTTCCGCATCAGGATCGACGCCGGCTGCAGCAGTTCGGCCAGGATCGCGGTCAGGGTCTCGCGGCGCCGCTCCATGCCCGCCGTGGAGATCTGCATCGCCAGGTGCTCGCCGTAGCGGTCGACGACCAGCCCTGGCAGACCGTCACCTTCACCGTAGACCAGCCGATAGGCCGGTTCGCCATACAGTCTGTCGCGCAGGGCGAGGGCATCCACGATGCGCCGGCGCAGCAGCCGATCGTCGAACGGTACGGCGGGATCGCGGCTGAGCACGCGCGCGCAAATCAGGCTCGCCGGATTCACGTAGCCGCTGCCGATCACCTGGCCGGAGGCGCCGGCAATCGTCACCGGATCGCCCGCTGCGAAGGCGGTCAGCGGCGTGCGCCCGGTGTCGACCTCGTTCGAGAACACCCAGGCATGACCGGCGCGCAGGCGGCGGTCTTCGCCGCGTTTGAGCATGAGCAGGGAGGGGGTCACCGCTAGCGATCCGGGGATGAGAGCCGGCCGACAGTATAATGGAGCGCGCTGCCCGCGCTTTTCCGACTCCCAAGCCCGCGACCATTGCTCATGTCTGCGACGCCCCGGCACCATCATCCCCTGTTCGTACGCGCGCTCGGTCTCAGCCCGCTGATAGCCCTGTCCGATACGGCGATCAAAGGTGTCGCCGTGGCCGTCGTGCTGGGCCTGACCCTGGTCGCGACGGCGGCCCTCGGCGCCCTGCTGCGGCGCTGGACGGTGCGCGAGCTGCGCCTGGTGCAGCACCTGATCATTGCCGCGTCGGTGGTGAGCTGCATCGACCTGCTGCTGCAGGCCTGGCTGTATGCGTTGCACGCGGCACTGGGGCCCTATGTCGCGGTGCTGGCCGTCAACGCGCTGGTATTCGACGGCGCGCAGGGGCCGGCGGCGCGGGCCGGTGTCAGGCAGGCGACGGCCGCCGCGCTCGCCTGCGCCGGGCGCGTGCTGGTCACGACTGCGGTGCTCGCGGTCGGTCGCGAGCTGATCGGCCACGGCCGTGTGTTCGGGGACGGTTATCTGCTGAGCGGCGCGCTCGCCGCGCCTGTGCCGGCGGCGGGCCTGATGCTCGTGACCCTGCCCGCCGGCGGGCTCATCGCCTTCGGCCTGCTGGCCGCGGCCCGCAACATGTTCGGTGCGACGCACCGGGCCGGGACGCCGGGCCGTTGAAACCAGCCGCGTGCCGCGCGCTGTTCAGCCGCTTGCGCGAGCTCAATCCCGAACCGCGTACGGAGCTCGCGTATGCGAATCCCTTCGAGCTGCTGGTCGCCGTGATCCTCTCCGCGCAGGCCAGCGACGCCAGCGTCAACCGCGTGACGCCGCAGTTGTTCGCCGCCGCGCCCGATGCCGTGGCGATGTGCCGTCTGGGCGAACGCCGTGTGCGGGCGCTGATCCGCAGCATCGGGCTGTTCAATACCAAGGCGCGCAACATCGTCGCCACCAGCCGCCTGCTCGTGCAGCGGCACGGCGGTGCGGTGCCGCGTGACCGGGCGGCGCTGGAGGCGTTGCCCGGCGTGGGCCGCAAGACCGCCAACGTGGTGCTCAACACCGTGTTCGGCGAACCGGTGATCGCCGTCGACACGCATATTTTCCGCGTGGCCAACCGTACCGGGCTGGCACCGGGTGCGACGGCGCTGGCGGTCGAGAAGGCGCTGCTGCGCGCGGTCCCGGCCGAGTTCCGGCAAAACGCGCACCACTGGCTGGTCCTGCACGGGCGTTACACCTGCACGGCGCGCCGGCCGCGCTGTGAATCCTGCCCGATCCGGGATCTGTGTGCATGGCCGGACCGGCAGGCTGGTAGCGGGTCTGCGAGCCCGCGGCGCCGGCCGGCGCGCGCCTGAGCCGAGATCGGAACGGACCGTTACCGCCGGATTTCCTATACTGCGTGCATGCTGTTCCAGGACCGCAGCGAGGCGCGACAGGTCATCGTACAAGCGTGGCAGCGCCACCGTTGCGGTCTGCCGCTGGAGCCGCTCGCGGCGTTGATCGTGCAGGTCGTGGCGGCTCACCCCGAGTATCATGCGCTGCTGGAAGACCCGCAGGCGGCTGTGGCCGCCGAGTTCCCGCCGGGGGCCGGACAGACGAATCCGTTTCTGCACATGGGGATGCACGTTGCCATCCAGGAGCAGCTGTCGACCGACCGGCCACCGGGCATCGCCGCCCTGGTCACGGCCGCACGCCCGCGGTTTACGCATGCGCACGCCCTGGAGCACCGGCTGATGGAATGTCTCGGGCAGGTGCTGTGGCAGGCGCAACGCCGCGGCACGGCGCCGGACGAGGCCGCCTATCTGGAGTGTGTGCGCCGCATGGCGCCCTGAGGGCGACAGCGCATGAGCTCACGCGACATCCAGGATCTGTTTGCGGGCGCCGAGGCCGAGATTGCCGCGCTCGAACGTCAGGCGCGCCTGCTCGCGGAGGTCACGCAGGGATTTACGGGCTCGCTCAATATCGACGAGACGCTGGACATCGCCATCGAGCGATTCATGGTCTACCTCGATGCGGAGGCTGCCTCGATATTCCTGCTCGAGAACGGCGATACCGAGCTGGTCTGCCGCGAGTGCGCCGGTCCGGTCGATATCACCGGTCTGCGGCTCGACGCCAACCAGGGTATCGTGGGCAAGACGATCCGCGAGCGTGCCGCGCAGATGGTGCGCGACGTGGCCAAGGATCCGGATTTCGCCGCCGCTGTCGACGCCGGCACAGGCTTCGTGACCCGGTCCATTCTGTGTGCGCCGCTGATGGTGCAGGAGACGTGTGTCGGCGCGCTCGAGCTCATCAACAAGCGTTCGGGTGACGGCCTGTTCAGCGCCCGCGATATGCACCTCGTGACGGTCATCGCATCGTCGGCGGCCCTGGCAATTCATAATGCGCGCATGGCCGATGCCCTGATCGAGCAGGAGCGCGTGCGCAAGGAGCTCGAGCTCGCCCGTGAGATCCAGCTCGATCTGCTCCCGGCCCCCGCCAACGATGATTTTCCCGTCACCGGCGTCAACCTCCCGGCCCTGGAGGTTTCAGGGGATTTCTACGACTTTCTGCTGCTCGATGACGGCAACATCTACTTCAACCTCGCGGACGTCTCCGGCAAGGGTATGAATGCCGCACTGCTGATGGCCAAGACCAGCAGCCTGCTGCGCTGCCTCGCCAAGCGGACCCGGGATCCGGGGCGCTTGCTCGCCGAGGTCAACGACGAGCTCTTCGAAACCGCGTCGCACGGCATGTTCGTGACCATCGTCACCGGCTTCATCGAGCCGGCGACGGGATGGATCTGGCTGGCGAACGCAGGTCACCAGCCACCGCTCTACCATGCGCCGGACGGCTCGTTCCGGGAGCTGCCCGCGGAGGCGCCACCGCTCGGGATCGTGCCCGGCGTGGAGTTCCCGACCACGACGCTGGTGCTGGACGGCGGCTGTCTGTACCTGTTCACCGACGGCGTGACGGAGGCAACCATCGACGGTGGTGGCCGTCTGGACGTGGACGGCCTGCGCCATCTGATCGTTTCCGCGGCCCGGCTGAAGGCGCGCGAACGGCTGGCGAACATCGTCGCCGAAATCCGGGCAAGCGAGGCGAGCCAACACGACGACATCACGCTGATGGCCATCGAGTGCCGCCCTTGAACGACGTCGCGCGCCTGCTCGAGATGCGTTTCGAGGCGGACCCCGAACAGCTCAAGATGGTACGTGCCGAGGTGCGGACGGTGGCCGAGCGGGCCGGATTCGGGGTCGGCGCCGCGAACGAAGTGGTGATTGCCGTCAACGAAGCCTGCATGAACATCATTCAGCACGCCTACAAGGGCGACAAGTCAGGTGAAATTCTTCTGGAGATCCACAATAATGGCAGCGAGCTTGAGGTGGTCCTGAAGGATTTCGCCGCGCCTGTGGACTGTGGCGCGATCCGCCCGCGGGAGCTCGCGGATCTGCGCCCGGGAGGGCTCGGGACCCATTTCATCCGGGAAATTATGGACGAGTGCGTATACGGCCACCTGGATGGGGTGGCCGGCAACTTCGTGCGCATGAAAAAAAAGCTGGCTCGCGACGGTTGACCGAAGCCGCCGGGCCGGCGCCGAAAGGGAACGATGGCATGACCTACAAGGTGCGCGAAGAGCAGGGCTACGCGATAGTCGAGCTTACCGGTGACGTCGACCTATCCTGTTCACCGGACGCGCGCGCGGCCATTCTCGATTGCCTGAAGTCGCGCCGCCACGTCCTGGTCGATCTGGCGGCGGTCACCTACATCGACAGCTCCGGTGTGGCGAGCCTGGTCGAGGGTTACCAGACCGCGAAGAAAGCGAGCCTGCGTTTCGGTCTGGTCGGCGTCAGCGACGCCGCCATGAGCGTGCTGCAGCTTGCCCGCCTCGACAAGGTCTTTCCGATCCATGCCACCGTAGAGGAGCGCGTGCGCCAGGATGGCTGACGCAGACGGCCTGTCGCTGCGCGCCTCCGTCGAAAGCATTGGCCGCACCACTGTCCAGGCGGTCGAGGAATACGGTTACTTCCTGGCGCTGACCGTCGAGAGCGTCTACTGGATCATTGCCGGCGCGTTCTTTCGCCAGCCGGTGCGCATCTCGGCGACTTTCCAGCAGATGATGACGATCGGTGTCGCCGCCATTCCGATCGTCTCGATTCTGTCGTTCGCGGTCGGCATCATGCTCGCCATCCAGGGAATCGCCACCCTGAAGACCTTCGGCGCGGAGTCCCAGGTGGTGCTCGGTATCGCGCTGTCGGTCACCCGCGAGTTCGCGCCGCTCATCACGGGTGTGCTGGTGGCGGGCCGGTCCGGATCGGCGCTCGCCGCCCGGATCGGGACCATGCAGGTCTCCCAGGAGATCGACGCGCTGCGGGTCATGGGTATCAACCCGGTCCGCTTTCTCGTCGCCCCGGTGCTCATCGCGATGCTCATCATGGTCCCGAGTCTGACCTTCCTCGCCGATCTGAGCGGCATGTTGGGCGGGGCGGTGTTCTGCAATCTCGAACTCGGCCTGAGCTACTCCGCCTACATCGACCGCAGCATCGAGGTGCTGGTGGTCGATGACATCGTGCAGGGGCTCACGAAGAGCCTCGTTTTCGCCCTGATCATCACGGTGGTCGGCATCAGCAATGGATTCTCCGTCACGGGCGGGGCGGAGGGTGTTGGCCGGGCGACGACCCGCTCGGTCGTGATGGCGATTTCGTACATCGTGATCGCCGACATGGTGTTCACCTACTTCCTGAATCGCTGATGAGCGAGTCCGCGGTCAACAACGCCATCGAGGTGTGCGGGCTGGTCACGCACTACGGCCAGCGCAGGATCCTCGAGGACGTGAACATGAACGTCCGCGAGGGCGAAATCATGATCATCATGGGCGGCAGCGGCTCGGGCAAGAGCACCCTGCTGCGGCACCTGCTCGGACTGCACCTGCCGACGGCCGGTTCGATCCGGCTGCTCGGCCGTGATATCACCACCGCCACGGCGGAGGAGATCCTCGCGTTGCGCCGGAACATGGGTGTCGCATTCCAGGGCGGCGCCCTGTTCAGTTCCCTGACCGTCGGTGAGAACGTACAGTTGCCCCTGCGCGAGCACACCGATCTCGATGAACGCACCATGGCGATCATGGCGCGGATGAAGCTCGAGGTCGTGAACCTGGGCGGCTTCGAGAATCTCATGCCGGCGCAGCTCTCGGGCGGCATGATCAAGCGCGCGGCACTGGCCCGGGCGATCGTGATGGACCCGAAGCTGCTGTTTTTCGACGAACCCTCGGCCGGACTCGATCCGGTGGTGGCGGCCGAGCTGGACGAGCTCATCCTGCGCCTGCGCGATGCCATGAAGATGACCATCGTGGTGGTGACTCACGAGCTCGAAAGCGCCTTCAAGATCGCCGACCGGATCACCGTTCTCGATTCGGGCCGTATACTCATGAGCGGGACGGTGGCGCAGGTGCGCAAGTCCGACAACGTGCGTGTGCAGGATCTGCTGAACCGACGCCCGCGCAGCGAAGAAATCGATGCCGACGCGTATCTGCACCGGCTAACGGAAGGGCACGTCTGAATGAAACGTGACAACGTCAACTATCTCGTCGTCGGCGCGTTCGTGCTGGTCATGGGCATGGCGCTGATGGTGATGCTCTACCTCATCACCGGGCGTTCGGGACCGGCCGACGGGTATTTCGTCTACTACAGCAATGTGGCCGGCATCAAGTACGGCACGGGCGTCTTCTACGAGGGTTACCAGGTCGGCCAGGTCGAGTCGGTCAGCCCGGACCGTGGCGGCGACAGATTGCGCTATCGGGTCGATTTCAGCGTCGAGCGCAACTGGCCGATCCCGGATGACAGTGTGGCCAAAATCGTCGCCTCGGGACTGCTGTCGGCCGTGTCCATCGAGATCGAGGGCGGCGACAGCAGCAGGCTCGTCGAACCAGAGTCGGAGATTCGCGGCCAGGACCAGGTCAATCTGTTTGCGGCGATCAATGATTTCGCGTCGTATTTCCAGGGCATGTCGGAGAGCGATCTGCGGCCGTTGCTGCGTAACCTGAATTCGCGTATTTCAGAGCTCGCCACGGAATACACGGATCTGTCGGCGTCGACCATCCGGCCGTTCATCCATTCGCTGCACGGACGGATTGACGATCCCGAGCTGATCGGCGCCCTCAAGAGCACCCTCGCCCGGCTCGACGACAGTGCGGGCCGGCTGCAGCGCCTGCTCGGCGATCAGAACCAGCGGCACGTCGCCGATATCCTGGGCAACGTCGACCGCGCTTCTAAGGGGCTGGAGGAGCTGATCGCACGTACCGACGAAGCGCGCGCGACGATGCATCACGTGCTGAGCGAGTTGGACAAGGTGGTCGAGGAGAACAAGGGCCCCCTGAGCGGCGCGGTCGCGAATACCCAGGCGGCGAGCGCGGACCTGCGCGAGAGCCTGCGCAGCGTTGCCGAGCACGTCGAGACGGTGATGTATCACCTCGATGGCAGCGCCCGGAATCTGCACGAATTCACGCGCCAGATACGAGAGAACCCGGGGCTGCTGCTCGGCAGCTCGCCGCCGACCGAACGAGGGGAGAAATGAGCTCGCGCGCGCTGATAGTCGCACTGCTGTGCGCCGCCGTAGCGGGTGGCTGCGCCAAGGCGCCGCCCGTGCCCGCCGACGTGTTCTTCCGCTTGCCGGATCCCCGGCCCGTGGCGGGCGCGCAGCTCACCGATGCTGCGATCGTCGTTCGTGCCCTGCGCGCAGACGGGCTGCGCAGCGAACGTGCGCTGCTCTACGTGGATGATGCCGCGGACGTCACGCTGCAGCAGCAGCATTATCACTTCTGGGCCGAAAGCCCGCCGCGGCTGGTGCAGGCACAGCTCATCCAGTACCTGCGTCTGGCGGGTGCCTCACCCATGGTGATCGGCGGCACCGATGCGCCTGCCGAGTTGGTCGTGAGCGGGCGTCTGCGGCGCTTCGAACGCCGGCTGAGCGGCGAGCGGGCGGCGGTGGTCGAGATCGAGCTGCAGCTGGAACGCGATGGCCACGGCCTCGTGCTGGTACGCGATTATGCCGCCGAGGTGCCCGCCGGCGAGGATTTCGACAGCGCGATCGCCGCCTTCGCCGAGGCGCTCGAAAAGATCTTCGCCGACTTCCTGGCGGACGCGCGCGAGAGTGTGCGCTGAGCGCTCTTGAATCAGGCACGGCGCGGGGGTCGCCATGGTCGCGTCGCCCCGGCTGGTGCCGCGGGAGCCCGTGAGGTCGCGTACACCCGCCGCGGGCGCGATTTCGTGCCCTTCCGAACCTGGTCGGCAACGCCCCGGAACAATCCCGCGGCGGCAGGCGCCCGGTGCAAAGACGCCGGGTCGCCCACCGTGAACCGCCGGTACGGCCGCAGCGCGCCGCATCCGCTACGGGCGTGCCGTCCCGGTGGTGGTCGGTCGTACACGTCTGCTAGCATTGCCGGCGGGGCATGACCCGGGGGAGACAGGCGCGGCGCGCACGGCAGCACGCCGGTTGACGACCATGCTAGTCGAGAAAATCCGTCGTCAGGGTATTCGTATCGCCCTCAGCCTGTCCGTGCTGGCGTTCTTTCTGATCGATCTGGTCTGGATCGATCTGCCCTTCATCGACCAGATGGAGAACCTCGCTTACGACGCGCGGGTCGTCGTCACCACGAAATCCGAGCCCGATGATCGCATCGTCATCGTCGACATCGACGAGCGGAGCCTGACGGCCGAAGGCCGCTGGCCCTGGCCACGGGACAAGATCGCCAGCCTCGTCGAGCAGTTGTTCGAGAAGTACCAGGTAGCCGTCGTGGCTTTCGACGTCGTGTTCGCGGAGGCCGACGACAGCTCCGGCCTGCTGGTCCTCGACCGGCTGGCCAAGGGCGAGCTGGCCGCGGTCAAGCCGTTCCAGGACAAGCTGGCCGAGCTGCGCACCAGCCTCGACTACGACCGCATATTCGCCGAGACCATCGGGCGCTATCCGGTAGTCCTCGGTTATTATTTCAATCCGCCGCGCCCGGACGGCGAAGCGGAAAAGATCGGCGCCTTGCCGCCGCCGACCCTGATCGCGGGCACCTTCGCGGGTCGCAAGGTGGCTTTCCGTCAGGCCGCCGGTTACGGGGCAAACCTGGATATCCTGCAGAAAAACGCCGCCGCCGCGGGGCATTTCCTGCCATCGACGGACGGTGACGGTATCGTGCGCCGCGTACCGTTGCTCTATGAGTACGACGGCGCCTACTACGAGGCCCTGTCGCTGGCGGTGGCGCGCGTGGCCTTGCACATCGATCAGGTGACCCCGCGCTTCGCGCCGGTGCCTTGGGGCGCGAAACGGGATTACTCGGGCCTGGAATGGCTCGCGATTGGCAACCGCTCGATTCCGGTCGACGAGCGCGTGCAGACGCTCATCCCGTATCGCGGCGGGCAGGGGAGCTTTCCCTACGTCGCCGCGACCGACGTGCTGCACGGTACGGTCGATCCCGGCATGCTCGACGGGCGCATCGTGCTGGTGGGAACGACCGCGCCGGGTCTGCTCGATCTGCGTTCCACGCCCGTGCAGAACGTCTACCCGGGGGTCGAGATCCACGCGAATCTCATCGCCGGCATCATCGACGGAAAGATGAAGGAGAAGCCGGCTTACACGCTCGGGGCGGAATTCATCATCCTCACCATCGTCGGGCTCATCCTGGCTCTGGTACTGCCGTTCCAGAGCCCGCTGATGGCGACCGTGGTCACCGTGGTGGTGCTCATCGGTTCGATCGCCATCAATCAGGCGGTGTGGTCCTATGGCAACCTGGTACTGCCGATCGCTTCCGGCGTGATGATGATCGGCCTGATGTTCCTCCTGAACATGTCCTACGGCTACTTCATCGAGACGCGCGGCAAGCGGCAGTTGACCAGCCTGTTCGGGCAGTACGTGCCGCCCGAGCTGGTCGACGAGATGAGCCGCGATCCGGAGGCGTATTCGCTCGAAGCGGACAGCCGCGAGCTCACCGTATTGTTTTCGGACGTGCGTGGTTTCACCACCATTTCCGAGGGGCTCAATCCAAAAGAGCTAGCCGAGCTGATGAACCATTTCCTCACCCCCATGACGCACGTCATCCACGAGAATCGGGGGACGATCGACAAGTACATGGGCGACGCCATCATGGCTTTCTGGGGCGCGCCGCTCGAAGATCCCGATCATGCCCGGCACGCGCTCGAGTCGGGCATGCAGATGCTGGCCCGCATCGACGAGATCAATACCGAGTTTGCCAAGCGCTCCTGGCCCGAGATCCACATCGGCGTCGGTATCAACACCGGTGCCATGAGCGTGGGCAACATGGGATCGGAGTTCCGCATGGCCTATACCGTCATGGGCGACGCGGTGAACCTGGGTTCCCGTCTCGAAGGACTGACCAAGACCTACGGCGTGTCGATCATCGTCAGCGAGACGACGCGCGCAGCCGTCCCGGACTATGCCTATCGTGAGCTCGATCGTGTGCGGGTGAAGGGCAAGGACGAGCCCGTCGCCATCTTCGAGCCGCTCGGGCCGGCCGGCGCGGTGTCCAAGCCGCTCGCCGACGAGCTCAAGCTCTATCGTCAGGCGCTGAAGTATTACCGTTCCCAGCAGTGGGACATGGCGGAGCTGCAATTCCTGAATCTGGGCAAGAGCTCCGCCTCACCGGCCCTGTACGACATGTACGTCGGCCGCATCAGTCATTTCCGGGAGCACCCGCCGGGCGAGGATTGGGACGGCGTGTTCACGCACAAGACCAAATAGCGCCGCGCGGACCGGCAGCGGCGGCTGCACGGCTCAGCGGGTCAGGGAAAATTCCATCTTGATGCTGGCGAGCTCGATGACGTCGCCGCTCTTCATGGAGTAGGCCTGGGGGCCGATGGGCTTGCCGTTGACGATCGGGAAGTTGTCGTTCTTCCCGTCCCCCTCGATGTGAGTGAGGAAATAGCCCTGCGGGCGGCGCGAGATGACTGCCACCTGCACGCCCGGCTTGCCGAGCGTGATCAGCGCCTTGGTGAGCTCGAGCTCCTTGCCGGCGATCGGCCCGTTCAGTACATGCAGCTTGCCGAGCGGCATGGCGGGGGCGGGTGCCGTCGCCGCGGCCGGTGCCGGCGCCGCTTTCACCGCCTGCACACCGGCGCTTTCCGCAGCTTTCGCCACAGCGACCGCAGCGCTGGCGGAGCCGGGGCGGATGATCATGGTCTTCTCGAAGTCCTCGTCGTCGGCGGACGCGTGTTCGTTGACGTACTTGATCTCGTGCTTGCCGACGCCGATGACGTCACCGTCCTTCAGGGCATGCTTCTTGATGAGCTTGCCGTTGACGTAGGTGCCATTGGTGCTGCCGAGATCCTCGAGGAAGGAGTCGTCGAGGATGGTGATGATCAGGGAGTGTTTCCCACTGACCGCCAGATTGTCGATCTGGATGTCGTTGTCGGGTTTGCGGCCGATAGTGGTCCGCTCCTTCGTGAGCTCGTGCTCCCCCTGAACCACACCGTTCAAGCTCAGTACTAGCTTAGCCATCAGTCTTTCCCAAGTCCGCTGACGTCAAACTGTATCAACCGGTGAATTTTCTGTACCAATGGCGATGAGCCGGGAATCGTTCACGCGGGCGCGCCAGGATCACCGAGATATTGTCTTTGCCGCCATTTTGGTTCGCAAGCCGGATAAGCTCATGAGCCGCGGCGACAAGATTAGCACTATATTTACTTAGGGTTAAGCGAATTTCTTCATCAGCTACCATATCATTGAGGCCGTCGGTGCACAGCAGATAGATATCGCCCGGCTGAACCGGCTCCTCGTGGACGTCCACCTGTACCTGCGCGTCGATGCCCAGGGCCCGGGTCACCAGGTTCTTGGGCGTGTTCTCCGCCGCCTCCTCGGGGGTGAAGAATCCCCGGTCGATGAGTTCCTGGATGAGCGAGTGATCTATCGTAAGTTGTTGAAAATTATTGCTTCTCATGCGATACAGCCGTGAATCACCGACGTGTGCAATGACCACTTTGTCGTCGTGAAACAGGATCGCGACGACGGTCGTACCCATACCCTGGCACTGCGGTTCGGTCTGCGCGGTGTGGTAGATGCCGGTAGTGGCCTCGTTGATCGCCTGGCGCACGAGCTCGGCTTCCGCGGACAGCTCCCCGTCGCGCGGCGGGTCGCGTCTGAGGGATTTCAGGCCGTTGCGCACATCGAGCAGGATACGCATCACGGCGATGGCGCTGGCGACTTCCCCGGACTTGTAGCCCCCCATGCCGTCGGCGATGACGGCAAGACCGATGCTCGTGTCCGATACGCAGCTGTCTTCGTTGTGCGGTCGCTTGCGCCCCGTATCCGAGAGGTTGATCACCTCCAGCACGTGGCGCAGGTCCATGAGTGGACTACGCCGTGCCCTGCTTGGCGCATTGCTGCAGATCGCGCGCCATCTCCGCCCCCGCCTGGTAGCGTTGATCGATATTCTTGTCCAGTGCCTTGTTGATGATGCTGGCGAGACACGGCTTGGTCTTGGCGAGCTCGGGCTTGACCGCGTTCAGATCGGGGTGCGGCTCGTTGGCAATTTTGTACATCAAGGTCGCCATGGAGTCGCCCGAGAACGGCAGTTTGCCCGATACCAGTTGATACAAGGTCACTCCGAGAGAGAACAGGTCCGAGCGGCCATCGACCTTCTTGCCCGACAATTGCTCGGGGGACATGTACGAGGGCGTGCCTAGTACCATGCCGGTCTTGGTCTTGCTCGAGTCCGTGATGCGGGCGATCCCGAAGTCGGTGAGCTTGACCTGTTTCGCCTTGGGATCGTACATGATGTTGGCCGGTTTGATGTCCCGGTGCACGACGTTCAGTTTGTGTGCGTAGTCGAGCGCCATGGCCGCTTTGTAGATGATGCCCATGACCAGCGGCAGCGGCAGCAGGTTGTCCTGTTTCACGTACGCCGTGAGATCGTGGCCTTCCAGGAACTCCATCGCGATGTAGGCTAGATCGTGCTCCTCGCCGACATCGTAAATCTGCACGATGTTGGGATGGTTGAGCCGGCCGGCGGTTTCAGCTTCGCGGAAAAAGCGCGTCTTGACCTCTTCTAGCTCGTCCGCTTCGAACTCCTGCGACAGCGCCATGGTTTTGATGGCGACGACGCGGTTGATCTTCGGGTCGCGCCCCAGATAAACGATTCCCATGGCGCCTTTGCCGAGTTCTTTTTCGACCTGATAGCGCCCGAGCATCGGCTTCTCGACACCGCCGCCTTCCAGGATCATCGTGCCGCCGGCGGTGCTCGCCCGCGCACCGCCGAAGATGATCGTTTCTTCGGCCGCCTTGGCGCGGGTCATGCGTGCCTCGAGATCGCGGAACTTCGGATTGTAGGTCGCCATGTACTGGTACACGGCGTTGGCCTTGTTGAACTGGCGCTTCTTCTCGTAATCGCTCGCCAGCACCATGAGCGTGTCCATCATGCCGTCGTCGAGCGGAACGCGGCGGAAGCGCTCGAAGGCCATGTCGAGCTGACCCTGCTGCTGCATGGCGAGGCCGAGGTTCTTGTTGCTCTCGGCCGACTCCGTGTCGGAGCGCAGCTTGCCCGCCTCGGTGACGAGGAAGCGCATGGTCGTGATGAGCAGGTGGCCGACGGCGAGCAGTGTCGCCGCGCTGAACAGCTGCAGCCACATGGCCTGGGTCTTCATCAGCATCAGCTCCGTGACGACCAGCACGGCGATGAGCCCGCCCGACATGGCGAAGGCGATTCCGGCTTTCAGACGCGGCAGCAGCGCGATCAGGTAGCCGGCCACGAGCGCCAGCACCAGGAATTCCACCCACCCGGCCCAGCCGGGCGAGATGAAGAAATCCTCGTTCAGGATGCTGGCGACGTTGTGCGCCATGATGAGGACGGGCGCGGTGTTCTCGTCGACCGGCGTGACCAGCGAGCTGCCGAGCCCGAACGCCGTCGGACCGATGAGCACGATCTTGCCCCGGTAGTTCTCGGCCGGGATGTTGCCGAGCGCGACGTCGTAAAACGAATCGACTTCGAAAGCAGGACGATCATTGACGCCGCGATAGAAAAACGTCTGCATCCGCAGCGCGGGGTCGGTCTTGATACGCAGCCGGCCGAGCTCGATGCTGTCGCCGAGGTGCACCTTGATGTCGCCGACACCGAGATTGAGGCTGCTCGCGGCGATGAGCAGCGACTGGGACGCGAACAGTTTGTCGTAATAGGCGAGCACGAGCGCCTCGGCGCGCACGCCGCCGTCGACGTCCAGCAGGTTGAGCAGGTGGCCGATGCCGCGCGCCGGCGTGCCGAGCTGGGCGATGGGTGGTACCGCAGCGAGCGTCTGCAGCGGGGGAATGCCGTCCCCGGACGGGTCATCGACATTCTCGAGCGCGAAGCGGGCGATGTAGTCCGGTAGCGGAGCGTCGGGGTTGCCGATCGGATCGCCGGGAACGAACTCCATGGCCAGGACCACGTTGCCGGCCTGCTCGAGACTGTGGGCGAGCCGGCTGTCGGCGTCGAGCGCCGATTCGGCCTGCGCGAGCCGCTCGGCGAAGGCGGGATCCGTTGCGCTCGAGCGCGCGTATTCGGATTGCAGCTCGCGCAGCAGCTTCAGGCCGGGATCGAGCTGGGGTTCCGAATACAGGATGGTCAGGCCGACCACTTTGGCGCCGCCGGCGAGCAGCTGGTCCACCATCTGCGCGATGATCTCGCGCGACCAGGGCCAGCGCCCGAATTTCTTGATGCTCTGATCGTCGATGGCGACGACGGCCACCTGATCGCCCGGATCCCGCGCGGCGACGTTGACGCCGAAGTCGTAGCCCATCCGCTCCATGGTCTGAAGCAGATCACTGTGAAACAGATAAATTGCACCGAAGAAGAACAGTGAGATCGCAAGCCCTGCGAACCAGTCCTTCTGCCAGACTTTCTTTTTCATCGTTCCCCAACGGCAGGCGGGCCAGACAAAGCCATCGGGATGTTACAACGATTCGTTAAAAAATAACAGGCATACAATAGCTTACGAATTGCGGTCGCAAGCCCTGGCGGGCAGCGGCCGAGGCGACCGTCGTGTCGGCGCCGTCCCGCGGGCTCAGCGACACCACGCGCTCACGGCGTCGCGGGCCCGGCTCAGCAGCGCGGCATGTTCGTCGTCGCCCAGAATGCGCCGCTGGCCGCTGTCGTCCTCGTCGTAGATGTAGGCGGCGTGCTCGTAGTCGGCGAGCTGCCGGCGCGCCAGCTCGCAGTTGCGTCGTCTTTGCTCCCGCTGCAGGCGTTCGGCCCGCGCCTCGGCCGTACGCTCGGCACGTTCCTCGGCGAATACCTCCAGCAGCCGCTGGCGCCTGACGGCGCGTCGCGAGCTGTCGGGCGAGGGCGAGGGTGGCGCAGCGGGTCGCACGTCGACGCTCTGGGCCGCGTCCGCGCCGGGCCGATCGCCGTAGTGCACCCGGCCGTGTTCGTCCGTCCACTTGTAGATATCGCCCGCGGCGGCCAGCACCGGCAGCAGCATGAGGGCGAGCGCCGGGGCGGCCGCGCGGCGCCGGCCGGGCGCCTGCTCGCGAGCCGGGCGGGGCTGCTTGCTCATGACGAAAAAGTCCAGGGCACGAGGCGCCAGTGTGCGCCGCCGCGGTTCACGTCAACAAGAGCGCGGACCCGGTGCGCGGCGCCGGGCGTAGGTTCGCGGGCAGGAAACGCCGGCGTCATCGCGCCGTCGGCGCGGCCGGTACCGGGAATTCTTCCCGAATTCCGTGCGCCTGCGGCGCGGTCTGCCTGAGGGCTTTCCTGCCAATACGCAACTTATTGGAATTCATGGGATTTTACCCAAGCGCAGGCGCTTGCCGGCGCTTGGCGGACGGGGTACCGCGGGGCTAGGCTGGCGCTGGCGCTCAGGGATTGAGCGTCGGCGGCCCGACGGAGCTCACTGGTCGCCCGCGTCAGGGATGACGCGTGCCCCGTCGCCGGTCAGGGACGACCGGGGCGGGGGGGCGGCCTGCGAAGGCCGCCTTTTTTTGCCTGCATCCGGCCGCCGGCAGCCGCCGTCGCTGCCCGACCGGGGCGGACCCGGGGCGCGGCGTGCTCAGCGTTCCAGCCGCTCGAGCTTGCCCTTGACGTCCTTCCACTCGTCCGCGTCCGCGGGCGG
Organism: Gammaproteobacteria bacterium; assembly: GCA_020850735.1. Lineage (GTDB taxonomy): Bacteria > Pseudomonadota > Gammaproteobacteria > JADZEE01 > JADZEE01 > JADZEE01. The sequence continues at coordinate 6,154 of JADZEE010000025.1, read as the reverse complement.
TGGTTTCATCTCGCTGATGACGGGCCAGGCTTTTGCCAGCTCCGCGTTCAGGGCGATGAAACCGTGCTGATCTTCAGGCACGTCGTCTTCCGACATGATCGCCTCGACGGGACACTCCGGTTCGCACAGGGTGCAGTCGATACACTCGTCCGGATCGATCACGAGCATGTTGGGGCCCTCGTGGAAGCAATCCACGGGGCAGACCTCCACGCAATCGGTGTACTTGCACTTGATGCAGTTTTCGGTGACGACGAAAGTCATGCGCAGGTTCCCGGGGCAGGCGGTGATTTTGTGCGCGGCATTATAGCGGCCACGAGGCGGTGACCCAAATTCCGTCGGCGTCAGCGCTCATGAAACATTCGCCCGCCGTAGCGAGACGGTTGCCGGGTGTTCCCGGCGAGGCGCGGGAGTACACAAAATCGCGCGCGTAGCGCGCCTGCGCAAGCGATTTCGGGGGCATCCGCTACTTGGCCGGAGACGTCCGGGGGACGTCGCAGCAGGCGCGGTAATTGTTTCCACGAGTGCTCAGTCGAGCAGCCGGCGCAAGCGGTAGAGCGCCTCGAGTGCGGCGCGCGGGCTCATCTGGTCGGGATCGATCCCGGCCAGTGCCTCGATCACCGGATGGCTGCCCTTGAAAAGATCCGGCTGGGCCGGCGGCTGTGTGCGCGTCATCCGGCCGTAATGCGTTTCGATCTGCTGCAGGTAGCTGCGCGCGCGCGCGGTGACCTGCGGCGCAACACCGGCCAGTGCCGCGACCTGCAGGCCGTAGCTCTGGCTCGCCGGGCCCTCCTTGACGCTGTGCAGGAAGACGATGCGCTCTCCTGCCTCCACTGCGTCGAGGCGCACGTTGGCGACGGTGTCCATCTCGTCCGCGAGGGCCGTGAGTTCAAAGAAATGTGTGGCGAACAGCGTGAACGCACGCACGTTTGCCGCGAGCTCCCAGGCGGTGGCCCAGGCGAGCGCCAGGCCATCGAAGGTACTGGTGCCACGGCCGACTTCGTCCATGAGCACCAGGCTCTTCGGGGTGGCGTTGTGCAGGATATTGGCGGTCTCGGTCATTTCGACCATGAAGGTGGAACGGCCGCTGGCGATGTCGTCGTTGGCGCCGATACGGGTGAAAATGCGATCGATGGCACCGATGTGCGCACGTTCGGCCGGGACGAAGCTGCCGGCACAGGCGAGCAGCACGATGAGCGCGGTCTGGCGCATGTAGGTCGACTTGCCCCCCATATTGGGTCCGGTGATGACGAGCATGCGGCGGCTGTCGCAGAGCTGGAGATCGTTGGCCGTGAAGGGGGCGTCACCGGCGGCCTGCACGACCGGATGCCGGCCGCCGCTGATGGCGATGCGGGCGCTGTCGTCGAGCTCGGGCGCGACGAAATCCAGGCTGCGGGCGCGCTCGGCAAAACAGGCCAGTACGTCGAGGCGGGCGAGCGCGGCGGCGGCATTCTGGAGCGCGCCGAGATCCGCGCCCACGCGCTCCACGATGGTTTCGAACAGGGCCCGTTCGCGTGCGAGCGCCCGGTCCGCCGCGCTGAGCGCCTTGTCCTCGAAGGACTTGAGCTCCGGCGTGATGTAGCGTTCCACGCCCTTGAGGGTCTGACGGCGCAGGTAATCCGCCGGTACGTCCGTGCTGTGCGCGCGGGACACTTCGATGTAATAACCATGCACGCGGTTGTAGCCGACCTTGAGATTGCCGAGCCCGGTGCGCTGTCGTTCGCGGATCTCCAGCTCGAGGAGGAACTCGCTCGCGCCGTCGCGCATGGCGCGCAGCTCGTCGAGCTCGGCATCGAATCCGGACGCGACGACGCCGCCGTCGCGTATCGTGTGTGGCGGCTGAGCGACGATTGCGCGTTCGAGGTAGCCGCACAGCTCGCCGTGCTCACCGAGCTGCGCCCCGAGCTCCGCAGCGAGGGGGCTGTCCACGACCGCCAGCAACGCGCGGATGGCGGGCAGGGCATGCAGCCCCGCGCGCAGCAGCGCCAGGTCACGCGGCCGGGCGCTGCGCATCGCCACCCGTGCCAGCACACGCTCCACATCGCCCACCGGCGCCAGCTGCGTCCGCAGTGCCGCGTCGAGCTCGTCGCCGAGCAGCATGCCGACACAATGGTGGCGGCGTGTGAGCACGTGCGTATCGCGTTCGGGTTGATTGAGCCAGCGACGCAACAGCCGTGCCCCCATCGGGGTCGCGGTCGTGTCCATCAGCGTGACGAGACAGTGCTCGCGCCGGCCGTACAGGTCGGCATTGATCTCCAGGTTGCGCCGCGTGGTCGCGTCCAGGACCACGTAGGCCTGCGTCTGCTCGGTACGCAGGCCGCGCACGTGTGGCAGCTCGCCGATCTGCGTCTCGCGCAAATATTCGAGCAGGCAGCCGGCGGCGCCGATCGCCGCCGGCAGGTCCGCGCAGCCGAAACCCTCCAGATCGGTCACGCCGAACTGCGCGGTCAGGCGTCGCTGCGCCGCATCCGGATCGAAGCGCCACGCGGCTCGCGTCACCGTCAGCCAGCGCCCCGCATCGTCAGCCGGCAGACCGGTGTTTTCGGGCACCAGGATCTCCGCGGGCTGGAGCCGTTCGAGTTCCGTCGCCAGTGCCGTCCGATCGGCAACTTCCAGCACCACGAAACGCCCGCCGGGCAGATCCAGGTAGGCGATGCCGATGCGGCCGGCGGCGGGATTGACCGCGACGAGCAGGTTGTCACGCCGCTCCTCGAGCAGGGCCTCCTCCGTGATGGTGCCCGGCGTGACGACGCGCGTGACTCGCCGTTCGACCGGGCCGCGACTCGTTTTCGGGTCACCCACCTGCTCGCAGATGACGACTGACTCGCCACGTCGCAGCAGCCGTGCCAGATAGGTGTCCACGGCGTGGGCCGGCACACCGGCCATGGGGATCGGTTCGCCACCGGTCTGTCCGCGCCGGGTGAGGACGATGTCGAGCAGATCGGCGGCGCGCCGGGCATCGTCGAAGAACAACTCGTAGAAGTCGCCCATCCGGTACAACAGCAGCTTGTCCGGATACTGCGCCTTGATGCGCAGGTACTGCTGCATCACGGGCGTATGGCGGCTGATACCGGGATCGTTCAAGCTCTTCTCGTCTTCGGTAAAACTGTGGGTAACCACTTGTACAGATGGCGCTTGTTCCAAATTCCGGTCTTCACTTGATGGCTGGACTCGACCAGTCTTATGCAGCTTTGCCAGTCGGTTTGGTGCAGGTGGCGGTATAGGTCTACGCTGCAATCGCAATAAAAAAACCGCCGCCCATGCTCACACCCCGCATTATCGCCGACCTGCGTTCGGGAGACGAGTGCGTCGATCCCGATTACCCGGGATTGCGGGTGCGCCGCACGAATGCCGCACGGGTGTTTTTCTACCGCTACCGGGCCAGCGATGGCGCACTGCGCGAGATCAAGCTCGGCGAGTTCGGTCCCATGACCCTCGCGTAAGCACGCAAGGCGCTGGGCCGCTTGAAGCTCGAACGCGAGCGCGGCGCCGACCCGCAAATGGAGAAACAGCAGGCGCGCGCGGAAGCGCGGCGCCAGCGCGAAGCGGAGAAGCTTGCGCGCTATACGGTGGAGAAAATGGTCGAGGACTACATCGCTGAGCGCCTGAGCAAACAGAAGCGCGGCGACGAGGGCGCGCGGCTGCTGCGTCGCGAACTGCTCTCCAGGCTCGGCGATCGCCCTGCGGCGGCGGTGACACGGCGCGAGCTGCAGGACGAAGTGATCCGGCCCATGCTGAATCGCGCCCCACGGTGCGGCACTTACCTGCTTGGCCGCATTCGCTGCGCGTACACCCACGCCGCAGAACAGGGGCGTCTTCCCGATGACTTCGTGTTTCCGACGCTGGGCATCAAAGGCGCGCCGCAGGTGCGCAGAAAGCGCGTCTTTAGCGACAGCGAACTCGCGACGTTCGTGCGATGGCTGCCGCACAGTCCCTACAGCCGGACCGTGCGCGATGCACTGGCTATGGTGCTCTTCACCGGTTGCCGGTCGGGCGAAGTGGTGGCTGCGTTACGGCGCGACATTGATCTGGAGCGCGCGGTATGGATGATCCGCGAAACGAAAAACGGCGAGCCGCACGATGCCATGCTCTCGCGTCAGGCGATCGACCTGCTAAAAGCGCGCCGGGCGCTGCACGAGGTCTTTGTGTTTCCGTCACCGATGGACGGACACCATATCGCTCAGAAAGCGCTCGGCCTTGCGCAATACGAGGCACGCAAGGAGAAGGAGGGCAAGCCGCGCGCCGATCTGATTGAGCTACCTTGGACGGTTCACGACCTGCGTAGCATGGTGGCAACGGGGCTGGCCAAGCTCGGCTGTCCGCGCGTCGTGCAGGACCGCATCCTCAATCACGTCGAGGGTTCGGTGAGCGCCATTTATGATCGGCATCGCTATGACGGCGCGGCGCGGGTGTGGCTGCAGAAGTGGGCGGATTATCTCGAGGTGCTGTCCGCAAACAAAGTCGTGTCGCCGCGCGCCGCGTGATTTGCTCAATGCGGAACCGCAGCGGTACCAGGTTTTCCGTGAACAGGAACGATTGCGTGGCGGCAACCACCGGTGATTAGATATCGCTCGATAATTCCAATGAAATGCGAAAATCAGCGGCTTATCTAATCAATTCTGATACTTGCAGCCTATATACGAACGGGTATAATGCGTGACTGAGACGCGCAAACCGCTGTTCTGGGAGGGGTCCTCGAAGAAGGATTTCAAGGAATTCCCCATTCCGGTCCAGAAGGACATGGGTGTTGCGCTATTCGTGGTGCAGTTGGGTCGAACGCCCGATTCGTCGAAGCCGTGGAAGGGTCTCGGTCCCGGCGTCTACGAGCTGGTGGAAGATCACCGGGGCGACACCTTTCGCGCGGTCTACACGGTGCGCGTCGGAGATGCGATCCATGTGCTGCATGCGTTTCAGAAGAAGTCGAAGTCCGGCATCAGCACACCGCAGCCGGATGTGAACTTGATCGAGAAGCGGTTGAAGGCGGTGCTCGCACGGCACGGGTTGAGCGGGAGGTAATGATGCGACGCAAAGACACACGCAAGGGCACTGACAATGTGCTGATCGATCTTGGGTTCGACGACGCGGAAGAACTGTCCGCGAAAGTCATCCTTGCCGTCAAGCTCAACGAACTCATCCAGAGCCGGGGGCTCAGTCAGACAGAGGTCGCCGCGATCACCGGCATGACACAGCCCAAGGTATCGCAGGTTGGTCGCTACAAACTCCAGAATATTTCCCTTGAACGCCTGATGCAGGCGCTGGTGTCGTTCGACCAGCAGGTCGAGATCACTGTAAGACCGGCTCGCCGCGCGCATGCGGCGGGCATTACGGTTGCTGCATGACACTGATGCTCCCTCGCTATTGGCGCAGCCGCAACGGCCCGGAAAGCCCGCCCCAATAGCCGTATAGGCGGTCGCGCAGGTCTTCCGGCAGGCCTATTTCGCGAATAACTTCGGGCCATTCCTTGCGCGCGGTTGCCACTGTCTCTTTGACGGTCTCCAGCACGAATTTCGCTGGTGCTTCCATGCGGCGAGCCAAGCGGTCGAAGTGCGCCTCGTTGATGGACTCGAAGCGTTTCTCCCCGCCCAGATTGAGCGCGAGGCTGTCGTTCTGGACATAGTGAATGGTCGATACCAGGTCGTACGCCGGCGCGAGCTGCGGCGTGACTTTGTCTGGATAGATCACCGACCAGTTCTTGAGGTGGGCGTCGCCGTTGCCGATGAGGATGTTGACCACCAGGCGCCGGACGAATTCCGCGATCTGCTCGAAGCGATTGGGAAAAAGATCGAAGATCAACCGACCGATCGTGTCGTAGTTCGTGGCCTTGTATTCCTGGTCGCCGTAGACGTTGAACACCTGCGCGAAGTCCTCGACATGGACGCGGCCTTCCGCATCTTCGTTATTGCTGCGGTCATAACGTTTAATTGCGTAGGCCCAGGTTTCCCATTGCGGTATCGAGAGACCGGCAAGGCCGCCCAGATCGACGTCATCGAGCTTCACCAGTTTGACTTCAGGCGTCTGTATTCCGGCAGCGGCCGCAAGGAGCATCAGCGTGTACTCGTTCGCCGGGACATTGGGATGGCTCGGGTGAGGGGGTTTGACGATCCATTCGTCGTCGCCATCGGCCAGCGTGAAGCACCCGCCGCGCTCGATCATCGAG
>JADZEE010000024.1 GCA_020850735.1 Gammaproteobacteria bacterium | reverse complement strand
TCGCGACCCTGGCCCTGCCCGCGGACTGCACCTGGTCGCAGGTCGACGGCCCGGCGACGGTGCCGGCGCCACCGCCTCGCGCGTGTGCCGGGCAGGACGCCATCGACGACTGCGCCGCGGCGCTGCGCGGCGGTGAGCCGGCGATGATCCTCATGACCGGCCAGGCACTGCTCGAACAGGGTCTGCAGATCGCGGCCGCGATCGCCGCCGCGACCGGAGCCCGACTCGCCTGCGATACGTTCAATGCCCGCATCCAGCGCGGTGCGGGCCGCGCCCGCATCGACCGTGTCCCGTACTTTCCCGAACAGGCGCTGGAGATGCTCGCCGGCGTGCGCCACCTCGTGCTCGTCGGCACCCGGGCACCGGTCGCGTTCTTCGGTTATCCGGATACGCCCGGAGTGTTCGCGCCGCCGGACTGCAGCTTGCACACCCTGGTCACGCCCGCCGAGGACGCGCTCGACGCGCTCGCACGACTGGCCGAGCAGCTGTCGGCGCCGGCGGCCGGCGCCGTGCTCGAACCGGCACACACGCACACGCCGCCGGCCGATGCCCGTCTGGATCCGGAGGTGATGGGCATGGTGATCGGTGCGCTGCTGCCCGAAGGCGCCATCGTCGTCGAGGAAGCGATCACCGGCGGCCTCGGCCTGTTGCCGTACACGGCCGGCGCGGCGCCGCACGACTGGCTGTCCCACACCGGCGGCGCCATCGGCCAGGGCCTGCCGCTCGCCACGGGCGCCGCGCTCGCCTGCCCGGATCGCAAGGTGCTGTGTCTGGAGGGCGACGGCTCGGGCATGTACAGCCTGCAGGCGCTGTGGACCCAGGCCCGCGAGCGCCTCGACGTGGTCACGGTGATCTACGCCAATCGCCTGTACCGGATCCTGGGCGTCGAGTTGCAGCGCCTGGGTATCCAGCAGCCCGGGCCGCGCGCCGGCAGCCTGGTCGACATCGCCCACCCCACTCTCGACTGGGTGTCGCTCGCGCGCGGCATGGGCGTCGCGGCCGAGCGCGTCGAAACCGTGGGCGAGCTGCGGCGCGTGCTCACCGGCGCGCTGCGCACGCGCGGTCCGTACCTGATCGAGGCGATCCTGTAACGCGCCCCGCGTCGCGTCAGGCGTCGGCGAGCAGCTGGATCAGGCTCGAGGTGTCCCAGCGCGAACCGCCGCGCGCCTGCACCTGCGCGTAGAACTGGTCGACCAGCGCGGCAACCGGCAGGCGCGCGCCGTTGCGGCGCCCCTCCGCCAGGCAGATGCCGAGATCCTTGCGCATCCATTCCACCGCGAATCCGAAGTCGAACTCGCCGCGGAGCATCGTCGCGGCACGATTGTCCATCTGCCAGGACTGCGCCGCGCCCTTGGAGATGACGTCGATCACCTGCGCCATGTCGAGCCCCGCGCACTGGCCGAAATGGATCCCCTCGGCCAGGCCCTGCAACAGCCCGGCAATGCAGATCTGATTGACCATCTTGGTGAGCTGACCGGCACCGGCCGGCCCCATGAGCGTGCAGGCCCGGGCGTAGCAGTCGATCACCGGCCGCACGCGCGCGAATGCGCCGGTGTCGCCGCCGCACATGACCGTGAGCGTACCTTTTTCGGCACCGGCCTGGCCGCCGGAGACCGGCGCATCGATGAAGGCGACGTCGCGCCGCGCCGCCTGCGCGTACAGTTCGCGCGCTGCTTGCGCCGACGCCGTGGTGTGATCGACGAACACGCTGCCGGCCGCCATGCCTGCCAGCGCCCCGTCCTCGCCGAGCGTGACCGCGCGCAGATCCTCGTCGTTGCCGACACAGCAGAACACGATGCCGGCGTCCGCCGCCGCCGCGCACGGCGTCGGCGCCGCCCGGCCACCGAACTCGGCGACCCAGCGCCGGGCCTTGGCACCGCTGCGGTTGTAGACCGTGACCTCGTGCCCCCGCGCCGCCAGATGCCCCGCCATCGGGTAGCCCATCACACCCAGCCCGAGAAAACTCACCTTGCCCATCGCGTCGCTCCCTGAGATCCGACATCGTGACTGTACCGGCATTGTAGCGGCCCGGATCGGGCCGGCGTGGCTGGCGAGCGTCGCCGGGACGCGCCCGGTTCAGGGATCCACGACCTTGCCCGGATTCATGATCCCCTGCGGATCGATGCTGCGCTTGAGGGCACGCATGAGCGCGATCGCCGCCGCGGGCTCGTGTCGCAGAAGCTCTGCGCGCTTGAGCTGGCCGACGCCGTGCTCGGCGCTGAAGCTGCCGCCGAGCGCGGCCGCGCACGCGTGCACGGCCGCGCCGACCGGCTCGCTCCAGCGCGCCCGAAAGTCCCCGCCGGCCCAAAGCGGCGGCGCGAGCACATTGAAGTGCACGTTGCCGTCGCCGACGTGGCCATACACCGACAGCCGCGCCTGCGGCAGCAGCGCACGGACCGCCGCTTCGGCCCGCACGCACAGCGTGGCGAGATCCGCGATCGGCACCGACACGTCGTGCTTGATCGAACCCCCGGCGCGCTTTTCCGCCTCGGGGATGAGCTCGCGCAGGCGCCACAACGCGTGGGTCTGGGCGTCGCTGCGCGCGACCACGGCGTCGGCCACGAGCTCGCCGTGCGTCGTGCACAGCTGTTCGACCACGGTGTCGAGCGCCGCCCCCGGAGCCGACGACGACAGCTCGATCAGGACCAGGTGCGCGTGGGCATCGGCGAACGGCGCGCGCACGTCCGGCACCTGCTCGCCGAGCAAGGCCAGCGCGGAGCCGGACAGGTACTCGAACGCGGTCACGGTATCGCCGCTGTCGCGCCGCGCGCTAGCGAGCAGCGTGGACACGGCGTCGAGATCGCGCACGGCCAGCAGCGCCGTGCAGCGTGCGCGTGGCCGCGGGAACAGCTTCAGTGCCACGGCAGTGACGATGCCGAGCGTGCCCTCCGCACCGATGAAAAGCTGCTTCAGATCGTAACCCGTGTTGTCCTTGCGCAGGCAGCGCAGCAGATCGAGCACGGTGCCGTCCGGCAGCACCACCTCCAGGCCGAGCACCAGGTCACGCATCATGCCGTAACGCAGCACCGCCAGCCCGCCGGCGTTGGTGGCGACGTTACCGCCGATCCGGCAACTGCCCTCCGAGCCCATGCTGAGCGGAAACAGCAGATCCTGCGCCGCGGCCGCCTGCTGCACCTCGGCGAGCACCGCGCCCGCCTCGGCGACCAGTGTGAAGCCGACGGGATCGAGCGCGCGGATGCGGCGCATGCGCGTGAGCGACAGCAGGATCTGCGTGCCGCTGGCATCGGGCGTGGCACCACCGCAATAACCGGTGTTGCCACCCTGGGGCACGATGCCGATGCCCGCAGCCGCGCACAGGCGCACCACCGCCGCGACCTCGGCCGTGTCCGCGGGCTGGACCACCAGGGCTGCCCGGCCGCGGTACAGCCGCCGCTCGTCGACGAGCAGGGCCTCGATGCGGTCGGCCGCGGTGATCACGCCGGCCACGCCGAGGTGCCGGCGGATCGCCTCGAGGGTCGCGCCCACGTCCGTCATGGCCGGATCATACGCAAACCGCGATGGCAGCCGGGCACCGCCCCGCCGCTAAGGGTAGAATCAAGGCATGCAACTGCAGGCGACGCCCCACCCCGGCCGGCGCGAGGCGCCATGAGCCGGACCATCCGTTGCTGGCCCGGAACGCCCTACCCCCTCGGTGCCACCTGGGACGGCAAGGGGGTGAACTTCAGCCTGTTCTCGAGCAACGCCGAGAAGGTGGAGCTGTGCCTGTTCGACCCCAACGGTGTGCGCGAGTCGGCGCGGATCAACGTCACCGAGTACACGGACGAATGCTGGCACTGCTATCTCCCCGACGTGCGCCCGGGCCAGCTCTACGGCTACCGGGTCTACGGCCCCCATGATCCGATCCGCGGCCATCGCTTCAACCACAACAAGCTGCTGATCGATCCCTACGCCCGGGCCATGCACGGCACGCTGCGCTGGCACGACGCCCATTTCGGCTATCGTAGCGGCGACGCCAACGCCGATCTGTCCTTCGATCGCCGCGACAACGCCCGCTGGATGCCCAAGTGCAAGGTTGTCGACACGGCGTTCACCTGGGGCGGCGACCGCCCGCCGCGGATCCCCTGGAACGACAGCGTTTTCTACGAGCTGCACCTGCGCGGCTTCACCATGCGCCACCCCGCCGTGACCGAAGCCGAGCGCGGCACCTGCGCGGCCATGTCGGCGCCGGCCGTGATCGGCTACCTGAAGAGCCTCGGCATCACCGCCGTCGAGTTCCTGCCCGCGCACGCCTTCGTCGACGAGCGCTTCCTGGTCGACAAGGGACTGCGCAATTACTGGGGCTACAATCCAATCGCCTTCTTCGCGCCCGATCCGCGCTACCTCGACGGCCGCGGCCTCGGCGAGCTCAAGACCATGGTGCGGCTGCTGCACGACGCCGGCATCGAGGTGATCCTCGACGTCGTCTACAACCACACCGCCGAAGGCAACCAGATGGGGCCGACATTGTCGTTTCGCGGCATCGACAATGTGTCCTATTACCGCCTCAACCATGACGATCCGCGCTACTACGTCGACTTCACCGGCTGCGGCAATGCCCTGAACCTGCATCACCCGCGCGTGCTGCAGATGGTCATGGACTCACTGCGCTACTGGGTGCAGGAGATGCACGTCGACGGCTTCCGCTTCGACCTCGCCGTCACGGTGGCGCGCGAGCGAGTGAACTTCGACAGCCACTCCGGCTTTCTGGATGCCGTGCGCCAGGATCCGGTGCTCTCGCGGGTGAAGCTCATCGCCGAGCCCTGGGACGTGGGCGATGGCGGCTACCAGCTCGGCGGCTTCCCGGCCGGCTGGGCGGAGTGGAACGATCGCTATCGCGACATGGTGCGCCGGTTCTGGCGCGGCGATCCCGGCATCGCCGCCGAGCTCGCCTCACGCATCACCGGCTCGGCCGACATCTTCGAGCGCCGCGGCCGCCGGCCGTGGGCGTCGGTGAACTTCATCACCGCCCACGACGGCTTCACACTGAACGACCTGGTCAGCTACGAGCAAAAGCACAACGAGGCCAACCAGGAAGACAATCGCGACGGACACAACGCCAACTACGGCTGGAACCACGGCGTCGAGGGGCCGAGCGAGGATCCGGCGATCCGGGGGCTGCGTGAACGTCAGAAGCGCAACTTTCTCGCCACCCTGCTGCTGTCCCAGGGTACACCCATGCTGGTCGCCGGCGACGAATGTGGGCGCACCCAGCGCGGCAACAACAACGCCTACTGCCAGGACAACGAGATCTCCTGGCACGACTGGGACGGTGTCGATGCCGACGGCGAGCGCCTGCACGAATTCGTGCGCCGGCTACTCGCCATCCGCCGCGAGCACATCGTGTTCCGGCGCCATCGCTTCTTCCACGGCGCAACCATTCCGGGCACCGATCTGGCCGACATCCAGTGGCTGCGACCGGACGGGCAGGCGTACACCGCGGCCGACTGGAACATGCCGGACGCGCGCTTCCTGAGCTTTCTGCTCGCCGGCGCCGCCGGTACCCACCACGTCACCCCGACCGGCGATCCGCAACCGGACGACAATTTCCTCGTCATCATGAACGCGCACCAGGAAGCGATCGCGGTCACGCTGCAGCCCTTGCCCGCGGCCGCGTGCTGGGCAACGGTGTTCGATACGAGTCTCGATGACGGTGTCGAGCTGCGAACGTTTCCGGGCAGCGCGACCTATCGTGTGCACCCGCACTCGTTCGTGCTCCTCGTGCAGCGGGACGGCGCCGGCGGCTGAGACCGGCGCGCCCGGGACCGTTCACGATCATGCAACGCGTGCACGAGATGCCATTCGGCGCCGCCGTCGACGCCAACGGCACCCGCTTCCGGATCTGGGCGCCGACGGCGCGCACGCTAGCGCTGTGCACGCACCACGACGACGGCCCGGTGCAGCACCCACTCGCGCCCGGTGGCGACGGCTGGTACCAGACCTTCGTGCCCGGCATCGGCGCCGGCACGCGCTATTCGTACCTGGTCGACGGCCAGCTGCGGGTACCCGATCCCGCCTCACGGCGCCAGTGCGAGGACGTACACGGACCGAGCGAGATCGTCGATCCGCGCGCCTTCGACTGGCGTGACGGCGACTGGCGTGGCCGGCCCTGGGCGCAGGCGGTCGTGTACGAGCTGCACGTGGGCAGTTTCACCGCCGCCGGCGACTTTGCCGGCGTGGAAACACGCCTCGCGCATCTCGCGGCGCTCGGCGTCACCGCCGTCGAGCTGATGCCGGTGGCCGATTTTCCCGGCACGCGCATCTGGGGTTACGACGGCGTCCTGCCCTACGCGCCGGATGCCAGCTACGGCCGCCCCGACGATCTGAAACGCCTGGTGCAAAGCGCACACGCGCACGGGCTGATGGTGCTGCTCGACGTCGTCTACAATCACTTCGGACCGGACGGCAACTACCTGCACGCCTACGCACAGTCCTTCTTCGACGAGACGCGACACACGCCCTGGGGCGCGGCGATCGACTTCAGCCGTCGCCCGGTACGCGAGTTCTTTATCCACAACGCCTTGTACTGGCTGGAGGAGTACCACTTCGACGGCCTGCGCCTGGATGCCGTGCACGCCATCGCCGACGACACCGATCCCGACATCCTCGACGAGCTCGCGGCGGCCGTTGCCGCCGGTCCCGGCGCCGACCGGCACGTGCACCTGGTGCTCGAGAACGACGCCAACGAAGCGCGTTACCTGCGCGCGCCCGCCGACGGTCGCCGCCCCGGCTATGTCGCGCAGTGGAACGATGACATCCACCATGCCCTGCACGTGCTCGTCACCGGCGAGCGCTACGGCTACTACGCCGACTACGCCGACGCCCCCGTGCGCCATCTGGGCCGTTGCCTTGCCGAAGGCTTCGCCTGGCAGGGTGAGCCCTCGCCCTACCGTCACGGCGCCGTCCGGGGCGAACCCAGCACCGATCTGCCGCCGGCCGCTTTCGTCGGCTTCCTGCAGAATCACGACCAGATCGGCAACCGCGCTTTCGGTGAGCGCATCACCCGGCTCGCGGCACCCGAAGCCGTGGCCGTGGCCACCGCCGTGCTGTTGCTCGCACCCCAGCCGCCGCTGCTGTTCATGGGCCAGGAGTGGGGCTGCACCCAGCTGTTCCCGTTCTTCTGCGACTTCGGCCCCGAGCTCGCGCGCGCCGTGACCGAGGGGCGGCGGCGCGAGTTCGAGCGGTTTCCCGAATTCGCCGACGCGCGCGCCCGCGAACGCATCCCCGATCCGAACGCGGCGCAGACTTTCGCCGCCGCCGTGCTCGACTGGGACCTGCGCGAGCGACCGCCGCACGCCGGCTGGCTCGAATTCCACCGCGAGCTGCTCGCCCTGCGCCGGCACACGCTCATGCCGCATCTGGACACGGGCATCGAGCGCGTGTCGGTGCGCACCGGCGCGCACACGGTGCTCGACGTCGACTGGCGCTTCGCCGACGGCAGCACGCTGGCGCTGATCGCCAACCTCGGCGCCCACACATCGGTGTCGGCGGCCAATGCCGGTGGCCGCGTCCTGTACGCCTACCGCCTGCCCGCCGACTGGCACGGCGGCACCCTGGCGCCGTGGTCGCTGGCATGGCTGGAGCGCTGAGCGTGCCATCGCATCCCGGCACCGGCGCCACGCCGCAGCGCCCGTTTACGACGAGCGCCGGGCGCGGCAGGCATCGGTAACGCGCAATCGCGCGCGGATCGATTGACCATGCACGACGCTTCCCCGCTCGACCGGTTGTGCGCGGCCTGCGGCATCGACCCGCGCTGGACCGACATCTGGGGCGCGACCCACGCCGTCGGCGATGGCGCGCGCCGCGCGCTGCTCGGCGCGATGGGCGTGGCCGCGGCGAACGACACCGAGGTCGAGCGCTCGCTGGCCGAACGCGAACAGCGCGACTGGCACCGGCCGCTGCCGCCGGTGCAGGTTCTGCACGGGACGCGCGAGGGCTTCAGCGTCCCGCTGGTCCTGGGCGCCGGCGACACGACCTGGCCACTGCGTTACACGCTCACCCGGGAGGACGGCGTCCGGCACACCGGCGAGCTCGCGCGGGACATGCTCGAACTGCTCGACGCGCGCACGGTCGCAGACGCGCCATTTGAACGCTACGACCTGACCCTGCCGCTGTCGCTGCCGCCCGGCTATCACCAGCTCGCGCTCACCAGCGCCGCGGGACCGCTGGCGCAGATGTCGCTCATCGTCGCGCCGCCCCAGTGCTATACGCCGCCCGCGATCGCCGGCGACGGCCGCGTGTGGGGCACCGCGGCACAACTGTACGCCGTCCGCTCGCAGCGCGGTTGGGGTATCGGCGATTTCAGCGATCTGCGCGCCCTGCTCGACACCGTCGCCGCCGGCGGCGGCGACGTGGTGGCGCTCAACCCGCTGCACGCCATGTTCCCGCCGCACCCCGAACGCGCGAGTCCGTACAGCCCGTCGAGCCGCCTGTTCCTGAACGTGCTCTACATCGACGTCGAGGCGGTGCCCGAATTCGCCTGCAGCGACGCCGCGGCCGAGCTGCTGCGCGAATCCGCTTTCCAGCACCGGCTGCGCGCCCTGCGCGATGCGGACGCGGTCGACTACGCCGGCGTCGCCGCGATCAAGCTGCCGGTGCTCGAGCGTCTGTACGCCACCTTCCGCGAGCGTGAGCTCGCGCGCCAATCCGCGCGGGCGGCGGCTTTTCGCGACTTTCAGCGCGCCGGCGGCGAACGCCTGCACCACCACGCCCTGTACGAAACCCTGCAGGCCCGTTTCAGCGCCGCCGATCCGCAGGTGTGGGGCTGGCAGGTCTGGCCACCGGCGTATCGCTCGCCCCGGGCACCAGCGGTCACGGCCTACGCCGCCGCGCATGCCGAACACATCGAGTTCCACGTCTACCTGCAGTGGCTGGCCGACGAGCAGCTCGGCGCCTGCGGGCGGCGTTCGTTCGAGCTCGGTCTGGGCATCGGCCTGTACGCCGATCTGGCCGTGAGCATCGATCGCGCCGGCGCCGAGGTGTGGGCGAACCAGCAGCTGTACGCCGCCGGGGCGAGCATCGGCGCGCCCCCAGACGACTTCAACCTGCGCGGCCAGGACTGGGGGCTGCCGCCGCTGGTACCGGAGGCGCTGCGCGAAGCGGCCTACGAACCGTTCATCGCGACGCTGCGCGCGAACATGCGCCATGCGGGCGCGCTGCGCATCGATCACGTCATGGCGCTGATGCGGCTGTACTGGATCCCACCCGGTGCGACGCCCGCCGAGGGCGGCTACGTGCACTACCCGTTCGCGGATCTGCTCGGCATCCTCGCCCTCGAGAGCCAGCGCAACCAGTGCCTGGTCATCGGCGAGGATCTCGGCACCGTGCCGGACGAGGTGCGCGCCGCGCTCGCGCCGCTCGGCGTGCTGTCCTACCGCCTGCTGTACTTCGAGAAGGATGCCGACGGCGGCTTTCGCGCGCCGGACAGCTACCCGCGACAGGCGCTGGTGGCCGTCTCGACCCACGATCTGCCCACGCTCGCCGGCTTCTGGGCCGGCACGGATCTCGAGGAACGCAATGCACTCGGCCTGTTCCCGACGAGCGGACTGCGCGAGCAACAAATCATCCAGCGCGGCGAAGACCGGGCGCGCCTGCTGTTCGCGCTGGAGCGCGAGCAGCTGCTACCCGAGGGCGCCGGCCCCGATCCGGCGGCGGTGCCGGCGATGACCACGGCGCTCGCGGCCGCCGTGCACGCCTACCTCGCCCGCACGCCCGCTCGCATCATGCTCATGCAGCTCGAGGATGTGCTCGGCCAGGACATACAGGTCAACCTGCCCGGCACGACCGACGAACGTCCGAACTGGCGCCGGCGCCTGCCGCTCGCGCTGGAGGCCCTGAACGACGACGAGCGCTGGCGAGCGCTCTGTGCGACCTTGCGCGCCGAACGCCCGTCGGCGCGCGTGGCGACGCACGCCGGGCTGGCGCCCGCGGTGATCCCGCGCGCCACCTATCGCCTGCAGCTGCACGGCGGATTCGGCTTTGCGGCCGCCACCCGTATCGTGCCCTATCTCGCCCGGCTCGGCGTCAGCCACGTGTACTGCTCGCCAACATTGCGTGCGCGCGCGGGCAGCACCCACGGCTACGACATCGTCGATCACCACGCGCTCAACCCCGAGCTCGGCAGCGCCGAAGACTACGCGGCGTTCGTTGCCGCGCTGCGCGCCCACGGCCTGCAACAGATCCTCGACGTCGTGCCCAACCACATGGGCGTCGGCGGGGACGACAACGCCTGGTGGCTGGACGTGCTCGAACACGGTCCGGCCTCGACCTACGCGGGTTATTTCGACATCGACTGGCGCGGCGGCGGCGAGGAGCTCAACGGCAAGCTGTTGCTGCCGATTCTCGGCGACCAGTACGGCAGCGTGCTCGAGCGCGGCGAGCTCGTGCTCGGATTCGACGCCGCGCACGGCAGCCTGTCGATCCGTTACTACGGTCACCTGCTGCCCGTCGATCCGCAGACCTATCCGCTGGTGCTCGGCCAGGACGCCGATCGCCTCCGGCGCTACCTGCCCGACGAGGATCCGGTGAGCGCCGGTTTTGCCAGCCTGCTCACCGCCATGCGCAACCTGCCCGAACGCACGGAAACCGACGGCGCGCGGCGCGAGGAGCGCCGCCGCGACGCGGGCGTCCACCGCCAGCGGCTCGCCGATATGTATGCCGGCCACGAGGCGGTTCGGCGCTTCGTCGACGAGTCGGTCGCGTTCACCAACGGCAGTCCGGACGATCCCGCTAGCTTCGACGGCCTGCACGCGCTCATCGAAGCGCAGGCCTACCGCCCCGCGCACTGGCGCGTTGCCGGTGATGAGATCAATTACCGGCGTTTTTTCGACATCAACGATCTCGCGGGCCTGCGCACCGAGAAACCCGAGGTATTTGCGGCCACCCACGCGCTGATCATGGAGCTGATCGCACGCGGTGACGTTGCCGGCCTGCGCATCGACCACCCGGACGGGCTCTACGATCCCGCCACCTATTATCGCCGCCTGCAGGCGAGCGCCGGCGCCGCACTGCGCGGCGAACCGTACCCGGCCGAGCCGTTGCCGGCGCAGATCGAGGCCGGTGCGCCCGCACGGCCACTGTACGTCGTCGCGGAGAAGATCCTCGCCGCGCACGAGTCATTGCCCGAAGACTGGACCGTGCACGGCACCACCGGCTACGACTTCCTCAACCTCGTCAACGGCCTGTTCGTCGATCCCGCCGGCGAGGCCACGCTCGATGCGCTGTACCGACGCCTCGCGGGCGCCGGCGGCGACTACGACGCCCTGGTGTACGAACGCCGCAAGCTCATCATGCGCGTGTCGCTGTCGAGCGAGCTGAACGTGCTCGCGCATCAGCTCGCGCGCCTGGCCGAAACCGACCGGCACACGCGCGACTTCACCCTGCTCGCGCTGCACGATGCGCTCGCCGAGGTGATCGCGTGCTTTCCCGTGTACCGCACCTACGTGACCGCCGACGGCGCGAGCGAAATCGACCGCCGCCACGTCGACTGGGCCATCGGCATCGCCAAGCGGCGCAGTACGGCGGTGGACGTGTCGATCTTCGACTTCATCCGTCAGGTGCTGCTGCTCGCGGACGTCGACGGCCGGCCCGCGGACGCGCGCGCCGCCGCGATCGAGCTTGCTCTGCGTTTCCAGCAGTACACCGCGCCGGTGACCGCCAAGGGCATCGAGGACACCAGCTTCTACCTCTACAATCGGCTCGTGTCGCTGAACGAGGTCGGTGGTGATCCGCGCCGTTTCGCCACCTCCGTCGCCGCCTTCCACCATGCCAACCAGGAGCGCGCGTTGCGCTGGCCCCATGCCCTGCTGGCGACCTCAACCCACGATACCAAGCGCGCCGAGGACGTGCGCCTGCGGATCGACGTCCTGAGCGAGATCGCCGACGAGTGGCGTGGCTGCGTCACGCGTTGGCGGCGCATCAATCGCGCGCGCTGCCAGAAACCCGCCGGCAGCACGGCGCCGGACGCCAACGACGAGTATCTGATCTACCAGACGCTGATCGGCGTCTGGCCGCCGGGGCCGATCGACGCCGCCGGCCACGAGGCACTGGTGGCCCGCGTCGAGGCCTACGCGCTGAAGGCGGTACGCGAAGCGAAGCTGCACACCAGCTGGGTCAATCGCCAGGCGGACTACGAGGAGGCGGTCGTGCACTTCGTGCGCGAGATCCTCGCCCGCCCCAAGCGCAACGCATTTTTGAAAGATCTGTTGCCGTTCGTGCACCGCATCGCCCGCGCCGGCCTGCTCAATGGTCTCGTGCAGACCGCCCTGAAGCTCACCGCTCCGGGCGTGCCCGACTTCTACCAGGGCACGGAGCTGTGGGATTTCTCACTGGTCGACCCGGACAACCGCCGGCCGGTCGACTTCGAGCATCGCGCCCGCCTGCTCGACGAAGTGCAGTCCGTCGCCGGTATTGCCGCCGAGGAACGCGCCGCCGCAGTCGCCGGGCTGCTCGCCACGGTCGAGGACGGTCGCGCGAAACTCTACCTCGTCCATTGCCTGCTCGGGTTGCGCCGGGCCCGCGAGCGGCTGTTCCGCGACGGCGCCTATTTGCCGCTGACCGTGACCGGACCCGCCGCGGATCGCGTCGTCGCCTTCGCCCGTGCGCACGTCGGCCGCGCGGTCATCACGGTTGCGTCGCGCTGGCATGCGCGGGAACCCTCGCCGGCGCAGTGGCGCGACACCTGGGTCGCGCTGCCCGCGGAGCTGGCCGGCCTCGCCCTGCACGACATCCTGAGCGCCCGCCGGCCCGGCATCCATGACGGCGCCGACGCTGCGCGGCTCGCCGCGGACGAGCTGTTCGCGACCTGGCCGGTTGCCGTGCTCACCGACGATACCTGACGACGCTGCGTGCCGCTCACCGACGAGGCGCTGATCGAGCGCTGCAGGGAGGCAGCCATCGCCCTGCTGCACGCCAACTCGACCCCGCACGGTGTGCTCGCGGCGACGCGTACGCCGGCGGCGGAGGCGCGCCGCTACACGCGCGTGTTCGGTCGCGACGCGGCCATCTGTACGCTCGGCATGGTGGTCAGCGGCGACCCGGATCTGCACGCGACGGCGCAGGCCGGGCTGCTGACCCTGGCACGCCACCAGGCGCCGAACGGCCAGATCCCCAAGTACGTCGACGCCGAACGCGACGAGGCCGACTTCTGGTATCTCGGCTGCATCGACGCCACGCTGTGGTGGCTGATCGCAGTGCGTTTCCTGCTCGCCCGCAGCCCCGACACGGATCTGGCGGCCAGCCTCGCAGCCGCGATCGCAAGGGCGCTCACCTGGCTCGAGTGCCAGGAGCACCAGCGCCTGCACCTGCTGCAGCAGAACGAGGCGAGCGACTGGGCGGATATCATGCCGCGCTCGGGTTTCGTCCTGTACACCAACGCCCTGTGGTACCACGTCAAGCGGCAGTACGACCGCCCGCGCCAGCGCGAGACGCATTACCACGGCAACTACCTGTTCCACCCCTTCGGCAGCCACGTGCCCGACTACCGCCGCCTGCGCGTGCTGTCGCATTTCGTGCGCCGCAACGCGAAGAACCAAGCGTTGTACCTGTCGTTCGTGAACTTCTCGTTCTTCGGCGAGGAAGGCGACGTGTTCGGCAACCTGCTCGCCATCCTCTTCGGTCTCGCGCGCGGCGACCGCGCCGCGCACATCCTGCGTGCCATCGCCGCGGCGCGGGCCGATGCCCCGTTTCCGATCCGCGTCACGCTAGAACCGATCGGCCAGGATCATCTGCTGTGGCGCGAGTACATGGGCCGGCACCGCCAGAACGTCGACTGGCAGTATCACAATGGCGGCATCTGGCCCTTCGTCGGTGGTTTTTACGTGCTTGCGCTCGTCACGCGCGGGCGCGGCATCGACGCGCGCGCGGCCCTGGTGCAGCTCGCCCGTGCCAACGCCCTGAACGAGTGGCAGTTCAACGAGTGGCTGCACGGGCGCGACGGAACCCCTGCCGGCATGCCGGGTCAATCATGGAATGCCGCGATGTTCCTGCTGGCGCACCACGTCGTGTGCGAACACCCGATCCGGCGTGTTTTTTGATCCGCCCGCGACCGGGTGTTATGGTCGGAGGCACTTGCCGCGCAACGGCGGCCCGCGCCGTGATCCGGCCGCGCTGCCTTGCATCGCCGTGCACGCTACCCGGATACTGTTGAAATGGACGTTCGAACCGACACCTCCCTGTTGACCGAACACGACATCTTCCTGTTCAAGGAAGGGACGCACACCCGCCTGTACGAAAAGCTCGGTGCTCATCCGTGCGTCGTCGGCGAGGAGGCCGGCAGCCAGTTCGCGGTATGGGCGCCGAATGCGGAGCGCGTTTCGGTGATCGGCGACTTCAACGACTGGCGCGGCGACGCGCACGCGCTGAGCGCACGCCGGGACGGCTCGGGAATCTGGGAAGGGTTCATCGCCGGACTCCTGGCGGGGACGCGCTACAAGTACCACGTCGTTTCACGTCACAACGGCTACCGCGTCGACAAGGCCGATCCGTTCGCCGTTCACGCCGAAGTCTCGCCGCGCACCGGCTCGATCGTCCACGACCTGGCGTACGAGTGGCACGACGGGGAGTGGCTGGACCAGCGTCGCGGCCACAACGCGCTCGACGCCCCGGTATCGATCTACGAGGTGCACCTGGGCTCGTGGCGGCGCGTTCCGGGAGACGGCGATCGCCCGCTCAGCTACCGCGAGATCGCCCACGAGCTCGCCGACTACTGCCGCGATCTGGGCTTCACCCACGTCGAGCTGCTGCCGGTGATGGAGCACCCGTTCTACGGTTCCTGGGGCTACCAGTCGCTCGGTTACTTCGCGCCGACCTCGCGTTACGGCACGCCGCAGGACTTCATGTACCTCGTCGACCACCTGCACCAGTGCGGGGTGGGCGTCATCCTCGACTGGGTGCCGTCGCATTTTCCCGACGACGCCCACGGCCTGGCCTACTTCGACGGCACCTATCTGTACGAGCACCAGGACCCGAAAAAGGGCTATCACCCCGACTGGCACAGCTACATATTCAACTACGGTCGCCACGAGGTGCGCGCGTTTCTGCTGTCCAGCGCCCTGTACTGGCTCGATCGCTACCACGTCGACGGCCTGCGCGTGGACGCGGTCGCCTCGATGCTCTACCTCGACTACGGGCGCAAGGACGGCGAGTGGATCCCGAACGAGCACGGCGGCAAGGAGAATCTCGAGGCGATCACTTTTTTGCGCATGCTGAACGAGGCGGTTTACCGGGATCATCCCGACACGCAGACCATCGCCGAGGAGTCGACTTCCTGGCCGATGGTATCGCGGCCCACGCACGTCGGTGGCCTGGGCTTAGGCATGAAGTGGAACATGGGCTGGTTGCACGACACGCTGAAGTACTTCGACCTCGATCCGATGCACCGCAAGCACCACCATGACCAGTTGACCTTCAGCATCTGGTACGCCTTTTTCGAGAACTTCGTGCTCTCGATCTCGCACGACGAGGTCGTGCACGGCAAGGGCTCGATGATCGGCAAGATGCCGGGTGACGACTGGCAGAAATTCGCCAATCTGCGCGCGCTGTACGCCTACATGTGGGCGCACCCCGGCAAGAAGCTGCTGTTCATGGGCGGCGAACTGGCGCAGTGGCGCGAATGGAATCACGACGCGAGCCTGGACTGGCACTTGCTCGAGTCTGCGCCGCACGCCGGCATGCAGTCCCTGCTCCGGGATCTGAATCGCGTCTACCGCGCACTGCCGGCACTGCACAGCGTGGACTTCAGCGAAGCCGGTTTCGAGTGGGTCGACGTGCACGACTGGGCGCAGAGCGTGATCAGCTTCCTGCGCAAGCCCCGCGACGGCGGCGCGACCGTGCTGGTCGCCTGCAACTTCACCCCGCTCCCGCGCGAGAACTACCGCCTCGGCGTGCCGCACGGCGGCTGGTGGGAGGAGGTACTCAACAGCGACGCGCTGCACTACGGCGGCGCCGGCTGGGGCAACCTCGGGGGCGTCAACGCGGCACCCATGCCTTCTCACGGTCACTACCACTCGGTGACCCTGACGCTGCCCCCGCTCGGCGTGGTCTACCTCAAGGGCGGCGGCGACTGAGCCTTGGCGCGCGTGCACGACAGCGGCAACGACGGCCGGCGTCGGGTCATCATCGAAGGGCTGCGCCCGCAGGTGGACGGCGGGCGTTTCATGGTCAAGCGCACGCTCGGCGAGGGCATGACCGTCGAGGCGGACATTTTCACCGACGGCCACGACCGCATCGGCGCCGTGCTCGGCGTGCGCCGTGCCGGCGAGACGCAGTGGCGCGAAGTGCGGATGGCGCCGCTGGTGAACGATCGCTGGCGCGCGAGCGTCACGTTCGACACCCTCGGCATCTACGAGTACACCGTGCACGCCTGGATCGACCGCTTCGAATCGTGGTTGCACGATCTGCTCAGGCGCGTGGACGACGACGACATTGCCACCGCCCTGCTCGTCGGCGAAACGCTGATCCGGGAGTACGGGCGCGGCGCGCCGCCGGCCGCGACGAGGAAGCTGGCGTCGTTCGGCGCCGCGCTGCGCGCCGGTGGAGAACCGCTCGAGGTGCGCCGGGCCGTCGCCCGCAACCCGGAGCTGGTCGAGTTGATGCGCGCGCACGATCCGCGCCGCTACGCGTCGACCAGCGAGCGGATCCTGCGCGTCGTCGTCGAACCCGAACGCGCCCGCTTCAGCACCTGGTACGAGCTGTTTCCCCGCTCCACCGCGAGCGTGCCGGGCCAACACGGTACCTTTCGCGACGTCGAGGCCAGGCTGCCCTACGTCGCGCGTATGGGTTTCGACGTGTTGTACCTGCCGCCGATCCACCCCATCGGGCTCGTCAAGCGCAAGGGGCCGAACAATGCGCTCGCCGCGGCCGCGACCGATCCGGGCAGCCCGTGGGCGATCGGCGCGGCGAGCGGCGGGCACGACGCCGTGCACCCGGAGCTGGGCACGCTGGAGGACTTTCGCCGTCTGGTCGCGAGCGCCGCCGCACTGGGCATCGACGTCGCCCTCGACATCGCCTTCCAGTGCGCGCCCGATCACCCCTGGGTCGCGGCGCATCCCGAGTGGTTCCGGCACCGTCCGGACGGTTCCATCCAGTACGCGGAAAATCCGCCCAAGAAGTACCAGGACATCTACCCCTTCGACTTCGAGACCGAAGACTGGCAGGGGCTGCGGGACGCGCTCACCGGGGTGGTCGCATTCTGGGTCGGACAAGGCGTGAACATCTTTCGCGTCGACAATCCGCACACCAAGCCGTTCCCGCTGTGGGAGCACCTGATCGCGACCATCAAGCGCGATCACCCGCAGACCCTCTTTCTCGCCGAGGCCTTCACGCGGCCCAAGGTCATGTACCGCCTCGCCAAGCTCGGCTTCAGCCAGTCCTACACCTACTTCGCGTGGCGCAACACCCGCTACGAGATCGAACAGTACTTCACCGAGCTCACGCGCACCGGAATCAGCGAGTATTTCCGCCCCAACCTGTGGCCGAACACCCCGGACATCCTCACCGAACAGCTGCAGTTCGGCGGCCGTCCGATGTTCATGATCCGGCTCGTGCTCGCGGCCACACTGGGCGCGAACTACGGCATCTACGGTCCCGCTTTCGAGCTGCTCGAGGCGACGCCGCGCGAACCCGGCTCGGAGGAGTACCTGGACTCGGAGAAATACCAGATCCGGCACTGGGATCTCGAGCGCGCCGACAGCCTCGCCGACTTCATCGCGCTGGTGAACCGGATCCGGCGCGAGCACCCGGCCCTGCAGAGCGACACCGGGCTCACGTTCCACCGCCTCGACAACGAGTCCCTCATCGCCTATTCCAAGCACGACGAAAGCAGCGGCGAGCTCATTCTCACGGTGGTGAACCTCGATCCGCGCAACGCCCAGGGCGGCTGGCTCGAGCTGCCGCTGGAAGACTTCGGTATCGATCCGACCCGCCCCTACCAGCTCCACGATCTGCTGAGCGGCGTGCGCCTGCTGTGGCAGGGCGCGCGCAATTACCTCAATCTCGATCCCGCAAACACGCCCGCGCACCTGTTCCGCCTGCGCCGTCACACGCGCACCGAGCGCGACTTCGCCTACTACCTGTAGACCACCCCCCGTGGCGGATCGGCACGCACAGCTTACCCACGAAGCGCCGACGACCAACGCGCTGGCGTTTCGCGACGACCCGCTCTGGTACAAGGACGCGGTCGTGTACGAGCTGCACGTCAAGGCGTTTTTCGACGCCAACGGCGACGGCCTCGGCGACTTCCGCGGTCTGCACGACAAGCTCGACTACGTCCAGGACCTGGGCGTCAACACCGTATGGCTGCTGCCGTTCTACCCCTCGCCGCTGCGCGACGACGGCTACGACATCGCCGACTACCGCGGCGTGCACGCCGACTATGGCCGCCTGCGCGACTTTCGCGCCTTCGTGCGCGAGGCGCACCGGCGTGATCTCAAGGTCATCACCGAGCTGGTCATCAACCACACCTCCGATCAGCACCCCTGGTTCCAGGCCGCGCGCCGCGCGCCGCCCGGCTCCGCGAAGCGCGATTTCTACGTCTGGAGCGACAACGACGAGCGCTACGCCGAGACGCGCATCATCTTCACCGACACCGAGAGTTCCAACTGGGCCTGGGACCCGGTGGCGCGCGCCTATTACTGGCACCGCTTCTTCTCCCACCAGCCGGATCTGAACTTCGACAACCCGCAGGTGCTCAAAGCGGTGCTGCGCACCATGTGCTTCTGGTTCGACATGGGCGTGGACGGGATGCGCCTGGACGCCATCCCCTACCTGATCGAGCGCGACGGGACCAACAACGAGAACCTGCCCGAGACCCATACCATCATCCGCGAGATGCGCCGCGTCGTCGATCAGCGTTACCAGGGCCGGATGTTCCTCGCCGAGGCCAACCAGTGGCCGGAGGACGTGCGCGAGTACTTCGGCGACGGCGACCAATGCCACGTCGCCTACCACTTCCCGCTCATGCCGCGCATGTACATGGCGATCGCGCAGGAGGACCGGCACCCGATCGTGGAGATCATGCGCCAGACGCCGGAGATCCCGGACAGCTGCCAGTGGGCCATTTTTCTGCGCAACCACGACGAGCTGACCCTGGAAATGGTGACCGACGCCGAGCGCGACTACATGTACCGCACCTACGCGTCCGATCCGCGCGCCCGCATCAACCTCGGCATCCGCCGCCGGCTCGCCCCGCTCATGGACAACGATCTGGAGCGGATCAAGCTGATGAAGAGCCTGCTGTTCTCGATGCCCGGCTCGCCCATCATCTACTACGGCGACGAGATCGGCATGGGTGACACCTTCTTTCTCGGCGACCGCAACGGTGTGCGCACACCCATGCAGTGGAGCCCGGACCGCAACGCCGGCTTCTCGCGCGCCGACCCGCAGCGCCTGTACCTGCCGCCGATCATGGACCCCATCTACGGCTACGAGGCGGTCAACGTCGAAGCCCAGAGCCGCGATCCGTCCTCGCTGCTGAACTGGACCAAACGCATTCTCGCCGTACGCAAGACCCAGCAGGCCTTCGGCCGCGGCACGATCGAATTCCTGCGCCCGGGCAACCGCAAGATCCTCGCGTACGTGCGCGAACACCAGGGCACGATCATCCTGTGCGTGGCGAATCTCGCCCGCACCGCGCAGCCGGTGGAGCTCGATCTGTCTCGCTTCCGCGGCCGGGCGCCGGTGGAGATGATGGGCCTGACCACCTTTCCGCCCATCGGTGATCTGCCCTACCTGCTCACCCTGCCCGGCCACGGCTTTTACTGGTTCCGGCTCGCCGCCGAAGCCGAGGTCCCGGCCTGGCACGCCGAAGCCCTGCCGCCGCTCGACCCGCCGGTGCTGGTGCTGTATGACGGCTGGTGGGCGCCCGGTCAGGGCGGCACCGACGTTGCGCGGCGCGGGCGCGATCAGCGCCTGCGCCATCAGATCGAACGCGAGGTGCTGCCGCTGTGGCTGGCGAACAAGCGCTGGTACGCGGCCAAGGCGCAGCGTATCGAGCAGATCCGGCTCGACGCGCTGAACGAATTGCGCGACGGGCGGGACGTGTGGTGGCTCGGCGCCGTCACGGTGACACTCGAGGGTGGCGAGTCGCAGACCTATTTCCTGCCGCTCGGGATCGCCTGGGAGAACGGCGACGAGGAACTCGTGCGCAGCGCCCGCCCGGCGACCCTGGCCAAGGTCCGTTACAAGGCGCGCGTCGGCGTGCTGTTCGACGCCTTCGTCGATCCGGCCTTCTGCCGCGCACTGGTGCATGCGATCGGCGCCCGGCGCGAGATCGAATTCGCCGGCGGCCGTCTCGTCGGCGAGCCGACCCTGCGCTTCGAGGAACTCGCCGGCGCCGTACTGCCGGCGGAGATCCGCCAGCCCGGGATCGACGGCACCAACACCAGCGTCATCCTCGGCGACCGCCTGTTCCTCAAGGCCTACCGGCGCCTGCAGCCGGGTGTCAATCTCGAGATCGAGATGGGCCGCTTCCTCACCGACGTTGCCGCCTTCCCGAACGTCGTGCCGCTCGCCGGGGGCATCACCTGGGTACCCGACGCCGGCCCCGCCGCGGCGCTCGGCATGCTCCAGGGTTACGTCAAGAACCAGGGCGACGGCTGGAGCTGGACGATCGACTACCTGCTGCGCTTCCTCGACGAGTCGCGCCTGCAGGCCACCGAGGAGGCGCACAAACACCGGCCCGTGGAACCGGTTCCGGTGACCAGTCAGCCGCACGGCCACTACGCACTGATGGTGCGTACCCTCGGCCGGCGCATCGGCGAGCTGCACGCGACCCTGGCGCGCACGACCGGCGATCCGGCCTTCGATCCCGAGCCGGTGAGCGCGAAGGAGCTCGCGAGCTGGCGCGATCAGGTTCGCGACGAGGCCCGCGCGACGCTCGATCGCCTCGCCGCCGCCCGCCCCAATCTGCCGGAAAGCCAGGCCGCGCTGGCCGCGCGCCTGCTCGGCGCCAAGCGCGCCCTGCTCAACAGCATCGGCACGCTGCTGCCCGACAAGCCGGTGATCAGCAAGACCCGTTACCACGGCGATTTGCATCTGGGCCAGGTGCTGATCGCCGAGAACGACTTCCTCATCATCGACTTCGAGGGTGAGCCGGCAAGACCGCTGGACGCCAGGCGGGCCAAGGCCTCGGCGCTGCGTGACGTGGCCGGCATGTTGCGCTCCTTCTCGTATGCCGCCGCCGTGGCCGTGAAACGCTTCACGGCCGAACGGCCGTGGGACGCCGCCGTGATCGAACCGCTCGCGGACACCTGGGCCCGATCCGCCGGCGAGGCCCTGCTCGAAGGCTACCGCGAAGGCGTACGCGGCTCGGTCGTCTGGCCCCGGCGCAAGGAGCATGCGCAGCGGCTCATCACCCTGTTCACCATCGAGAAAGCGTTCTACGAACTGCGCTACGAGCTCGACAACCGGCCCGACTGGGCCGACGTGCCGCTGCGCGGCCTGATCGCCCTCGCCGGTACCGGCGGCCACCGCAGCTCCAAGAACTGAGCAGCGCGCGCTTCCACGAACTCGCCGCAACCGTCCGCCGCCGTCGTCGCGACGGACACCGAGAGATCTCACCCCACCACCGTCATCGCGAGGGACGCCGAGGGATCCGACCCCACCACCGTCATCGCCAGACACGCCGGGGGATCCGACCCCACCATCGTCATCGCGAGGGACGCCGAGGGATCTCACCCCACCATCGTCATCGCCAGGCACGCCGCGGGATCCGACCCCACCACCGTCATCGCCAGGCACACCGAGGGATCTCACCCCACCACCGTCATCGCCAGGCACGCCGAGGGATCTCACCTCACCACCGTCATCGCGAGGGACGCCGAGGGACCTCACCCCACCACCGTCGTCGAGAGGGACGCCGAGGGATCTCACCTCACCATCGTCATCGCGAGGGACGCCGAGGGACCTCACCCCACCACCGTCGTCGAGAGGGACGCCGAGGGATCTCACCCCACCACCGTCATCGCGAGGGACGCCGCGCAGCGGCGGCCCGTGGCGATCCACGCGCCGCTGACCCCGCGCGCCAACCCCTGGATTGCCACGCCCGCTACGCGGGCTCGCAACGACGCGTCAATGGCAATCCACCAGCGTCCTCGCCAAGGGCACCGAGGGATCTCACCCCACCACCGTCATCGCCAGGCACGCCGAAAGATCTCACCCCACCACCGTCATCGCGAGGGACGCCGCGCAGCGGCGGCCCGTGGCGATCCACGTGACCACCACCGACCGGGGTCACCTGCGCCCGCGCCGACCCCGGCTTGACGGCGCCGCGCGGCTGGCCGACGCTGC
>JADZEE010000023.1 GCA_020850735.1 Gammaproteobacteria bacterium | reverse complement strand
GCCCCGGGCGACGCGCCGGGACGAAAGGCGATCATGCGCAGCAGGGTCATCTCGAACCCGCCGCGCGGGTCCGGTGCGAACGGCAGGTCGCGCCGGCCGATGAGTCCGATCTGGTAATACAGCTGGCAGTCCTCCGCCGGCATGCGCGCGGCGAGTTCGGCCAGGTGCCGATCACCCGGACGGTCCCCCGGGTCGGCGCCGAGCACCTGCAGCACGGCGATGCGCTGCAGGGCCCCGAGCAGGTCGGTGAGCACCGCGCCGAAGTCGCAACCGAAGGCCGCCAGCGCCCGCACGCGTTCGAGCAGCGCCGCGGCGTCAGCGGCGGCCAGACCCTCCAGCAGCGCGTGTACGTGCTCGCGATCGATCGTGCCGAGCATCAGAGCGACCTCGGCCAGGAGCAGCCGCCCGGCACCATAGGCGATCGCCTGATCGAGCAGACTCAGCGCGTCGCGCACGCTGCCGTCCGCCGCCTCGGCCATCAGCGCCAGCGCGCCCGGCTCCACCGCGACGCCTTCGGACTCGACGATGCGGGCGAGCTGCGCCTCGATCTCCTCGGGCAGCAGCCGGCGCAGGTTGAACTGCAGGCAACGCGACAGGATCGTGACCGGCAGTTTTTTCGGGTCCGTCGTCGCGAGCAGGAATTTCACGTGCGGCGGCGGTTCCTCGAGCGTCTTGAGCAGCGCGTTGAAGCTGTGATTGGAGAACATGTGCACCTCGTCGATGAGGTACACCTTGAAGCGTCCGCGCGTGGGCGCGTACTGCACGTTCTCGAGCAACTCGCGGGTCTCGTCCACTTTGGTCCGCGATGCGGCATCGACCTCGATGAGATCGATGAAGCGCCCCTCGTCGATTTCGGTACACGCCGCACACCTCGTACAAGGTGTCGCGGTAATACCCGTTTCGCAGTTCAGCGAGCGCGCGAATATCCGCGCGACGGTGGTCTTGCCTACGCCCCGGGTACCGGTGAACAGGTATGCGTGATGGAGGCGATCGTGGATCAGCGCGTTACTCAGAGCCTGGACGACGTGCTGCTGTCCCACCAGCTCGGCAAAACGTCGCGGCCGCCATTTGCGTGCCAGTACCTGATAGCTCATTGATTCACGCCGTGATTGCACGATTTGGCGCGGCGACCCGCGCATGCGCCGATGCCGACGCCGGTCCGGTCGCGCCGCGACCGCCGGCCACGGGAGGCGGCGACCGCCGCCAGCCACACCCCGGCACCCGCATCCATTGCTGCCGCTGCTCCCTTCCGGGCCTGACGGGGTTCACAACTTCGCGTCGCGGGGGGGCCGACGACGGCCGCCATCGTTCCGGGGCTGTCATGGCGGGCCGTGTGTCGCACGCTGCGTATGGTAGCGAAAATCGACCACCGCGGCGGGCCGCGTGCGCGGCGGCCCGACGCCGCGGGGCTCACACGGTGTGCTGCGCCGCCCGGGCCCCCGCCAGGAGGACCCGGGCGCATGGATGGCGGAGAGGGTGGGATTCGAACCCACGGTACGGTTCGTCACCGTACACACACTTTCCAGGCGTGCTCCTTCGACCGCTCGGACACCTCTCCGGACACCGGTCCACCGCACCGGCCGCCCTCGTTCGGGCGAGGGAGGGTAAACCAGAACCGCGCGGCGGGCAAACGCCGCCGCGACTTGTGTTCAGGCGACCGAACGCAGTGCGCCGCGGCTGCGCAATTGCTGCAGATGCAGGACCAACTCGGCCTCGGCACGCGACACACCGCACTGGTCGATGATTTCGTCGACCTCGGCACCGCGCTGCAGCAGCGTCGCTGCCGCGCCGAATCGGGATTGACTGGCGTCCTCCCGCTCGAGCTGGGTCTGGCGCTCACCCAGCCTGCGCAGCAGCTGCTGCTGGGCATGCACACGTTCACCCAGACCGCGCGAGCATACGAGCAGGGCATCCAGATCCCGGCGCAGCGACTCGTAGCGGCGCTCGCTCGCGACGAGCTCGCGACGCAGCACACACCGTACCCGCTGCGCGTGCAGCACGCCGACCAGCAGTACGGCAAGCACGGGCGCCAGCGCGGGCAGCCAGGTCAGCAATTGCTCGAGCGCGTGCTCAGGCATACTCATCCACCACGGACGTGTCGTCGGGATCTCGGCGCCGGTCCTCGTGGTCCTCCCGATGGCGCTTGCGGTCGTCGTCCTGGGCGCTCTCCTCGACCCGTCGCAGGCGCTCGATCGGCCATACCGGCACGAGCGGCCGGATGTCGCGTACCGCGCTCACGTGCGCAGCGGCCGGCGCGCGCGGGCCGGGATCGCAACTGCGGAGAGTGATCCACGAGCTCTCATGTCAGCATCCTCCGGTCATCGGG
Organism: Gammaproteobacteria bacterium; assembly: GCA_020850735.1. GTDB lineage: Bacteria > Pseudomonadota > Gammaproteobacteria > JADZEE01 > JADZEE01 > JADZEE01. The sequence goes on along the minus strand of JADZEE010000023.1, from coordinate 29,065 downwards.
CCGGCCACCGGCAGGTGTCGGTTTCCCGACGCCGGCAGGCTGTCCATTGAGCTCATGCATGGTCCATGCCAGCATTCGGAGCGGCAGCCCGGCGGACAAGCCCGTGCCGACCGCGCCGATGCCGATCCTCACCGGTCCGGCCCCTCCCGGCCCGGCAGTGCGTCGATGCGACTCAGCTCGCCCGGCACCGGCGGCGTCGTACCGCCCTCGCCGCCCGCGCCCGCCGACTCGTCGGTCACGACGATCAGCACGCGGCGGTTGCGTGCGCGTCCCTCGCGGCTGCCGTTGTCGGCCACCGGACGATGGTCGGCGTAGCCGACCGCCACCAGCCGCGCCGGTGCCACCTGGCGCTGCACGAGCCCGCGCACCACCGCCGCCGCGCGGGCCGCCGACAATTCCCAGTTCGAGGCGAACTCGCGCGTGGCGATGGGGCGGTCATCCGTGTGACCCTCGACCCGGACGGTACCGGGCAGCTTGGCCACGAGCTCGGCGACATGCGCCAGCACCGGCGCCGCCGCGTCCGAGACCCGCGCGCTGCCGCCGTTAAAAAGGACGCCTGCCGGCAACTCGATCTCCACACCACCGGTGACCTCGCGCACCGTTGCACCGTCGACCGGCAGCAGTGCGTTCAGCGTCTCGCGCAGCGCGGCGACTGCACCGGCGCGATCACGGGCGCGACTGATCTGCGTATCCAGCACGCTGCGCTGGACCGGATCGCGACTCGCCGCCTCGAGCGCGTCGGCGGCGGCCTGCTCGCCGCCATCCGCAACGGTCGGCGCCAGCGCGCTGGCGCCGCCGGGTAACAGCGCCCCCGTCGACCGTTCGGGCGGGGCCGCCTCGCGCAGATTCTGCGGATCCGCGAACACGGCGTTCAGCGTGTCGGACAGGATCCGGTACTTGCCGGCATTGACCGAGGAAACCGAGTACATCACCACGAACAACGCGAACAAGAGCGTGATGAAGTCCGCGTAGGAGACGAGCCAGCGGTCGTTCCTGTCGTGCTCTTCGACGTGCCTCGACCGGCGTCGCGCGCTCACCGCACCAGCCCCTGCAGGCGGGTCTCGATGATGCGCGGGTTCTCGCCCTGGGCGATGGCGACGATGCCCTCGATGATCATCTCCTGGTAGTGCGACCGCTCGAGCACGAGCGTCTTGAGCTTGTTGCCGGCGGGAATGAGAACCAGGTTGGCGAGCCCGACGCCGTAGATGGTCGCCACGAAAGCCACTGCGATGCCGCTGCCGAGCTGGGCCGGATCGGACAGATTGCCGAGCACCTGGATGAGGCCCATGACGGCGCCGAGGATGCCGATGGTCGGCGCATAGCCGCCCATGCCTTCCAGGACCTTCGCCGCCTGCAGCTCCGAATGCTCCCGCGCCCCTACATCGAGTTCGAGCGTATCGCGGATGGTCGCCGGTTCATTGCCGTCGACGAGCAGTTGCAGGCCTTTGCGCGCGAACAGGTCGTGTGCCTGCTCGACGACGTTCTCGAGTCCGAGCAGCCCGTCCTTACGGGCGATGTGCCCCCACTCGATGATGTCTTCGAGCGTTTTCTCCTTCGGTGGCACCGGCGGGCGCAGGACCCATACCAGCATCCGCATCGAGCGCGCGAATACGGCCAGCGGTGACTGCACCATGGCCGCGCCGAGTGTCCCGCCACCCACGATCAACAATGCGGGACCGTTGATCAGCGACGCCACCGTCCCGCCCTCGAGCTGCTGGCCGATCACGATCGCGCCCACAGCGACGAGCAGACCGACGACGGTCAAGGGGTCGATCCTGCTCATCGGACGGTGCATGCGGTGGCGCTGCCCGCCGGCAGTGCCGGCGGGATCACGCGCGCCACGAAAATCCTGTGGGCGCACCCGCCGGTGGCGATGAGCCCGTCACGACGGTTGGGCATGGTCGGTGCTGCACGCATGGGCCGGCGTCAGTCCGCCGCCGGACCGGACACGCACGGGACCGGCGGTGGCCGGGCGGGCGCGCCGGCGAGCCCGTCCGGGCGGCTGGCCGCCGTGACCCCCGGCCCGCCGCCGGAGCGCGCGGCCCGGTTCGCGTAGCGAGCACGGGTGAGCACGAGATCACCGATCACGGTCACGCACCGTTCGCGCAGCGCCTCGAGCAACACCGCGGGAGCGGGCCCGAGCCCGTCCGTGCCGCGCAGATCCTCGAACAAGGCGTACAACACGGCGAAGACCCGCAGCACGACGTCCATGAGCACGGCGTCGATATCGCGCTCGCCCCGGCGCAGTGCAGCGAATGCGTCTTCCGCCTCGCGGCTGACCGCTACCAGCGGGCCGAGACCCAGGAAGCTCGCGCCGCCCTTGATGGTGTGGAACCCGCGAAAGATCGCATCGTGCCGGTCGACGTCGCCGGGGCAGGATTCCAACCGGACGAGGTGCGCCGACAGGCCGTCCATCACCTCGCCCACCTCGACCAGGAAATCGTGGACGATTTCGTCGTTGGGGTCGATGCTCGTCACCGTTGCCTGCACCGTTCAGAACGCCAGGCCGGCGAGCCGCTCGTCCAGATCGTCCCGCACGTTGCCGGCGGCGACACGATCGCGCGCGGCGCCAACTGCTGGCTGCGATGCGGGCTCCACAGGCCGTTCCGGTGTGGCGGGCGAACTTCGAGTGCCGTCCACCAGCGCGACCAGGCTCACTTCCACCTCCTGCACGAGATCCATGATCTTGCCGATCGCCTGATTGGTGGCGTCCTGAAAGTCCCTTGCCGGCCATACCTCGGCCAGCCCCGCTCGCAGCGACCGCGCGTCCACGCGGATCCGGTCGAGCGACGCCGAAACGCGCGCCGTCCGCTCGTCGCACCTGCTGACGCCGGTTTCACAGCCGGTCAACCGCTGCCAGAGCGCCGTGATGTCGTCCACCGACTGCTCGATGCGCCCGGGCAATCCGGTCAGGCTCTCGAGCACGGCCCCGGTACGACGCGCACCGTCCTCGGTCTGGTCGAGGACCAGGCGCAGCCGCTCCCTGGCGTCCGGTATGACCCGGGTCGCCAGCGCGTTCAGCTTTGCGTCGGGCTGCAAGTTGACCAGCGCATCGTGCAGCGCACGCGTGAGTCGCCCTACGTGCGCAAACACCTCGGACTCGCGTTCGGCCGTGAGCTTGGCCAGCAGTTCGATGGCGCCGCGCTCGTTGCCTTCCTCGAGGGCGCGCACCAGCGCTCGCGCCAGGCGCAGCCGCCGCGGTGGGCCTTGCGTGTCGAGCTGCTGCATGCCTGCCCTCCTTTGCGGTCCGGTCGTGCCGTCTACGCGGTCGCGGCGATGCGCCCGGAGGCCGGCATCCTCACGTTCTTGTCCACGTCACGGCCCTCGAGCGGCGGTAACGCCGCTACGACGCCCTGCGCCTGCAGGTCGGGCGATTCATTCGAGCCAGTCACCCATCCGCGCGCGCAGTCGGATCAGCGCCTGGGCATGGATCTGGCAGACTCGCGACTCGCTCACACCGAGCACCTCGCCGGTCTCCCGCAGATTGAGCTCCTCGTTGTAATACAGCGCCATCACGAGCCGCTCCCGTTCCGGCAGACCGGCGATCGCCCTGGCCAGCGCCGCTCGGAACCGGTCATTTTCGACCTCCTCCTCCGGCCCCTTGAGTCGGGCGGTCAGGCTTTCCGTCGCCCCTTCTTCGCCGCTCGGCAGGTCCTCCAGGCTGAACAAACGGTAACCGTTCGCGTCGCGCAACGTGTTGTGATAGTCCTCGAGCGTCATTCCGGCGCGCTCGGCCACCTCGGCGTCGCGCGCGTCACGGCCCTCGGTGGCCTCGATCTCCTGCATCGCCTTACCAATCTGACGGACCCGTCGATGCAACGAACGCGGCGCCCAGTCGCCCTTGCGTATCTCGTCGAGCATCGAACCGCGGATGCGGATGCCGGCGTAGGTTTCAAAGCTCGCACCCTGCGACGGATCGTAGTTCTGTGACGCTTCGATCAGGCCGATCATGCCCGCCTGGATGAGGTCATCCACCTGTACGCTCGGCGGCAGCCGGGTCATCAGGTGATAGGCGATGCGCTTGACCAGCCCTGCATGCTGGCGCACCACGTCATTCATCGACGACGCCGGCTTGGAGGCCCTGGCGGTCGTTACGTATGCGGCCACGCTGCTCATAGCTGCACCGCCACTTTCTGCGTGCTCCCGACCAGACGCTCGACGAAAAACTCGATGCCGCCGCTCGCGTGGCCCGCTGTCGGCCAGTTATCGGCGCGTTCGGCGAGTTTCTTGAACGCCCGCGCCGCCGGTCCGGGTCGAGGTTGCGCCCACTGCGCACGCTTGCCGAGCACGCCGGCGCGCAAGCTGTCGTCGAAGGGAATGATGCCGGCCAGGTCCAGTGACACGTCGAGGAAGCTCGTTGCCACTGCGACGAGACGCCGGAACAGCGCCTGTCCCTCCTCGACACCGCGCACCATGTTCACCAGCACACGGAAACGCCGTCTGCGGGTCTGCTGGTTGAGGACCTTGATCACCGCGTAGGCGTCGGTCAGCGACGCAGGTTCATTGCACACGACCACGAGCACCTCCTGCGCTGCCGCGCAAAAATCCGTGACTCCGCCTGCGATCCCCGCAGGCGTGTCGATGACCAGCACGTCCGTTTCGGCCCCGAGCTCGCTGAACGCGTAGATGAGCCCGGCGCGTTCGGCCGCGCCGAGCTCGGCCATCCGCCGGATCCCGGACGCTCCCGGCACGATGCGGATTCCCGCCGGTCCCCGGACGATGACGTCGCGCAGTTCACAACTGCCCTCGACCACGTGACCGAGGTTGTACTGCGGCTTCAGACCGAGCATGACATCGACGTTCGCGAGCCCGAGGTCGGCGTCGAGCAGTACCACCCGGCGCCCGCGGGCGGCCAGATCGAGGGCGAGGTTGATCGACGCCGTCGTCTTGCCGACACCTCCCTTGCCGCTGGTTACCGCGACGACGCTCAGCGAGCGCCGTGCCTGGGGAACCCCGCGCATGCCGCGCACGTCCGGGTCAGTGCAATGCCAGACCGACGCCATCGGCGAATCCCTCCTCCATCAGTACGTCCTCCGGTCCGTTGCCCGGTTCGGCGCCGAGCTTCACGGCGCGCGCTACCAGCGCCGCCGCCGATACCGATTCCAGGTCCTCGGGAATGCGGTCGCCCGCGCTCACGTAGGCGACGGGCAACTCCCTTTCGACCGCCGCACCGAGCGCCGTACCGAGGCAGGCCGCCTCGTCGAGCTTGGTGATGGCGCAGGCCACCGGTGTCAGTTGCGCATACGGCGCGGCCAGTGCCTGGAGTACCCGCGCGTGCATCACCGCTGCGATCACCAGCATCACCTGCAGTTGCGGCCGGCCCGCGGCGAGCAGCAAGCCGAGCTCGCCGACACCGCCATCTCGATGTCCTGCGCCGGCGGTATCCACCAGTACGAGCCGGCGGTCGAGCGCGGCGTCGATGGCGTCGCGCAGCTCAGCGGGCGAGCCGGCGATCCACACCGGCACGCCGAGGATACGAGCGTAGTTGCGCAACTGATCGTGGGCACCGACGCGCCTGTGGTCCGTCGTGATCAGCGCGACGCTGGCCGGCCCGTGGGCGAGTACGTGCCGGGCCGCGAGCTTGGCGACCAGGGTCGTCTTGCCCACGCCCGTCGGACCCACCAGGGCATAGACGCCGCCACGCGTCAGCGTGACGTCACCGGCAACGGCCAAGCGGCGTGCGAGCAGGGCCAGGGTCATGTGCCAGGCCTCGGCCGGACTTGCCGCCGGCGGCAAGTCGTCGACCAGTGCCTGCGCCAGGCGCGGCGTGAAACCGAGGCGTACGAGACGCCGCAGCATCTGGGCCCGCTGCGGATGGCGTTTGCCGAGATCGCCCCACGCCAGGCCGGCCATCTGTCCCTCGACGAGCCGGCGCAGCGACTGCAGCTCCGCGCGCATCGCCTCCATGACCGGCTCGCGGGTCCACAGCGCCTCGCTCGGCGCCTGCGGTGAATTTGCGTTCGCCGCGCCGGACTGACGCGTGCGCGCGCCGTCATCGCCACCATGCCCGGCCTCGTGTGCCCGGGCGAGCCGGGCGAGCTCTTCTGCGGGTGCGTCCTCGTCCGCCGTGAGCAGCTCGATACCATCCGCCACCTTGCGGTTGGACAGGATGATCACGTCCGGGCCCTGACTCTCCCGCACCATCGCCAGCGCACTGCGCATGTCGGCTGCGAAATATCGTCTGACCTTCATCGATGCGTTTCCCGTTCCAGCCATCGTTCGTTCACCGGGCACGCTGCTCAGCGCCCGCTTTCAGGACCGCCCACCGTAGCCACGATGCGGATGTCCGCGTGCTCCGGTAACTCGCCGAATGCGAGCACGTACATGCCCTTGGTCGCGTGACGTACGAAGCGCGCCATGTAGTCTCGCAATGCGTCCGACACCAGCAGCACGCTCGGCTGCCCGGCGAGCTCCTGCTGCTGATGGGCCGCGCGCAAGGCGGCAACCAGCCGGTTCGCCAGGCCCGGTTCCATGGCGATATCGCCACCAGCCAGTGCCTGTGCCGACTTGTGCAATAACTGTTCCAGCGCGTGGTCGAGGGTGATGACCGGGAGCTCACTCTCCAAGCCATTGATCTGTTGAACGATCATTCGCCCCAACGCGACCCGCACGGCGGCGGTCAGGGCGCCGGGTTCTTGACCCCGGGCGGCCTGCGCGCTGAGTACCTCGAGGATCGTGCGGATATCACGGACCGGGACGCGTTCGCGCAGCAGGTTCTGCAGCACCGTGACCACGCCGCCGAGCGCCAGCTGTTTGGGCACCAGATCCTCGACCAGCCGCGGGTGACTCTGCTTGAGGCGCTCGAGCAGGTGCTGAACCTCGTCGTGTCCGAGCAGTTCGTGGGCATGCTCCTGCAGGAGCTGGCTGAGATGGGTCGCAATCACCGTGCTGGCATCGACGACGGTGTAACCACAGGCCTGGGCGTGGTCGCGCTGGCTGGCATCGATCCACACGGCCTGCAGCCCGAATACCGGATCAGTGACCACCGTGCCCTTGAGATCGCCGTACACCTGGCCGGGATTGATCGCGAGCTCGCGCTCCGGATAGACCTCGGACTTGCTGATGGTGACGCCGAGCAGCGAGATGCTGTAGGCATTGGGCGCCAGGTCCAGGTTGTCGCGGATGTGTACCGCCGGTACCAGGAAGCCGAGTTCCTGCGACAGCTTCTTGCGCACGCCCTTCAGGCGCGCCAGCAGTTGTCCGCCCTGACTCTTGTCGACCATCGGAATGAGGCGATAGCCGACTTCGAGGCCGATTGCGTCCACGGGGGCGACGTCCTCCCAGGACAGCTCGCGACTTTCGGCGGGCAGTGCCGGCGGCGGCGCCTGTTCTGTCACCCGGCGGCGCTGCCGCGCGTGCTCCGCGAGCATCCAGGCTCCGGCCCCGCTGACGCCGGCGAAGGTCAGGAAAGCGGCGTTCGGCATGCCGGGAATGACGCCCATCAAACCGAGAACGCCGGCGGTGACGGCGAGCGTGCGGGGATTTGCGAACAGCTGCGCGATGATCTGCTCACCCATGTCACTTGCGCTGGACACGCGCGTGACGATGACGGCGGCCGCGGTCGCGAGCAGCAGCGAGGGGATCTGGGCGACCAGACCATCACCGATGGTCAGCAGCGTGAACACCCGCGCCGCTTCGCTCACGGCCATGCCGTGCTGGAGCACGCCGACCGCCAGACCACCGAGGATGTTGATCGCCATGACCAGCAGGCCGGCGATGGCGTCGCCGCGCACGAACTTGCTCGCGCCGTCCATGGCGCCATAGAAGTCGGCTTCCTGCGCCACCTCGACCCGTCGCAATCTGGCCTCGTCGCGATCGATGAGGCCGGCGTTGAGATCCGCGTCGATCGCCATCTGCTTGCCGGGCATGGCGTCGAGGGTGAAGCGGGCGCTCACCTCAGAGATGCGACCGCCACCCTTGGTGATGACGACGAAGTTGATGACCACGAGGATCATGAACACGACGAAACCGACGGTGTAATTGCCGCCGACCACGAAGTCACCGAATGCCTGGATGACCTGTCCGGCGGCACCCGGTCCGGAGTGACCGTGCAGCAGTACCACGCGCGTGGAAGCGATGTTGAGCGACAGCCGCAGCAGCGTTGCGATCAGGAGCACGGTCGGAAACGCTGCGAAGTCGAGCGGCCGGCGCCCGTAAATCACGGCGAGCAGCACGATCAGCGACAACGCGATGTTGAACGTGAACAGTACGTCGAGCAGCGGTGTGGGCAGCGGCAGGACCATCATCGCCAGCACGGCCAGGACGATGAGCGGCGCGCCGGCATTGAGCCGCTTCAGATCCTTCAGCCCGTTCATGACCACGGTCTGGTTCATCGGCTCACCGTCGTGACGGCCGTCGGGTGAGCGGCCGCGGCACGGGCGTCACCGCGACGGGTCGCGGGCCTGCAAACTTCAATCACGGCGCAGATCCTCCGGGATGGGCAGGTCGGTCGGCGGATTGGGCGCACGCTCGCCCGGGCGCAGTGCGCGCAGCTGAAACACATAGGCGAGCACCTGCGCGACGGCCCGGTACAGGCCGGCCGGGATCTCCTCGTCGATATCGGTACTGAAGTACAGCGCCCGTGCCAGCAGGGGCGCCGACAGCATCGCGACGCCCGCCTCGGCACCGACCTCGCGGATCCGTGCGGCGACGTGATCGGCGCCCTTGGCGACCAGCACGGGTGCGGCGCTCGATCCCGCCTCGTAGCGCAATGCCACCGCGTAGTGCGTCGGGTTCGTGACGATCACGTCAGCCTTCGGCACCTGCGCCATCATGCGCCGCTGTGCCAGCGCCTGCTGGATGCTCCGAATGCGCGCGCGCACTTCCGGTCGGCCTTCCGTCTCCTTGGTCTCCTCCCTGAGGTCCTCGCGACTCATGCGCAGGTTTCGGCCGTGATCCCAGATCTGGAACGGCACGTCGAAGATGGCGATCGCGATGGTCGCGGCGGCGACCATCGCCGCAACGTGCGCGACGATGTCGATGGAGCTGCGCAACGCCGCCTCGACCGGCGCCCGCGCCGTAGCGAGCATGTGGTCCATGTCGGACCACAGCACCAGGAACGCAACCCCGAGAATCAGCGCGAACTTCACCAGCGCCTTGGCGAGCTCGACCCAGCCGCGCGCGCCGAATACCCGGCCCAGTCCCGCAATCGGGTCCAGGCGCGCGGGCTTGGCCGCGAGCGCCTCCGCGCTGAACACCCAGCCACCGACTGCAATCGGCGCGAACAGGGCGACGACGAACATGAGCGCGAGAAACGGCCCGATACCGACCAGCGCGTCGAGGAGCTGCCGGCCCGCGAAGCTGAACAACAGGTGGTCGTCTTCGAGCAGAGCGAGGTCGGGCGCGAATGCCGTGTGCATGGATCGCACCAGCATGTCCAGTATGGACTGGCCACCGAACATCAGACCGCCGCTGCCGGCGAGCAGCAGCGCGACGGTGGCGACCTCACGCGATCGCGGCACCTGACCCTTCTCGCGCGCATCGGCGTGGCGCTTCGCCGTGGCTTCGAAACTGCGTTCCTGGACGTCGTCCCGTTCAGCCATGGCGGATCAGCCGGACAGGAGTCCTTCGGCGAGTGCGAAGGCCTGGGTGAAGGTGCCCGTGAGGATCTCGATGAACGCGGGCAAGGCCAGCAGAATGATCCCGACTCCGACCAGAATCGTGACCGGAAAGCCGACGGCGAACACGTTCAACTGCGGTGCGGCACGGGTCATGATGCCGAACGCGACGTTCACGCCGAGCAGCGCCACCACGGCCGGCGAGGAAATCACCACGGCCTGCGCGAACAGCCAGCCGGCCCATTGCGAAATTTCGCCGATTCGCGCGACGTCGAGACCGCCGGTACCGACCGGCAGCAGTGTGAAACTGCGCGCGAGCAGGTCCACGAGCGCGAGGTGGCCGTCGACGGCCAGGAACAGCAGGGTCGCCACGACGACGTAGAACTGCCCGACAACGGGCACCTGAGTGCCGTTTTGCGGGTCGACCATGGCGGCGAAACCGAGGCCCATCTGCATGGCGATGATCTGGCCCGAGAGCTCGAGGACCAGGAATGCCATGCGCACCGCGAGTCCGAGGGCGACGCCGATGCACACCTGCTGCGCCGTCGTGAGGAGCCACTGCGGGTCGAGCACCGCGTAGGCCGGCAGCGGCGGCAGGATCGGCGCGATCACCGCGGTCAGCGCCACGGCCAGGACCACGCGTATCCGCGCCGGAACCGCCCGGGTTCCGAGCAGCGGTGCAGCCATCACGAATCCGCCCACCCGCACCAGCGGCCAGAACCAGGCCTGGACGAGCGCCGCCACCTCATCGCCGGTCAACGAGACGGTCGTGCCGGTCAACACGCTCACGGCCATGGCAGCTCAGCCGAGCAGGCCCGGGATATCGTGGAACAGATCGAGGGCGTAATCGGTCAGCAGGCGCAACATGAACGGACCGCCGATGATGATGACGAACATCGTCACGAGCAGCTTCGGGATGAACGACAGCGTCATCTCGTTGATCTGGGTGGCCGCCTGGAACATGCTCACCAGCAGACCCACGACCAGCGCGGGAACGAGCAGGATCCCCATCAGCAGCAATGTCAGCTCGAGCGCACGACGCGCGACCTCGAGCACCGTTTCAGGTTCCACTCGCGCGGCCTCAGACGTAGAAGCTCGACACCAGCGTGCCCACGATGAGGCCCCAGCCGTCGATCAACACGAACAGCATGATCTTGAACGGCAGCGAGATGATGAGCGGCGACAGCATCATCATGCCCATCGACATGAGCACGCTCGCGACCACCAGGTCGATGATCAGGAACGGGATGAAAACGAGAAAACCGATCTGGAACGCGGTCTTCAGCTCGCTCGTCACGAAAGACGGCACGAGAATGGAAAACGGGATTGCCGCCGCCGAGTCGAAACCGTCGTGCCGGCCGATGGTCGCGAACAGCTGCAGGTCGGGCTCGCGCGTCTGCGCCAGCATGAACTCCCGCACCGGCGTCTCCGCTCTCGACAATGCCTCGCCGACGTCGATCTGCTCGGCGAGATAGGGCTGCACAGCATCCGTGAACACCCGGTCGATGACCGGGGTCATGACGAAGAACGTCATGAACAGCGCCAGCCCCACCAGCACCTGGCTGGAGGGCGTCTGCGCCGTGCCGAGCGCCTGGCGCAGTATCGCCAGGACGATGATGAAGCGCGTGAACGATGTCATCGCGAGCAGGACCGCCGGCAGCAGCGTCAACGCGGTCATCACCGCGAGGATCTGCAGCGTCACGGACCACGTCTGCGTGCCGTCGGCGCCCGTGGTCACCGCCAGGGCCTGCAAACCCGGTTGCGCCGCGGCGATCGCCGGCAGGCCGGCCAGCAGCAATGCGACCAGCGCCTTCACGTCCGCACCGCTGCGGCGAGCTCGCGCTGAGCGGTCTCGTGGTGGGCGGCGAATGTGGACGCCGCGCTCGTTCCGGCGGTTGCCGCCGGACCCTCGACTCGGTGCAGCGCGCTGATCCGGCCCGGCGACAGGCCGAGCAACACGCGTTCGCCGGCAACCTCGACCAGCACCAGCCGATCGCGGGCCGACAGCGCCAGCGAATCCACGATGCGCAGAGCGCCGGCACGCCCGCCCGCCTTCACCGCGCCCAGACGCCGCAGCAGCCAGGCCGTCAGACCGAACAGGCCGAGCACGACCGCGAGACCCGCAACGACCTGCAGCACCGCCGCCACTCCGAGCGGGTCCGGCGTGGCCGCACCGGCGGCCGCGCTCCACGCGAGTCCGCCAGCCGCGGTCCAGCATCGCGCGGGGGAACACTCGTGCAATGACCGGCGCATCGACGACGGTGTTCAGCGCAGCTTGCGCACGCGCTCTTGGGCGCTGACGACGTCGGTCAGGCGAATGCCGAATTTCTCGTTCACCACCACGACCTCGCCGTGTGCGACCAGCGTGCCGTTGACGAGCACGTCGAGCGACTCGCCGGCGAGGCGATCGAGCTCGACCACCGAACCCTGGTTGAGCTGCAATAGATTGCGAATGCTCACCTTGGTGCTGCCGATCTCGACCGACATGGTCACCGGAATATCGAGGATCGATTCGAGATTGGCGACTTCGTCACCCGTGCCGGCGCCGCGATCGCGCAGGTTTTCGAGCGGCGCCTGCCTGGGCTCGTCGGCGGTGTCGGCGTTCGTTCGCGGGCTGTCCGTTGCGTCCGGCTCCACCCGGGAAGCGTCCCAGTCGTCGTCGGCTGCGGCTGCGTCCGGGATTTGCATTGCCTGCTCACTCATGACTCACGCTCCTGATACCACCGCGGGCAGATTCGGTTTGGATTTGATCATCTCCTGGACCTGCAGCGCCCGCGTGCCGCGCGAAGCGCCATAACGCGCCCGAAACACCGGCACACCGTCGACGCTGGCCAGGACCAGCTCCGGTATCTCCACCGGGATTACGTCACCGGCCTCGAGCGCGAGCACGTCACGAACGGTGATCTCGCGCTTGCACAGGGTGCTCGACACCGTGACCGGCGCGGCCTTCATTTCCTCGCGCAAGGACGTGATCCAGCGTTCGTCACGATCGGTGACGTCGCTCTGCACACCCGCATCGAGCACGTCCTTGATCGGTTCGAGCATCGAGTGGGGCAGGGTCACGTGCAGTTCACCGCCGGCGCTGTCGAGCCCGATGTGAAACGAGCACACGACCACCACTTCCGACGGCGTCACGATATTGGCGAACTGGGGATTGACCTCGGAGCCCACGTACTCGAAACCCAGACCGAAAACCGGGCCCCAGGCTTCCTTCAGATCGGCAAACACCCGTTCGAGCACCTTCTTGATGATGCGCAGCTCCGTCGCCGTGAAGTCACGTCCCTCGATCTTGGCGTGAAAGCGCCCGTCACCACCGAAAAAGCAGTCCACGAGCGAGAACACGAGCTTGGGATTCAGGACGCACAACGCCGTACCGCGCAAGGGCCTGACCTTCACCATGTTCAGATTCGACGGCACGTACAGACTTTGCACGTACTCGCCGAACTTGGTCATCTGGACACCCTCGACCGTGATGGTCGGCGCGCGGCGCAGCAGATTGAACAGGCTGATACGCAGATTGCGCGCGAAACGCTCGTTGATCATTTCCAGCGTCGGCATGCGGCCGCGGACGATGCGATCCTGGCTGGTGAAGTCGTAGCTGCGCAGACCCTGGGCGGCCGCGCCTTCGCCGGAGCTGGTCTCGACTTCGCCGGAGTCGACGCCGTTGAGCAGGGCGTCGATCTCGTCCTGGGACAGAAGATCCGTTCCGCTCATGGCGTCACTGCATCACGAAGCTGGTGAAGTAGACATCGTCGACGACGGCCGCGCCGGTCTGTTCGGTCAGCACGCGCTGGAGCTCCGCGAGGACCTCGGCGCGCAGCCGCTGCTTGCCCTCCGGGGCCATCAGGTCTTCGTAGGTCTGGCGCGACAGCAACATGACCAGCGCGTTGCGCAGCGCGGGCGAGTGCCTCTTGATGATCTCGTCGCCGTGCTCGGTACGGGTGGAACCGTCGAGCTCGACCTTGAGGAAGCGGGCGCGCGAATTGCCGGCCTGGAAATTGACGACGAACGCGGGCGCGAGCGAGAAATACACGGGCTCCGCGGCGGCTTCGTGCGCGGGGGACTGGTCAGCCGTCGCGGCGTCGGCGTGCCCGGTGCCGCTGTCACCGCCCGCCAGCAGGACATAGGCCGCCCCTGCCCCGCCGAGGACGAGCACCGCGGTGACGCCCATGATCACGAAGAGCTTGGTCCTGGCACCCGCGCGCACCGGCGCTTCCGTGGCAACCGCCGTTTCCGCCATGTTCAGATCCTCCACGAGTAGACGAGAAATGACTTAGCAAGCGGTATGCCAGGCGTCCTATACCCATAAAAACAGATAGTTGGAGATTCGGCAGGGAGAAGCCGCCAGGGAATTGACGGACTGGCCGCCGGCGCGGCGGCGCAGAGCTCGTGCAACGTTCGCCCGCCGTCGCGAGACGGTTCCCGGGCGTTCCTGGCCAGGCGCGGGGGTGCACAAAATCGCGCACAGCGGGCCTGCGAAAACGGTTTTGGGGGTCCCCGCAACGCCGCCAGGGGCGTCCAGGGGCCGTCGCAACAAGCGCGGTGATGGTTTCAGATGGCGCTCAGACGTAGGCGTCGATCAGCCCCATCCGCAACGACGGTATTGCGAGCGCGAGCGGCGCGAGGGCTGCGAGCGGTTCCGGTCCGGCATGGCTGCCGCGCGCCAGCGGCGCGTCGCTGCCACGTTCACGCCCGGAGTGCGCGGACACACTCGCGCCGGAGAGCTCCAGCCCGCTGCTCGCGAACAGCTCGCGCAGGCGTGGCAGCGCGTCTTCGACGGCGTCGCGGACGCTGCCGTGATGCACGATGAAATGCACCTGCGCCTGATCCTTCGACAGCTCGACACGCACTTCGAGCGGTCCGAGCTCCGGCGGGTTGAGATTCAGGTGCGCCAGCTGAACGTGGTTGCCGGCCTGCCACACCACCCGCTCGCCGACTGCGTCGGCCCACTGCGGATGCTGCAGCGGCGGCGCAATGTCGAGACGCACCGGCTGCTGCACAGGGCCGGCCGTGCCGGTCGCGTCGAGATTCAGGTTCACGACCGCCGCGGTCCCGGCTGGCGAGCCCGCATGAGGCAGCGCCGGCGGACCGCGCGGGGGCTCGACGCGATCGAACAAACCGGTCTCGGTCAGCACGTCGATGACGGCATCGCCGGCGCCCGAACCCGGTGCGAAGGTGCGCCGGGACGCCGCCTGATCGACGCCGTCGCGGGCCACGAGAAGCTCGTTGCCGCCCGGGACCGCCGCCTGCGAGATTCGCAACGGCAGCCGGCGGGCTGACGGCATTGCCACGTTGCCGGCGCTGCCGGCACCGGTATTGCTGATCAGCCCGGTACCGGCCGGCGGGCCGATGCCGGGATCCGGCAAGCCTTCACCCTGCACGTCCAGCCAGGGTGGCAAATCGGTGCCGGCACCGGCATCCGTGCAGAACCCGGACGTGCAGCCGGGCGCGTGCCCGGACGCTCCCTGCAGCTGCGCGAGAATTCGGCCGAAATCAGTGCCTTCGCCCGCTGCCGGGGGCGCGCGGCCGGCGCCGGCCGCAGGCGCCTGCGCAGCGGGGCTGGGGGTGGCAATGTGGGCGCTGGCATCCATGAGGGCGATGTCTCGCGCTGCATGCAGCAATCACCATGCCAGTGGGGTACCGGCACGGGCAGGCCGCCGTGACCGGTCAGGTTGCCGGTGGCCGCGGCGGCCGGTCGTCCACTTCGCGCTGCTCGCGTTCCAGTTCGGCACGGTACTCGGCCAGGCGTGAGCGCTTGATGACGTTGCCGAGCGCCTCGGTGCGGACCCGTTTGTCGTACCAGCTCGCCCGCTGGCGCTCGAAACTGCTGCGCTTGCGTTCGAGCTGCCACTCGAGCTGCACGATGGCGGCGTCGAGCTGGTTCAGGAAGCGGTGGGTTTCACGCAGCCGCCCGGCACCGACCGACACCCCCGGCGCACCTGCACCGAGGTAACCGGCCCGCGCCGCTCGCAACTCCTCGAGTCGTGCGCTGCACGCGTCCATGTCGTCTCGCAACACACCGCAGGCGGCGGCGGCCTGGTGCTCGGCGCGCTCGGCGAGCCGGGCGATGGGTGTCAGTCGCTGGGACCGCTTGATCATTGATTCGTCTCCGTGTGCGCGGGCGCGTCAGTTCCGCGTCTCATCGCCGGCACAGTGCTCGACCAGTGCGCCGAGATCGCGCAGCGACTGTTCCATCGTCACTTTCGCGTGCATGTCCTGGCGCAGGAACTCGGTCAGCAGCGGCATGGCACGCACCGCACGATCGAGCTCGACGTTGGTGCCGGCCTGATAGGCACCGACGGCGAGCAGATCACGGTTGTGCCCGTACAGGCTGTACCAGCGCCGGAACTGCCGTGCCCGCTCCTGGTGCGCGCGCTGGGTGATCTGGTTCATGGCGCGGCTCACACTCGCCTCGATGTCGATCGCCGGGAGTTGCCCGCTCTCCGCGAGACGCCGCGACAGCACGATATGGCCATCGAGAATCGCACGCGCGGCCTC
Source organism: Gammaproteobacteria bacterium (assembly GCA_020850735.1). Classification (GTDB taxonomy): domain Bacteria; phylum Pseudomonadota; class Gammaproteobacteria; order JADZEE01; family JADZEE01; genus JADZEE01. The sequence goes on along the minus strand of JADZEE010000023.1, from coordinate 13,010 downwards.
GGCGACCGGGTCGTTCATGTCCTCGCCATCGGTGAGCACGGTGTAGATCGCGGTAATGGAACCGGGCCCCTCGGCGCCCGGGCCCGCGCGCTCCACCAGTTGTGGCAGGCGCGCGAACACTGACGGCGGGTAACCTCGCGTTGCCGGGGGCTCGCCGATCGTCAGCGCGATCTCGCGACTCGCCTGCGCGTAGCGGGTCAGTGAATCCATGAGCAGCAGCACGTGCTTGCCGCGGTTGCGGAAGTACTCGGCGACCGCGGTGGCTACCGCGGCACCGTGCAGGCGCAGCAGTGGCGGAGTATCCGCAGGCGTCGCCACGACGACCGCGCGACGCAGACCGTCGGCGCCGAGCGTGTGCTCGATGAATTCCTTCACCTCCCTGCCACGCTCGCCGACGAGACCAACGACGATGACGTCGGCGTTGGTGAACCGGGTCATCATGCCGAGCAACACGCTCTTGCCGACACCCGCGGGAGCGAACAGACCGAGGCGCTGGCCACAGCCAACCGTTAGCAGCGCGTTGATGGAGCGTACACCGACGTCGAGCGGTACCGAGATCGGCTTGCGCTTGAGCGGGTTGATCGGTTCGCTGTGCAGCGGCATGTGGCCGTCGGTGCGCAGGGGACCGGCACCGTCGAGCGGTTTACCACTGCCGTCGATGACCCGCCCGAGCAGCGCATCGCCCACCGGAACCTCGCCCGCCTGCCCCATCGGTACGACGCGCGCGTTCGGCGCGAGGCCGCGCGGGATACCGGTCGGCATCAGGAACAGCGCGTCGTTGGCGAAGCCGACGACCTCGGCCTCGATGGTATGCCCGCCCTGGGCCGTGATTCGGCAGCGGTCACCGATCGCCGCCTGGCAACCGACCGCTTCGAGCGTGAGTCCCACCATGCGCGTCAGCTTGCCTTCGACGACCAGCGAAGGCGGCGTCGCGAGGCGTTCGAAGTACGGGCCCAGGCGCCGGCACCAGATCTGCGAACGCTGCGGCTCAAGTTCCACGGTCGCCGCTCCGCTCCCCGCCCAGCGCACGGGCGACGATGGCCGCCAGGCGCGCTTCGACGGTCGCGTCGATGAACGAGGTCGACGTCTCCACCAGGCACCCCCCGCGAGCAATCAGCGGATCGGGTTCCAGTCGCCAGCCCTGCTCGCCGTCGGCAAGCGCCAGCACGTCGCGTACCAGCTCGAGGTCGTCCGGATTGAGGCGTATGCGCGGATTGCGGGCGGCGACCGGCAGATGCGCGATCGCCTCGCGTACCACGCCTATCACCTCGCCCGGATCGGCGCGCAGCTCGCGACGCACCAGATGCCGGGCGACCAGCATGGCGAGCTCGACGACGCTGCGCTCGACTTCCGCATCGAGCACGGCAAACGGGTGCACGAGCGCGTCGAACAGCGCCTTCAGGCGCCGCAGCCGCTGCCCGACGTCCTCCCGTGCCGCAGCCTGCCCCTCGGCATAGCCACGCTCGCGCCCGTCGCGACGGCCGAGTTCGAATGCCTCCTGGTAGGCCTGATTGTGCGGGTGTTCCTTGCCCCGGGTGGTCGCCAGACCGGCGCCGCATCGAAGGCCTGGCTCACCGCCAACCTCGGGCAGCGCCCAGCGCTCGACGGTCCGCGCGTCGTCCCTGGCAATGATGCGTCCCGGCTGTACGGACACGACGGCTCAGCAGCGCCACGCGTGAGCGGCGAGATCCCGCACCTGAGCGCGGTTACTCACCCGACCATGTCCTCACCGCCGCCGCCGAGCACAATGCGGCCTTCGTCGCCGAGGCGACGCGCGATGGCGAGGATCTCCTTCTGCGCGCCCTCGACCTCGGACAGGCGCACCGGTCCCTTCGTATCCAGATCATCGCGCAGCATCTCGGCGGCCCGACTGGACATGTTCTTGAAAACCTTCTCCTTGATGCCCTCGTCGGCGCCCTTGAGGGCGAGCACCAGGCTGTCGGTGGAGATCTCCCTCAGCAGCGTCTGAATACCGCGGTCGTCGATCGCGGTGAGGTCGTCGAAGACGAACATGAGGTCGTGGATACGCTGGCCCAGCTCCGTGTCTACTTCTTTGATCTGCTCCATGATCTCCGACTCGATCGAATTGTCGACGAAGTTCAGGATGCTGGCCGCGGTCTTCACCCCGCCGAGGGGCGAGGACTTCACGTTGCTGCCGACCTTGATCTGGTTCTCGAGCATGTCGTTCAGCTCGGTCATGGCCGCCGGCTGGACACCGTCCATCGTCGCGATCCGCAGCAGGATGTCGCCGCGGGTCTTGGCCGGAAATTCCGACAGCACCGCGCCTGCCTGGTCGCTGTCGAGATAGGAAAGCACGATGGCGATGACCTGCGGATGCTCGAGCCGTATGATCTCGGCCACCGCCCGTGGGTCCATCCACTTCAGTGATTCCAGCCCCTTGGTGTTGCCACCCAGCAGGATGCGGTCAACCATGCCGCGCGCCTTGTCTTCGCCGAGCGCGTCGGTCAGCACGTTGCGGATGTAATCTTCCGAGCCGACGCCGAGCCCGGTCTGCTGCTGCACGTTGCCGACGAACTCGTCGATGGTGGCCCTGACGGTGTCCTTGGAGACGTTCTGCAGGCCCGCCATGGCGACCCCGATCCGCTGCACCTCCTTGGGTCCCATGTGCTTGAGCACGGAGGCGGCGGCCTGCTCGCCCAGCGACATGAGCAGGACGGCCGCCTTTTCGGGTCCCTGCAGCCTGCTGCGACCGGCGTCGGCCGCCATTACTCGTCACTCACCCAGCTCTTGACGACCTGCGCCGCGAGCTTGGGCTCCTGCGCCACGTACGAGCGCACGAGATTGATGTTGTCGTTGCCGAGTGCGGCGATGTTGAGCTGCTTGTCTGCGGCCAGGCGTGCGGCCGCGGCATTCGCGTCGGCGTATTCCCGACCTGCGGCACCCGGGGGCAGTGCCGCGAGTCCGCCCGGCCCCGCAAGTGCGCCGGACATGGCGAGCGCGGGCTCGCGATGCTGCATCAGGCTCTTCATCAGCGGTCGCAGCACGCCAAAGGCAATGCTGAGCGCGATCAGGATGCCGAGCAGCTGCTTGCCGATCGACCACACCCACGGCCGCTCCCACAGGGCGGGTTCGGGCAGCGGCTCGGCCGCGGCGGGCAGCTGGAACTCGGCGCTGATCACATTCACCGTATCGCCACGGGCGACGCTGAAACCGATCGCTTCTTTCACCAGGCTGGTGAGGCGGGCGATCTCCTGCTCGTCCAGCGGCTGATAGGTGACCTTGCCGGCGGCATCGGCGATCGCTTTGTGGTTGACGACGACGGCGGCGGACAAGCGCCGTACCGAACCGACGGGCAGCTTGGTGTAGCTGATGGTCTTGTCGAGCTCGAAGTTGCGGGTCGTCTCGCGCCGCGAATTGCGCGCCGCCGCGCTCTCGGCCGTGCCGGGGGCGTCGGCGCCGGCCGCTACCACCTCCGGCGCGCTCGCCTCGCCCGGCGGCTGATTCGACAGTGCGCCCGGCACGCCGCCGGGACTGCCACCGGCGCGCTGTTCTTCGAGCGTCTGCTCGCTGCGCACGGCCGGCAAATCGGGGTTGAAGCGCTCGCTGGTCTGCTCCACGGCGGTGAAATCCAGCTCCGCGGTCACCTGCGCCTTGACGCCGTCCGCGCCGACGATGGGCGCGAGGATCTCCTCGATGCGTTCGGCATAGCTGCGCTCGATGCGGCCCGTGTAGTCGAAACGCTCGGCGCTCACAGCCAGATCGCCGGAACCGTAGCGGTCGGTGAGCAGTCGACCGTTCTGATCCACGATGGTCACGTTGTCCGGCTGAAGCTCCGGCACGCTCGCCGATACCAGGTGAACGATAGCGCCGATCTGGCGCTCCTCGAGCTGGCGACCGGAGTACAGATCGAGCAGCACCGAGGCGCTCGCACTGTGGCGCGTGCGCAGGAACACGCTGTCCTTGGGTATGGCGAGGTGCACACGCACCGCACGCACGTTCGCGAGCTGTCCGATCGTGCGGCCGAGCTCGCTTTCCAGAGCGCGTTGGTAGCGGGCGTTCTCGATGAATTTGCTGGTGCCGAATCCCTGTTCCCGGTCGAGCATCTCGAAACCCATGCTGGCGGTCTTCGGCAGACCGGCCGCCGCGAGCTTGAGCCGGGCGTCGTGCACCTGTTCGCCGGCGACCATGATGCTGCCCGACACCTCGTCGATCTTGTGGGGGATGTTGGACGCTTGCAGGACCTGCATCACCTGTCCGACGTCTCGCTCCGAGAGATTGGCGTAGAGCAGGCTGTAGGCCGGCGTGCGCGCCCACAGCACCACCCATACGCCGATCGCCACCGCCGCCGCCACGCCGACCAGCAAGCCCGCCTGCCGCAGGACGGCACCGAGCGGTTGCATCGGGACCATTACCGTTTGTTCAGCCATGCTGCGCTACCGCCCCCATGTGCTTGTTCTGCGTGCCGGCGACGAGGTGAACCCCGCCTCAGATCGGCATGCTCATGATTTCCTGGTAAGCCGAAACGAGCCGGTTTCGCACCTGGCTTGCCGCCTGGAACGAGAGACTGGCTTTTTGCATTGCGATCATCACGTCCGCGAGATCGACGTTGCCCGCGCCGGTCTCGAACGCGGTCGCGAGCCTGGTCGCGGCCTGCTGCGTGTCGTTCACACGGTCGACCGCCGTACGCAGCAAGGTGGAGAATTCCGCACCCGCGACCGGCGTCGCGATCGTCTCGCGCAGGGCCGCGCCCTGCGCCCGGGCGGACATGGCGCGCATCTGCATGAGCAAGCTGTCGGCGGTGATTTCTTTCATGGTGTCTGTCTCCCGTGCGCTGCGATCATTGCGGACTCACGTGCGCGCAACCGTCAGGGAAGCTCGCAGCCGATCTCGCGCAGCCGCGCGATCTTGTAGCGCAGTGTCCGCGGCGAAAGGCCGAGCTTTTCGGCGGCGAACTTGCGGCTGCCATTGCCCTCGGCCAGCGCGTCGATGATGAGGCGCCGTTCATGCGCGCGCAGGTCACCGGTCAGGGTGTCCGCAGCGTGCCCGGTTGCGGTGGCGGCCGGGGTCGGAGTCGCGGTCGCAGGCGACGTCGCGAGCTGTTCGAACTGCAGATCGGCGTCTTCGATGATCTCGCCCCGGTGCAGGATCAGCGCCCGCTGCATGACATTGTCGAGCTCGCGGACGTTGCCCGGCCAGGCATGCTCGCGCAGGCGCGTCGCGGCGGCTGTGGACAGCCGGGGCACCGGTGTGCCGTCCGCCCTGACGGCGCGGGCCAGCAGGTGCACGGCCAGCGGCACGATGTCCGCGCGCCGCTCGCGCAGCGCCGGCACGCGCACGGGAAACACGTTCAGGCGATAGTACAGGTCCTCGCGCAAGCGACCCTCGCTCACCTGCGTGCGCAGGTCCCGGTTGGAAGTCGCGACGACGCGAACGTCGAGCGCGAGCACGCGCTGGCTGCCGAGGCGCTCCACCTCCTTTTCCTGCAGCACACGCAACAGCTTGGCTTGCAGCGCAAGGCTCATCTCGGAGACCTCGTCGAGCAGCAGCGTCCCGCCCTGAGCCTGTTCGAATTTGCCCGGCGAGGACTTGTACGCACCGGTGAACGCACCTTTCTCGTAGCCGAACAGGATGGCCTCGAGCATGTTCTCCGGGATGGCGGCGCAGTTCACCGCGATCGCCGGCCCGCACGCACGGCGCGAATGGGCATGAATGTGGCGGAACATGACCTCCTTGCCGGTGCCGCTCTCACCGGTGAGCAGCACGGTCGCGTCGGATTCGGCGATCCGGCGCGCCAGATCGAACACCTCCAGGGTGCGCGGATCGACGGCCACGAAGTCCGCCGCGTGCGCTGTGCCTGCCACGCGCGGTACGAGCTGCGTCACGCGGTTGATGAGCACCTCGGACTCGAACGGTTTGACGAGATAATCGGCCGCGCCCTCGCGCATGGCCTGCACTGCCGCCGGAATCGAACCGTAGGCCGTCATCAACAATACCGGCACGTCCGGCCGGGTGCTCTTGAGCCGGCGCAGCAGGGCGTTGCCGTCGATGCGCCGCATCTGCACGTCGCTGATGACCAGATCCATGCGGTTCTCACTGAACAGACCGCAGGCCTGCTCACCGTCCTCGGCGGCGACCACCTCGAAGCCGCCGAGCTCCAGCGTGTCGCACAGCGCTTCGCGGAAGTCCTTGTCGTCGTCGACGATCAGTACGGTCGGATTCATCTGCGCGGGGCTCCTCGGCCAGTACTGTTCAGTGGGCTCTGATCGGCATCCGGCACGGCAGGCGGACGCAAAACCGCGCGCCCGGCCCGCCGCCGGCGTCCAGGCGGACGTCACCCCCGTGCGCGTGTGCGACCGCGCTGACGACAGCGAGCCCCAGGCCGGTACCGGACGTGCGCGTCGTGAAGAAGGGCTCGAAGATGGTCGCGGTGTGCTCAGCGGCGACGCCCGGACCATCGTCGGCGAACGCGAGCTCCACGTGGCCCGCGTCCGGGCGGGCGACGGTGATGGTGAGCGCGCGCGCGCCGGCCTCGCGGGCATTGGCAACCAGGTTGTTCAGGGCGCTGACGAGCGCGTCGCGATGTGCCTCGACCAGCAAACCGGCCGGCATCGCACCGGCATCGATATGGACTGTGAAGGCGCCGTCCAGGGTCTGCGCCTCGGCAGCGCCGCCCAGCGTCTCCAGCACACCGGCGAGGGACATCGGCTCGCACTCGAAGCGACCGCAGCGCGCGTACAGGAGCATGTCCTCCACCAGCCGCTCCAGGTGGCGCAGGCGCTCGACGATGTGGGTCGCATAGCGCGAACGACGGCCGGCGTCCAGGTCGTCGCGGCGCAGGTGCCCCGCGTACAGCAGTGCGGTCGCGAGCGGCGTGCGGATCTGGTGGGCGATGGCGGACGCCAGATTGCCCTCGGCCGCGAGACGCTTGTAGCGATGCAGCTCGTCCTGGAGCCGGCGGGTGTCGGTCACGTCGTTGACGAGCAGGACCTGCCCCGGCTGGCCGGCAAGGGCCTGGGTGGCGATGTGGACCCGGCGGCCGTTGGCGAGGGTGAGATCATGGCCGTCGTCCCAGCGCGGGGCGATCAGAGCGCCGACCAGGTCACGCCATGACGCGCCGCGTTCGAGTCCACCGAGCAGATCCAGCGCCGCAGCATTGAAATCCTCGATGCGGCCATCGCCGTCGATGATGACCACACCGCCGGGCAGGGCGCCGAGAACGGCGGCGTAGCGTCCCTCACGGGCGCCGGCAGGCGCCGGCAGGCGCGGTTCGACCCGCAGCTGCGCCAGCGATCCGACGCGGCGCTCGAGCCGTTCGTAGGAGCGGGTCAGCGCTGCGGATACCTGCTCGAACGCCTGGAACGCGTGCGTCAGATCCTCGGTTGCGGTCAGCGGCTTGGCAGGCACGGACGGTCTCTCCCAGGGCTGCGATGAATGCCGGTGATGTCACGCGACATCCCCGAGGGAGAGTTAGCAACCGCCGTGCCAGATATTTATTTATTGCTAAATCAGCGGTTTACAGATCATGCTCCATGCGGGACTGGCGGGTGGCGTCAGAAGTCCGGCGCCGCCTCGTCGCGGCTCAGGCCGAACTTGCGCATTTTCTCCACCAGCGTCGTACGCCCCATCATCAGCCGCTTGGCGGCGTGGGCCACCACCCAGTTGGTCTCGTCCAGGGCCTGGCGGATGAGGTCGTATTCGAGGTGGGTGAGGTGTTCCTTCAGGTCGATACCGCCGCGCGGCAGGCGGGCGACGGTAACCACCTCCGGCGGGCGCGAATCGGTGCCGCTCGCCTCCGACAGCGCCGCCAGCACATCCTCGGACTGGTACTTTTCGGGCAGATCCTGCACGTCAATGACGCCGTTGGGGTACAGGATGGCGAGCCGTTCCATGAGATTGGCGAGCTCGCGTACGTTGCCCGGCCAGCCGTAGCGCGACAGCGACTCGATCACCGCGTGCGTGAGCCGGATCGTGCCGTAGCCCTCGTGATCGAGCCGCTCGACCAGGTCGTTGGCGAGCAGGGGCAGGTCCTCGACGCGGTCGCGCAGCGGCGGCGTCTCGATGGGGAACACGTTCAGGCGGTAGAACAGGTCCTCGCGGAAACGACCCGCAGCGATCGCCTTTTCGAGATCGACATGGGTCGCCGCAATGATGCGCACGTTCGCAGTCAGGCTCTTGTTGCTGCCGACCCGCTCGAAGGTCCGTTCCTGCAGCACACGCAGCAGCTTGACCTGCATGGACAGGCTCATGTCACCGATTTCATCCAGGAACAGCGTACCGGACTCGGCCATCTCGAAGCGGCCCTGGCGCGAGGTGATCGCCCCGGTAAACGCACCTTTCTCGTGACCAAACAGCTCGCTTTCGAGCAAATCCGGGGGGATCGCCCCGCAATTGAGCGGCACGAACGGCTTGTTGCGCCGCTTGGACTGGTAGTGGATGTGGCGCGCGACGACTTCTTTCCCGGTGCCGGACTCGCCGATGATGAGCACGTTGGCGTCGGACTGCGCGACCATTTCGATCATGCGCCGCACGCGATGGATGGCCGGGCTCGAGCCGACCAGACTGCGGAACAGCTCGGGCGAACGCGTGGCGCCGGACTGGTGCCGGTTCTCGTGGTAGGTGATGACCTTCTGCAGGGTGAGCGCGAGCTTGGAGTGCCTGAGCGGCAGGTCGACGACGTCGATTGCACCGGCCTCCACGTCCGCGCTGAGCTTTTCCGGCGCGTCGCGGTGCTGCATGAGCACCACGGGCAAATGCGGATCGGCGCCGCGCAGGCGGCGGTAGAAATCGCTCAGGTCGCGGCGCTCGCTGCGACAGCCGAGCAGCACCAGATGCGCGCCTTCGCCCCCGCCGACCAGGGCGACGACCGCCTCGTCGCCGTCGCACACCACCGGCTCGTACTCCAGATAGCGGATGACATGGCCGATTTCCGCGCGTGTCGCGGGATCGTCCTCCACCAGGAGCACTCGCGCGTTGAGCATGCGTTCCGATCCGTACCGGCAGGCCCTGCATCGTTCCCCGACACCGCGGTCACGGGCCGGCCGGCGAGCGCCCGGTGGGGTTGAAAACCGCGCGTAGTTAAGCAGTTGCGGCCCGACATGTCAAAATTCTGGCAGTCAGCCGCCGCGCCTCCTGCAAGCCTCACAGGCGCTCGATGTGGCGCAGCTTGCCAGCCTGATCGAGACGGTAGAAGCGGCGCAGCGCGCGCATCAGCCCGGCGTAGTCCCGGCAGCGCACGTAGTCGGCGTCGAGACGGGCGCAGTACTGCGCCGCGTACTGGTTGGCATTGCGGTAGCGACGCTGTTCGACGGCGCTGAGCGCCGGGTCGAAACGCACGGCCTCGAACAGGACCGCGTGCAATGCGCCCGGGGCCTGCCCGCTGCCGCGCGCGGTCAGCACGCACAGCAGCGCAGCATACTTGTCGACCTCCGCCTGCAGCTCGAGCTCGAGCAGCGACACGGAGCGATCGTGGACCGCGCGCCAGCCGAGGTAGAGGAAATGACTCACCCCTTCCAGCGCGAGGCACCAGGCGTCGACGGCGGCCGCGTGCGCCGGCGCCAGCGGATCGTGCGGATCGAGCGCGGCCAGCACCGCCTGGTCCAGGTACAGCGACATGCTCAGGCCCTGCTCGTCCTCGCAGACCAGCAGCCGCTCGCGCGCCTCGCGCTCCCCCGGCTGCATGGCCGCCAGCAGGCGCGGATCCGAGGTGAGGAAATCCTCGACCCGGTGCGCCAGCTCGACCTCGTAGATCCGTTCCAGGTGATGCTGAAGGTGGTTGAGCGCCATGCCCGTCAGTGCCGCACACCACAACTGCCGGCCTGAACCGGCTCGACACCCGCTTCGCGCAGCAAGCGGCCCGCGCGCCGGCTGCCGGTGCGCAGCCACGTTTCGTACAGGCGCAGCAGGTCGCCGTCGGTGCTGGGCCGCGCCTGCTCGTTGACTTCGCCGAGAACGTCGACGCAGTGCACGAAATTGTCCGCCAGCTCGGCCCAGGTTTCGCTCGGGACCCGTGTCAGGCCGCGGCCGCGCGTGCTCTGGGCAAGGACGGCGTAGGCATTGCCGCCCATGTTGACGTAGTAGTCCACGTCGACGGCTTTGCGCCTGAGGCTGTGACTGAGAATGCCGGCGACGAACAGGGCAACGTCGCCCAGGCGCCTCAGGGCCCGGTAACGCAGCGTGGCGGTCGGCGCCTCGAGCGCGTCACGGTAGTGCAACGCGAGTGGCTTGAGCGCGGGCCCGTCCGCGGCGTGCTCGAACAGCGCTTCGCTGCGGGTGAAACAGACGAGCAGGTTGACGAGGTACACCACCGTCATGTCGGTGATCTCGAGCCGCTGGCGCTGCAGCGCCTCGGTGACCGAGTCCTGGAAGAACGCGGTGATGTTGCTGTCGGTGATGAGCCTGGGGCTCCGGGCGCGGTTCATCGGCATGCACCTCCGTGCGGTCAGGCCGCTCACCCGACGATGCACGATCGATGCCAGTTTCGAGTGACCGCATCGGCGCCGGGCTCGATCCGAAATCTATAGCCGGAACATGCTCATGGGGAAATCAGCACTGTGTGCGCACGGCTGACAACGCTGGGTGATACACCGTGCATTCGGCCACGTGTGGCGTTCCGGCGACGCCGTTCGCGGCGGTCCGGGTGCGGCGATCAGCCGTGCAGGACGCGTGTCAGCTCGTCGAGCTCGCGCCTGGCATCGTGCAGTACGCTTACATTGAAGTCGGGCGCGACATCGCTCGCGGTCAGCTTCCGGTAGGCGGGCACCGTCTCGATCGGCGGCAGTCCGGGCGCATGGGGCTTGCCGTGATGGCTGAACAATCCGGCAAGCAGAACGATGTCGCACAGGTCGACCGCCGGCCCCGGATCGCGACTCCAGGACTGCGACTCCAGGGCGACTGTGACGAACGCTTCGGGCATATCCCACTTGCGCATCACCATGGCCCCGACCTGGGCGTGCATGCGCTCCAGCGCGACGTCCAGCGCCGCCGCGTCCGCGGCGAGCCCGGCATAGTACTCGGCGTACCTCAGGATCACGGTGCGGCCGATGCCGTACACGATGCCCGCCAGCAACGCCTGGTCGGCGCCGATGTGCGGCACGTGACGCGCGAGGACCGCACTGACCGCGCCAACCACGCAGCTGTGCTTCCACAGCGCGCGCATGCGCAGGCCTATCGCGCGGTGGCGTGAGGTGAACACGTTGCGCAGCGTGAACGAGGTGACGACGTCGCGCGTCGCCCGCAAGCCGATCCGCGCCACGGCCGCAGCCGCACCCTGTACCTCGCGATCGCCGCGGTACACGGCACTGTTGGCCACCCGCACCAGGTACGCGGCCAGGGCGGGATCCGCCTGGACGATGCGGGCAATCTCGTTGGGGCCCATGGCGGGATCGTCGACCGCCCGCCGGATACGCGCCGCAATGTCCGGCATGCTCGGCACGCGCAGACGATTGGCCATGTAGTCGTGGTAGACGGCGCACAGCAGCTGGTTGTCGGCGTGCTCGTCGTCAGCCCGGATCTCCGTGACGGCATACGATTCGCCGGTCTGCTCGCGCGCTGCCGCGGCCGTGACCGAGTAGGCCGTGCGCCGCGCGCCGCAGTCCCGGCGTCGCAGCCGGCGGATGGCATCGACGACCTCGGCACAATCGCCGTAGCGCTGCCGCGGATCCGGCGCCGTCATCCGGTCCAGCAGCGGCTGTACGGCGGCCAGGTGCGGCGGCAGCCGTGGCAGCGGTTCGCGCAGCTGGCGGATGATCGCGGCGAGGCTGATCTGATTCGACCCCGACGTATGTGACCGTCGCCCGGCCAGCATCTCGAACAGCACGACGCCGAGACTGAAGATGTCGCTGCATACGCCGAGCGGCGCGCCCTCTGCCTGCTCGGGGCTCAGGTAGGCGAGACTGCCGATCACCGCGCCGGCGACGGTGGCACCGTGATCACGGGTGAGATCCTTGGCGATGCCGAAATCGGCGAGCGCGGGTATGCCGTCGCTGCGAAACAGCACGTTCGCCGGCTTGACGTCGCGGTGGACGATGCCACGCGCGTGGATGCAGGCAAGCCCGCTCGCGAGCGCCTCGGTGTAGGCGAGCGCGCGGGCCGGGACGATGCCGCCGGTGATGCGCTGGCGCAGGTCACCGCCGTCGACGTACTCCATGGACAGGTAGTGCAGGTCGCCGGCGACCCCGATGTCGTGGATGGTGATGATGTTGCGGTGATTCAGCGCTGCCAGCATGCGGCCTTCCCGCATGAACCGCTGCGACAGCGCTTCGTCGGCGGCGTAGCCGGGATTCATCACCTTCAGGGCGACCGGCCGTTGCAGTGACAGTTGCACGGCCAGGTACACGTTCGCCATACCACCACGGCCGATCAGCCTGCGCACCCGATAGCCCGGGACGATGTCCGCGGCCGGCGGCGGCGGGCGCAGCGTGGGTACGGCGACGTCGTTGGCCATGATGGCAGGGCTCTCGCCGGGAACCGGAACATGTGCGGTCGCCGGCAGCGTTGCACGGATGCGGGCGGATCCCGCTGCCTGTTACAGCGGCCGTGGCCCCGCGATCTTTAGACGGACCGCGGTCATGAACCGGGGTCAGAGTCGAATTTTCGACAAAATTGAGAAAATTCGACTCTGACCCCGGCGCCAAATTCGACTCTGACCCCGGCGCGACTCCGACCGCGGTCGATCCCGGTTGATGGCGAAAAAAAACCCCGCCGGGTGGCGGGGTCTGCAGGTTCACCGGGACTGCCGGTGCGAATTACATCATGTCTTCCATACCACCCATGCCGCCCATACCGCCCATGCCGCCGCCCGGCATCTTCGACTCCTCCTTCGGAGACTCGGCAATCATGGCTTCGGTGGTGAGCAGCAGGCCCGCGACCGAAGCCGCGTTCTGCAACGCATACCGGGTGACCTTGGTGGGATCGAGAATGCCCATCTCCACCATGTCACCATATTCGCCCGTCTGGGCGTTGTAACCGAAGTTGCCCTTGCCCTCGGCAACCTTGTTCAGCACCACCGACGGTTCCTCACCGCAGTTCGCCACGATCTGACGCAGCGGTTC
>JADZEE010000022.1 GCA_020850735.1 Gammaproteobacteria bacterium | reverse complement strand
TTGGCCCAAACGACCATGACGTCGGCGATCGGCGAATTGGTGATCCACATCTTCGCGCCCGACAGCAGGTATCCGCCGTCAGTTTGCTTCGCGCGTGTGCGCATGCCGCCAGGATCGGAACCGTGGTCCGGTTCGGTGAGGCCGAAGCAACCGACGTATTCGCCGCGCGCCAGTTTCGGCAGGTATTTCATCCGCTGGGCTTCGGTGCCATAGGCGTTGATCGGATACATCACCAGGCTCGACTGCACGCTCATGGCCGACCGATAGCCCGAATCGACCCGCTCGACCTCGCGCGCGATGAGACCGTAGCTCACGTAGTTCAAGGCGGCGCCGCCGTACTGTTCGGGAATCGTGGAGCCGAGCAGGCCGAGCTCACCCATTTCGTCGAAGATCTCGCGGTGGAAGATCTCGTGCCGGTTGGCTTCAAGCACGCGCGGCATCAGGCGTTCCTGACAGTACTCGCGTGCGGCGTTCATCACCATGCGCTCGTCTTCGCTGAGTTGCTCGCCCAGGAGCAGCGGATCCTCCCAGTTGAACTTGCCTTCCACCGTGGCGTTGGCGTGAGCGGTGCCGGGTGCGGGTTGCGATGCCATGGTCTTGCTCCAGCGATTAGCGATGGGTGTGATGCGCCAGTGTAGGGCACGACGCGGATCAATTCGTAACTCTAGCACGGGATGTTTACATGTCAATATTTTTAAGCTTAAAATTCTTAGGTTGCGTACATTTTCGCCTACGGGATCGACACGGCGGGAGCCCCGAATAATGACCGATCCGTGCACGCGCTCCGCCGCTCCGCTCGCCGGGCGCCACGCCGTGGTGACGGGCGGCGGCCGGGGTATCGGCGCGGCCATTGCCACACGTCTGGCCGGCCTCGGTGCGACGCTGACGCTGATGGGACGTACGGCCGGAGCACTCGAAGTCCATGCGCGTACGCTCGGGCGCAGCTACACGATACCGGTGGACGTGTGCGATGACGCGGCGGTCACCGCGGCGTTCGCCCGCGCGGCGGAGCTCGCCGGTCCCGTCGACATACTCATCAACAACGCGGGTGCCGCCGCCGCTGCGTCCTTCGCGCGCACCGATGCCGCACACTGGACGTACATGCTCGAGGTCAATCTGACCAGCGTCTACCGCTGTTCGCGGGCGGTGCTCGCGAGCATGCTCGAACGCAATTGGGGCCGGATCGTCAGCGTCGCCAGCACCGCCGGTCTCAGGGGCTATGCCTACGTTACCGCGTACTGCGCCGCCAAGCACGGGGTGATCGGGTTGACGCGCTCGCTCGCTCTGGAGTGCGCGCGCAGCGAGGTGACCGTCAACGCGGTGTGTCCGGGTTATACCGAGACCGGGTTGCTCGACGCCGCGCTGGAGAACATCATGGAGAAAACGCGCTGCAGCCGCGACGATGCGGCCAGTCAGCTCAAGCGCAGCAATCCGCAGAATCGCTTCATCCAGCCCGCGGAGGTGGCCGCGACGGTCGCCTGGTTGTGTAGTCCGGGCGCCGAATCGATTACCGGGCAGGCGATCGCCGTCGCCGGAGGCGAGCTGATGTGAGCAGCCGGCCCGTCGAAGCCGCTCCCGGAGCGGGTGTCGCCCCCGGTCGTGGCAAGCAGTCCCTGCGGCTGTGGCTGCGCATGCTCGCCTGCGAGAACATCGTCGAGACGGAGCTGCGCAGCCGGTTGCGCGACACCTTCGGTGTGACACTGCCCCAGTTCGATACGCTTGCCGAGCTCGAACACGCCGGACGGCCGCTGACGATGTCCGAGCTTTCGCAGGAGCTCATGGTGTCCAACGGCAACATCACCGGGGTGGTGGACCGTCTCGTGCGTGATGGCTACGCCAGGCGCGTGGCGTCGCAGACGGATCGCCGCGTGCAGTACATCGAACTGACGGAAACCGGCTACTCGCGCTTCGCCGAGATGGCGCGCTTGCACGAACAATGGGTCACGCAGTTGCTCGCCGGGATTGGCAGCAGGGACATGGAGACGCTCACGCGTCTGTTGAAGAAGATGCAAGATGCCATCGACGCTGCGGCGCCGGGATGAAGGAGCTCCGGATGCAGACGCCCGATTTTGAAAATTTCCGCCCCGACCATTTTCGCTGGGAGCTCGCCGACCGCGTCGCGACGATTACGCTCGACCGTCCCGATCGCAAGAACCCGCTGACGTTCGAGTCCTACGCCGAGCTGCGCGATACGTTCCGTGCGCTCGCTTACGCCGGGAACGTGAACGCCGTCGTCGTCACGGGTGCGGGCGGGAATTTCTGCTCCGGCGGCGACGTGCACGAGATCATCGGGCCGCTGACGACGATGGATATGAAGGGACTGCTGGCGTTCACGCGCATGACCGGAGATCTGGTCAAGGCCATGCGTGCCTGCCCGCAGCCGATCATCGCCGCGGTCGACGGGATCTGCGTAGGTGCCGGAGCCATCATCGCCATGGCCAGCGACCTGCGTATAGGCACGCCTGCGGCGCGGACGGCGTTCCTGTTCGTGCGCGTCGGCCTCGCCGGTTGCGACATGGGGGCGTGTGCGATCCTGCCGCGCATCATCGGCCAGGGAAGGGCGGCGGAGCTGCTCTACACGGGGCGCGGCATGTCCGCGGAGGAGGGCGAGCGCTGGGGATTTTTCAACCGCCTCGTCGCGCCCGGCGAGCTGCTCGCGACGGCGCACGAGCAGGCGCTGCGACTGGTCACCGGCCCTACCTTCGCGCACGGCATCACCAAGACGATGCTCAATCAGGAGTGGAGCATGAGTATCGAGCAGGCCGTCGAGGCGGAGGCACAGGCGCAAGCGATCTGCATGCAGACGGAGGATTTCAGACGCGCCTATCGCGCCTTCCTCGCCAAGGACAAACCGGTGTTCGGGGGCGATTGATGAGCGATCGCAGTTACCTCGACTGGCCGTTTCTGGAATCGCGGCACCGCGATCTCGCGCTCGGAGTCGACGCCTGGGCGCGGACGGCGCTGGCGCGCGTTTGCGATGACGACGTCGACACCGCGTGCAGGCGTCTGGTCGCGGCGCTCGCCGACGGCGGCTGGCTGGTGTATGCGGCGCCATTGCCGGATGCCGGCGGGCGCGTGCAACTGGACGTGCGGTCGCTTTGTCTCATCCGCGAGATGCTTGCGAGTCACTCAGGGCTCGCCGACTTCGCCTTCGCGATGCAGGGGCTCGGCAGCGGTGCTATCTCGCTCTACGGCGATGCCGCGCTGAAGGACGAATTTCTCGGCGCCGTGCGCACGGGCCGCAAAATCGCGGCCTTCGCTCTGTCCGAGCCCGCGGCCGGATCGGACGTGAGCGCGCTCGCCACCACCGCGGTGGCCGACGCCGGCGGTTACGTGCTGAACGGTATGAAGACGTGGATCTCGAACGGCGGTATCGCCGACTACTACACGGTGTTCGCGCGCACCGGCGAGGCACCCGGCGCGCGCGGTCTGTCCGCGTTCGTGGTCGACGCCGATACGCCGGGGCTCGAGGTCACCGGGCGCATCGAGGTGATCGCCCCGCACCCGCTGGCGACGCTGAGCTTTCACGACTGCCGTGTGCCCAAGGCGCGCATGCTCGGGCGCCCGGGTGAGGGTTTCAAGGTCGCCATGGCGACGCTCGATATCTTCCGCTCGACCGTCGGCGCGGCCGCGCTGGGATTTGCGCGCCGGGCGCTCGCCGAAGCGCTGTCCCACGCCAGCACCCGGCAACTGTTCGGCGCGCCGCTCGCGGATCTGCAGATGACTCAGGCCAGACTCGCCGACATGGCGCTCGATGTCGATGCCGCGGCGCTGCTGGTCTACCGTGCGGCATGGACGCGTGACTGCGTGGCCGACCGCGTCACGCGCGAGGCGGCCATGGCGAAGCTGTACGCGACCGAGGCCGCGCAGCGCGTGATCGACGCGGCGGTGCAGCTGCACGGTGGTCTCGGCGTCACCCGCGGCGTGAAGGTGGAAGAGCTGTATCGGGAGATCCGCGCCTTGCGTATCTACGAGGGCGCCTCGGAGGTGCAGAAGCTGGTGATAGCCCGCCAGGTCCTCACCGCGGCCGGCAGCTGACGGTCCGCTGCGATGGACGCGGCGCTCGTTTACGTCGGCGACCCGATGTGCTCGTGGTGCTACGGCTTCGGTCCGCAGCTCGCGCGCGTGCGCGTGCGTTTCCAGGACCGGCTGCCGATGCGCCTGGTGCTCGGCGGCCTGCGCCCGTATACCATCGGGCCGATGGACGCCCGTATGCGCGAGTTCCTGCGCCACCACTGGCAGGAGGTGCAGGCGCGCAGCGGGCGCCCGTTCGACTATGCGCGCCTGGATCAAGAGGGCTTCGTCTACGACACCGAGCCCGCATGCCGCGCGGTGGTGACCGCGCGGGAGCTCGCGCCGGACACGGCGTTCGACTTTTTCGACGCAGTGCAGCGGGCGTTCTACGCGCAAGGCGCCGACACCGGTCGCGCGCAGATCTACACGCCGCTGGCCGTCGCCGCCGGCCTGGACCCCGACCGCTTCGACCGGACGTACACCGCCCCGGCTACGCGCGCCGCGACCGCCGCGGACTTCGACGAGGCGCGCCGGCTCGGCGTGACCGGCTTTCCCACCCTGCTCCTGGACTTCGGTGCGCGCACGCAGACCGTATGCACCGGCTTCACGCCCGCGCAGTCCGTCGTCGACGCGATCGAAGCGTGCATCGGTGGCGCAGCGGCGCGGTGACGTGCGCGCGGGCCGGCCGGTCAGCGATTCGTGCCGCCTGGTGGCCCGGGTCAGGGGTGGTTCGAGCCGCGCCGCTACGGACGTCGCCGTGGATGGCGGGCTTGCCCGCATCCGGGCGCGGCGCCGCACCGATCGCAGGTGCTGACTTGCGGGCCTGTCAACCGGCGGGCTGCCGGCAGATCGCAGGCGCATCGGGTATAATCGCGCCGCTTCGAGGCCAGGATGTGCCGTGCCGTGCCACCGGCGGATCGCCGGCGGCGTGCTCGCCACGCTGACGAGAACCCGGGGGGGCGCGCAGGTGTGCTGCCTGCGCGCCGCGACCCGCAACGACGAGGACACTGAGCGATGAAGATAATGGTCGCCGTCAAGCGCGCGATAGACTACAACGTGCGCGCCCGTCCCAAAGCCGATGGCTCGGGGGTGGAACTGGCGAACGTAAAGATGTCGATGAATCCCTTCGACGAGATAGCGGTGGAGGAGGCGGTCCGTCTGCAGGAAGCGGGCAAGGCCGACGAGATCATCGCGGTTTCAATGGGAACCGCGGCGTGCCAGGAAACCTTGCGCACGGCACTGGCGATGGGGGCGGACCGCGCGATCCTGGTCGAAAGCGGTGTCGAGCTGCAGCCGCTGGCGGTCGCCAAGCTGTTCAAGGCGTTGGTCGAGCGCGAGCAGCCCGATCTGGTGTTGCTCGGCAAGCAGGCAATCGACGACGATTCCAATCAGACCGGCCAGATGCTGGCGGCGCTGCTGGGCTGGGGTCAGGGGACGTTCGCCTGCAAGATCGACCTGGGTGCGGACGATCTGACCGTTACCCGGGAAGTGGATGGCGGTAACCAGACGGTGGCACTGAAGCTGCCCGCGGTCGTGACGGTCGATCTGCGCTTGAACGAGCCCCGTTACGTGAAGCTGCCGAACATCATGAAGGCGAAGAAAAAGCCGCTCGACAGCTTCAAACCCGAGGATCTCGGCGTCGACGTGACGCCGCGGCTGAAGCTGCTCAAAGCGTCCGAACCGCCGGGCCGGCAGGCGGGAGTCAAGGTGGCCGACGTGGCCGAGCTGCTCGACAAGCTGCGTAACGAAGCGAAGGTGATCTGACCCATGGCCGTACTCGTCATTGCTGAACACGACAATTCCAGGCTCAATCCCGCCACCCTGATTGCCATCGGTGCGGCCGGGAAGATTGACGCGACCGTGGATGTGCTGGTGGCCGGCAGCGCCTGTGACGCTGTGGCACAGGCGGCAGCGTCGGTGGTGTCGGTGCGCAAGGTGCTGGTCGCGGATGCGGCGACGTACGCGCACGCACTCGCCGAAAGTCTCGCGCTGCTGGTGGCCAAGCGCGGCGCCGGCTACACGCACCTGCTCGCGGCGGCGACGACCACCGGCAAGAACGTGATGCCGCGGGTGGCGGCGCTGCTGGACGTGGCGCAGATCTCGGACATCATCGCGGTGGAGTCCCCGGATACGTTCCAGCGGCCGATTTACGCCGGCAACGTCATCGCGACCGTGCAGTCCAGCGACGCGGTGAAGGTGATCACCGTGCGCACGACGGCGTTCGAGGCGGTAGCGGCGACCGGCGGCAGCGCCACGATCGAGCCGGTGGAGGCGGGCGCCGACGCCGGCGTGTCGCGATTCGTGGGCGAGAGCCTGACGAAGTCCGAGCGACCGGAGCTGACCGAGGCGGACATCATCGTCTCCGGCGGGCGTGGCGTGGGCAGTGCGGAGAACTTCCGTATCATCGGCGCGCTCGCGGACAAGCTCGGTGCCGCCGTGGGCGCGTCACGCGCGGCCGTGGACGCCGGCTTCATGCCGAACGACTACCAGGTCGGCCAGACCGGCAAGGTGGTGGCGCCCAAGCTGTACGTGGCCGTGGGGATCTCGGGCGCGATCCAGCACCTGGCCGGGATGAAGGACAGCAAGGTCATCGTGGCGATCAACAAGGACGAGGAAGCGCCGATATTCCAGGTGGCCGACTACGGCCTGGTCGCCGACTTGTTCAAGGTCGTGCCGGAGCTGACGGCGGCGCTGGACGGGTAACGGGCGCCGGACCGGGCGCGGGCAGGTGTCGCCCGCCGCTTTTCCAGCGGCGGACACCACCGTGAATACGACCGGCTAGGCGCGGCCGCCGCGTCGCTGCGGCGACGGGCCCCGCGCGACCGGACAGCGCCGGATACGGCGCCGGTGCCGGTGCGGCGCTGAGGGACACGGAGAGACGACGGTGGCACAACAGCGCGAAAGCATGGAATACGACGTCGTGGTGGTCGGTGGCGGCCCGGCCGGCCTCGCCACCGCGATCCGGCTGCGGCAGCTGGCCGCCGAGCGCGGGGGCGACCTCACCGTCTGTGTGCTCGAGAAGGGCTCGGAGATCGGCGCGCACATACTGTCGGGCGCGGTGCTCGATCCACGCGCGCTGGTCGAGCTGCTCCCGGACTGGCAGGCGCAGGGCGCGCCGCTCAACACGGCCGTCAGCGCCGACGAGGTGCAGTTTCTCACCGGCCCGCGCAAGGCGATCCGCGTGCCGGGGCCGCTGGTGCCGCCGCCGATGCACAACGCCGGCAACTACATCGTCAGCCTGGGCAACGTCTGCCGCTGGCTCGCGCAGCAGGCCGAAGCGCTCGGTGTCGAGATCTACCCGGGCTTCGCGGCGGCCGAGGTGCTCTACGATGAGCGCGGAGCCGTGCGCGGCGTGGCCACCGGCGACATGGGCGTCGGCGCCGATGGGCAGCCGAAGGCGGGCTACGCGCCGGGCATGGAGCTGCTGGCGAAGTACACGGTGTTCGCGGAGGGATGCCGCGGTAACCTCGGCAAGCAGCTGTTGGCACGCTTCGATCTCGCCCGGGGCCGCGATCCGCAGCACTACGGTCTGGGCGTGAAAGAGCTCTGGGAAGTGACGCCGCAGCAGCACCGGCCGGGACTGGTGCTGCACGGCTTCGGCTGGCCGCTCGCGGCGGGGACGGGCGGCGGTTTCTTTCTGTACCACCTCGAGGAGCGCCAGGTGGCGGTGGGTCTCATCGTCGATCTGAACTACGCAAACCCGTATCTGAGCCCCTTCGAGGAGTTGCAGCGGCTCAAGCATCACCCGGTGCTGAGCTGTCATCTCGACGGCGGGCGCCGCCTCGCCTACGGTGCGCGCGCCCTGACCAAGGGCGGCCTGAATTCACTGCCGAAAATGACCATGCCGGGGGCGCTGCTGGTCGGCTGCGATGCCGGCACGCTCAACTTCGCCAAGATCAAGGGCAGTCACACGGCGATGAAGTCCGGCATGCTGGCCGCGCAGACGATTGCTGACGCGCTCGCCGGCGAGGGCGCCGGCGGCAGGGATCTCGAGGAATTCGCCGCGCACTTTCGCGCCTCCTGGGTCTACGACGAGCTGTACCGGTCGCGCAATTTCGGCCCGGCCATGCACAAGCTCGGCTTGTACGGTGGATCGGCATTCAACTACGTCGATCAGGCGGCGTTCCGGGGCAGGCTGCCATTCACCCTGCACGACACGGTCCCGGACCACCAGCGCCTCCGTCGCGCCGACCAGTGCGCGCCCATCGATTACCCGAAACCGGACGGGGTGCTGAGCTTCGACAGGCTGTCGTCGGTGTTCATCTCGAACACCAACCACGAGGAAGATCAGCCCTGTCACCTGACGCTCGGGGACGCGACGGTGCCGATCGCCACGAACCTGCGGCTGTACGCGGCGCCCGAACAGCGCTATTGCCCGGCCGGGGTATACGAGATCGTCGAGGAAAGCGGTGGTCCGCGGTTGCAGATCAACGCGCAGAACTGCGTGCACTGCAAGACCTGCGACATCAAGGATCCAACCCAGAACATCAACTGGGTCACGCCCGAAGGCGGCGGCGGGCCGAACTATCCCAACATGTAGGCTCGCCGCGCGCGACTGCCTCAGCCCCGTGCCGGTCGCGGGCGGCGGGCGAGCACGACCGTGTCGAAATAGTCGAGGACCGCCTCGTCGTCCTGGTTCAGCATGCGCATCCGGAACCGGACGATGCCGCGATCGGGTTTGCTGCGTGACGGCCGCGCGTCGACGATTTCCCAGACGAAAGTGAGCGAGTCGCCGGCGCGCACCGGCCGCGGAAAGCGCAGCTCGTCGTAACCGGCGGCCCCGATGACCGCGCGGCGCCAGCTCGCGTGGTTGGCGAGCAGGTGCTGCTTGACGGCGAGCGTATAGATGCCCGAGCCGATCACGCAGCCGTGCTGCGTGCGCGCTGCGAATTCGTCATCGACGTGGATCGGCAGCGGATCCCACTGCCGCGAGAAGGCGCGCATTTCCGCGTCCGTGATGGTGTAAGGGCCGATGCGCTGCGCGTCGCCGACGGCCAGATCGTCGAACCAGCGCGCATCGGCATCCGGGTGTTCATCCATGGCTTCCTGACTCCGGTATCGTGGCGGCGCTCAGCCGGCGATCTGCATGATGGCCTCGATCTCGACGGCCACGCCCATCGGCATATTGGCCGCGCCGACCGCCGTGCGCGCATGCGCGCCGGCCTCGCCAAACACGTCCAGAAACAGCTCCGAGGCGCCGTTCACCACCTGTGCAACGCCGGTGAAGTCCGCGGTGCAGTTGACGAAACCGCCGAGCCTGACGATCCGGCGGATGCGATCGAGGTCGCCATCGAGCGCGGCGCGTGCCTGCGCCAGCACGTTGAGGGCGGACAGCCGTGCCGCTTCGCGGCCCTGGTCGAGATCGAATTCAACGCCGAGCTTGCCGACGTAGCGCACGTCGCCTTGCCACTGCGGCAGCTGGCCGGAGACGAACAGCAACTCACCGGCGATGGCCCACGGCAGGATGCGCGCCACCCGCGGTTGCTGCGGGAGCGGCAGCGAGATGCCGAGCGCGGCCAGGCGGGTCTCGATGCGCTCGCTCACCGGTTGCTGACCTGGCGGGATGCGCGGATCAGTCGCGGCCCGCTTCCACGATCGCCGTGGCGAGCAACCCGGGGTTGGTGAACATCACCTCGTGGCTGCCCGGTTTCTGCACCAGCCGGTACAGGCCGAGACGATTGGACATGCGCGGGTGCCAGCCCCACTCCCCGGCCGGCAGGGCGATGTCCTCGGTGAAATTGATGTAACTGCGCGGGACGTCGAGCCGGTAGAATTTCGCCAGATCGAGCTTGTCCACGAACGGGCGGTAGGGTTCCGGCGTTAGGTATTCGTAGGTCGAGCGGGCAAGGGCGAGATCGGCGTCGTTGATGAACGCGTCGCGCCATACCGGAAAGGGCAGCATGACGGACTCCTCGGCGCGTTCGGCGGCCAGGCGCGCAAACAGCTCGCGGGTGTGGGGGGGAGTCTCGTCGACGAGCGAATTGCCGTCCAGCGGTACGAAGGCGTTCTGGTAGACCAGGCGCCTCAGCCGCCCCGCGATGGCTTCGGCGGCTTTTGAGATGATCGTCCCGCCGTAGCTGTGACCGACCAGCACGATGTCTTCGAGGCCCTCGGCGAGGATGGCGTCGACGACGGACTGCGTGCAGTCGGCATGGCTGACCCGGCGATCCGCGCCCGGACCATGGCCCGCGATCGTGGGCGTGAACACGATATGGCCGGCGGCCCGCAGGTGCGCGGCGGTCCGATCCCAGCAGTTGCCGTCGTGCCAGGATCCGTGTACGAGCACGAAGGTGCTCATGCGCGGTTGCCCGCGCCGGTGTGCGCTGTGAACATCGCTTCGGTCCCTCATGGACGGACCCTCAGCGGTCCGGCGCACAATTGTACCCAAGATCGAATGATGGCGGTGCGCGCGAGCGAACCGCCATTCGGGCCCGGGCTTGTCGCGCGCCATGGGCGGTTCACCCTCGCTGCCCCGGCCCGGACCGGTGCGCCGCGACGGGCGGGGCCGGTCGCCGCGCCGGCCCCGGGCCCGGGTCAACGCGTCGGATCGGCGAGCAGCTCGACGTGGCGGTGTATGAGGTCGACGCGCTGCTGCCTGGACGGTTTGTTGAACGACGTTGCGTCGCCCAGTATGTAGCCGTACAACAGGCGCGCGCGCTGGTCGGCTTCGTGATGATCGAAGCCCATGTCCTCGAACAGCTTGCGCAGGAACGCGAGCCGCTGGTTGTCGATGTCGCGCACCGCCGCCGCCGCCTTGGCGTCGTTGCGCGCCCAGGCGCGCACGGCCAGATCGTAGCCGGTACGTTCGCGCCGCGTGATGTCTTCGACGACCGCGTGCATGCGTTCGCGCGGCTCGCCCTGGAAGCGGCGCGCCACGAAGAACACGGTCTCGGTCATGGTATGGAACCAGTAATCGAGCAGACCATCGAGCAGGTGCTGGCGGTCCTTGAAGTGCCAGTAGAAGCTGCCCTTGGTAACGCCGAGATTCTTGGCCAGGCGTTCGACCCGCACCTGCTCGATACCCTCGTTCTGCAGGGTGGTCAGTGCCGCCTTGATCCACGATTTCGGCCGCAGCCGGGGACTCGCTCTGGTTGCCATGCTGTGGTCGTCGACTACGGGGCGGTGTGCGCGCGTCCATACAGTAGCGTATGGAAGTGAGTACCGGCAACCGGATCGCGCCGGCGCGGCTCAGCGGTACGGTCGTGCGAACGCGAAGTGCTGCTGAATCGTGGTCGCGATCTCCTCGATGGAGATGGACGTCGTATCGATGTAGGGGATGCCCACCGCGCGGAACAGGCTCTGCGCACCGGCGACTTCGGTGCGGCACTGTTCCACCGACGCGTAGCGGCTGTTCGGCCGGCGGCCGTGACGGATCCGGCTCAGGTGCTCCGCGTCGATGCTCAGACCGTAGAGCTTGTCGCGCACGCCGCGCAGGCATGGCGGCAGGGTGTCGAAGCGCAGCTCGTCGGCGTCCAGAGGATAATTGGCTGCCTTGAGGTGATAGTGCATCGCCATGTACAGGCAGGTCGGCGTCTTGCCGCTGCGCGATACCCCGATGAGTATGACGTCGGCTTCGTGCATATCCCGCGGCCGCAGGCCGTCGTCATGATCGAGCGTGAAATTCAGCGCGTCCACCCGGCGCAGGTACAGGTTCACGTCGCTGATGCCGTGCATCTGCCCGGCCGTATGCGAGGACTGCGTGCCGAGGGCCTTCTCTAGCGGCTCGATCCAGGTGCCGAACAGGTCGAACACGAATTGCGTCCCGGACGCGATGACGGCCTGTGACTGCGGATCGGTGAGCGTACTGAACACGATCGGTGGCGCGCCGTCGTTGCGCTCGGCAGCCTGGATCCGCGCCAGTACCGCCATGGCCTTGTCGGGGCTGGTCAGGAACGGAACGCTGGTGCGGACGAAGTCCACCCCGGGGAACTGCGTGAGCAGGGTCTCGCCGAGGGCTTCGGCGGTGATGCCGGTGCGATCGGACAGGAAAAAGATCGTGCGTTTCACGGTAGTGTGATTGTAGCCCGAACCCGGGACGGCCGGTTCTCCGCGGCTAGCGTATATAATCGCCGCCGCCGTGGCGCACCGGTCGCCCGGAACGGTCGGGAGGGCATTGGGTTGACGACATACGTGATCGGCTTCGATGAGCTCGGCCTGAGCGACGTCGACCGTGTCGGCGGCAAGAACGCGTCCCTGGGGGAGATGCTGCGTCACCTGGGCGGTGCCGGCGTGCGCGTTCCGGGCGGATTCGCCACGACGGCGGCCGCCTTCCGCGAGTTCCTCGACGCCCAGGGACTCGCGCGGCGGATCTCGGCCCGGCTCGATCACCTCGACGTCGACGATCTGAGTGCGCTGCGCGCGGCGGGGGCAGAGATCCGTGCGGCCATTGTCGCAGCCGATTTTCCGGTGGCGTTCACGCGCGAGGTCGAGAACGCCTATGCGCGACTGCAGGATAGTGCCGGGCCGGGGTTCGCCGTCGCAGTGCGCTCGTCGGCGACCGCCGAGGATCTGCCGGATGCGTCCTTCGCGGGCCAGCAGGAGACGTTTCTCAACGTCCGCGGCCTGGACGACGTGCTGCGGCGCATGAAGGAAGTGTTCGCGTCGCTGTACACCGATCGTGCGATTGCCTACCGCGTCCATCAGGGCTATGCGCACGACCAGGTGGCGCTGTCGGTGGGCGTGCAGCAGATGGTGCGCAGCGACCTCGGTGCGAGCGGCGTGATGTTCACGCTCGACACCGAGTCGGGTTTTCGCGACACCGTGTTCATCACCGCCGGTTACGGCCTTGGCGAGACGGTGGTGCAGGGATCGGTGAAGCCCGACGAGTTCTACGTCTACAAACCGGCGCTCGCCGCAGGCCGGCCTGCGGTGCTCACCCGCACGCTGGGCAGCAAGGCGATCCAGATGGTCATCGGCGCTGACGGGGTCGAAACCCGGCCGGTGGCGGAAGCCGACAGCCGGCGGTTCTGCATCGACGACGCCGACGTCGAAGCGCTGGCGCGCCACGCCATGGTGATCGAACGGCACTACGCGCGGCCCATGGACATCGAGTGGGCGAAGGACGGCCTGAGCGGCGAGATCTATATCGTCCAGGCCCGTCCCGAGACGGTGCAGAGCCGGGCCAGCCGGATCCTCGAACGCTACGAGATGCGCGTCGGCGGCGAAGTGCTCACCAGCGGCCGCAGCATCGGCCAGAAGATCGGCGGCGGCGTGGCGCGGGTCATCGCCGATTTGGGGGACATGGATCGGCTGCGGCCCGGCGACGTGCTGGTGACCGACATGACCGATCCGGACTGGGAACCGGTGATGAAACGCGCCGCGGCCATCGTCACCAATCGCGGCGGCAGGACCTGTCACGCGGCGATCATCGCGCGCGAGCTCGGCGTACCGGCGGTGGTCGGCTGCGGTGACGCGACCGAGACCATCGCCGACGGCGCGACCGTCACGGTCTCGTGTGCCGAGGGGGACACCGGCCTGGTCTACCGTGGCGCGGTGGATTTCAAGGTGCGTCAGGTGCACCTCGAGGCCATGCCGGCTCCCCCGGTTCGCATCATGATGAACGTGGGCAACCCCGAGCGCGCGTTCGCGTTCGCCGCCCTGCCGCACCAGGGCGTGGGGCTGGCGCGACTGGAGTTCATCGTCGCGCGACTCATCGGTATCCACCCGCGCGCCCTGCTCGAGTTCGACAAGCTGTCCGCCGATCTGCGCGAACGGATCACGCCGCGCATTGCGGCCTACGGCAGCCCGGTGCAGTTCTTCGAGCGCAAGCTCGCCGAGGGCGTGGCCACGATCGCGGCGGCCTTCGCACCGCACCCGGTCATCGTGCGTCTTTCCGATTTCAAGTCGAACGAATACGCGAATCTTCTCGGCGGCGAGCAGTATGAGCCCCGCGAGGAGAATCCGATGCTGGGTTTTCGCGGCGCCTCGCGCTACCTCTCCGAGCAGTTTCGCGAGTGTTTCGAGATGGAGTGCCGGGCCTTGAAATTCGTACGCGAGCGCATGGGGTTGAGCAACGTGGAGGTCATGGTACCGTTCGTGCGCACCCCCGAGGAGGCCGGGGAAGTGATTGCCGCGCTCGCCAGAAACGGGCTCGTACGTGGCGAGAACGGGCTGCGCCTGATCATGATGTGCGAGCTGCCCGCCAACGCGATCCTGGCCGAGCGCTTCCTCGTCCATTTCGACGGGTTCTCGATCGGCTCCAACGATCTCACCCAGCTCACGCTGGGGCTGGACCGCGATTCAGGGCTCGTCGCCGATCGCTTCGACGAACGCAACCCGGCGGTGAAGATGCTCATGGCCCAGGCCATCGCCGCCTGCCGCGAGGCAGGCAAGTACGTCGGCATCTGCGGCCAGGGTCCCTCCGACCACCCGGATCTGGCGCGGTGGCTGGTCGAGCAGGGCGTCGACAGCATTTCGCTCAATCCCGACACCGTCATCGCCACCTGGCTGGATCTGGCCGAAGCGCACGCAGGCGACCGCGCCTGAGGGCCGCTCGTCGATTCGCCGGGCCCGCCCGTCGGCAGCGCTGTGATTACCGTCACCGGCAGTGCGCGCAGTCCTGCCGGGCCGCCCGGCATGTGCTAAGTTTCCAATGGTGGTACAGGTCGATGACCGTCCGAACGAGGGTGACGGTCGCAGCGCGCGGAGGTACACCATGCGTCAGGACATTCGAACCGTAGTTCGCGTCAGCCTCCTGGCCGGCCTGATCGCGGCGGGAGCGGGCGTCGCCGCGCAGGCCGCCGATCCGTGTGCCTGCTGGTACCGCGGTTTCGAGGACGGCACCGAATTCAACTGGGACAACCGCCGCGTCGCGGAGCACTACCAGGAGTGCGCCAGGCAAGGCGGTACCGTTACCTACGACGCCGGCTTCAAGGTGGCGGCGGCATCCGGTGAGCGGGTCTGCCCGTTCGGCGTCGTAAAACGACCCCGGCCGTCCGAGCCGTCCGAACCGCCGCTCTGAGCGACCGGTGGCGGCCGCCGGGTCGCCGCGCGTCAGCGCGCGGGGCGGACGAATTCTTCCAGCATGCGCCGCTCCTGCTCGGAGATGCTACGGTCGGCGAGCCGGCTGCGGATGAGATCGTCCGGGATCAGTCCCTTGACGATGAGTTTGCGTTTTTCCTGCGGCAGCACGGTGTTGCGGAAAAAGATGTCGCCCACCGGAATGATCTTCGCCTCGGTGATGATGTTGACCTCGTTCACCAGCGCACGGAAGCCACTCTCGGTCCGGTTCAGGCGCGCCTCGGCGAAGTCGATCCGGGCGATTCCGTCGTTGTAGATTGCGCGCATCTCCTTCTTGTAGCGCTCGATGATCACCGAGTTTACGGTGGCCTCGATGCGTTTTTCGACGTTCTCGAGTCGCTGCCGGAGCAGGTATTGCATGACGTCCACCATCGCCTCGTCGTTGCGAACGGTGGCGTAGATGGCCAGGACGTCGTTGATGGCCAGGCGGTTGTAGATGTCCGCCATGAAGATCTCGTTGCGCTTGCGGGCGAGTTCCTCGTAATCGGCGAAGCCGAGCGCGGACAGGATGTCCGCAAGCTCGCCGATGGCCGGATTGAAGCCGAGGGCGCAGATGAGTTGTGCGCGGTTCAGCCCGAGGCGGCGGGCGGTGCGGGCGAGTCGCTCGTCACGGCGACCGCCCGCCGACCCCTCGGCGTAGAAGATGTTCACCAGGCGCTCGGGCGAGGCGCCGAGCAGTTCTTCGAACTTCGTCATCCGTGTGCGGTGCCCGCCGTCGGCGCATGTCTTCGTGCCGGCCTCGCATCGAGGCATGACCGGCAGTTATAGCAGATCCGGGCCCCGGTGCCTCAGCCGCCGCCCATCAGCGCCTGCACTTCGCGAAAGCGCCGGATCCAGGGCCGCGTGGCCCTGGCCGCCTCCGGCAGGGTGGCGAGCGCCAGCCGTGCCGACTCCAGCGTGTCGAAGCTGCCGAATACGGCCGAGTAGCGCGTTCCCGAGCTCGACTCGAAAGCGAACCACGCGCTGTCTGCGGCCAGACCATGGCGGCGCAGGAACGCCGTCAGCGCGTCGCGATCGTCGCCGGTGGCGACCTGCACCGTGTAGTGGTCCGGATCCCGGTCGCGCAGCCAGTCCGGTCCGCGTATGACCGGATCGCCGTTGCCGGCTTGCACCGTCGTCGACGTGGGTGGTGGCGTCGCGCTGGCCGGTGCGTCCACGCGCGCCACGGCCTGTGGCAGCCCCTGGGCCGCCGCGATCCGCAGCCAGTCCCGCGCGCGGGTGGGCTCGGCCTCGCCCAGCGCGCCGGATTCGAGTAATCGTGCCATGTTGTATTGCGCCGCCGCGTAGCCGCCGGCCGCAGCCCGGCCGAACCAGCGTCCGGCATCTGCGACGTCGGCCGGGACGCGCTCGAGTGCCAGCGCACCGAGCGCGAATTCAGCCGCGGGCAGGGATTGCGCCGCCGCGCGGGTCAGCCAGGCCTCGGCCTCGGCCGTCGCCGTGGGTCCGTCGGCGCTCCGCAACAAGGCGACGCCGAGGTTGTACTGACTGAGCGCGTCCCCCGCGGCCCCGGCCCGCTGCCACCACTGGACGGCCGATCGGGTATCGCCCCGACGCCACGCGGCGGCTGCGAGCTCTTGCTGCGATGCCAGCGAACCGCCTTCGGCGGCCCGTTCGAACCAGTCCTGCGCCTGATTCGCGTCCGCCCCGACCCCCAGGCCGGCGCTGAACATCCGGCCCAGGGTCGCGGCGGCATCGGCATCACCGGCGGCGGCGGGTTCGCGCAGCAGCTCGTGCGCGGTTGCGTAATCGCCGGCCGCGAAGGCGGCCAGGCCGGCCGCAACGTCGCCGGCCGCCGGGCACAGGCTGGCCCACCCGAGCAGGGCCGGCAGCAGCAGGCGCATGGCCGCCGGCAAGCTGCCCGCAACGCGCCGCGCGGCCGCTTGCCGGCGGGCGCCTGCCGTCGGTCCGGGGTCCGGCATGAGTTGCATTCTCCTCGGAATCGGCCGTCGCGTTCCGCGTTGCGGACATTATGGCCCGCGCAGCGCCGGCGGAACACGGTTGCGCAGTTCAGACCATCTGTTTGGCGCGGGTGTAGATCTCGTCGGCGTCCAGCACCAGGTCGTTGCGCTCGAACAGGCTGGCGACGCAGGCGCGGTGCAGCTCCAGCTTGAGTGCGCCGAAACCGATTGCGCCGTAGACGATCCGTCCGTGTCGCTCCTTGCCGCGATCCATCGTGTCCACGCCGCCGATCCCGAGCGGGGGTGTCGCGTTGGCGTCGACCAGGATCTCGAGGTCGGGGTGCACGCGCCAGTCGTCTTCGGCGAGTAGCTCGATTCCGGCGGCGCCCGTCGCGAGCACGATGTTCGCGCCCGCGAGTGCGGCACGCGTGGACTCGGCGTCACCGGCTTGCACGGCGTCGACCTCGACTCCGAAGCTCGCCTTCACCGCAGCCGCGGCCTGTTGCGCGCGCTCGAGCTTGCGCGAGCTGAGCGCGACCGACGCGCCTTCGCGCGCGAGCATCACCGCCGCCCGCTGACCGACCGGCCCGGTGCCGGCGAGCACCACCGCGCGCTTGCCCCGCGGTGAGACGTGTCTGGAGATCTTGGCGACTGCGGCGGCGGCGGTCGTGTTGCTGCCGTTGGAATCGAGCATCACAGAAACGCGGAAATCGGCGAAGAAGTTCTTGCGGATCGCAGCGAGCAGGGCTTCACCTGCGACCATGTCGCTGCCGGAGACGAACAGGGCTGTGTTCTTCTTGTCCTTCGGGCTACGGGTGAATATCGTGCCCGCCACCATCGTGGCCACGTTGCGGGGTGTCATCCCGCCGATCGGAATGACGTGGTCCGCGCCGCCGTCGTAAGCGACCACGGTATCGAATGTGTTCGCAATCGGATCGGTGTCGAGCTGGAAGAGAAGCTTTTTCATCGTCGGCAGTCCTCTGCAAGGGGAAGGTGAGCGCTGCCGCAAGGTACCGGTTCGGTGCCCGCGGCGTTGGATGACCGTCGGTGGTCCGCGCACACCCGATCGGCAGGGTCGATAACGTTAGCGCACGAGACCGGCAGCGACAAGGTACCGCGCAGCTTGCCTGAGACACGGCTGCACGGATAATCTGCCGCGGTATCGTCCTGCGCGGGAGTGATCATGATCATCGACCTCGACATCAAGTCTTTCCTCGATGAGTTGGCGAGCAAAGCACCGACGCCGGGCGGTGGCAGCGCGGCGGCCGTCATGGGCGCCACGGGCGCGGCACTCGCGAGCATGGTGTGCAATCTCACCATCGGCAAAGAGAAATACGCTGCCGTGGAAGCGCAGATGCGGGTTGCGCTGGAACGTTGCGAGCGGCTGCGCGAACGCCTGCTCGGCATGGTGACCGAAGACGCGCGCGTGTTCGACTCGGTGATGACTGCCTACGGGATGGCTCGTGGCACCGACGCCGAGAAAGCGGCCCGCAACGACGCCATCCAGGCGGCGCTCAAACAGGCGACCGACGTACCGCTGGCGTGTGCGCGGGCGTGCGCCGAAGTCATCGCGTTGACGCGTGACGTCGCCGCCAAGGGCAACAAAGGGGTCATCAGTGATGCGGGTGTCGCGGTCCTGGCCGCGCACGCGGCGCGGCGCAGCGCCGCGCTCAACGTCTACATCAACGTCGGCAACATCAAGGACGGGCAATTCACCGCCGCGCGCATGGACGAACTCGAACGTCTCCTGGCGCAAAACGGGATCGCTACCGAGGAGATCTACCAGCTGGTGCGCGAACGGATCTGACGTTTTCGGCTCATTCGTCGAAGCGCATCGACAGATCGATGGCGCGCAGGTGCTTGGTCAGCGCGCCGACCGAGACGAAATCGACACCGGTATCGGCCACCGCACGCAGTTGCGCACGGTCGATGCCGCCGGAGGCCTCGAGCTTGATGCGACCGGCGGCCTGCCCGGCGGCGCGGCGCATGTCCTCGACCGAGAAGTTGTCGAGCATGGCGATATCGGCGCCGGCCGCCAGGGCCTCGTCGAGTCCGGCCAGCGACTCGACCTCGACCTCCACGGCTACGCCGGGGTGGCGCGCGCGCGCGAGCGCGACCGCGGCGCTGATCGATCCGGCGGCGGCGATGTGGTTCTCCTTGATCAGTATGCCGTCGTAGAGGCCGAGGCGGTGATTGTGACCGCCGCCGCAGCGCACCGCGTATTTCTGTTCCAGGCGCAGGCCCGGCAGGGTCTTGCGGGTGTCCAGCAGGCGCGCCTGCGTGCCCGCGAGCAGGCGCGCATATTCACGCGCCACCGTGGCCGTGCCCGACAGCGTCTGCAGCAGGTTCAACGCCGTGCGCTCGCCGGTGAGCAGCGCGCGGGTCGGTCCGGTGAGCCCGCACAGGGTGTCGCCGGGCGTGACCTCGGCGCCTTCCGCGACCAGCCACCTGACCCGGACCCGGTCGTCAAGCTGGCGGAAGACCTCGTCGAACCACGCCTGCCCGCATACGACCGCCGCCTCGCGGGTGACGACCCGCGCACGGGAGACCGACGCGGCGTCAATGATGTCGGCGGTGAGATCGCCGCCGCCGAGGTCCTCGGCGAGTGTCCGGCGCACGCATTCGCTCACGGCCGGCTGTGAAATTCCAGTTCCCGCCTGCATCCCGATCCCGCGCTGCGCGCACATGGCCGTGGTGTCAGTGCTGCGCGTCACGCCGGGCCCAGTAGTCGTTCGCCAGCCGGCTCACGAGCCCGGACAGCAGAATGACGCCGATCAGATTGGGCACTGCCATGAGCAGGTTGGTGATGTCGGCGATGTTCCAGACCAGATGCAGCGGGAATACGGCGCCCACGGCGACCATGGCCGTGTAAATCATGCGGTAGGGTCGCACCGCAGTCTCGCCGAACAGGAAATAGCTGCAGCGATCGCCGTAGTAGGACCAGGCGATCATCGTCGAGTAGGCGAACAACGCGAGGCCGATGCCCACGACGATGCCGCCACCCGCACCGAGTACCTCGCTGAAAGCGTGTGCGGTCAGGGCCGCGCCCTCGCTGCCCCCTGGCCGTGTTTGTACAGCGCCCGTGACTACGATCACCAGCCCCGTCAGCGTGCAGATGATCAGCGTATCCACGAACGGGCCCAGCATGGCCACGAGTCCCGCGCGTACCGGTTCGCGCGTACGCGTGGCGGCGAAGGCCATGGGCGAGGACCCGAGGCCGGCCTCGTTCGAGAACAGCCCGCGCGCCACGCCCCAGCGCATCGCTTCGCCGACAGCCGCGCCGCCGGCCGCCTGCGGACTGAGCGCCTCGCCGACGATGGTCAGCAGGGCGGCCGGTATGGCGCCGAGGTGCTGGAGGAGGACGATGATCGCCGCGCCGATGTAAAGCGCGGCCATGAAAGGCACGAGCACGCTGGCGACATTCGCGATGCGCTTCACGCCGCCGAGGATGACCGCGCCCACGGCGGCCGCCATCAGCATGCCGACCAGAGCACGGTGGTCTTGCGCTTGCGGCCACAGATACACGAGCCCGTCGACGACCGAGTTGGCCTGGACCATGTTGCCGATGCCGAACGAGGCGATCAGCGCGCACAGCGCGAACGCTGTGCCGGTGCGGCGCAGGCCGAGCCCGCGCGCGAGCGTGTACATGGGCCCGCCGGCCACGACGCCCCGCACGTCGATTTCGCGAAAATGCAGCGCCAGCGTGCATTCCGTGAATTTGGTGGCCATGCCGAGGACCGCAGTCACCCACATCCAGAACAGGGCGCCCGGTCCGCCGAAGGCGATCGCGGTCGCCACGCCGGCGATGTTGCCGGTGCCGACCGTGGCCGACAGCACCGTGCTCAGGGCCTGGAACGGCGAGACCTCACCCTCGTCACCATGGCGCGTGCCGCGCGAGCCGAGCAGCGACACCGCGTGCGCCAGGCCCCGGATCTGGATGCAGCCCAGTCGCACGGTCAGGTAGGCACCGGCGCCGAGCAGCAGGCACAGCGTGATCGGGCTCGTCCACAGCAGGCCCGCTACGGTTGCGCTCATCTGGGTGAGGGTTTCGATCACGGGCGCACGTCTGCCGGGGGCGGACGACCCGTCGCCGTCACGGATCCCGAACCGGACAGCAGGCATGATAGTCTATCCACCCACTCCCGCGAACGGTGCTCTCCTGCGGAGTGCGGGGACCGCGCATCGGGCGCGAAGAGCAATTGATGATGTCCAGAACGAACGTCAAGCACGAGCGCCGGGGCGATCCCGCCTGTGTCGTGGTGCCGCCGGCTCGTCCCGCGAGCACTCTGGCCCAGGAAGCGCGCGCGGGTCTGTTGCGCGCGCCGCGGCAGCTGCCGCCGAAATATTTCTACGACGCCTACGGCTCGGCGTTGTTCGATCGCATCTGCGACCAGCCCGAATATTATCCCACCCGCACCGAAAGCCGGCTGCTCGAACGCCATGCGCGCGATATTGTCGCGATGGTGCGGCCGCGCAGCGTGATCGAATTCGGCAGTGGCATGCCGCGCAAAATCCGCTATCTGCTGGACGCCTGCGAAGCCACGGGCTGCGCACCGGGATATTGCCCCTTCGACGTCTGCCACGAGGTACTGGTGAACGCCGGCAGGATGCTGACGGACGATTACCCGTGGCTGGAGGTGCTGGCGCTGGTCGGTGATTACGGCGCGGGCCTGGCCCATCTGCCGCCGGTCCGGTCACCGGCACTGTACATTTTCCTCGGCAGCACGATCGGCAACTTCGCGCATGCGGACGCAGTCGCGTTCCTGCGCGAGGTGCGCGGGACCATGTGCGCGGGGGATCATCTGCTCCTGGGCGCGGATCGGGTCAAGGATCCCCAGGTGCTGCATGCCGCGTACAACGACGCCGAGGGGCTGACGGCCGAGTTCAATGTGAACCTGCTGCGCGTGCTCAATCGCGAGCTCGGCGCCGATTTCGACATTGAGGGCTTTCGCCACTACGCCTGCTACAACGCGCCGGCGTGCCAGGTCGAGATGTACCTGATCGCGGCGACCGCCCAGGACGTGGACCTGACGGCGCTCGGCCAGCGTGTCCACTTCGAGGAGGGGGCGCACATACTCACTGAAATCAGTCGCAAGTTCACTCGGGCGACGCTCGAGGCGCTGCTCGCCGAAGCCGGATTCACGGTGGTCAGGCACCTGCAGGACGATTGCGCCTGGTTCTCGCTGGTCCTCGCCCGCGTGCACTGAAACGCATGGAGCCGGGACAGCGCGTATGAGTGAGGTGATGCTCGGTCTGGACGCGCACGGTGACTGGCTCGCCGGCGTTCGACGTGCGCCGTCGCCGAACTGTGACGAACGCCCGCCCGGGTCCGTCATCGAACTGCTGGTCGTGCACGGGATCAGTCTGCCGCCGGGATGCTTCGGCGGGCCTGCGATCGAGCAACTGTTCGGCAACTGCCTGGATCCACACGAGCACCCCTATTTCGCGTCGATTGCCGATGCCCGGGTGTCGGCGCACGTGCTCATCCGTCGCGACGGCGAGCTCGTACAGTTCGTGCCGTTCCGTCGCCGCGCCTGGCACTCGGGTGCTTCGGTGTTCGAGGGACGGCCGGCCTGCAACGATTTTTCGATCGGCATCGAGCTCGAAGGTAGCGACGCCACGGCGTTTACCGAAGCGCAATACGACGTGCTCGTGGCTCTGTGCGCGCTGGTGGCGCGACGCTGGCCACGGGTCACACCCGCGCGTATCGTCGGCCACTGCGACATCGCGCCGGGACGCAAGACCGATCCCGGCCCGCACTTCGACTGGCCGGGGCTGCGCCGGCGACTCGCCGCGGCCATGAGTCTTCAGCCCCAGGGGGCCTGTGAGCTCACATGAAATTCCTGCTCGTCTTGCTTGCCGTGGCTATCGAGCACCTGCTGCCACAGCTCGATTCGCTGCGGGATTTCCGGGTGCTGCGGTCGGCCGAAGCGTGGGCCGCGGACCGCTTCGGCGCGTATCGCTGGTGGGCCGGGCCGGGCGGAGTGCTGCTCGGCATCGCGGTGCCGCTGGCGGGGATTGCAGCCGTGCTGGCGCTGGTTGGCCCCACCAGCGTGCTCGGCTACATGGTGTCGCTGGTCGTGCTGCTCGCAAGTCTGGGTCCGCGGGACCTCAGTCAGCAGGTCGAGGAGTATCTGACCTCGCTCACCGTCAACGACCAGACCGCGGCCCGTGCGGTGGCGGCCGAGCTGCTCGGCAAGGACCCGTCCGGCGCGGCGGGCACGCCGGAGGAAGTGGCGCGTGCGATTCTCGTGCTCGTCAACGATCGGTTGTTCGCGCCGCTCGTGTGGTTCGTGCTGCTCGGTCCGCTCGGCGCCGCGCTGTTCCGCCTTGCCGCCGCCCTGCGGCACGCGGGCGCGGCCCGGCCGGCGGGTTTTCGTCGCTGTGCGGATTTTCTGTCCGACTGTCTCGCCTGGCTGCCGGCGCGGCTGATGGCTCTCGGCTACGCCGTGACCGGCAGCATGGTGCATGCTCTGGCGGGCTCGGGACTCGGCGATCGGCTGGGGCTGCACGACAGCAATGCCATACTCGAGCGCGCTGGTCTGGGCGCACTGCAGATCGACGACGTCGAGGAATTCTGCGCTGCCGACGCCGCCAACCGCGTCGTGCTGATCGATCAGGTCAAGAGCCTGATCGGACGTTCGCTGTTTGCGTGGCTGACGATCTACGCGGCCTTGACCATCGCCGGTTGGAGCGCCTGAAGCGCCTGCATCACGCGCTACCGGCGAGGTAGTCCTCCACACCGAGCAGCAGCTGGCGGTCGGCGCCGCTGCACACGAGCACGCAGTCATCCTCGTACCAGTCACCGAGCACTGTCCGGCGTGCGCGCTGGCCGTCGAGCTCGAATTCGTGCACGGCGGGCCTGTGCGTGTGCCCGTGCACCAGGCGGGTGACGGCGTGGCGGCGCATGAACTCGTTCACCGTGCTCTGCTCGACATCCATGAGCTCCTCCCGCTTGCTGGCCGTGGCTGCGACGCTGCCGGCGCGCATGCTGCCGGCGATCGCGCGCCGCTCAATCAGCGGTCTCGCCAGCGCTTCCCGCTGCCAGTCCGGCGAGCGTACGGTACGACGCAGTTGCTGATAGGGGAGGTCGCCGGTGCACAGCAGATCGCCGTGCATCAGCAGCGTCGGCACACCGTGGATCGGCACGACCAACGGATCGGCGAGCAGCCGGCAACCGGTCGCGGCGAGAAACCGCTCACCGACGAGGAAATCCCGGTTGCCATGCATCATGTACAGGGATCGGCCGGCTGCACTGAACGCCGCCAGCATACGCAGCACCTGCGGATGCGGCGGCGTGTCGTCGTCGTCGCCCACCCAGTACTCGAACAGGTCCCCGAGAATGTAGAGTGCCTCGCAATACCGCGCGGCGTGTTCGAGCAGGCGCCCGAACAGCGCGAGCTTGGTCATTCGCTCCGAGCTCAGGTGCAGATCGGAGACGAACAGTACGTTCATGGGTGCCGGCGCAGCTCATGGCTCATCGGCGACGAGCTCCGCGCCGACGATGAGCACGTCCGCGACCGGAACGTCCTGCATGCCGCGCTGGCTGCCGGTGGGTACCTGGCGGATCGCGTGAACGACGTCCATGCCGTCGACGACCCGACCGAAAACGCAATAACCCCACCCCTGCGCGGTCGGTGCGACGTGGTCGAGGAAGTCGTTATCCTTGACGTTGATGAAGAACTGCGCGCTCGCCGAGTGCGGATCCGACGTGCGCGCCATCGCGATCGTGCCCGACTCGTTGCTGAGCCCGTTGTTTGCCTCGTTCGGGATCGGTCCCCGGGTCTTCCTGGGGACGAGTCCGGGTTCCATGCCGCCGCCCTGGACCATGAAGCCGTCGATGACCCGGTGAAATATCGTACCGGCGTAGTAACCATCGTCGACATACTGGAGAAAATTAGCGACAGTCCCGGGCGCACGTTGCGGATCGAGCTCTATCACGATTTCGCCCATCGACGTTTTGAGGTTAACTTTCATGTTCGGTCTCCTGCGATTTCACATTCGCGTGCTCGATGATGACCGGCGTGAGCGGTGCATCCTCCTTGAACGCACCGCTCACGCCGGTCGGTGTGGCGCCGATGCTGCGTACCACGTCCATGCCGCCGACGACCTTGCCGAATACCGCGTAGCCCCAGCCGCGGC
Organism: Gammaproteobacteria bacterium; assembly: GCA_020850735.1. GTDB lineage: Bacteria > Pseudomonadota > Gammaproteobacteria > JADZEE01 > JADZEE01 > JADZEE01. The sequence continues at coordinate 2,868 of JADZEE010000022.1, read as the reverse complement.
GGGTCTCGCTCGAGTGGTCGAGATGGGAATTGTCCTTGAGGTTGATGAAGAACTGGCTGCGGGCTGAATGCGGATCGGCGGTGCGTGCCATGGCCACCGTGCCCGTGGTGTTGGACAGGCCGTTGCCGGCCTCGTTCGGGATCGGTTCGGGTTCCTCCTTCGGCGTACCGTCGGCCAGAAAGCCTCCTCCCTGGATCATGAAGCCGTCGATGACGCGATGAAACACGGTGCCGTCGTAGAACCCCGATTTCAGCAGGCGGACGAAATTCGCGACGGTCTGCGGCGCCTGGTCCGGCCAGAGCTCGAGCGTGATGTCGCCGGCGCTGGTGTGCAGCTCGACCAGCATGGGCGCTGCGCGCGCGGCGGGTGCTTGCAGCAGGATCAGCAAGGCCAGCACGACGGGCACCGCAGGAGCGGGTATGAACGACGGACGCAGGGACATGTGAGTGCGGTGCTTTGATGCGGGAAAGGTGATTAATGTACCATGCGCCGCCGGCCCGTCGCGAACGTCCGCGGCATCGTTCAGGCCGGTTTTGCGACGCGCGGGGACGCCGGTGACCATCCTCATTCACGACACGCTGAGCGGTCGGAAAAAGCCGCTCGAGCCGCTCGAGCCCGGACACGTGCGCATGTACGTGTGTGGCATGACCGTCTACGACTATTGCCACGTGGGCCACGCGCGGGTGATGGTCGTGTTCGACATGGTCGTGCGTTACCTGCGAGCGCGCGGCTACCGGGTCACCTACGCGCGCAACGTGACCGACATCGACGACAAGATCATCCGGCGCGCGGACGAAAACGGCGAGTCGATCACGGCCCTGACGGATCGCTACATCCGCTTCATGCACGAGGACGCGCAAGCGCTCGGGGTGCTGCCCCCGGATCTCGAGCCGCGCGCGACCGGGCACATCACCCAGATCCTCGCCATGATCGAGACGCTCATCGCCAGGGGCCACGCCTACGTGGCCGCTAACGCGGACGTCTACTACGCGATAGGCTCGTTCCCCGGCTACGGGCGCCTGTCCGGCAAGCAGATCGAGGAGCTGCGGGCCGGCGCGCGGGTGGAAGTCGGCGAGGCCAAACGCGATCCGCTCGACTTCGTGCTGTGGAAAGCGGCCAAACCCGGCGAACCCGCGTGGGATTCGCCGTGGGGCGCCGGCCGGCCCGGCTGGCACATCGAATGCTCGGCCATGTCGACCCACTGCCTGGGGTCGCGCTTCGACATTCACGGCGGCGGTCAGGATCTGCAGTTTCCGCACCACGAGAACGAAATCGCCCAGAGCGAGGGCGCGACCGGCCATACCTTCGTCAGCCTGTGGATGCACAACGGTTTCGTGCGCGTGGACGACGAAAAGATGTCCAAGTCGCTGGGTAATTTCTTCACCGTACGCACCGTGCTCGAACGTTACCGGCCCGAGGAAGTCCGATTTTTCATCCTCGCCAGCCACTACCGCAGTGCGCTCAATTACGGTGACGAGCAGCTCGATGCCGCACGCGCGGGTCTGGCGCGCCTGTACACCGCGTTGCGTGGCCTCGCCGCACCGCCCGACGCGCCCGAGCCCCGTTTCGTGGCCCGTTTCGACGCTGCCATGAACGACGACTTCAACACGTCCGAGGCGTTCGCCGTGCTGTTCGACCTCGCCCGCGAGATCAATCGCGCGCGTGCGCCGGACCCGCGGCGCGCGTCACGGCTCGCTGGCACGCTGCGCCATCTCGGCGGCATCCTCGGCCTGTTGCAGCAGGATCCGCAGGCCTATCTGCGCGGTGGCGGCGACGACGGGCGTGACGATACGGCTATCGCCGAGCTCGTCGCCCGGCGCAGTGCGGCGCGCAGCGCCCGCGACTTTCGTGCCGCCGACCGCATACGGGACGAGCTCGTCGCGCTCGGTGTGCAGCTCGAGGATGGTCCCGGGGGTACGACCTGGCGCCGCGGATGAGCGTGGCAGCGCGCAATTGACGCTGTTTCGGCCCGTGCGTATCATCGCCCGCCTTTGTTGTTTCCCGTAGGTCGTCCGGGGCATGGCGCAGTCTGGTAGCGCACCTGCTTTGGGAGCAGGGGGTCGGGGGTTCGAATCCCTCTGCCCCGACCATTCGTCCTTGCGCGCGGCCGGGACGGCCGAGGCCCGGCATGGTCGACGGGAGGACGGGGGCCACGGGCGAGGCGGCGGCCGGAACGGTCCGGGATCCGCGCCTGTAGCTCATTCGGATAGAGCATCGGCCTTCTAAGCCGAGGGTAGCAGGTTCGAATCCTGCCAGGCGCGCCAGATTCAGGCGACACAAGCATCGACGGTGGGCGTAGCTCAGTTGGTAGAGCCCCGGGTTGTGGTCCCGGTCGTCGTGGGTTCGAGTCCCATCGTCCACCCCAAATTCCTCCGCCCGAACGTGTCGGGCCATTAGCTCAATTGGTAGAGCAGCTGACTCTTAATCAGTTGGTTGTAGGTTCGAGTCCTACATGGCCCACCAAATACCGGCGGACAATCAGGAAGTTACGAGAGCGCCGCCGGTCAACTGACTCCCGCGCGGCTCGATTGGTGGTGGTAGTGGTGGCGGTTCACTTCCCGGCGCCGGTCGATTCAGCCCGCACGGCCGCCGCGCCCTGCGCCCCTGCCACGCACCCGCCCCGGCCGGGCTTCGATAGCCCCGACGCCGTGCGCCGCTCCTGGGGCCTCTCAGGCGCAGCCCTGCGCGCAGCCCTGCGACACGCCCGGACAAGAAAAACCCCGCACGGGGCGGGGCAGTGTCGTCGTGCCGGCGGCGGGTGGGATCAGCGGCCGGCGGGATCGTCCAGATCGCGCGTGACGGCGTAGCGACGCCGGATGATCTCGGCGCTCATGCCGGCGGGCTCCAGCCGAGGTCCCGCGCTCGCGA
>JADZEE010000021.1 GCA_020850735.1 Gammaproteobacteria bacterium | reverse complement strand
TCTTCAATTCCGTGCTGCGTCCCGTAGCCGCCGGTACTTGCCGTATTGAAGACTGAAGACCTGAACCCCATCACTTCTTGCGTCCCGTAGCCGCCGGTACTTGCCGTATTGAAGACTGAAGACCTGACCCCCATCACTTCTGAAGACCTGACCCCCGTCATGACCCCCGTCATCGTCACTTCCTTGACCCCCGTCATGACCCCCGTCACTGCTCCGTTCGGGCCGTGAAGCCACCCGGCTATGTTACGCCGGTGATTCCGGAAGAATAATCATGTGTTTGGCTGGCTGAGGCCACTAGCGCCCGAAGCCGCTCATCGCCTTTCACGGCACCTGTACGACTTTACGGGTGATGCTCAACCGCAGCTGTTTTTCCGTTTCAATAACCGCAAACAGCGCGATACCCACACCTACGATGAGCACCCCTTCGATAAACGGCACGGGCTCGGTGGCAAATATTTTCTGTAATGGCGACAGATAGGTGATGGCGAATTGGGCCGTCGTTACGACTATGACAGTAGTCCACACTACCTTTGTTCCGCGCACTGCTTTCCATGTGAGCGAAGTGCCATAGATGTTTCGGATGAAAAAGAGATGGAAGATCTCCATCACCACCAGCGTGTTCAGTGCAATGGTCCGTGCCAGCTCCAGGGAATACCCCTGGTCTATCGCATGAGCGTATGTCCCGAAGACGCCCCCGAGGAACAGCGCTGACACCAGCACGATGTGCCACGCCAATTCTGCGGTCAGGAGTGATTCGTTCCTCGGCCGCGGCGGGCGGCGCATGGTGTCTTCCTCCGTCGGCTCGAAGGCCAATGCAATACCCAGGGTGATAGCGGTAATCAGGTTGACCCACAATATCTGGACCGGCGTAATCGGCAGCGTCATACCAAAGAGCAGCGCTATGACGATCGTCATGGCTTCGCCAGCGTTTGTTGGCAAGGTCCAGCTGATAACTTTCTTGATGTTATCGTACACGGTGCGCCCTTCACGCACTGCGGCGGCTATTGACGCGAAATTGTCGTCCGCCAGGACCAATTCCGCCGCTTCCTTGGCTACCTCGCTGCCTTTCCTGCCCATGGCAATACCTGCGTCGGCACGTTTGAGCGCCGGAGCGTCGTTCACGCCATCTCCGGTCATTGCGACTGTCATTCCATGTGACTGAAGCGCCATAACCAGTCTGAGCTTATGTTCCGGGCTGGTGCGGGCGAATATGTCCGTGTTCAGAACGGCGATCGCCAACGTCGCATCGTCCATGCTGTCCAGCTCAGAACCGGTGAGTACTTTGTCCGCGTTTTGCAGCCCGATTTGTTTACCGATCGCAACAGCTGTTCCTCTATGATCACCCGTAATCATCTTCACGCGTATACCCGCGCCGTGACATTCCGCTACTGCTTCGATTGCCTCGGCGCGCGGGGGATCAATCAACCCAACCAAACCGATCAATATCACCTCGCCTTCGACATCAGCGAATTCCAAAACCGTATGTTCCGGCTGCACCGGTCTTACGGCAATAGCCAATGTTCGCTGGCCTTGCGCAGCGATGTTCTCGGCGTGCCTGTGCCAGTAGGCTTCGTTCAAGGGCTCTGTGCCACCCGAAGCACTGCGCTGTTCCCGACACAGTGAAATCATCTGCTCGGGCGCGCCTTTGACGGCAATGAAGGCGTGGTTCTCGTGGTCATGATTCAGCGTCGCCATGAAACGATGCTTGGCGTCAAACGGAATCGTATCGGTACGAGTCCACGCCGATATTTCTTTGCGGAAATCCAGGCCGATTTTGCCACTGAGCGCCAGTAATGCCCCTTCCATCGGGTCCCCTTCGACCGTCCAGACGCCCTCGCGGTCGCCCAAGGACGCGTCATTGCACAAGGCGGCTACACGACCGATCTCGTCGAGGATCTTGTGATCACGTCCGCTCACGACGGAATCATTGAGCTTAATGACACCGTTGGGTTCATAACCCGTTCCGCCGAGCGAAAAAACATGCGAATGCGTCACAACGGTGGCAACCATCATTTCATTGCGCGTCAGCGTGCCGGTCTTGTCAGTGCAAATAACCGACACCGAGCCCAGTGTTTCGATCGCGGGTAGGCGCCGGACGATGGCGTTGCGTCGGGCCATCGCCTGTACACCGACCGCGAGTGTGATCGTCAGAACGGCGGGTAGCCCTTCCGGTATGGCGGCCACGGACAGGCCCACCACCGCCATGAACATTTCCGTGAAGGCGAAATGTTCAACGAAATACCCGAAGACGAGCAGTATTGCCGCAAGTAGAAGAATCAGAATCGTAAGCCATCGGGCAAACACGTTCATTTGCCTGACCAGCGGGGTCGTCAGAACTTCAACATGTGAAAGCATCCCGCTGATGCGCCCGATTTCCGTCGCATCCCCCGTCGCGATCACAAGCCCTTTACCCAAACCGCCGGTCACCAGCGTGCCACTGAACGCAATGCATGTTCTATCCCCGAGTGCCGCGTCGGCCGCGACGGGAGTGATATGCTTTTCGACAGGCACGGATTCGCCGGTGAGTATGGCCTCCTGGATTCGCAGGCCGCGGGCCTGCAGCAAACGCAGGTCAGCGGGCACCTTGTCTCCCGCCTCCAACAGCACGATATCACCGGGAACGAGTCGTTCTCCTTCAATGCTCCGGCGCTCGCCATCGCGTAGTACGGACGCGCGCACCGCGAGCATTCGGTGGATTGCATCCATCGCTTTTTCCGCCTTGCCCTCCTGAACAAAACCGATCGCAGCATTGGCAACGACCACTGTCAGGATGACTAACGTATCGACTAAATGCTCCAGCACCAGCGTAATGACGGCAGAACCCAAGAGCACGTAGATCAGAATATTGTGGAAATGCAGAAAAAAGCGGACGAGCGCGCTGCGCTGCGCCGACTCGGACAGACAGTTCGGACCGTAAGTATGTAATCGCGCAGCTGCTTCGTCTTGCCTGAGCCCGGTGGCCGTCGTGTCGAATGCGCAAAGCGCAGCATCCGCTGTCGACTCATGCCAACGTGTATTGGGTGGCGCTTTCATGTTTTCGAACTTTTCTGTCGCGCGTACTCAGGAAGAAAAACCGACCGGATTTGCTGCATCCAACGGCGATTTCATGCCGCGGAGTCTACATGCGACAAAGATCTATCATCACCGGCAGCTGCTGGGTAACCGCAAAATGTCTTGCGATCTGTGGCGGGCGTGTGCGTGCCGCCGTTCGCATCACACGGCGGCGTTCAACACCGGCGCAGTGATGCCCGTCAGCCCCCGCCGATGGCGGGCACGAAGTGCACTTCACTGTCGGCGCGTACGGGGCTGAGCAGCCCGCGGCTCGCCACCTGGCCGTCGACGACGACGGCAATGCCGCGGCGCAAGCGCCCGTCCTCCAGCAGTGCCGCCCGGATCCCGGCGTGTACGCGCTCGAGGCTGTCCAGCAGCTCCTGCACGTTCGTTCCGGTCCCCTGCACGACGGATTCGCCGCCGGTGTAGGGCGCGAGCGGACCCGGGATCCACACCGTCGCCATGTTCAGCCGCGCGTGGGCTCCAGGATCCGGGCCAGCACGTTGCGCGGTGACATCGGCAGCCGGTCCATGCGCACACCGATGGCATCGTAGATGGCGTTGGCGACCGCCGCCGGCGGCGGCACGATGGGAACCTCGCCCGCGCCCCGCACCCCGTAGGGGTGGCCGGGATTGGGTGTTTCCAGGATCACGGTCTCGATCATCGGCACGTCGAGACTGGTCGGCATGCGGTAATCGAGCAGGCTCGTGTTCACCAGCCGCCCGTCGGCGTCGTAGCAGTACTCCTCGTTCAATGCCCAGCCCAGGCCCTGGACCACGCCGCCCTGCATCTGCCCGGCGACGTAGTCCGGGTGCACAGCCTGGCCGACGTCCTGAAACGCGGTGTAGCGCAGGATCTGCACCTTGCCGGTGTCCTGGTCGACCTCGACGTCGACCAGGTGCGCGGCGATCTGGAAACCCACGCCCTCGGGCGTCACGGTGGCCTGGCCCGACACCTGACCGCCGGTCTCCGGCAACCGGCCCGCGAGCTCGCGGAAGCTGAAGCGGCGGCCCGCATCGGTGCGATCCACGAACTGCCCGGCCCGGAAGTCGATGTTCGCGGCCTCGGTCTGCCACAGCAGCGCTGCGCGTTCGGTCATCTGCGCGATCACTTTCTGCGCGGCCTCGATCACGGCGATACCGGTGGCGAAAGTCGTACGGCTGCCCACCGAGGGAAAGCTGTAGCCGACCGCGTCGGTGTCGCCGACCGAGGGCTGCACGTCGCCGGCGTCGATACCGAGCGCCTCGGCCGCCTGCATCGCCAGGGTCATGCGCGTGCCGCTGAGATCGCAGCTGCCCACGCACAACTGCACCGTGCCGTCGGCATTCACGTGCAGTTGCGCGCTCGAGATGAGCCCCGCGCCGAACCAGAATGCGTAGGCGACACCGCGGCCCTGGCCGGGTGCGAGCGGCGCGCGGTAATGCGGATGATCCCGGACCGCTTCGAGCAAGGCGCGGCTGCCGAGCGGCTGGCAGGGAAAGCCGAGGATCAGGCGGTCGCCGGCCTGCATCGCGTTCTTCAACCGCAGCTCGACGGGGTCCATCGCCAGCGCACGCGCCAGCTCGTCCAGCACGCTCTCGACGGCGAAGTTCGCCGGCGTGGCACCCGGCGCCCGGTAGGGCTTGATCCGGGGCTTGTTGACCACGACGTCGTAACCCTCGAGGCGCACGTTCGGGATGTTGTAGCGCGTCACCGAGGTCAGCAGCGCCGGCGCGATGGGCCCGCCGGGAAACGCGCCGGCCTCGTAGGCGGCATACACGTCGCACGCCAGCAGCGTGCCGTCACGCGCGGCACCGAGCTTGACCTTGATCCAGGTGCCGGAGCTCGGGCCGGTCGCGCGCAGACACTCCGCCCGGCTCATCGCGATCTTGACCGGCCGTCCGCTGCGGCGCGCGAGCATCGCCGCCACCGGCTCCAGGTACACCGTGTCCTTACCGCCGAAGCCGCCGCCGATCTCGGTCGGAATGACCTTCACCCGGCTCATCGGCACGTCGACGAGGACGGCCACCTGGTCGCGGATGGAGAAGTGTCCCTGCGTGGACGTCCAGATGGTGATCTGGCCGTTCGCCTCCCACTGCGCGGTGGCGATGTGGCTCTCGATGTAACCCTGGTGTACGGTCTCGGTGGTGAACGCGCGCTCTATGATCACCTCGGCCCCGGCAAATCCGGCCTCGATGTCGCCGACGGCGACATCCAGCCGGCCGGCGTTGGGCAGCGCTTTTTGCGTCGGCGCCACGAAAAAGCCCGGCTTGAACTTCTCGTGCAGCACCGGGGCGCCCTCGGCCATGGCCGCACGCACGTCCATCACCGCCGGCAGGATCTCGTAGTCCACCCCGATGAGCGCGAGGGCCTCCTCCGCGACGTGCGGGTTGTCGGCCGCCACCGCCGCTACGGCGTGCCCGTCATACAGCACGCGGTCGCGAGCCATGACGTTGTACGACAGATCGTGCATGTCGACGATGCCGGCCTCGCCCAGTTGCACCGTGTCGATTTTGACCTGCGGAAAATCGGCACCGGTGATCACGGCGCGCACACCGGGCAGCGCCCGCGCCCGCTCCGCGTCGATGCGCCGGATCCGCGCATGCGCGTGCGGACTGCGCAGCACTTTACCGTGCAGCATGCCCGGTAGGTGAATGTCGTCGCCGAACTGCGCCCGCCCCGTGACTTTTTCCAGGCCATCGGGCCGGATCGGGGTGGTGCCCAAGACCCGAAAACCGCCAGCCGGCTCCGGCTTGTTCATGGCGCGCCCTCCAGTTCGCGTGCCGCCGCCTGCACGGCCCGCACGATCTTGTCGTAGCCGGTACAGCGGCACAGGTTGCCCGCCAGCCAGTGCCGGATCTGGTCTTCGTCCGGCGCGCGATTGCACTCGAGCAGCGCTTTGGACGACATCAGGAATCCCGGCGTGCAGAAACCGCACTGCATCCCCGTGTGCTCGAGAAACGCGCGCTGCAGCGGATGCAGCTCGCCGTCGCGCGCAAGGCCCTCGACCGTCTCTACGCGGCCGCCCTCGATCTCGACGCCGAGCACGCAACAGGCGTTCACCAGCACACCGTCGACGATGACCGCGCAGGCGCCGCAGTTGCCGTCGTTGCATCCCTCCTTGGTGCCGGTCAGGTTCAGCACGTCGCGCAGCACCTCCAGCAGGCTCTGTCGCGGTGCGCACAGAAACTCCGCGTCTTCACCGTTGACCGTCGCGCTCACATGGACCTTGCTCATCGCTCTGTCTCCCTCGCCCGCGCGAGCGCGCCGCGGATCGCGCGCGCCGTCAAGATGCCCGCCAGATGCCGGCGCTGCTCGATACCGCCGCGCATGTCGTCGATGGGACGGGCCGCATCGCGTGCGGCCCGGGCCGCGGCCTCGATCGTCTCGTCGGTCACGGTCCGGCCGGCCAGGGCCGCGCCGGCCGCGGTAACGAGCAGCGGCGTGGGCGCGACCGCACCGATGGCGATCCGTGCGGCCTCGATCCGTGTACCGGCCGGATCCAGCGTGAGCGCCGCCGCCGCGTTCACCACCGCGATATCCATCTCATTGCGCGGGATGAAACGCAGGAAGAACGCCCCGGCGCGCACCGGCGGGGGCGGCAGCCACAGACTCACCAGCAGTTCCTCCGGCGCCAGGGCATTGCGGCCCGGCGCGACACAGAAATCCTCCACCGCCAGCTCGCGCGTGCCGGCGGGGCCGAGGATCCGAGCGCGCGCGCCGAGCACGATCAGCGCCGGAATGGTATCGGCGCTGGGCGCGGCGTTGCACAGATTGCCGCCGAAGCTCGCGCGGCCCTGGATGGCCGTGCCGCCGACCAGCGTGCCGCAATCCACCAGCGCGGGATAGGCACTGGCCACGGCCGGATCCTCGCAGATCCGCCGGCAGCTCACCGCCGCGCCGATCGTGAGCCCGGCATCGTCCAGCGCCAGCGCCGAGAGCTCGGGCACGTGCTTGGTATCAATGACCAGTGCCGGCTGCGCGCGCCGGGCGCGCATCTTGACGATGAGATCGGTGCCGCCCGCCAGCAGGCGTGCGCCGGCGCCGTGCTCGGCCATGAGCGCCGCGGTCTCCTCGAGTGAACGCGGCGCCGCGTAACGAAAATCATGCATCGACAAGCCCTCGCGTAAGCCGTCGTGAAAAGATGACTACGGTTGTAACACCGAATCGGGCGCGCAGGTACTGGTCACCGGCGAGCGGCGGCGGGCGGGCAGCGGCGGGAACGGCCGCCGCGCCGTCGCTTCCTCGTGCCGGAGAGTGGGCGAATCTCAGTCGAAATGGTAGGCAACCTGGGCGCCGTAGGTGCGCGGATCGCTGAACCAGTTGGAAACGAAGCCGAAGCCGTCGGCCAGGTCCAAGGCTCGCGCGACGTACTGGGTGTCGGTGACGTTGTTCACCCACAACGTGACCTTCCAGCTCTCGTCCTGCGAGATCCAACCGACCTTGGCATTCACTTGCTCGTTGCCGCCACCGGAGCTTACCTTCGGGTTCTCCGCCGAGTTATAGAAACGCTCCGAAGTGTAACTGAACTCGCCGCGAACGAACCAGTTGCCGAAGCGGAAAGGACGCTCGTAATGGACTATGCCCGAGAAATCGATCTCAGGCGCCTCCGGAAGCTTGTTGCCGGAAGCATCGCCGACGATGCTCTGGAAATTGACGAACTCTGAATGCAGCAGGCCGAGCGCGCCGCTGATGCGCAGGTAGTCGGTGGGCACCGCAACAAACTCGATCTCCGATCCGTAGATCTCGGCGTCTGAAGCGTTCTCGATGATCTGGATGAAGTTGTTGCTGAACGGTGAGGTGGTGATGACCTGTACCTGCAGATCGCTGTAGTCGTAGTAGAAGCCCGACACGTTGACAGTCAGCCGCCGGTCGAACCAAGTTGTCTTCGCGCCCACCTCCCACGCATTGAGGAATTCCGGATCGAAGGCCACGGCCTCGCCCGGGTCGACTATGGCCCCGCCATTGAAGCCGCCGCCGTTGAAGCCGCGGCTGAACCCGGCATACAGCAGGATGTCGTCGGCCGGCCGCCACTCCATGCCAACGTGACCGCTCAGTGCGGTCCACTCCTCGTCGAAGCTCGTCAGCGGTACGGTGAACGCCGCGCCCGGCGGCAATGGCACGTTGTTCAGGCCGATGAGCGCAGCCACCGTGAAGAACTTTTTCTGATCGATGGTGTACCGCAACCCGCCGTTCAGTGACCATTGCTCGTTCAGGGCGAAATTGAAGTCGGCGAACAGCGCGTACTGCTGCGCCGACTGCTCCATGTCCTGCTTGACGTCCAGCACCGGCAGGCCGAGTGCCGGCAGCGCATCGGCAAAGATGCGGAAGTCCGACCCCGTGCCGTCCTCGATCTGTTCGTCCACGAAGAAGAAACCGAACAGATAGTCGAATCGTGCCGCGGCGTCGTTGGCGATGCGTAGCTCCTGGGCGACCTGATGACTGTTGGTCCGCCAGCCGATGTTGATGATGCTGTCGGGGGAGTGGTCTGCGTCCTGGAGTGCGCGCAGGTCGCCCTCGTCATACGTCGTCACCGAGGTCAGGGTGAAGGCGTCGAAATCGTAGTCCCAAATCAGAGCGATGCCGTCCTGGTCGACATCCATGAAAGTGTCGAGATCGGTGGTCATCACCGATTCGTCGGGCAGATTATTGACAAACCCCCCCACTGTGGCGCCACCGAACGGGCTGCCATCGGTGTCGGGCTGCCCCTGCCGGAAAGTCGTGCGGTTGCGGCCGCGGGTCAGGCGCAGTAGCGCGTCCAGGCGTTCGCCCTGGTAGCGCAGCATCGCGCGCGCCGCGTAGTTGTCGACATCATCGAGATCCCGGCCGTCGACGATGTTCCGTGCCCAACCGTCCCGCTGGTTGAAAACGCCCGCCACCCGCACCGACCAGCTGTCGTTGATCGGCAAGCCGAACGCCCCTTCGAAGCTCATATAGTCGTAGTCGCCGATGTCCGTCTGCAGGTAACCGTTCCGGGTGCCGTCAGGCCGCCGGCTGCTGACGTTCAGTGCCCCCCCAGTGGTGTTCTTGCCGTACAGGGTACCCTGCGGTCCCTTGAGCACCTCCACCCGCTCGAGGTCGAAAAGCTGGAAGTTCTGTCCGACGAGCAGTCCCTGGTAGACCTGGTCTTGGTATACACCCACCTTGGATGCCGCGACGGCGTTGACGTCGCCGTTGCCGATGCCGCGCAGGAAGATGCCGGGGTTGGTGTAGCCCCAGGGCGAGTCAATCTGCAGATTCGGCACGAACGTGGCCAGACTGGACGAATCGGAGAAGTTGATTGCGTTCAGCTCGGATGCCGTCAGGGCGGTGATGGCGACCGGTACGTCCTGCAGTGTGCTCTCGCGCTTCTGCGCCGTTACCACCACTTCCTCTATGACCGCCGCCCCGGCGGACACCGAAGTCCAGAGTACAATTGCGGCCGTGGCGCGCCGGGCGGCGCCCGCGGTCCCCGAATAAAGTTGGCTGTCTCTCATCGTGGCTCCCCTCGAAGGCCGGGACGTACGTCGGCGAACCGGTTGTGTCCCGCGCGTCTGTTCTCGTAGATGCGTTCGTTACGACCATCAGCATCACTGCCCGAGCCCTCGCCGGGGGAGAAGTTTTGTGCAAGGATAGAGTGAAAATGCGCAGTACCCGCGTTGCTTCTGCGCAACGATTTTGTGTTGCCGCCTGCCGGCTGGGCGGCCTGTGAACGGGGTTCTTGCGACGGGCCGCAGACCGCTGGCGGGATCCGACACCGGCCGCCGGGAGGAAGCTGGACGATGATGCACGTGCCCGATACGCGTTCGTTTCCGCTCCGGGGCTTCGCGCTGGTAGAGACCAGTGACCTGACGCTCGCGCAAGCGGCGGTGAGTCGCGAGATCGATCCGCACCGGTTCACGTGCGCTACGTCCACTGACCTTGCCGACAGCCGGATCACCTGCGTGCGGCTGCCTCGCACCCGACTGTTCGGAGTCCATCTGGGCTCGAACGTTCTCGCTCTGACACCGCCATCGCGCTCTTTGCAGATGGTCGTACCGCTCAGCGGTGAGCTGCTGCAACGGCGGCGAGACGGCTGCTTCCGCGCGCAGGCGGGCGAGGGGCTGATCCATGCTCCGGGCGAGCCGGTCGACCTGCTGTGGAAATCGCACTGCACGGGGATCGTGGTCTGGATCGAACAGCAGCCCTTCACCGAGATGCTCGGAAGGATGTACGGGGCCACGAAACCCGGCGACCTGCGCTTCAGACCGGTGATTGACCTGACGCGCGGTGCCGGATTGAGTATCAGCGACGCCCTCAAGATCATGCTCGTGGAGCTCGAGGACGACCAATCGCTGCTGAGCCGCGGCGTGACCACCAAGCAGGTGGAGGAGTTGCTGCTCACCGCGCTGCTGCACGCTGCCATCTGCACGGACGACAGGGCACCGCAGCGTCTCTCGGCCGGTTTCGGGACCCTGCGGCTGCGGCGCGCGCTGGAATTCATTCACGCGCATCTGCACGAGGATCTCGGTGTGCAGGCGCTGGCGACCATCACCGGCGTCTGTGTCCGCACGCTGCAGTACGAATTTGTGCGTGATCTCGGCGTCGGTCCGATGACCTATATACGGCGCGAGAAGCTCGCGCGCGTGCGCCAGGACCTGCTGCGGGCCTCGCCCAACGAGCTCACCATCATCGATGCCGCCGCCCGCTGGGGTTTTTACGATCCCAAGTATTTCTCGAAGCTCTATCAGCGCGAGTTCGGCGAGCGCCCGTCCGCGACGCTGCGGCGCGACGGCTGAGCAGTCCATGCCCGGCGTCGCGGGACCCCGGACGTGTTCGGGCGGCGCGCGTTTTTCTCCCCTCCGTTGCACGGAATTGCACTCCGGGGCGTCACCGGCCCCGGTAAACTCTGCGGGGCGCACATAACCGGAGACGGCGCCCGATCATCACGCCCGGCGAGGATCGACCAGAATGACCGCAAACGTACCAAGCAAGACTGTGGGCGAACGCCTGGTCGAATTGTTTAAGGCCGAAGGAGTCACCATCATATTCGGCATCGGTGACATCACCCACATGGACGTGCAGAAGCACGCCGAGCTTGCCGGGCTCAAGGTGGTAGGTCCCCGGCACGAGGCCGCCGGGGGGTTCATGGCCGACGCGGCGGCTCGCATGACCGGACGGCCGCAGGTCATGTGCGGAGCCATGGGCCCCGGTGTCGCGAACATGCTGCCGGCCGCGTTCAACGCCGCCCAGGAGCACGTCCCGGTCGTCTTCGTCGGCGCGCAGCGCCAGGCGCTGGTGCACGAATCGGTGCGCCGCAGTCGCTTCCTGCACTCACCGTTCGTGCCCGCTTTCGCGACCGTGTGCAAGTATTCCGCCTGCATCACCCATCCGTGGCTCACGGACGACATCGTGCACGAGGCTTTCCGGCAGGCGACCACTTGCACCCCCGGGCCTGTTTACATCCAGCTCGCTTGGGATATGCAGGTAGAGGAATGGGATTTTCCGCCGTTCCGCCCGCCGTCACGGTATCGGGTCGTATCCGCCGGCGCCGCGGCAGCGGACGTCGACCGTGCGGCGGCACTGATCGCCGGTGCACAGACGCCGCTGCTGGTGGCGGGCACCGGGATACATACGGCGCGTGCCCACGACGACTTCGAGCGCCTGGCGCGCACCCTCCAGTGCCCGGTGATCGCGACCTACGGCGGACTCGGCGTCCTGCCCGACGCCGATCCACAGTGCCTTTCGTACCTGACCCGGGCGGGCCACGAGGCGGTGGGGGCGGCCGACGTGGTGCTCGCGGTCGGCACCTCGATCCCCGAAACCCTGAACTATGGGCGCACCCGGCATTTCGCGGCGGCCGACGAGACGCGCAAGTGGATCGTCATCGAGCGGGACCCAGGCGCGGTTGGCGTCAACCGCGACATCGACGTACCGCTGGTCGGTGACATGCGCACCGTCCTGCCCCAACTGACGGCGGCACTGGAGAAGCACGGTCCATTCACTCCCCCGGCAAAGCTTGCCGGTTGGCGCGCCGCGTGCACGCGCGAACGACAGGAGCTGTGGGACGGTGCCGGCGAAACACGCCCGATCCATCCGGGGCGCTTGATGATCGAAGCGCGTGCGGCTATTCCGGACGATGCGGTCATAGTCCACGACGGCGGCTACACCCTGCTCTATCAGCTTGCTTACTTCGAACGTCGCTCGCGTGACTTCCTGTGGGCATCCAAATTCGCACATCTCGGTACCGGTCTGCCGTATGCCATTG
Source organism: Gammaproteobacteria bacterium (assembly GCA_020850735.1). GTDB lineage: Bacteria > Pseudomonadota > Gammaproteobacteria > JADZEE01 > JADZEE01 > JADZEE01. The sequence goes on along the minus strand of JADZEE010000021.1, from coordinate 2,458 downwards.
GCGCGCAGCTGGTCGTCGGCCGGGACCGACCGGTGTGCCTGATCACGGGCGATTCCTCGCTGGGCTTCCATATCATGGAGTTCGAGACCGCCGTCCGTCATCGTCTGCCGATCGTCGTCATCGTCAACTACGACGGGATGTGGGGTGCCGAGGCCCAGGCGCATATGGACCACATCGGCCACCTGATCGAGGTCGAGCATTCCCTGGTCCGGCTCGACAGGATCGTGGAGGCCATGGGGGGACACGGGGAACTCGTCGACGACACGGCCGCGATCGTGCCAGCCGTCCAGCGTGCCTTTGCCGCCCGCAAGCCGGCGGTCGTGCAGGTGATCACCGATCCGGCGGTGAATGCCTTGTCGCTGCCGCCCGCGCATGCCGAGTTCTTCAGCTGGCTGGTCGGCGACGCGCCGCCGTTAACCGGCTTGGTGAAGGGCCTCGCGCAGATGATGTGAGGACGCCCGGGAACGGACGAGGAACGGATCCACCATGCAAATTCAGTCAGCCCGCATACCCCCCTCGCCGCACGTGGCGGTCGATTTCGCCGGCACGGGGACGCCCGTCATCTTCCTGCACGGCATCGGCGGCAACCGCAGCAACTGGAGCGACCAGCTGTCGCCATTCGCGCGGCGATACCTGGCGATCGCCTGGGACATGCGCGGCTACGGCGCCAGCGACGACTACGACGGGGTGTTCGAGCTCGACGCTGTATGCGGCGATCTGTGCCGCGTACTCGAGCACTTCGGCCGTGACGCGGCAGTGCTGGTCGGGCTTTCGATGGGCGGCATGATTGCGCAGGAGTTCTACCGGCGCTTTCCGAAGCGGGTGCTTGCCCTGGTGCTGGCGGATACCAACGCAGGGCCCGGCGGTGATTTCAGCCCCGACGACAAGGCCGAGTTCCTGCGCCTGCGCCGGGAGCCGCTGCTGCGGGGATTGACCCCGCGGGACATCGCCCCACAACTGGTCGATGTGCTCGCCGGTCCCGACGCGGACGCCGAGGTGCGCGCGCGTCTCGAGCAGAGCATCAGCGGTCTGCGCACCGAGTCGTACCTGAAGGCACTCGACGCGGTCGTCGACTTCGACAGCGCGGACGTACTCGCCCGGATCGCGGTGCCCGTCCTGCTCGTGTGCGGCGGCGCCGATCGCGTCACACCGCCGGCCGGAATGCGCGCGATGGAGAAGGCAATCACGGGCGCCCGCTACGTAGAGCTCGAGCGTGCCGGGCATCTGAGCAACATCGAGCAACCCGAAGCATTCAATCGCATCGCGCTCGATTTTCTGCATGACGCGCTCGGCGCGAGCGAGGCTGCCATTCATCGATGAGCGTAACGGCCCGCAGCGGCCATCTCGACACCTTCGCGCGCGATCATCTGCCGCCGTGCGCGCAGTGGCCGGATCTTGTCGGACTGGAGGCGCTCGGATACCCGCCGCGGCTCAACTGCGCGGTCGAACTCCTCGATCGCGCCGTCGCCGAGGGCTACGGCCGGCACCCGTGCATCATCACACCGTCGGTAACGCTCAGCTACGCCGCCTTGGGCGACGTTGTCGATCGCGTCGCGCACGTCCTCGTGCGCGATCTCGGCCTGGTGCCGGGTGAACGGGTTCTGCTGCGCGCGCCGAACTGCCTGCAGCTCGCTGCGAGCTGGCTGGCGGTGGTCAAGGCCGGCGGCATTGCGGTCGCGACGATGCCGCTGCTCCGGCAACGTGAGCTCGAGTTCGTCATCGAAAAGGCACGCGTGCGACTGGCGCTGTGTGACGGGCGCCTGACCGGCGAGCTCGCGCCGCTGGTCGGCGCCGGCGCACTGCAAGAGCTGATCGCCTTCGGCGAGGGCGGCGAGCTGGAGCAGCGGATGCGCAAGCACGACGGTCCGTTTCCGGCGCTGGATACGGCCGCGGACGATGTGTGCCTCATCGCTTTCACCTCGGGAACCACCGGGGTCCCCAAGGCGACGATGCACTTTCACCGCGACATCCTCGCCGTTTGCGACACATACGGCCGGCAGGTCCTGCAACCCGCGACGGACGATGTATTCATTGGCAGCCCGCCGCTCGCGTTTACTTTCGGGCTTGGAGGGCTCTTGCTGTTTCCACTTCGGGCGCGGGCCGCGACGGTCCTGCTCGAAGACGTGTCGCCTGCGAGTCTGCGGGCCGGCATCGAGCGCTTCCGGGCCACGATCCTGTTTACCGCGCCCACCGCCTACCGGGCACTCGTCGCCGCCGCCGACGGGGACGACGCGTTGCGCAGCCTGCGCCGCAGTGTCTCGGCGGGAGAGCCCCTGCCGCTGCCGGTCTTCGAAGACTGGCAGCATCTGACCGGCCTGCCGATCCTTGACGGGATCGGCTCGACCGAGCTGCTGCACATATTCATCGGCGCGCCCTGCGCGCGGATCCGGCCTGGATCGACCGGCCTGCCGGTCCCCGGCTACCAGGCGCGGGTGCTCGGAGCCGATGGCGAGATGAT
>JADZEE010000020.1 GCA_020850735.1 Gammaproteobacteria bacterium | reverse complement strand
GCGAGATATCGAATCGGCAACGATGGCGCCAGCAGCGCGAGCAGACACAGCTTGTCGACGAGGTGCAGGCGCGCCCGCAGCACGTTGCGCGCGAGCGCGAGCGGCAAGGCCGCGAGCGGGAACAGCCGGGCAAGCGGCGAACGCACCAGGGCGTACTCGCGGCTGCGATAACGTCGCAGCTTGTCGGCGTAGTCGCGCTCGACACGGAAATCGCGGCGCGACCACAGCGCGTCGCTGACGTGGACGAAATCACCCATCAGAGCCAGCTCGGTCAAGAGCACGAGATCGGCACCCGCGGTCGCCTGTACCTCGCGGGCACGTGCGAGACTCGAACGGCGCAGGACACCGAGAACCGGATGCATGTTGCCCCAGTAGACGGCGAAGAACCGTTCGATTGCGCCCATTCCGCGCGTGTCGGTATGGCCTGATTCCCGCTCCAGGGCATTACCGTCGCCGTCGATCCAGCGACAGCTCGCGAAAGCGATGACCGCTGCCGGCCGCGCTTCGAGCGCGGCGACACATTGCGACAGCAGATTGGCCGACCACCGGTCGTGTCCGGCCGCCCACATGAAATAGTCGCCGTTCGCCTGCGCCGCCACGCGGCGGAAGTTTTCTGCGGCTCCGAGATTGCGGGGCAGCCGTTCGTAGCATACCCGCGCATCGCGCCCGGCGTACTCGCGCGCAATGCTTTCGCTGCCGTCGTTCGAGGCATTGTCGGACACGTGGATCCGGAAGTTCGGATAATCCTGGGCCAGCAACGAATCGAACGCGTCCGCGAGGAAGCGCGCCTCGTTGTAGATAGGCATCCCGACAATCACTCGCGGAGCCGGGTCAGTCACGGCCTTGCCACGGCCCCCGCGGCAGGGGCGCCGCGTTCAATCGTCGTCATTCGTGCGCATGTACATGAGATTGGTGATCTGTTCGGACACGAGTCCGATCAGGAATACCAGGACCGACGTGATCAACAGCAACGCGCTCATGTTGGTGAAGCGCCCGCTGGTCAGGTAGGAATAGCCGTAATTGACGAGCCCGAGAGCGAGAAACACCACGCTGATCGGAAGAAAGAGCTTGAGCGGCGAAAAAAGCGTGCCGACGCGAAAGATGATCAGGAAAAAACGCACGCCGTCGTGCAGCAGGCGGATGTGGCTTTGCCCGACCCGCTGGCGCACGTCCACCGGGACGTAGGCGACGGTATAGCCGGCGCGGAAGAAGCCCATCGTAATCGTCGTCGGATAGGAGAACCCGTTTGGCAACATGTACAGGAAACGCTTGAAGCGTGACGCGCGGGCAACGCGAAAGCCGGAGGTCAGATCCGGGATGCGATGGCCGACCATCCAGCCGGCGAGGCGGTTGTACACATTGTTGGCCAACCAGCGTCCGCGGCTCGCCTGCTGGGTCGAGGCCGAGCGCGCGCCCACGACCATGTCATGCCCGTGCTCGAGCATTGCCAGCAGCGCACCGACGTCCTCGGCGCGATGCTGGCCGTCGGCGTCCATCAGCACCAGCACCTCGCCGGCGGCGGCGCGCGCCCCTGATTTGATCGCCGCGCCGTTGCCCATGCTGTAGGGATGCGCGATGACGGTGGCACCATGCGCGGTGGCGACGGCGGCGGTGTCGTCGGTGGAGCCGTCGTCGACGACGAGGATCTCGGCCTGCGGAAAGCGGCGGCGCAACTCGGGCAGAACGAGCGCGAGCCCCGCGGCTTCGTTGCGGGCAGGCAGGACGAAGCTCACGGTCACCTCGGCACCACCCGCCGCGGGCGCACGCGCGTCCGCGACCGCGCTCATCTCGATTGCCGTGGTCACTGCTGCAGTTTCCGACCGATATCCTCGACGTAGATCGAATAGTCTGCACCCGTCCGTGCGGCAATGGTTACCGCGCGGGTGTAGAACCCGCGCGCCCGGGCGTGGTCGCCGCTCTCGGCCGCCAGCTCGGCCGAGAAAAACAATGGCATCGGATCCTCGGGTCGAAGTCGCCAGGCCGCATCGAGAGCCGACAAAGCCAGATCGTAGTCGTGCTCGCGACCCAGGAAGTGTGCCTGATAGACGCGCAACTTGTAAGCGCTGGTCGTCTGCGCAACGGGCCGCTCGAGCGCCGCGCCGAGCAGGCGCAGGAATGCCGATCCGGAGTACCGGCACTGGCCGTCGAGGCCGAGCTCGGCCAGTGCGATGAGGGCTTCGGCCTGATACCCGTCGACCGGACCGGACAGCGCACCGGTCGCCGCGGCGAACGACGCGTCCGCGACCGCACCCTGCTCCCGGCAGGCCAGCACCAGGCCCTGCATCGCGGCGCCAGGCCCGCCGCTCGCGGCCAGCAGATCCCGCGCCTGCCGGTGCTGCCCGGACAGGCTGAACAACTCGGCGGCCATCGATCGTGCCCAGGTCGAACCCGGGTGCAGACGCAGGGTGTTCGCGTACAGGCTGGCGGGGCTGCTCCAGATCCGGACCCGCAGCACGGTGAGCGCGGCGACGGTCAGCAGTGCCACCGCGCAGGCGCCGGCGAGCACCTGCGGGCGCGCGGGCAAAGTCTTCACGGCGGTCACGGCGCCGAGCACCAGAAAGGCGGAGGGCACGTAATTGCGATGCTCGAACATGAGCTCGAGCGGCAGAAACGAGGCCTCGAGCGCGTGGGCGGCGAGAAATCCCAGCACCCCCAGACAGGCGATCGGCATCCGCTCGCGCAGCGCCAGCGCCGAGCCCGCGGCGGCCAGCAGCGCGAGCAGCGACCACAGCGTTTGCGGCGGCTCGAGCAGTGAACGCGACACGGCGATGTCGTCGTGAATGAATCCCAGCACGGCCGGTACGGGGACCAGCACCTGGACGACGTAGAGCACCAGCACGCGCAGCTCCGTGAGCAGGCGTTCCCCGAGCGTGAACGATCGGGTCGCGAAACCGGCCGCGATCAGATCCTCGAAGCGCACGGCGTACAGCGCCGCCAGAGCGAGTGCCGGCAACACGCCGAACGTGACGAGCAGTACGACGACGATGCGTGGCCGGCCGCGTCCCCGGGTGCCAGGGAACAGCGCGAACTCGGTGACCGCGCACAGGACCGGCAGCAATGCGCCCGTCTCCTTGCTGAGCACCGCCAGCGGCAGGCACACGAGAAAGGTCGCGAACAATCGCCGGCGACCGCCGCGCCGGCCGTCAGCGAGCCGCCGCCGGCCGTCGACGTACAGCGCCAGCCCCGCGAAGGTAAACAGCGCCGACAACTCCGTCATGCGCTGAATGACGTAGAGCACCGTGCTGACCTGCAAGGGGTGCAAGGCCCACAGGGCGGCGACCACCAGCCCCGCCGCCGCGGCTCCCCGGCGCGCCGGCAGCGTGGCGATCACCTGGGTGGCAAACGCCCAGACGGCGACGGTCACCGCCACGTGCAGCAGCACGTTGGTGAGCTTCCAGCCCGCCACATCGGCGCCGTGGCGCTGGGCATCGACGAGCAGGCTCGACATGGCCAGCGGCCGGCCTGTCGGGCCGGCATGGCTGAGGACCTGCGCCAGCCACCCGGCCGGCTGCGCGGGCGGGTGCGCGATCAGGGCCGGCAGGTGCGCGTAATCGTCCAGCAGCCACGGGCCGTGCAGCCCGGCCGAGTAGATACCGATCACCGCCGCTGCGACCCCGATCGCGGCCGCCACCAAGGCGACCGCCGGCACGATGCCCTGATGGTTCCGGTCGCCGGCCGGCATACGGTCGGACGGCTCAGATCTGCGCGGCGGCCGCGCGCAGTTCCTCGGCGAGCTGGCGCACTTCGGCGCGCAGCGCCCTGAACTTGAGCACACTGTGCTGCCGGTCGATCCGCTCGGCAGCCGCATCGATCTCGATCCGCGCGGCATCGAGCTGACCGGCGGCGATGAGCAGGCGCACCAGATTCAGGCGGTGATGGGGCGAGTCCGGGTACTCCGCCACGAGCTCGCGCAGCACGGCCGCACCTCCCTGCGGATCCCCCAGCGCATTGGCGTAGTAGGCAGCGAGCTGCGTGAGCAGTGCGGCGCGCGCGTCCGCAGCCAAAGTCGCGTTGGCGAGCGCCTGGCCGAACAGGTCCATGACCACGTCGGCGGGCAGGGGACATCGTCCCGCCGCGGCGCAAATGACCAGATTCCTGAACGCATTGGGGATCGACGGCGCCATGCGCCCGTGGCGCAACCGCTGCCCGAATTCGCGGATCAAGCCCGCGCCGGGCGCATGACCACCGCGATAGGCGTGCTGGACGAGCGCAAAATACGGCAACGCCGTGTGTGGATCCAGCTGCGCGGCACGCGCGAACCCGCTGCCGGCGCGCTCGTAGGCACGCGGATCGCCGTCGCGCTCGTACAGCCCGTAATAGATCCGCGCCAGCTCATACTGCGAGCGGTACGAATCGGGATGGTGCTGGACGCCCGCCAGCGCCAGCGTGACCGGATCGCTCCACTGTTGCGACCGCACCCAGGTCGTCATTCCGAGTAACAGCAACCACCCGCACAACAACAAGCGCAATGCGCGGCGGTGGCGCGCCAGGCGCCCGGCAGAGACCCAGCCGCAGCACACCAGCGCGAGCACGGGGACGACGATGGCGACGTAGTTGCGGTGCTCGTGGACGAGCTCGAGGCCGAGGAATGTGGACTCCAGTGCGTGCGCGGCGAAAAACCACCCCACCGCCAGCGCGGCCAGCGGCGCGCGCGCGCGCCAGCGCCAGGCCAGCACCACGGCGAACGCGATGCCGAGTACCGCCAGCAGCGTGGTCGGCGGCGACGTCAGGGCGGTCGAAATCGGGAAATCGTCGTGGAATATGGCGAACCGCGCGTAGTGCGGCGCCAGCAGCAGGCCGGTGTAGAACCACAGTACCCGGGCTTCCGTGAGCACGCGCTCGCCGGGGGTGAACGAGCGCAGTTGATACTGGCCGGCCAGCCAGTCCGGGGCCAGCCAGGGCAGCGCCAGGAACGCCAGCGCCGGCAGCAGCACCACCAGCGCGAAGAAGGTGTCGAGCACCCGCCGCTGCCGGCGGTCCGTCTCAGCGGGGCGGTACAGCACCAGCTCGCACAATGCGGCGAATACCGGCAGCAGCGCACCGTTCTCCTTGGTCATGGCGGCCAGGGCCGTCCACAGCAGCAAACCACCGAGCAGCATGGCAGGCGAGCCGCCACGCAGCTGATAGCGTTGCCGCCACACTAGGTACCAGAGCACGCCCGCCAGCGTGAACGACGCCGACAGGCTCGTCATCCGCTGGACGATGTACAGGACGGCGGTCAGATTCAACGGGTGCACGGCCCAGGCGGCCGCACCGAGCACGGCGACCGGCTGGCGGGCCGGAACCGGCACGCGCCCGGCCAGCGCCGGACTCGCGAACAGCCGCAGCGCGATCAGGTAGACGAGCAAGGCGTTGACGGCGTGAATCGCGAGATTGGTGATTTTGTAGGCCGTGGGTGAAAACCCGCTCGCGGCATGGTTGAGCGCGAACGACATCATGGCGATGGGCCGCCCCAGGGGTC
>JADZEE010000019.1 GCA_020850735.1 Gammaproteobacteria bacterium | reverse complement strand
GCGAAGCCCGGCTGGTCAAGCTGGCGGACAAGATCTGCAACCTGCGCGACATGACCGACGCGCCGCCGTCGGACTGGGATCTCGGGCGGCGCCGCGAATACTTCGACTGGGCCCGGGCCGTCATCGACCGGGTGCGCGGTACGCACGCCGGGCTCGAGCGGCTGTTCGACGCCGCGTTCGCGCGCCGGCCCTGAGCGCCCGCGGACCCGGCCGCGGGTGGCGGCCGCTGATCAGCGGTGGTTCCTCAATTCGCTACGATCGGGTCGTGTGCGGCGCCGGCCGGCGCCGGCATGAGATGGATGCCGGCGGCGAGCAGCGATACCTTGACGGCGCGGCCGGCGGCGATACCGTTGCGACGGGCGACGTGCGTGGGTACCTGGAAGGACAAGGTCAGCTCCTCGGCCGCGTCGACGAGCAGACCGATGGTGGTCGACTCCCCGAGCGGTATCAGATCGCGGACCACGCCGCTGACCGGGTTTTCCCTTTCCCCCCGCGACGGCCGGTCGACACGGTGCAGGATCACATCGTGCGGGGGAACCACCCACTCGACGTGCTCGCCGTGGCGCAGCTCGGGGCGATAGGCCGTTTCCAGACGGTAGCCCAGCCAGCGGATCCAGGTGATGCGCGCCGCCGCGTCATGGCCGTCGACGATGCCGGGGAAAATGTTGGTGTGATCCACCAGACGGGCGATGACGGCGCTCGCAGGACGGGTCAGCACGTCCTGCGGCGGGCCCTCCTGGAGCGTGCGGCCGTGATTGAGTATGCACATCCGGTCCGCCAGCAGGCGGGCTTCGTCGAGATCGTGGGTGACCAGCACGATAGGCAGGCTCAGGCGTGATCGAAGCTGCACGAGCTCGATGCGCAGCTTGCGCCGCGTCACCTGGTCGACGGCGGCGAACGGTTCGTCGAGCAGCAGGACCCGCGGTTCGCGGGCGAGCGCGCGGGCGAGCGCGACGCGTTGTTGCTGCCCGCCGGAGAGCTCGCGTGGAAATCGCCGTTCGAGGCCGTGGAGGTTGACCAGGCCGAGCAGCTCGCTCGCGCGCTGAACCCGCGCGACCCGCGGCAGCTGGCCGAGCGCGGCGCATACGTTGTCCAGCGCGCACATGTGCGGAAACAGCGCGTAGTGCTGGAACATCATCCCGATCGGGCGCTGCTGTGCCGGCAGGCGGATCCCGGTGTCGCTGTCGAACCAGGTCGTGCCGTCGCAGCGGATGAGGCCCCGCTCGGGGGTGCGCAGGCCGCAGATCATCCGCAGCACGGTCGTCTTGCCGCCGCCCGAGGGCCCGACCAGGGCGAGCAGCTCGCCCGGTGCGCAGGCGAACGCCGCGTCGATGGGAAACGGCGCCGCCTGCCGCAGCCGGACCTGCAGGCCGCGTGTCTCAGCCGCGCCGCCGGCGCTCGATGAGGTCATTGAAAAGGTGCAGCGCGGTGATCGCGAAAAAGGCGAACGCGAGCAGCGCCGCCGCCATGACCCCGGCTGCCCGGTTGTCGAAGGCCTGGACTCGATCGTAGATGGCGATCGACAAGGTACGCGTCTCGCCGGGGATGTTTCCGCCCACCATCAGTACGACGCCGAACTCGCCGAGGGTATGCGCGAACGTGATGACTACGGCGGTGATTACGCCCATCCAGGCCAGCGGCAGCTCGACGCGCCAGAAGGTGCGCCAGCGGCTCATGCCGCAACACCAGGCAGCTTCGCGCATGTCGTTCGGCACGGCTTCGAAAGCGCGCTGCAGCGGCTGGATCATGAATGGCAGGTTGAAGATCACCGACGCCATCACGAGTCCCTCGAAGCTGAACACCGCCGGCGACCCGAACACGGCGGTCCACAGGCGGCCGAGGGGCGCCTGGCCGGCGAAAGCGACGAGCAGGTAAAAACCGAGCACGGTCGGCGGCAGCACCAGCGGCAGCGCGACCAGCGCCTCGAGGATGCTGCGGGCGGCAAACCGGCGCCAGGCCAGCGCGCGGGCGAGCAGGATGCCCACCGGCAGCAGCAGCGCGATCGTCCACAGCGCCAGCTCGATTGACAGGTGAAATGCGGCCCAGTCCATCGCGGGTCACTCGGGTACGGCGTAGCCATGCGCCGCGATGATGGCGCGGGCGGGTGGCGCGAGCACGAAATCCCCGAAGGCCATTGCCGCCGCCGATGCGTCGCGGACGATCACCATGGCCTGGCGCAAGGGGCCATGCTCTGCGGCGTCGACCTCGAGGACGCTGCCGCGTGCCGCGACTTCGGGCAGGATAGCCTGTGAGTAGGGAATGAAAGCGGCATCGGCGGCGCCTGCGAGGATGAACTGCACGACCTGACCGACGTTTTCACCGAGAACCAGGCGTGGCTCGATCTGCGCCCACAGCCCGCGGGACTCGAGCACTTGGCGTGCCGCCAGTCCATAGGGGGCGAGATCCGGATTGGCGATGACCAGCCGGCCGTGCGCGCGGCCGGCAATGAACGCAAGCCGTTCGCCGAGGCTCGCGTCGGCGGCAATGCCGGCGCCGTGCGCGGTGAACAGCGCCAGGCGGCCGATGGCGTAGACCGCGCCCGGGCCGCGCGTCAGGCCGGCTTCGTACAGGCGTTGCGGAAAGCTCTCGTCAGCGGACAGGAACACCTCGAATGGCGCCCCCTGCTCGATCTGGCGGGTCAGATTTCCCGACGAACCGAAGCTCAGGCGCACCCGTGCCCCGGTCGCTGCCGCGAAGGCGCTGGCGAGCTCCTCGGCGGTGCGTGCCATGTTGGCGGCGACGGCGATGACGGGTGCCTCGACCGTCGCGCGGCATACGGTTGCGAGCAGCACGCCGATCAGCATCACGACGAGTCGCAGCCGGCGCGACGCCGGCGCCGAATGTGATCCTGCGAGCGCCTTCACGTGTATCACGGGTCTCCGGTTTGCGCAGCTTCACAGAGTCCGCTGCACAGGCACGGTTGCTGCAACTGCCGCGCGCGCCGGCTCCAGTGTAGCGGTCCCGGTACCACGTGCGCGAGTGCGCCGGGTCTGGCAAACTGCCCCGCCGCGCGGCCCGGTCATGCGCGGCACAGCACTGTACGCCATGGCAAATGCCGATCTCAGCATCCGTTCCATACGCCACCAGGCCCGCAGCCTGCGTGTCGAGACGGCGGCGCTCGTGCGCCTCGCCTGGCCACTGATCGCCAACAATCTGTTCACGATGAGCATGCAGGTGGCCGACACGGTGATGGCCGGTCGCCTCGGTGCCGCGGATCTCGCCGCGGTAGCGCTCGGCGGTGCGATCTGGACCCCGATAGTGCTGCTCGGCATCGGTACGCTCACGGCGCTGAGCGCGAGCAGCGCCCAGTTGACCGGCGCCGGTCGTATCGAGGCCATCGGTTCGACCGCCCGCCAGGGTTTGTGGCTGGCCGCGGTGCTGGGGATCGCACTCACGCTCGTCCTGCTGTGCGCCGGGTCGTTCGTCGCTCTGCTCGGGTTGGATCCGGCCACGGCCGCGCTGACCCGCGGCTATCTCGATGCCATTGCCTGCGGTACCGTCGGCACCCTGTTCTACCAGGTGTTGCGCTTCACCAGCGAAGGCTTCGGTCGGACTCTGCCGATCATGGCCATCGGTGCCCTGGCATTGTGCGCCAACGTGCTCGGCAACTGGCTGCTGATGTATGGCAAACTCGGACTGCCGGCGCTGGGAGCGGTAGGCTGCGGCTGGGCGAGCGCTATCACGATGTGGCTGATGGCGTTCGCGATGGCCGTCTGGTTCTGGTTCGATGGCGCGTACCGGCGCATCGGCCTGTTTGCGGCTTTCGAGCGCCCGCGGCTCGCGGCCATCGCCGAAATCGCGCGTGTCGGTGCGCCCGCCGGGGTGTCGATCTTTCTGGAGGTCGCGCTGTTCGCGAGCGCCGCGCTGCTCATGGGTTGGATGGGTACACACGTCGTCGCAGCTCATCAGATCGCCGTCAACTACGCCGGGCTCATGTTCATGGTGCCGCTCGGGCTGGCCTTCGCCACCACGGTGCGGGTCGGCCAGGCGGCCGGGCGTGCGGATCCGGCTGGTGTGCGCCGGGCCGGCGCGGTCGGGATCGGCCTGGCGGTCGGTTTCATGACCGTGTCCGGGATGTTCATGCTGGTGCTGCGCGAGCGCATCGTCGCGCTGTACACGGATGATGCGCAGGTCACGGCCATCGCCATTGAACTGGTCCTGGTCGCCGCCGCGTTCCAGATCTTCGACGGCGCCCAGGCGGGCGCCGCCGGCGCCCTGCGGGGCCTGAAAGATACGCGCGTACCCATGCTGATCACGCTGATCGCTTACTGGGGCACGGGCTTCCCGGTCGCGTGGTGGCTCGGTGTCCACCTCGGCCTCGGCCCGCAGGCCATCTGGGTGGGTCTGGTGGCCGGCCTCGCGGTAGCCGCGGTGTTGCTGGGTCTGCGCTTCGCGCGCGTGTCGCGGATCCGCGTGCCTGTATACGATGGCGAGCCCGGCGCACGCGCGCATTCGGGCGCGGCCCCTGTCGCTCCGGAGCGCTGATGGTGATCCCTCACACCGGCGTGCGCATGGTGACGAACTCCTCCGCCGCCGTCGGGTGGATGCCGATGGTCGAGTCGAACATACGCTTGGTCGCACCGGCGCGAATGGCGATGGCCAGACCCTGGATGATTTCGCCGGCTTCCGGTCCGAGCATGTGGGCGCCAACGACGCGATCGGTGTCCCGCACCACGACGAGTTTCATCAGCGTCTTCTCGGCGCGGCCGGTGAGCGTGTGCTTGAGAGGCGTGAATTCAGAGCGATAAATGTCGATTTCACCATAATGCTCACGTGCCGCTTCCTCGGTCATACCGACCGTACCGATCGCAGGCTGGCTGAACACCGCCGTGGGAATGAAGTCGTAATCGACACAGGCGTCCTGACCGCCGTAGGTCCGCCGTACGAACGCCATGCCTTCGGCGATTGCGACCGGGGTCAGGTTCAGACGGTGGGTGACGTCACCGATGGCGTAGATCGACGGCACGGAGCTGCGGTAATCGTCGTCGACGACCACCGCGCCGTTCCAGGCGAGCGCGACGCCGGCCTCCGCGAGCCCCAGTCCCTCGACGTTCGGTGCCCGGCCGGTCGCGTACATCACGCGGTCCGTTACGAGGCGCGCGCCGGTACCGAGTTCGACCTCAAACGCATCACCTGCGGGACGCACCGCGGCGACTTCCGCGTTGAAGCGCAGCTCGACGCCGGCACTCCTCATGTGCGCCGCCAGCGCGCTGCGAAGGTCCTGATCGAAGCCGCGCAGGAACAGCCCGCCCCGATACACCAGCGTGGTCGCCACGCCCAGACCCTGGAAAATTCCGGCGAACTCGACGGCGATGTAGCCACCGCCTACGATGAGCAGCCGGCGCGGGAGCGCGTCGAGGTGAAACGCTTCGTTGGAGGTGATGACGTGTTCGCGGCCCGCGAGATCCGGCACGCTCGGCCAGCCGCCGGTCGCCACGAGGATGCGTTCGGTGCTGAGGTCGCGGCCGTCGATGCGGATGCCGTGCGGGCCCGTGACGACGGCGCGGCTCGGGATGATCTCGGCGCCGGATTCGCGCAGCAGCCGCGCGTAGACACCGTTGAGTCGCGCGATCTCGCGGTCCTTGTTGCTGATCAGGGTCTGCCAGTCGAACGCGGGCGTGCCCGCCCGCCAGCCGTATCCGCGCGCGTCCTCGATGTCCGCGCCGAAATGCGAGGCATGGACGAACAGCTTTTTCGGGATGCAGCCGACGTTGACGCAGGTGCCGCCGAGATGGTGTTGTTCGGCGATCGCGACGCGCACGCCCATGCCCGCCGCCATACGCGCGGCGCGCACGCCGCCCGAGCCCGCGCCGATGACGAAAAGATCGTAGTCGTAACCCGCCATGTCCGTGTCATTCCCCGTGCCATGCGCGGCTTCGGCGCCGCGTCGCCCGCCAGTGTACCGGATCCCCTCGGCGCCCCCGGTCACGCATGAACGCGGCCGACTTCGCGCACATCGTGATCTTCACCGGTGCCGGAATGTCGGCGGAGTCCGGCGTACCCACCTACCGCGGGCAGGGGGGCATATGGGCGTCGTACCGGTGGCAGGACTACGCCTGCCAGGCCGCGTTCGAGCAGGCGCCGCGGCGCGTGCAGCGCTTCCACGAGCTGCGCCGCCGGCACGTGCTGAGCTGTGCGCCGCATGCCGGGCACACCTGGCTGGCCGCGCTCGGGCGGTCGCACCCGTCCGTCACCATCGTGACCCAGAACACCGACGGCATGCATCAGCGTGCGGGCAGCCGGACGGTCGTCGAGCTGCATGGCAGCCTGTGGCGGTTACGCTGCGCCGACCATGGCGTACGCGAGGACCTCGGTGGAAATTATGCCGTGCGGCGCTGTCCTGCCTGTGCCGCATGGCTGCGGCCGGACATCGTGTGGTTCGAAGACGCGCTCGACGAGCGGGTGCTCGCCGCCGCCGCCGCTGCGATCGCACGCAGCGAGCTGTTCGTGAGCGTGGGGACTTCCGGCGTGGTGTGGCCGGCCGCCGGTTTTCAGCAGCTTGCGCGTCGCAGCGGCGCCCGCATGATCGAGGTGAATCCCGAGCCCTGCGGGCTCAGTCACCTGTACGACCGGGTCGTGCGCGCGCCGGCGAGCGTCGCTTTGCCGAGGCTGTTCACGTCCGCCGGGCCAGCCGTGATGTCGCCTCCGCGCGACGACTAGGGCTGGTGTGCGTCGCGAGCGTACCCGGGTCCTGCGATCGACGTGCGCGGATCCATCTCGAGCACCACCGGCCCGGTACGGGCCATCGGCACGAAGTCGCACTGGCGCGCGATCGGGATACGGGCGCCCACGCGCATGCGGTACAGGGCGAACAGGCCCAGCAGCGCGGGCATCGCTCCCAGCCACACGAGCAGCGCGGGCGGTCCGAACACGGTCATGGCGGTGCCGGCCAGCAGTGGTCCGAGGATCGCGCCGACGCCGTTCAGGAGCAGCAGGCCGCGTGCGGTTTCCAGCGCGTCGCGAGGGTCGATGTGGTCGTTGGTATGGGCGACCGCGAGCGAGTACAGCGAGAACGAGAAGCCACCATACAAAGTCGCGCAGGCCAGCAACATAGGCCGGGGGCCGGGGGCAAAGCACCATGCGCCCGCCACCGCGGCGGCGCTCAGAAAACAGACGCTGGCCAGCACCGCACGCCGATCGCGGCGATCCGAGAGGTGTCCGATCGGGATCTGCAGCAGCGCACCACCGACGATGACGCTCGCCATGAAGGCGGCGATACCGCCCTCCGAATGTCCCATGCGCTGCGCAAACAGCGCACCCAGGCCCCAGAATGCGCCATTGCCCAGGCCCGTCAACAGCGCACCACTGGTGCCGAGCGGCGAGATGCCGATGAGGCGGCGCAGGTCCAGCGACGGCGTGGTCGCAGGCCGCGGCTCGTTCATGCGGGTCAGCGCGATGGGCACGAGCGCCAGCGCGCAGAACAATGCGGCGATGACGAAAGTCGCCAGCTCCCGCGCGCCGTAGGGCAACAACAGAAACTGGCCGGCGCCGATGGCGACCAGGTTCACCGTCATGTAGACGGAAAACGTGCGCCCCCTGTACGCCGGCTCGATCTGCGCGTTCAGCCAGCTCTCGGCAACCAGGTACAGGCCCATGGCGCAGATACCCATGACGAAGCGCAACACGATCCATGCCAGCGGGTCTACGAACAGGCCGTGCAGCAGCGCCGTCGCGCAGGCGCCCGCCGCCAGCGCGGCGAACACGCGCACGGGACCCGAGCGCCGGATGAGCGGCGGGCACAGCCAGGCACCGCTCACGAAACCTAGGAAATAGATCGCCGAGATGATGCCGATCAGCTGCGCGGAGAAGTGCTCGATGTCGCCGCGTACCGCGAGCAGCGTACTGAGCAGGCCGGTGCCAAGCAGCAGGGTGCCCATGCCGACGAGCAGCGAGAAAATGCGCACGACCGTGGGAAACATTTCGGGGCGCACTATAGTCGCTGTGGTGGCGGCGGTGCGAGCCCGGGGCCGCAATACGGGTGGCCCTGACGCCGCGCGCGGCGCCGGCGGATCAGCCGGTGAACCGATCCCAGGCGATCAGCGTCCAGACGATGACGACGAGGGCGAGGCTGATGAACACGGCTGCCGAGCCGAGATCCTTCGCGCGCCCGGACAGCTCGTGCCGTTCCGCGCCGATGCGGTCGACGATCGATTCGACGGCCGAGTTCAGCAGCTCGGTGATGACCACGACCAGGCAGGAGCCGATGAGCAGCGCCCGCTGCACGGCGTTTTCGCCGAGCCACAGCGCGCAGGGCAGCAGCGCTGCGCCGAGCAGCGATTCCAGGCGGAACGCCTCCTCGTTGCGCCATGCGGCACGCAGGCCTGTGAACGAATACCGCGTGGCGTGGACGAGGCGGCGTACGTTGCGCGTGACGGGTTTGACCACGGGCCGTTACCGTGGCGCGCGCAGCCGGCGCGGTGGTTGAATCACGGTCGTTCAGCCGAGCGCGGCAACCAGGGCGTCGGCATAGCCCGATGTGCTGGCGCGGCCGCCGAGATCGGGCGTGCACTGCTCGCGGTTGCCGAGCACCGTCGTGATGGCCGCGCGCAGACGGCCCGCGTCGTCGAGTCGACCGACGTGTTCGAGCATCATCGTCGCGGCAAGCATCAGCGCGGTGGGATTGGCGATGCCGCGCCCGGCGATGTCCGGTGCCGAGCCGTGCACGGCCTCGAAGATGGCCGCATCGCGGCCGATGTTCGCGCCCGGCGTGAGACCGAGACCACCGACCAGGCCTGCTATCAGGTCCGAGAGGATGTCGCCGAACATGTTGGTGGTCAGGATGACGTCGAACTGCTGCGGGTTCATGACCAGCTGCATGGCGCAGTTGTCCACGATGCGCTCGTCGACTTCGATCCGCCCCTGGTAGTCGCGCCCGACTTCCTGGCAGACTTCCAGGAAAAGTCCCGTCAGCGCCTTGAGAATGTTGGCTTTGTGGACGATGGTGACCTTGCGCCGGCCGCGCGAGACGGCGTACTCGAATGCGTATTCGGCAATGCGCCGGCAGCCGTGGCGGGTGATGATGCCGGCCGCCTCGGCGACCGCTCTCGGGTCGTCGCCGATCGGAATGTAGTGCTCGTAGCCGACGTACAGCCCTTCGAGGTTCTCGCGCACGAGTACCACGTCGACGTCCTCGAAACGCCCCGGTACCAGCGTTCGCGCGGGGCGCACGTTCGCGAACAGCATGAACTCCTTGCGCAGGGCGACATTGACCGATCGGAATCCCTTGCCCACCGGTGTCGCCAGCGGACCTTTGAGCGCGAGACGCGTGTCGCGGATGCTGTCGAGCGTGGCCGCCGGGAGCGGATCGCCCGCCGCGTCCATCGCCGCCATCCCGGCGCTCCGGCGCTCCCAGGCGAACGGGCTGCCGAGCGCGTCGAGCACGCGCACCGTCGCGTCCACGATCTCGGGTCCGATGCCGTCGCCCGGGATGAGAGTGGCGGCGATCGGGGTACCGGCAGTGCTGGTCATCGAGGCTTCCTGTGCGAACCGTCGAGCGGCGCGCTATTGTATGGGAAATCAGCGCCAGCTTCGGGCGTCGCGTGCGACGCCCCGCGGGATCGGCGCGGATCGGGGGCGCTGGCGGCGCAGCCGCCCGCCCGATGGGTCGATCGCGCTGCCCGCCACGGTGCAGCGGCCATCACGCCCGCCTGCCGTCAAGCTGGCCGACCGAGGGTCCGACATGATTGAGCTCTTCACCGCCCGCACGCCCAATGGCTTCAAAGTGTCCGTCGCGCTGGAGGAAATGGGCCTGCCTTACAGCGTCCGGCGCATTTCCTTTGATCGCCGGGAACAGAAGGAACCATGGTTTCTCGCCATCAACCCGAACGGCCGCATTCCGGCCATCGTCGATCACGACGCGGATGATTTCGCCGTGTTCGAATCCGGCGCGATTCTCGTTTACCTCGCGGACAAGACCGGCCAGCTGCTGCCGGCCGAGCCCCGGCGCCGCTCGCAGGTCCTGCAGTGGCTCATGTTCCAGATGGGTGGTGTCGGACCGATGCAGGGGCAGGCAAACGTGTTCCACCGCTATGCGCCCGAGCGCATCCCCTATGCCATCGAGCGTTATCAGCGCGAGTGCCGGCGCCTGTACGAAGTGCTCGATCGGCGCCTGGCCGAGCACGAGTACCTGGTGGACGATTATTCGATCGCCGACATCGCGAACTGGTGCTGGGTGCGCGTGTGGGACTGGGCCGGGCTGTCCATCGACGGTCTCGATCACCTCGGGCGATGGCTCGAGGCGATCGCGGCCCGACCGGCGGCGCAGCGCGGCGTCGACGTGCCGGCGCGCGAGGACGAGCCGCGCCGAACCGACGAGGACCGCGTACGCACGGCCCGCGGCATGCTCGCGTGAGCCCGCGGCCGGGGCGGTCGCGCCAGGCCGGGCTCAGTCGTTGCCGACCGGGTAGCCCGCGTCCTGCCAGGCTTTGAATCCGCCGGCCATCGAGGCCACCCGCGTGTAACCCATGTCTGCCAGCGTCACCGCCGCCAGTGCCGAACGTGCGCCGCCCGCGCAGTACAGCACGATTTCGGCGTCGGCGTCGGCAAACACGTTGCCGATGTTGCAGTCGAGCAGGCCCCGGCTCAGGTGTGCCGCGCCGGGCAGGTGCCCCCGCGCCCACTCGCCGTCTTCGCGCACGTCGATCAGGTGCGGGCCTGCGCCGGCGTCGAGACGCCGTTTGACGTCGTCGACGGATACCTCCCGGATGCGTGCCTTGGCCGCGGCCACGAGCTCACTGAAGGGTTTGATGCTCATCGCTGTACTGTCTCCATGGTCTGGGTGAAAAGCCGCCGGATCCTCGCTCAAGCCGCTTCGTCGCCGCCGCCGGGGCGGAACTGGCGGCGCAGATGCTCGCCGAAGCTGCGGCAGGCGTCGGTCGCCGTGAACACGCCGGCGAGCCTGCCCTTGCGCGTGATCAGCGCCGAGCCGATGTGGCGGGCGGCCATGACGAGCAGGACGTTGTCGAGCGGTTCCTCGAGATCGACGACATAGGGTTCCGGGGTACAGATGTCGCGCACCCGTACCGGCTCCGCGTCGTCGGCGCGCGTGAGCAGCTTCAGATCGTGCTCGCTGACGACCCCGACCAGCGCGTGCCCGCCGTCGGTCACCGGCAGGTGGCGGATCGCGTGTTTGTGCATCAACTCGAGCGCCTGAGTCGCGGTAGCCTGCAGATCGATGGAGTACGGAAACGGTGTCATGACGGACTTCACGGGCGGGATATGCTTCATCGCGGGTGCGTCCTCGAGCGGGCGGGGCGGTTGGCGGATTGCATTGTAACGGTACCGTGCCGTGACGCCGAGCCGCCTACGAGTGTGAGCTGGACGGCCGGCGAACCCGCGACGCCGGCGAGCGCGGCGGCGAGCCGGCCATGCGGGTGATCGGCTGGCAGCCGATACAGGTGAGCGCCGCAGCGACAGTCGGACGCGCCGAAGCCGGGCACGGGCGGCGGTGCGCCGCACAGTCGCGCCAGCACAGCGCTCCAGCGATGCTCGAGTACGGCCGGGCCGGCGTACCAGAACACGGCGACCGGGCTCGCTGCCGCACGCACGTAGTCGACATGCCAATGGCGGTGCGCGGCGATACGCAGGTGGCGGCCGACGCGCGCGGCGAGGCCGCCGGCCCCGAACGCACTGCCCACGTAAGCGTAAAGTCCCGGCGGCAGCTCGAACGTACCGAGCCTGCCGATCCGCAGCCGGCGCGGTCGCGATACCTCCAGCAGCACGATGTATGTGCCCGAGCACCCGGGCAGGGCGGCGCCCGTCGCATGTGCGTTGCTCGTCGCCGTCGCTCGTATCGGCATCGCGATTCAACCGAGCTCGAAGACGTCGACGAGCAGGTGTGCCGACATGAACGGCCAGATGTTTTCGATCCGTGCGTACAGGAGGCAGGCCGCGACCCCGAGTGAGGTCGTTGCGACCAGCTCCGGCAGGCCGTTCTCCCAGTGGATCAGCCCGAACAGCGGACCGGCCGTCAAAGTGTAGATCCACAGGCGGCGGCCGTGCTCCGGCACGCGCCGGCGCAGATACGCCCACGGCGCGGCACGAAACGCCAGTTCCTCCGCGAACGCGGCGCTCGCGGCGAGATACAGCGCGCCGAGCAGCCGGCCCGGCCCGGGTGCCGGCAGCGCCTGACCGTAGCCGAAGGCGGGCACCGGCCAGTCGTACAGCGCCCAGCCGATTGCCGCCGGGATCTCGTAGCTGCCCGCATACGCCAGCGTGACGAGCGTGGTCTGCAGCAGAAAGCGGCGCAACGGCGCGTGTGGTGCCGGGCGGGCAAGACCCAGCGCGGCCCAGCCCGGCCCGCGGCGGTGCAGGTACACCAGTGCGAGCGCCGGCAGGACGACGAAGTGCGTCGCGTCCAGGAGCCAGAACAGGCTCGCCGAATAGCCATGCAGGGATTCGTTGTACAGGCCGTTCACGAGCCCGAGCACGACCACCGGCGCGAAAGCGAGGATGATGCGTTCCGGAACCGGGGTTCGCTCAGGCATGGGAGTGGTGCCGGTCAAGTCGGCGGGCGGGCAGGGGTGCGTGCCGAGATCTACCACAACCGGCCGCCGGAGACACGGCGACGGGCAGGGCGGCAGCACCGGCGGGGCGCATGTTCACGAGCGCGCCGCGGGCCGCTACAGTGATGCCGCGGCGCAGGCCGCCCGACGTCCCAGCTCCCGGACCATGCCATTCACCGTGCCCGTACCGCCCCTGCCGACGCCGCGCGAGCTCGTGCTCTGGGCCGAGCAGCGGTTCACGACGGCCGGGCTCGTGTTCGGCCACGGTACCGACAATGCCCGCGACGAAGCGGTCTTTCTGGTCTTTCACGCACTCGGTTTGGCCTTCGATTGCGAGGAGGCGGTGCTCGACCGGCCATGCGATGCCGCCGGCGTCGCCGCAGCCACCGCCCTCGTCGACGAGCGCATCCACTCGCGCCGGCCCGCCGCCTACCTCGCCGGGCGCATGTGGTTCGCGGGCCTGGAGTTCATGGTCGACGAGCGGGTACTGGTGCCGCGCTCGCCGATTGCGGAGATCGTCGAACGCGGTTTCGCACCCTGGATCGATCCCGGCACCGTGCGCCGGGTGCTCGACATCGGCACGGGTAGTGCCTGCATCGCGGTCGCCGCGGCACTGGCCCTGCCACGCGCACGCGTCGATGCCACCGATGTGTCTGCGGACGCCCTGGCAGTGGCCCGCATCAACGTCGCCCGGCACGGTGTCGGCGACCGGGTCCGGATATGGCAGGCGGACCTGTTCCCGCCGGCCCCGCGCGTGCGCTACGACGTCATCGTCAGCAACCCGCCCTACGTGCGCGACGTCGAGGTTGCCGCGTTTCCCCCCGAGTACCGGCACGAGCCGGTCCTCGGGCTCGCGGCCGGGGCGGACGGCCTCGACTGCGTACGCCGTATCCTCGCCGGCGCGGCCCGGCGCCTGAGCGCGCACGGCATCCTGGTGGTGGAGATCGGCGGCGAGGCCGGGACGATCGAGCGGGCCTTCCCGCGGCTGCCGTTCATCTGGGTGGAATTCGCACGCGGCGGGGAAGGGGTGTTCGTGCTCCGGCGCCAGGATCTGGAGCCGCTGCCAGGTCCGGCCGGCAGACACCGGCGACGGCGCTGAACGGCCATCCGCGGCCGCTGTCGGTAGCCCCGACTAGCGGGCGGTGCCGATGCGACTGCGCAGCAGCAGCGCGAGCGGCCCGGCGAGCAGCAACAGTGCCGGCGGCAGCGGGACAAATGTCTCACGTACCAGCCAGTGACCGATGTCGGCGGCAGCGAAGGTGGTGGTCAGCGCGGCCCCGGCTATCGCCTTGGCCGTGGTGACGGTCAGGCAATCGCGGCGGCCGATCTGGTCGCACAACTGTACAAATGGCGAGAACACGTTGCCGCCGCCCGCTGGCGTCAGCGTCGCGGTCAGGCCACGTGCGTACGGGAAAGTGTTGGCCCCGGGCGGTGCCGTGTAGCCGAGCAGCGCGACCAGCGCCTGCACCGCGGCGGCGTCGGTCGCCGAATAAGCCGCATCCGTACCCAGCGTGATGGTCGTGATGCCGGCGTGCTGCCACAAGATCACCACTTCGTCACGCGAGGCGTAGCGAAAACCCTCGAAATCGCCCCCGAGGCCGAACTCGGCGCTGATCTCGTTGACCGATCGGTTCGTGCTGAGCGGCAGGTCGAGCCATTGCAGCAGCGACACGCTGTCGAACGTGAGCGAGCCGACGCCGAAGATCGCGTCGTCAGCGCTCACGAGCGCCGCCCGTGCCCCGCTTGCCGCACACACGGCCGCTGCCAGCAGCACGGCCCGGATTGCGTACATGGTCCCCTCCACCTTCTGCCCGCTGCGTCACCCTTGAGATCGAGAAACGACGTCGCTGCCTGCGGGCCGGCAGCGTCCATGATTCTCCGGGGATCTGATGCAAGACTGCGCAACTAAACTAGCACGTCCCGCGGGCAGCGACCATGCCGGCACGGTGACACCCGCCCGCCGGCGGTCCGCCGGCGGCGAATGCGCTGCAGCGCAGTACCGACTGTGCGTTCGCGGCTGCGCTGCCGATCCGCGCGTTCGCGCCGTGGCGGCGCCGGACGGTGACGCGGTCGTTGGGATCGGCGGCGTCGTGCGCGAGCAGGTGCCCGCTCTGGTGCGCGCGGCTGACGAGGAAGCCGAACCGGGGCGCGAAACACTCGATCTCGCCACGACCTGTCTGCGCGTCGTGCCGCGGCAAACGGATCGCGGCGGTTCGCGGCGCCGGGGCACACGCGCGGCTCGCGCAGTCGCGAGCAATGACTACGCACGTCGTTGCCTCGGATTGAGGTGCAGACTGCCGGCAATCGGGCGTCTCGACCGCGCGGCGGGTTCCGGCCGTGGTCGCGGCAGTGCCGGCCGGTGAGATTTCGGGGCGCACGGGCCGAAGTCGGGCCGGGGGGCAAAACAGGCGGGTTTTCCCCTGCAAAAATCAGTTTCCCGGCCGCGCGAACTTTGTTAATGTTTGCGCCCGGCGCGCGCCGCGCCGAACCGAAACTAAAGCGAGGGGAGTGTAATGGCCACCGCAAAAAGCAAGCCAAAACGATCGAACAAGCCGATTTCCGAGAAACAGACCAAGTCTCAGATCCTGACCGCCGTTGCTGAACAGAGCGGCGTATCGAAAAAAGACGCAGTCGCCGTCACGGACGCGCTCGCCGACATCGTCCGCCGCAGCCTGATCAAAGGCGGCGTCGGCGAGATCACGATTCCCGCCGTCGCGCTCAAGCTGCGCTCGGTGATGAAGCCCGCGACCAAGGCGCGCAAGGGGACCAACCCGTTTACGGGACAGGAGATCATGATCAAGGCCAAGCCGGCCCGCATCGACATCCGGGCGCGCCCGATGAAGGCGCTCAAGGACGCAGTCGCCGGCAAGAAATAACTGCCGGATTTCGGGTTACATCAAGCAAGGGCGCCCGCGGGCGCCCTTGTCGTTTCCGGTCCGGGGCGCCAGCCTCAGCGTACGCGGTGCACGTCCCGGCCCGGCATATCGGGCGTCACGAGCACGACGCCCGCCGGTGAGACCGTGAACCTGCGCGCGTCGGCATCAGCCGCCGCGCCAATTTCCGTGTCCTTCGCAACGACGCGGCGCTTGTCGATCCCCGCGTGACGGATGCGGCAGCCGGAACCGATCTGGACGTCCGGCAGCACGACGCAGTCCTCGAGCACGGCGTGTGGTCGGACGCGGACGTTTGAATACAGGACCGATCGGGAAATCGAAGCGCCACGCACGACGCAGCGGCCGGACAGCATGGAATCGTGTACGGCGCTGCGCTGCCCGTCTCCGGCGTTCATGAACTCGGCGGGCGGAAGTTGCACCCGCCGTCGATCGGCGTTCGCGTCAGGCCGCCGGCGTCCCGAGCGCGCTCAAGTCAATCTCGGTATCCATGACCTTGACCGCCGGCCCCGCGATGGAGACCCGTTCGCCCCGCGCAGCGCAACGCACTTCGCCACCGCGTCGTGACAGTTGTCGTGCCCGGAACTCGCTCTTGCCCAGCCGCTGCTGCCAGTAAGGGGCCAGCTCGCAGTAGGCCGATCCGGTCACCGGATCCTCGGCGACGCCGTATTTGGGCGCGAAGAAGCGGCAGACGAAATCGAGCTCGACCCCGTCTCCCGGCGCCGTGACGACCACGCCGCGATGGCCGAGATTCATGAAGCAGCTCATGTCCGGTACCAGTCCGTGCACATCCGCCTGCGAAGGCAGCGCGACGATGTAGTCGTCGGCGAGCAGCACTTCGTCGGGCTGATGGCCGATGCCATCGACGAGCGCGGCGGGCGTGCTGCACGGGACGGGCGGACGCGCGGGAAAATCCATCACTAGCAGGTCGCCCTCGCGGGTGACCGTGAGCTCGCCGCTACGTGTCTGGAAACGGATGGCGTCGTCGACGTGTCCGAGCAGCTCGAACAGGACATAGGCGGCGGCCAGGGTCGCGTGCCCGCACAGGTCCACTTCGACCAGGGGCGTGAACCAGCGCAGGTGGTAGCCGCGTCCGGCCGGCACGAAGTAAGCCGTCTCGGACAGGTTGTTCTCCTGTGCGATCGCCTGCAGCAGGCTGTCTTCCGGCCACGTCTGGAGCGGACATACGGCTGCGGGATTGCCCTCGAACGGGCGACGCGCGAACGCGTCGATCTGGTACTGGCGAAGTTTCATCTCCCACTCCTGGACGTGCCGTTGTTCCGACATCTTAACGCGGGCACCCGCCGCCGCGTGCCTGGCGTCACGGGCGCGCGATCGGCAGTACCAGCACCGCGCGCGCGTTGGCGCTGGTGCGCACGGCGAGCTCTGCCTGCGTCTCGCCGCGGATCTCTGCCAGCGCCGCCAGGACCGCCGGCAGGTACGCGGGGCTGTTGCGTTCACCGTGATGTTCGGCGGGGGTCAGGTCGGGCGCGTCCGTCTCGAGCACGATGGCTTCGG
>JADZEE010000018.1 GCA_020850735.1 Gammaproteobacteria bacterium | reverse complement strand
GCGCGCCGAACAGCTCGGACAGCCGGGCGTGCGGATCGGCGGTCTGCAGCAGCGGCCGGCGGCGGTCGCGGCGCGTGCGCGCGTACAGCAGATCCACGGGCGCATGCAGGTACACGACCAGTCCGCGCGCGCACAGCCGCGCGCGGTTTTCCGCGGCCAGCACGACTCCGCCGCCGGTTGCGAGCACCACCGCACGCCGCTGCGTGAGCTCCTCGATGATCCGCGTTTCGCGCGCCCGGAAACCCGTTTCGCCCTCGATCTCGAAAATGAGCGGGATACTCGCACCGGTGCGGTCCTCGATCACCTGGTCGGAGTCGAGGAACTCGAAACCGATGGCGCGCGCGAGTCGCTTGCCGACGGTGCTCTTGCCGGCCCCCATCAAACCGACCAGGAACACGTTGGCGCACTTGGGATTGGTGTCCACGACGTTCACGGTGCCGGGAACTATACCCGCCCGGGGGCCGGAAAAAAAAAGGGTGCGCCCAGCGCACCCCAAGGCCACTGCAATGTCCCGCGGATGGTTACCGCAAGGCGAGGTTCTCCTTCAGGATCCGAGGTGTCACGAAAATGAGCAGCTCGGATTTGTCCGACTGTACCGAGGTATTCTTGAACAGCCAGCTCAGGTAGGGCAGTTCGCCGAAGAACGGCACGCGGCGGGTGTCGCTGCGGTTCGTCGACTCGTATACGCCGCCGAGCACGACCGTCTCGCCGTTGTCGACCAGCACCTCGGTCGCGATATTGTTGGTGTCGATGCTGGGCACGCCCGCGAACACCTCGCCCACGGCGTCCTTGTTGACGTTGAGCGTCATGTTGATGCGGTCGTCCGGGGTGATGTGCGGCGTGACACGCAGCGACAGCACCGCTTTCTTGAAGGATACGGACGTGGCGCCGCTGGAAGTCGCTTCCTGGTAGGGAATGTCCGTGCCGGATTCGATCACGGCTTCCTTCTGGTCCGCCGTGATGACCCGCGGGCTGGATATCACCTCGCCGCGGCCTTCGGCCTGCAGGGCCGACAGCTCGAGCTGCAGCAAATACTCCCCGATCTTGCCGACCGCGAGCTGGATCGCACCCGCCGGGTTCGTCACCGGGATGTCGACGATGTAGTTCTCCTTGTTGGCCGTGTGGAACGTCGTCGTGTTGCCGTAGTCGATGTCGCCCGGGCGCTTGCCGCCGATCGCGGCCACGAGGTCGTTGCCGGCCTTGTCCTTTGGATCGTCGACGTAGCTGTAGCCGAACTTGACGCCGAGATCCTTGGAGAAGTCCTCGTTGGCAATCACCACGCGCGATTCGATCAGCACCTGGCGCACGGGAACGTCGAGCTTGGTGATGACCTTGCGCAGATCCTCGAGCTTCTCGGCGGTCTCCTGAACGAGCAGCGTGTTGGTACGTTCGTCCACGCTGACGTTGCCGCGTTCGCTCAGCAGGTTGTTGGCTTCGGTCTTGACCAGGGTCGCGATGTCGGCCGCCTTGGCGTAATTGATCTGAACGAACTCGGTGCGCAAGGGCGCGAGCTCCGCCAGTTGCTGTTGCGCCTCGAGCTCGAGCTTCTCGCGGGCCGCGAGCTCTTCCTGCGGGGCGACCATGATCACGTTGCCCGCCTGGCGCATTCCGAGCCCCTTGGACTTGAGGATGATGTCCAAGGCCTGGTCCCAGGGGACGTTCTTCAGGCGCAACGTGACGTTGCCGGTCACCGTGTCGCTCGCGACCATGTTCAGGCCGGTGAAATCGGCGATGAGCTGCAACACCGCGCGCACGTCGATGTTCTGGAAATTCAACGACAGGCGCTCGCCCGTGTAGCCGAACTTCTCCTTTTTCAGCTGTTCCTGCTCGGTCTTGGTCAGCGGGCGCAGCTCGAGCGTGAAAACGTTGTCGGACTGGTAGGCCAGGTGCTCGAAATTACCGGTCGGCGTGACGACCATGCGCACACCGTTGCCATAGGGCTTGGTGTCTATGACCTGGACCGGGGTCGCGAAATCGGTGACGTCCAGCCGCCGATCGAGCCGCTCGGGCAGCTTCGTGTCTATGAAGTCGACCACGATCTGCTCGCCTTCCTGCTGGATGTTCACACCGATGGCGGGATCGGACAGATCGATCACGACCCGGCCTTCGCCACCCGCACCGCGACGGAAATCGATGTCGTTGATACTCGCACCTTCTGCCGTTCCCGGCATCGTCACGGTTTCCGGCGCATCCGTCACGAGCGCGGGCGCACCTTCGAGCGTGACGACGACCACGTTGCCGTCGAGCTTCACGTCGTAGGGTACGAGTTGCACGAGGTTCAGTACGACACGCGTGCGACTGGCGGCTTCCACGGCGCTCACGCTCGACACGGCACCGACGCCCACGGTCTTGGACTTCTGGTCCACGCCGAGGGTGGCACCCGGGAAATCGAAGGCGACGCGCGCCGGGTTGTCGATGGTGAACGACAGCGGCGCTTCCGCAGGGGGTTCGGACAGCTGCAACCGCACCTGTACGCGGTCACCCGGCAGCGCGGTGTAATCGATCTTCTCGAGCGTCTCCGCGTACGCGGATCCCGCGCCGGCGAAGGCCCCCAGGACGACCGCCAGCGCAACGCCGCGACCGGGCGTCACGCCGGGGCCGTGGAAACGGTTGAACAGCGGTGCAAGGATATTGCTCAGCATTTTCGCTTCCCCTCTAGTGGGCTCATTCCTCTGCCAGGGCCAGTACGGCCGGGCGTTCCTCCCAGACTCCATTCGCATCCTTCACGATCTCCCGAAGCTCTATCCTGTCCTCCGAGATGCTCGTGATCCTGCCGAAGTTGCGGCCCATGTAATTGCCGACCTTGATGCGGTGCACCGTTCCGCCTTGATCGCGGATTACGCCCCACAGGTCGGAGTCGTTCTCGATCGTTCCCACCATGCGCAGACTGTCGAGCTCGTACTGCTCGAGCTCCTCGCGGTTGCGATTCTGTATCTCGTCGAGCAGCTTTTGCTGTTCGGCGGTCATGGCCTTCTCCGCGATCCGTTGCTCCGGTTCGTCGTAGAACGACTGGAACGGGTCGCGCGCGCCGGCATCGGCGGACTGATACAGATACCGCTCGTACGGTTTGATCTCGGGCAGCGGTTCGATGTGTCCGCCCTTGCGCGCCAGGATCTCCTGCGTGTAGGCCTGCAGATCGCTCATGTCGTGTGAGACGCAGCCCGTCAGCCCGGCAATGGCGGCAAGGCACGCCACGCGCGTAATCACCGGTAACGCGTTTCGCCTCCTCATGGCGACCCGCCCTCCTCTTCGTCATCGAGATAGCGATAGGTTTTGGCCGTCGTCTCCATCACCAGCAGGTTCCCCTTGGGGTCCTTGCGCCGGATCTTGATGTTGTGATTGGTCACGATACGGGGCAGGTCGGACACGCCGCTGATGAACTTGCCGAATTCGTGATACTCGCCGACGACGCGGATCTGGATCGGCAGCTCGGCGTAGAAATCCGCCGGAACCTCGTTGCCGGGACGGAACAGCTCGAATTCGAGCCCCGCGCCCAGACCCTGCTGCGAGATGTCCACGAGCAATCCCGCGACCTCGGTCTTGTTCGGCAGACGCCGCAGCATGTCGCCGAAGGACTCTTTCATGTCGACCATCTGCTGCTTGAGCGCATCGAGGTTGGCGGCCTTGCGCTGCTTGATGTCGAACGAGTTCCTCAAGTCCTGCTCGCGGGACTCCGCGACCTTCAGCTCCTCGAGCTGCGGTTTGGACACGTACCAGTACAGGCCGCCGAGCATCCCCACGGACGCGAGCACGATGGCGGCTGTCTTGATCGGCAGTGGCCAGCTACCGACGTTTTCAAAGGTCAGATTCTGGAGATCCGACATTTTCATGTGGAACCGCCTCCCGCGCCGCCGCCGTCTTCTTCGGGTTTTCGCTGCTTCTGTTTGACCACGAGGGTGAAATCGCTGAGCCGCAGACCCTTTTCTTCCCGGGTTTCTATGACGGTCAGCTTGGGTTCGGTCACCCACTCCGATTCCTCGACGTTGCGCATGAAGTTCGACACGCGAGCGTTCGAGCGCGCGACTCCCTTGAAGGTCACCACGTCGTCCTGCTGCGTGATGTCGGTGAGGTACACGCCGTCGGGCAACGCCCGCACGATCTCGTCGAACAGGTGAACGATGACCGGGCGGCTGGTCTGCAGCGTTTCGATTGCGCGCATGCGCGCCAGCAGGCGCTGTTTTTCCTTCTCGAGCTCCTGGATCTCCTTGATTTTCGTGTCCAGGAGCGCGATCTGGTCCTCGAGATACTTGTTGCGCGCGTTCTGATAGTCGATGCGCTGGTCGAAGTGAAAGTAGACGAGCCCCCAGAGCAGACCGGCGATCGCCAAAGACGCCAGGATGGCGACACCGAATTCCTGTTTCCGCTGCTTGCGGAGCTCTTCACGCCAGGGTAGGAGATTTATGCGTGCCATCAGTCGAAGCTCCTCAAGGCGAGACCGCAGGCAATCATCAGGGCCGGCGCGTCGTTGGCGAGCGATTCCGCACGTACGCCGGATGCCACCGACATGTTGGCGAACGGGTTCGCGGTGCGCACGGTGGTCCCGGTCTTCTCCTGAATCATTTCCGCGACGCCCGGGATCGACGCGCACCCCCCGGCGAGAATGATGCTGTCCACGGCACCGTACTTGCTCGACGAGAAGAAGAACTGCAGTGCGCGGTTGACTTCCTGAACCATGGAGAACTTGAACGGCTGCAGGACTTCCGGCTCGTAGTTATCCGGCAGACCGCCCTGGCGCTTGGCCAGTCCGGCCTCCTCGTAAGAAAGCCCGTACCGGCGCATGATTTCTTCGGTCAGCTGGCGCCCGCCGAACATCTGCTCGCGGGTGTAGATGATGTTGAAATCCTCCATGATCGACAGCGTCGTCATGGTCGCGCCGATGTCGGCGACGGCGAGCAGCGTGCCGTAATCGCCCGGATCCTCGCGGGCGATGAGGCCCACGGAGTTCTCGAGCGCGAACGCCTCGACATCGACCACTTTCGGCTGCAGGCTGCCGAGCTCGAGCGCGGCCACGCGCACGTCGACGTTGTCGCTGCGCGATGCCGCCAGCAGGACGTCGACCTTGTCGGGCTCGGTCTCGGACGCATGCAGCACTTCGAAATCGAGGTTAATCTCCTCGAGCGGGTATGGAATATACTGATCCGCCTCGACCTGGATCTGGCTTTCCATCTCGTCTTCGGTCAGGTGGGCGGGCATCGTGATGACCTTGGTGATGACTGCACCGCCCGCAACGGCGCAGGCAGCCGTTTTCACGCGGCTCCCCGATTTTTTCACCGCCCGCGCGATCGCTTCCCCGACCAGATCCACTTCGGCGATGTTCTTCTCCACTACCGAATTCGGCGGCAACGGCTCAACCGCGTACGATTCGACTCGGTATCGGCTGCCGCTCTTGCTCAATTCGAGGATTTTTATGGACGTTGAGCTGATGTCCACCCCGAGCAGAGGCGTCTTTTTCCGTCCGAAAAGGCCCACGGTTTTTTCCTTTAAAAGTACGAGGTTATACGGTCTAACTAAATTCTACATTAAAACTTTCGCTTAACTATAGTCCATGACTTTTTGAAAAACAAATCAAATTCGGTCTTTTGAATACCCGGCAGCTCCGCGATAATGGCACCCGCACAACCGCCCCCTATATATTGGGCCGTCTGGCTCAAGTGACCTCAAGATGTTGAGATTTATCCTTTTCGCCCTGTTCGGGCTGTTTGCTCTGGCACTGGTGGCCGCCGGGGGCGTGCTGTGGTTCGTGGTGCCCGGTCTGCCCTCGATCGAGACGCTCAAGGACATTCGACTACAGGTGCCGCTGCGGGTTTTCACCCGTGACGGCGCCCTGATTGCGGAGTTCGGCGAGAAGCGCCGTGCCCCGGTGACGCTCGCGCAGACGCCACCGCTGTTGATCAAGGCGTTTCTCGCCGCCGAGGACGATCGTTTTTACACCCACCCCGGCGTCGACTGGCAGGCGATCGCCCGGGCGGTGGTGAATCTGGTCAAGACCGGTGAGAAGAGCCAGGGCGGCAGCACGATCACCATGCAGGTGGCGCGCAATTTCTTCCTCAGCCGCGAAAAGACGTATCTGCGCAAACTCAACGAGATCCTGCTCGCGCTCAAGATTGAACGCGAGCTGGACAAGGACGCCATACTCGAGCTGTACCTGAACAAGATCTACCTCGGTCACCGCGCCTACGGTGTGGGCGCGGCGGCGCAGGTGTTCTACGGCGCGACGCTCGACGAGCTGTCACTGCCACAGATCGCGATGATCGCCGGGCTGCCGAAAGCGCCGTCGCGGCTCAATCCGGTCACCAGCCCCGAGCGCGCCCGCGAGCGGCGCAACTACGTGCTCGGACGGATGCTGGCGCTCGGCTATATCTCCCGCACGGACTACGACAGTGCGATCGCAGCGCCGGTGAGCGCGAGCCTGCACGGCCAGGCGGTGGAGGTCGATGCGTCCTACGTCGCGGAGATGGTGCGTGCCGACCTCGTCGGCCGCTACGGTGAGGATGCCTACACGGCGGGTCTGCGCGTGTTCACGACGATCGACGGGCGCCTGCAGCGCGCCGCCAACGACGCCCTGCACCGTACGCTGAGCGCTTACGACAGCCGCCACGGTTACCGTGGACCCGAGCACCAGTATCCGGCCGCCGGGGCACGCGACGAATCCGCGCAAACGCAACTCCTGGCCGGTTACGCGCCGGTCGGCGGGCTCGCGCCGGCACTGGTCGTCGCCGTCGATGCCGACGGCTTCAACGCCGTGACCCGCGAACACGGCCGGATCAGAGTCGCCACGGACGGTTGGCGCTGGGCGCGCCGGTACATCAGCCCGGATCAGCGCGGCGGGGCGCCCAAGACCGCGGACGAGGTGGTGGCCGTGGGTGACCTGGTGCGCCTGGAGCGGGTGCCCGCCCCGGCGCCGGAGGGCGCAGCCGTTGCCGCGGTCGCGCCCGGCGGGCTGCCGCCGCCGGTGTGGCGACTGAGCCAGATCCCCGCCGTCGAGGGGGCCCTCGTGTCACTGTCACCGGATGACGGCGCGGTGATCGCGCTGGCCGGCGGCTTCGACTTCGAACACAGCAAATTCAACCGGGTCACGCAGGCGCGCCGGCAACCGGGATCGAACTTCAAGCCGTTCATTTACTCGGCGGCGCTCGACGCGGGTTATACGCCGGCGAGCTTCATCAACGACGCGCCCATCGTATTCGACGCCCCGGGGCTGGAAAACGTCTGGCGCCCCGAGAACTACACCGGCCGCTACTACGGTCCGACCCGCTTGCGCGACGCCCTGATCAACTCGCGCAACCTGGTGTCGATCCGGCTGCTGCGGGCGATCGGCGTCGAGCGCGGGCTCACGCACGCCACCCGCTTCGGCTTCGACGGCGCGCGCCTGCCGCACAATCTCTCGCTCGCCCTCGGTAGCGGCGACGTCACACCACTGGAGATCGTGCGCGGATACGCCGTATTCGCCAATGGTGGTTTTCTCATCGACCCGTACTTCGTCGATCGCATCGACACCGATCGCGGTGAAACCATGTGGCGCGCCCAGCCGCTCCACGTGTGCCGCGGTTGCAATGACGACTCGGATCTCGCCGCCGAGCCCGACAGCATCGAGGAACTGCGCGCCCAGATGGCCGCCCAGGCGGACGCGGCGCGCGCGCCGCGGGTGCTGGGCGCCGAGAACGCGTGGCTGATGGGGTCCATGTTGCGCGACGTCATACGCGCCGGTACCGGGCGCCGGGCGCGTTCCCTCGGTCGCAGCGATCTCGGCGGCAAGACGGGTACCACCAACGATCACCGCGACGCCTGGTTCTCCGGCTTCAACGGCAGAATCGTCACCACGGTGTGGGTCGGATTCGATCAGAGCCGCTCGCTCGGGCGCGACGAGACCGGCGCCCAGGCCGCGTTGCCGATGTGGATCGACTACATGGGTGTGGCGCTGGAGGGTACGCCGCAGGATGTCGTCGAGCAGCCCCAGGGCCTGGTTACGGTGCGCATCGATCCGGACACGGGGCTGCTGGCCGGTGCCAACGATCCGGATGCCATTTACGAGACTTTCCGTGTCGGCGAGGTGCCCAAGGCGGCGACCAGCGGCAGTCCCAACCTGGGACAGACACGCGGTCCGGTCAACGTCCCGGAGCAGCTGTTCTGAACGCCGGCGGCATGCGTTCCGGCACGCCACCGGCGTTGCGGCGCGGAGGTGAGCGGGGAGTGAGTCGCAACGGTCGCCAGGGCGCACGGGGTGAACGCGGGCTGATTGCGGCCGCGGCGGCGCGGCTGATCGCCGAAGAGGGTGTGACGAGCTACCGGGTGGCGCGCGACAAAGCCCTGCGTCGCCTGGGCATCGAGCGCGGCCGGGATCTGCCCACACCGCGCGAGATCGAGGCCGCGCTGGTCGAGCATCAGCGTTTGTTCGCAGGCGCCGCGCACGCGGACCGCGTTGCCGCCCTGCGGCGCCAGGCGGCCGAGGCCATGCGGGTGCTCGCGGACTTTTCCCCGCGTCTGGTGGGCCGCGTGCTGGCCGGCACCGCCGGCGAGCACGCGCGTGTGACCCTGCATCTGTTCACCGACACCGCGGAGGAAGTGGGGCTGTTCCTGTTCGAGCGGGCGATACCCCACCGACTCGGCGAACGCCGCTACCGTTTCGGGGAACGCGATCTGCGCGTCTACCCCACGTGCAGTTTTCTCGCCGGCGACACCGAAGTGGAACTGGTCGTGTTTCCGGCGGTGGAGTTGCGGCAGGCGCCGCCGAGCCCGCTCGACGGCCGGCCGATGCCGCGCGCGTCGCTGGCCGAGGTCGAATCGCTGCTGGCCGGTCGTGCCCTCGCGCCCGGACCTTGACCGCGCCGGCGCGCCAGCGCGGCCACGGTGACAGCATCGACCTATCTTCAGGTTGCGATCGACGTCCCGCTGCGGCGCACGTTCGACTATCTTGCGCCGGCGGGCGTCGCCGCCGAGCGGCTCGTCCCCGGGATCCGCGTGCGGGTACCGTTCGGCCGTCGCGACACCGTCGGTGTGCTGCTCGCCGTCAAGTCATCGACGCAGGTACCCGGCAGACAGCTGCGCCGCGCCGAGGCGCTGCTCGACGAGCACGCGCTGCTGCCGGCGCGCATGCTGGCGCTGCTGGACTGGGCGGCCCGCTACTACCAGCACCCGATCGGCGAGGTCGTGGCGACGGCCATGCCGCAGTGGCTGCGTTCCGGCCGCGCCGCCCGACTGCCCCGCGCGCGGTCCTGGCGTCTGACATCCGCCGGCGCCGGGGTCGATACCGATGCGCTGTGCAAGCGTGCCCCCCGGCAGGCCCGGTTGCTGCGTCGCCTCGCCGCCGCCGGCGCGCTGGACGAAACGGAATTGCTGGCGGACGCGCCGGGTGGCCGCAGCGCTTTGCGGCGCCTGGAGCAGCTCGGCTTGGTCGCCGTCTGCGAGCCCGCTGCCGCTGCCGTGGTCGCGGTGAGCGCGGCGCGGGCCGCTGGCCCGCCGCTCAACGCCGCCCAGGAAAACGCGGGCAACGCGGTCATCGCGGCGCTCGGCGCGTTCCAGCCGTTCCTGCTCGAGGGCGTGACCGGCAGCGGCAAGACCGAGGTGTATCTGGCGGTGGCCGCGGCCGCGCTGGCGCGCGATCGCCAGGTTCTGGTGCTGGTGCCGGAAATCGGTCTCACCGATCAGATCGTGCAGCGGTTCAGACTGCGCTTCGGCGCTGCGGCCGTGGTCGTGCTGCATTCGGGATTGTCGGAGCGCGAGCGCTTCACGGCCTGGGCGGCGGCCGGTCGTGGTCAGGCGTCGGTGGTGATCGGCACCCGTTCCGCGGTGTGGACGACGTTCCCGCGGCTCGGCGTGGTGATCGTCGACGAGGAGCACGATCTCGCCTACAAGCAGCAGGACGGTTTTCGCTACAACGCCCGCGACGTGGCGGTGATGCGCGCGCGCGACGAGCGTGTGCCGGTCGTGCTCGGCACGGCCACGCCGGCGCTGGAAACCCTGCACAACGCGCGCCAGGGCCGTTACCGACGATTGCTGCTGCCGCAGCGGGCCGTCGCCGCCGGGGCGCCGCGCGTCGAGCTGGTCGACGTCGCCGGCAGTGCGCTCGCCGACGGCCTGTCCCCGCGCGTGCTGCGCGCGATCGCCGAGCATCTGGATGCGGCGAAGCAGGTGCTGCTGTTCATCAACCGGCGGGGCTATGCCCCGGTCGCGTATTGCCGTGCCTGCGGTTGGATCAGCCGCTGCGGGCGCTGCGACGCCAACATGGTCTATCACAAGCGCCGTGGCCGCCTGATCTGCCATCACTGCGGCACCGAGCAGGGCTTCGCCGGCAACTGCGCGCAGTGCGGCGCGGAGCACCTGCTCACGCTCGGCCAGGGCACCGAACGCATCGAGGAAGCGCTGTGTGCGCGTTTCCCCGGCCACAAGGTGCTGCGGATCGATCGCGACACCACCCGGCGCAAAGGCGAGCTGGAAACCAGCCTCGCCAGCGTGCGTGACGGCGTCGCGCGGATCCTGGTCGGCACGCAGATGCTGTCCAAGGGGCACGATTTCCCCGACGTGACCCTGGTCGCCGTGCTCGACGCCGACGGTCGCCTGTACGGCGCCGACTTCCGGGCCACGGAACGGCTGGCGCAACTGCTGGTTCAGGTCGCCGGGCGCGCCGGTCGCGGAGAGCGTCGCGGCGAGGTCCTGGTGCAGACCCGTTTTCCCGAGCACCCGCTGTTCAGCGTGCTGTTCCGCGCCGGCTTCAGCGCCTGGGCGGAAGCGGCGCTGGCGGAGCGCAGCCAGGCGGGACTGCCGCCGTACAGCGCGCTGGCGATGCTGCGCGCCGAAGCCAAGCAGCGCTCGCCGGTGCACGCGTTTCTCGAACGCGCCGCTGCAATCCTCCGGGCGCGCGGCGGCGCGCCCGTGGCCGTGCTCGGGCCGGTGCCGGCACCGATGGAGCGCCGCGCCGGCAGCTACCGCGCACAGCTGCTGCTGCAGGCGTCCGAGCGCGCCGCGCTGGCCAGCGCCGTCACGCGGGCGCTACCCGAGCTCGAAGCGCTGCCGCAGATCCGCCGGGTGCGCTGGTCGATCGACGTCGATCCGCAGGAACTGCTGTGAGCGCCGGGGTCGGCGGCGCGCTGTCGGGCCGGCGTCGCCTTCTCCACATTGCGAGTGCGCGTTAGAATCCAACGCCCTTTTTGCCCTGGTTCGCGGGGCGCCGATCCCCAAGGACGCACATTGAAGCAACAACTCGCGCAACTCCTGGCCCGTGCGCTCGCCGACGAGAGCGTGACGGTCACCCTGCCATCGCGGCCGCAAGCCGGCGAGATCCGCGTCGATCGCACCCGGGACAGCCGCCACGGCGACTTCGCCAGCAACGTCGCCATGCTGCTCGCCCGGGCGGCGGGTACCAACCCGCGTGCGCTCGCCGAGCGCATCATCGCCGCCCTGCCGCATTCGCCGCTGGTCGAACGCGCGGAGGTCGCCGGGCCCGGGTTCATCAATTTCTTTCTCCGGCGCGATGCGGTGCTGGACACGGTGACGCGCGTACTGGACGCCGGCGAGCGCTATGGCTGCAGCGACACCGGGGCCGGCCGGCGCCTGCAAGTGGAGTTCGTGTCGGCGAATCCGACCGGGCCGCTGCATATCGGCCACGGCCGTGGCGCCGCCTACGGTGCGGTGGTGGCCAACCTGCTAGCCGCCGTGGGTTTCGACGTCTGCCGGGAGTACTACATCAATGACGCGGGCCGGCAGATGGACATCCTCGCGTTGAGCGTGTGGCTGCGATACCTGCAGGCGGCCGGCGCCGAAGTTCCGTTCCCGGACAACGTCTACAAGGGCGCGTACGTCGTCGACATCGCCCGGGCGCTGCGCGAGCGTTACGGGCAGTCCCACCAGGTCGGCGATCTGCGCCCGCTGTTCGATGCGGCCGCCGGTCACGACGCGGAGACGACCGTGGATCGGCTGGTCGGGGCGGCGCGCGAGCTGCTCGGCGCGCCGGCTTACCGCGAGGTCTTCGACTTCGGCCTCGACAGCGTGCTGGCGGGCATCAAGGCCGATCTGGGGGCGTTCGGCGTGACCTACGACGTGTGGTATTCGGAGCGCAGCCTCGCCGTACGCGGCGCGGTCGAGCGCGCCATCGAGCGCCTCGATGCGGCGGGTGCGCTGTACACGCGCGACGGTGCGCGCTGGTTTCGCTCGAGCGATTTCGGTGACGAGAAGGATCGGGTCGTGGTGCGCGAGAACGGGCAGAGCACTTACTTTGCCGCGGACGTCGCGTACCACCTGGACAAGATCGAGCGCGGATTCGAGCAGGTCATCAACGTCTGGGGCGCCGACCATCACGGTTAC
This sequence comes from Gammaproteobacteria bacterium, assembly GCA_020850735.1. Taxonomy (GTDB): domain Bacteria; phylum Pseudomonadota; class Gammaproteobacteria; order JADZEE01; family JADZEE01; genus JADZEE01. Next base: position 28,303 of record JADZEE010000018.1, on the reverse strand, counting down.
GTTCCCAGGCTGAAGGCCGCGCTGCAGGCCCTGGGCCACGATCCGGACCGGCTCGAGGTACGCCTGGTGCAGTTCGCGACCCTGTTCAGGGGCGGTGAGCGCGTGCAGATGTCGACGCGCTCGGGCGAGTTCATCACCCTGGCGGAGCTGTGCCAGGAGGTGGGTATGGACGCGGCCCGCTATTACTACGTCGCCCGCAAGGCCGACCAGCACCTGGAATTCGACCTCGATCTCGCCAAGTCGCAGTCCGCCGACAATCCCGTGTACTACGTCCAGTATGCGCACGCGCGCGTGTGCAGCGTCTTTCGCCAGCTCGCGGACAAGGGCCTCGCGTGGGACCCGGGGCGCGGGCGGGTCGCTCTCGATGCGCTGGCCGAACCCCACGAACAGGATCTGATCGCCTCGCTCGGCCGCTATCCGGAGGTCGTCGCGACGGCCGCACTGAACCGGGAACCGCACCAGCTCGCGCATTTCCTGCGCGATCTCGCCAACGAGCTCCACGTCTACTACGGCGCGCACAAGTTTCTCGTCGAGGACGATACGCTGCGAGACGCCCGCCTGAATCTCATCGCGGCAGTGCGCCAGGTGATCGCCAACGGCCTGCGCCTGCTGGGCGTCCGTGCGCCGGAGACGATGTAATGGCGCGTGACTACAAGCGGGCCAAGGCACCGGCGCCGCGTCCGGGGCCGTTCGGGTGGCTGCCGTTCGTGGCGGGTCTGGCCATCGGTCTGGTCGTGGCGCTGGGGATCTACCTGCGCGGGCCGGCGGCGCCGCCGGCCCGCGACGTGGCGGGCGCGGCACCGGCGTCCGAGCCGGCGGCACATCCGGCGGTCCCGCCGGACGTCGCCGCGCCGCCCAAGCCGCGCTTTGATTTCTATACCATCCTGCCGGAGATGGAGGTCAAGGTGCCCGACTGGAAGCTGCCGGTACCCGAGCAGCAGGTCGAGGAAACGATGGCCGCCGGCGCGTACGTCATCCAGGTCGGCTCGTTCCAGCGCTTCGAGGAAGCCGACCGCGCGAAGGCCGAGCTCGCTCTGCGCGGCATCACGGCCAACATCGAACGCGTCGTGATCAACGGCGAAGACATCTGGTTCCGCGTGCGCATCGGCCCGATCAGCGACCTCGACGCTCTGGCCACCATGCGCAACCGCCTGATCGAGGCGGGCATGGACTTCATGCTCCTGCGCATCAAGGACGCCAGCGTGCCGGGCGCCACCTGAATCCGGCCCGCGCCGCGCGCCGCTCAGCCGGCCGCAGCCGCGGTGCTCAGCAGGTCCGCGCGAGCCGCGGCGGCAGATCCTCCTGGCGCAGCCGTTCGATGTTCGCCAGCGCGCGCGTGTGGAACACCGACCGGCCATGGCGGTTCGAGAAATAGCTGGTCAGCCGGATCTCCTGGTTCAGGTAGGTGCGCAGCACGTCGATCGCGCCGGCGACCCACGTCGGCCAGTCGATCGACTGGCCGGTCAGCAGTGCGTGCTCCTGGCGCAGCTTCTCGGTATTGGCGCGGAAAATTTCATAGTCGGCCGCGAGCCCGGCGAGATCGGCCGCCCGCACCGCTTTCTGCTCATTGGTCCGGAACGAGGCGTAACGGTCGGTGCTGATGATCGCCGCGCAGACCTTGTCGATGACGCGCGCCTGCACGCCGTGGCGCGCGAGCTCCTCGGCCGCCAGCCGGGCCGAGTAGATCTCCTTGGTCTCGCAACCGTGGGCAAGGTGATCCTCGTGGTAACCGGCGTCGTGAAACAGCAACGCGTAGTAGACCACCTGCTCGTCGATACGGATCCCCTCTTCGCGGCAGCGGCCGACGATTTCGCGACCGTTGGCCACCGCTTCGAGCGCGTGCCCGAAATTGTGATAGGGCAGATCCGGGCGATACAGCCGGGCTGCCGCGCGTTCGACCGCGGGGGACTCGAAGCTTTCCTGCTGCACGGGCCGGCTCGTCGGGTCGCGGACGTGGTTATCGCCCCGCCCGACGGCGCAGGCCGTCCGGTCCGCATGCGACGACGTACGCTGGAGCGGGTGATGGGAATCGAACCCACGTTCTCAGCTTGGGAAGCTGATGTTCTGCCATTGAACTACACCCGCGCTGATAAGGCCCCGAAATTCTAAAGGTTTACCGGATCCAGTCAAAGCCGAGCCCGGAACCGGCGCAAGCGCGAAAATGCGCAGCGCAACACGCCCCGCGGACCGGCGGCTGGCGGACCATCGTGTCACGATGGTGTAGTATTGCGCGCGGGAGCCTGTGATGTCGTATCCGTGCCGCGGCGAACCGTAGGGGGACAGGGCGGCCGGCATTCGGAGCCAGTTCGGGCGTGGCCGCGCAAATGAATTAAGAAGGATAAGCGCTTGTTTAGGTTATACTTGCCAGCGTTCGCCACGAACCGGACAGTCCGGCGTCTGCCGGGAGTGCGCCGCTGACGCGCTGATGAACAAGCCGACACCTACCGTCGTCGTCGTCGATGATAGCGCTACGGTGAGGGCGTTCTTCGAGCGGATTGCCGCGAGCATGAACGTCGATGTCAGGTGCTTCGGCTCCGCGGCCGACTCGCTCGCCTTCCTCGAGAAAGAGACGCCGGACCTCGTCTTTCTCGACATCATCATGCCGGACAAGGATGGCCTGACCTTCCTGCAGGAGTTGCGCCGGCTCCCTCGTCACCAGGGCACCCGCGTCGTGATGATCAGCTCCAAGGACTATGCCCAGGATCGAACCACCGCCAAGGATCTCGGTGCCCTGGATTTCGTCGCCAAGCCGGTCACGACGCAGAAGATCCAGGAGTTGATCACGCGCCATACCGGCGGCGGTGAAGAGCACGGCTCCGACCGGGTATGAGCGAGGCCTATCTCCGCTTCTGGGGCGTGCGTGGATCGTATGCCGCGCCGTTCGGGACACACCTCAAGGTCGGCGGCAACACCTCCTGCGTGGAGATCCGGGTGGGCGACCACGTGCTCGCCTGTGACGGCGGCACCGGCATCATCCCCTTCGGTGAGGAGCTCATACGCGCCGGCGGCAGGCATGAGCTGCTGGTCATCTTCACCCACTACCACTGGGATCACATCTGCGGGATGCCGTTCTTCGTGCCGGCGTTCCAGCGCGACTGGAACATCCGTTTCTTCGGCCCGGGCGAGAGCGCCAAGGACATCGAACAGAAGCTCGCGGCGCAGATGAAAGCGCCGTACTTTCCGGTCGAGACCGAGACCTGGATGGCGAACATCGAGTATCTCGATCCGCGCCAGGGCGGCATCACGCACGGGCCCATGCACATCAGCTATCACAATGTGCACCATCCCGGCGTGACGTACGGCTATCGCATCGAGGTCAACGGCAAGTCCATCGTCTACGTGTCCGACAACGAGTGTCTGTTTCTCGCCAAGTCGATCGCGCAGCGCCATGCCGAGTTCGATGCCGAAGAGCACGAGATCATGCTGCGCATCAACGAGGAGGAGCGCGCGGCCGAGCTCAAGTTCATCGAGTCCGCCGACATACTCATCCACGACGCGCAGTACACCCCGCACGATTACGATCGCAAGCGTGGCTGGGGGCATTCCTGCTACATCGACACCGTGCATTCGGCAATCGATGCCGGCGTCAAGCGGCTGTACCTGTACCACCACGACCCCAGCTACGACGACGAGAAGATATTCGGGATCCAGCGTCATGCGGTGGACATCATCCGCGAACGCGGCGCCTCGCTGGAGTGCGAGATTGCGTGCGAGGGGCTGGTCATAGACCTGTGAGCGCCGGGCGGCCGCCGTCGTGGCCGATCCGGGCCGTGTCGCGGCGCGCGCGCCGGTTCATCGCGTGGCCCACATGCTCGTAGTCGTCAATGGTGAGCCGCGCGAGGCGGCCGCCGGCTGTACGATCGCGCAGCTCCTCGACGCGCTCGGCGTCGCCGGTCGCATCGCCGTGGAGGTCAACGACGAGGTCGTGCCTCGCAGCGAGCGTGCCGCGCGCCATCTGCGCGACGGTGATCGAATCGAGATCGTCCGCGCCATCGGCGGTGGTTAGTGTCCGTGCTGCGGCGCTATAATCCGCGCCTCACCTGCCGCACAGCTTTCACGCCGCCATGCTCGACACCGTTCACGATTCCGCAGCCGATCGGCTCGTCATCGCCGGACGCAGCTACCGCTCGCGTCTGCTCGTGGGTACGGGCAAGTACCGCGATCTGGAGCAGACCCGCGACGCCATCGAAGCGAGCGGCGCCGAGATCGTGACCGTGGCAGTGCGGCGCACCAACATCGGCCAGAACGCCGGTGAGCCCAACCTGCTCGATTACCTGCCGCCGGACCGTTACACGATCCTGCCCAATACCGCCGGCTGCTACGACGCGGCCTCGGCCGTGCGCACCTGCCGGCTCGCGCGCGAGCTGCTGGACGGCCACGACCTGGTCAAGCTCGAGGTGCTCGGCGACCAGAAGACCCTCTACCCCGACGTTCCCGCGACCCTGGAGGCGACCAGGGAGCTCGTCGCCGACGGGTTCAAGGTGATGGTGTACACCAGCGACGACCCGGTGATGGCCAGGCGCTTCGAGGAAGCCGGGTGCGTCGCCGTCATGCCGCTGGCCGCGCCGATCGGATCGGGCCTGGGCGTGCGCAACCCCTACAACATTCTCACCATCGTCGAGAACGCCGGCGTGCCGGTGCTCGTGGACGCCGGGGTGGGCACGGCCTCCGATGCGGCGGTCGCGATGGAGCTCGGTTGCGACGGCGTGCTCATGAACACCGCGATCGCCGAAGCGAAAAATCCGGTGCTGATGGCCTCTGCCATGCGTAAGGCGATCGAAGCCGGCAGGGAAGCGTTTCTGGCCGGTCGCATGCCCCGGCGCCGCTATGCGAGCGCGTCCTCGCCGGCCGACGGGCTGTTCAGCTGAGAGTTTGTGAAACCATCACCGCGCCTGGCCCGGAACGCCCGGCAACCGTCTCGCTGCGGCGGGCGAATGTTTCACGCGCTCTGACGCGCGCCGCGCGCTCGCCACGACCTCCAGCCGCCGTGCGCGCGGTTCGCAGCTTCGTCCGTCGCGAGGGCCGGCTTACCGCTGGCCAGCGGCGCGCACTCGATGCGCTGGCCGGCCGTTACACGCTGGATCCGGCGGGCGGGCCGCTGGAGCCCGCCGCCGTGTTCGGTCGCCACGCGCCGTTTCTGCTCGAAATCGGTTGCGGCGCCGGCGAGCTGCTGGTGAGCCTCGCGACCGCGCGCCCGGAACAGGATTACCTCGGCATCGAGGTCTATCGTCCGGGTGTGGGGCGCTTGCTGCAGGCGCTGGCGCGCCAGGGCTGCGACAACGTCAGGGTCCTTGCCAGCGACGCCGCGGAGGTGCTCGAACAGCGCCTGCGGCCCGAGAGTCTGGACGGGGTGTACGTGTTCTTTCCCGATCCCTGGCCGAAGAAGCGACATCACAAGCGTCGCCTGCTGAATCGCGACGTCCTCGGCTGCATCGCCAGCCGTCTGAAGGAGCACGGACGCCTGTACGTCGCCACGGACTGGAGCGACTACGCCGCGGCGGTGCTCGAGGCGGCGCGCCAGGTGCCGCAGCTCACCAACCTCGGCGCCGGCGCGGAGCTGGCGCCGCGCCCCCGCTGGCGACCGCTGACCCGCTTCGAACGGCGCGCCCTGGACGCCGGTCGGCCGGTCATCGATCTGGTTTTCGCCCGTGCCTGCTGAGAACTCGTGAAACCATCACCGCGCCGGTTGCGACGGCCCCTGGACGTCCCTGGCCGCCTTGCGGAGACACCCGGATCGTTTTCGCAGGCCCGCTGCGCACGCGATTTCGCGCACCCCCGCGCCTGGCCGGGAACGCCCGGGAACCGTCCCGCTGCGGCGGGCGCAAGTTTCACGCGCGCCTGGCGCGTGCCGCGGCGCTATTCGCAGACCTCCTCGAAGCGATCGCACATGCGATCGCAGCGATAGACGCCGCGCGGGTCGACGTTGCAGCGCTTGCTCCAGCGCAGGCACTGCCACGCACACTCGACCTTGTCGTCGCCGGTCGCCGCGGCGCCTTCCCGCGGGGCGCTTGCCGGAGCCGCCGGAGCCTCGGCCGCGGGTGCGGCCGGTGCCGGCTCGACCGGCGCCGCCGCCGGCTCCTGCCGGGGGTGAAAACCGGACTGCGCCGCCGCCGTGATCGCCGTCAGCAGCAGCGCTGCGAGCAAGGCCGGTGCCGCCGGCGAACGCCGCCGGCGGCCGCGTCCGTAGTTCGTGGGCAGGTGCGCCGCAGACTGCATCGATGGCCTCCGGAGCGGCATTTGCCGCTCGGTTTTGACACGCATAGAATAACCTCGGACTTACGGAGACAGGTCAGCGCTGCCTGTGCCGGGCTTGCCGAAGCAAGCATGGGCGCTGTTTCCACGGCCCAAGCTACGAAAAGCAATAACCGATTCAAAATGAGGAGGTTAACATGAAGATTTCCAAGTCTCTGACGGTCGTGTTCGGCGCCGGTCTCGCCGTGATGCTCGCCGCGCCGGTATTCGCGACCGAGGCTCGCGACATGAAGGGCAACAAGGTCATGATCGACGATCAGACCGGCTTCACCTACGGTGGCGACAACACCGGCGCCTATGGCGGTGGCAAGATCGCCACGGGCAAGAAAGACCCGGCGGTATGCGGCACCTTCGGCAGCGCCACCTGCTCGATCAAGTACACCGAATAAATTCAGTCCCATCTCCAGCGTCCGGTAACGCGGTACTTTTCGGTCCGCAGCGCCGGACTCGGTCTGCGGCGGGCCCGGCCGGGCCCGCCGCAGGACCGGACCGAGGCCGCGGTCCCGCGCGCGCAAAACGCCGGGGCTGACCCGCTCCCGCGATCGTCTCGCGCCGTTGCGCCGCCCCGGGGGTGACGGCGGTGCGCCGCGATCCGGCACCACCAGGCGCGCCGATGGCCCGCCCGCCCCGTCAGTCCTTCAGCACCAGCAGCAGATCCTTGACGTCGATCTGCTGGCCGGGCTGCACCAGCACTTCCTTGACCCGGCCGTCGCGCTCGGCGCGCACGCCGGCCTCCATCTTCATCGCCTCGATGGTGAGCAGCAGATCGCCCCGACTCACCCGCTCCCCGGTCGCCACGCATACCGTGGCGACCAGCCCCGGCATGGGCGCCCCGACGTGGGCGGAATTTCCGGCTTCGGCCTTCTGGGCGGGCACTTTTTCCGGTGCCAGCGCGCGGTCACTGACCGACACCGAGCGCGGCTGGCCGTTGACCTCGTAGAACACCGTGCGTGAGCCGTCCTCGTGCGGATCGCTCATGGTCACGAAGCGGATCACCACCGCCTTGCCGGGCTCGACGTCGACGCTGATCTCCTGGCCCGGCTCCATGCCGTAAAAGAACACCGGGGTCGGCAACACGCTGATGTCGCCGTAGTGCCGTCGTGCGGCCACCCAGTCAAGGAACACCTTCGGGTACATCAGGTAGGACGCGAGCTGCTGATCGCCGATGCGCCGCTCGGCCTTGTGGGCCACCTCGGCACGCACCGCCTCCAGGTCCACCGCCGCCAGCACCGCGCCCGGCCGGCGCTCGAGCGGGGCTTCGCCCTTGAGCACCTTGCGCTGCAGCGATGCCGGAAAGCCACCGTAGGGCTGGCCGAGATCGCCGCGAAAGAACGACACGACTGATTCGGGAAACGCGATCTCCGACTCCGGGTCCAGGACGTCGGCGCGCGTCAGGCCGCTGGTGACCATCATCAGAGCCATGTCACCGACCACCTTGGAGGTCGGTGTCACCTTGACGATGTCGCCGAACATGTCGTTGACCTCGGCATACGCGCCGGCAACGTCGGCCCAGCGTTCCGCCAGTCCCAGCGCGCGCGCCTGTTCGCGCAGGTTGGTGTACTGGCCACCCGGCATGCCGTGCACGTAGACCTCCGAGGCACCCGAGCGAATGTCGCTCTCGAACGCGCCATAGCAGCTGCGAACCTGCTCGAAGTACCTCGACACGACCCGCAGGTGCTCGGGATCGATGCCGGTCGAGCGCTCGTCGTGGCGCAGTGCCTCGACGATGGACCCGAGGTTCGGCTGCGAGGTCAGTCCGCTCATGGAATCGACGGCCGCATCCACCGCGTCGCAGCCGGCGTCGATCGCGGCAAGGACGCTCGCTGCCGCGATGCCGCTGGTGTCGTGGGTGTGGAAATGGATCGGCAGACCGATCTCCTCGCGCAGCGTCCTGACGAGCATGCTCGCGGCGCGTGGCCGGCAAAGGCCCGCCATGTCCTTGATGGCGAGGATGTGCGCGCCGGCGCGCTCCAGCTCGCGGGCGAGGCCTACGTAGTACTTCAGATCGTACTTGGTGCACGCCGGATCGCTGAGATCCCCGGTGTAGCAGATCGCCGCCTCGCACAGCTTGCCCGTTTCGAGCACCGCGTCCATGGCCGGGCGCATGTTCTCGATCCAGTTCAGCGAGTCGAACACGCGGAACAGATCCACGCCCGCGCGCGCGGCCTCGCGCACGAAAAAGGCGACGACGTTGTCCGGATAATTGGTGTAGCCGACGCCGTTCGCGGCACGCAGCAGCATCTGCAGGAGCACGTTCGGCAGTCGCTCGCGCAGCAGCGCCAGGCGTTCCCACGGGCATTCCTTCAGAAAGCGCAGGGCGACGTCGAAAGTCGCTCCACCCCAGCACTCGACCGACAGCAGATCGGGCAGCAGGCGTGCGTACACGGGCGCGATGGCGGCCATGTCGTGCGTGCGCATCCGCGTCGCGATCAGCGACTGGTGGGCGTCACGAAAGGTGGTGTCGGTCACCAGCACGCGTTGCTGCGCACGCATCCAGTGCGCGAACTTTTCGGGACCCAGCGCCTCGAGCCGCTGGCGGCTGCCGTCCGGAACGGCGCGCCCGTCGAGCTCCGGGGCCTTGGGCAGGACGATCTGCGGGGGGTGTGTGCGGCCGGCGACCTCGACGTTGCCGTTCACGATCACGTCGCTGACGAAATTGAGCAGCCGCGTCACGCGGTCGCGACGGCGGCGAAAGCGCAGCAGCTCGGGCGTGTCGTCGATGAAGGTCGTGGTGTACTCGGCGTTGCGAAAGCGCGGGTTGCGCATCAGGCTCTCGAGGAACACCAGATTGGTGCGCACGCCGCGGATGCGGAACTCGGCGAGCGCGCGGCGCATGCGCGCCACGGTCTCCTGCGGCGTCACGCCCCACGCCGTGACCTTGACCAGCAGGGAGTCGTAGTAGCGTGTGATGCGCGCGCCGGCATAGGCGGTGCCCGCGTCGAGCCGGATGCCGAAGCCGGCCGGACTGCGGTAGGCGGAGATGACGCCGTAGTCCGGGATGAAGCCGTTCTCCGGATCCTCGGTGGTGATGCGGCACTGCATGGCGTGGCCGTTGAGGCGGATCGCGTCCTGCTGCGGCACGCCGCTGTCCATCGAGCCGATTTCGCCACCGCCCGCGATGAGGATCTGCGCCTTGACGATGTCGATGCCGGTCACGTTCTCGGTCACCGTGTGCTCGACCTGCACGCGCGGGTTGACTTCGATGAAATAGAAACGACCCGTGTCGACGTCTTGCAGGAACTCGACCGTGCCGGCGTTGACGTAGCCGGCGGCGCGCCCGAGCTTCAGTGCGTGTCCGCACAGCTCCTCGCGCTGCCCCGGATCGAGAAATATCGCCGGCGCCCGCTCGACCACCTTCTGATGCCGGCGTTGCACGGTGCAATCGCGCTCGAAGAGGTGTACGAGGTTGCCGTGCGCGTCACCGATGATCTGCACTTCGACGTGGCGCGCGCGTTCGACCAGCTTCTCCAGGTAGACCTCGTCGTTGCCGAACGCGGTCGCGGCCTCGTTGCGCGCGGTCGTGACCAGGTCGATGAGCTCGCGTTCCTCGCGCACCACCCGGGTGCCACGGCCGCCGCCGCCCCAGGTCGCCTTGACCATGAGCGGGAAACCGATCGCGGCGGCGAGCTCGCGTATGCGCGCCGGGTCGCGCGGCAGGGGCGGCGAGGCCGGCATCACGGGCACGCCGGCGCGCTCGGCCAGCGCGCGTGCGGCCACCTTGTTGCCGAGTGTGTCCATGACCGCCGGCGGCGGACCCACCCAGATCAGCCCGGCGTCGATGCAGGCGCGGGCGAACTGCGGGTTCTCGGCCAGAAACCCGTAGCCCGGATGAATGGCCTGGCTGCGGGTCCGCTGCGCGACCCGCAGCACCTCCCCGATGTCGAGATAGGCCTGGACCGGCGTCAGGCCCTTGCCGACGAGGTAGGCCTCGTCCGCCTTGAACCGGTGCAACGAGAAGCGATCCTCCTGGGAGTACACGGCCATCGTGCGGATGCCGAGCTCCGCCGCCGCGCGCTGCACGCGGATCGAGATCTCGCCACGGTTGGCGATGAGCAGGCGACGGATGCGTTGCGAAGACGTCATGTGATTTACTCGCGGAGCCGGCGTCATTCTACCGTAAGCCCGCCCGCGCCGAACGCGGCGGCAGGCGCGCGGTCCAAGCGGAACCTCGTCCGGCGCGCGCCGCGCACCGGCGGCCGGCGCGAACGTGCGGGGGCGTGCGCGCGGGTGCAACATTCGCAGCCGCTGCGGGCGTGGCGGGCTTGCGGTAGGCTGTCGGCTGCGGTTAGCGGTGCGGGGATACCAGTGATGCAGAGCTACGACCAGTGGACCCAGCTCATCACCACGAGCTACAACGATTTCCTGCGCGCCGTCGGCGCCTACCTGCCGAGCCTGCTCGCGGCGCTGTTGCTGCTGGTGGTGGGTTTCATGCTCGCCCGCCTGCTGCGTTCCATCATCCTGCGTCTGGGCGCCGGCCTCGACCACCTCGCCCAGCGATTCGGCCTGTCGCGCTGGGGCGGGCTGTTGCATCCGCGCTGGCCGGTGTCCCGCGTGCTGGCCAGCGCCGCCTTCTGGCTCGTCCTGCTGTTCTTCGTCACGGCCGCGGCGGAGAGTCTGAGCCTGCCCGGGCTGGCGCACTGGCTGAGCCGGATCATCGCCTACCTGCCCAACGTCTTCGCGTCCGCCGTGATCGTGCTGATCGGCTACCTGTTCGGATCGTTTCTGCGCGACGCCGTCGGCGCCGCCGGGGCGACGCTGCGCCTGAAGGACGCGGCGCTGCTCGGTCGGGTCGTGTACGTGCTGGTGCTGGGCGTGTCGATCATCGTCGGCATCGGTCAGCTCGGCGTCGACGTCAGCCTGCTCGGGACGATCGTCGCCATCGCCGCCGGCGCGGCATTCGGCGGCATCGCCCTCGCCTTCGGTCTGGGCGCCGGCTCGTCGGTGGACAACGTCATCGCCGCGCACTACCTGCGCAAGGTCTACCGGGTCGGTCAGCGCATCCGCATCGACGACATGGAAGGGGAGATCCTGGAGTTCACCGGCACCGCCATCGTGCTCGACACCCGCGACGGCCGGGCGCTGATCCCGGCCAAGAATTTCAATGCCGTGGTGTCCGTCCTCGTCGACAGGGACTCGCCGCCCGATGGCGCATGAGCTGGCGCTCGCCTATCTGCGGCGCTTCCCGACCGAGGCCGCCTGGATCCTGAACGCGACGGCGGCGCCGGCCCTGGCGCAGTTCGCCCGCGCGCTGCCCGCCGGCATGCTCCAGGAGGTGTTGCCGCTGCTCGCGCCGCACGCGGCGGCGACCTGTCTGGGCGCCTGGCCCGTGGACGCCGCGGTGCAGCTGCTCGTGGATCTCGATCCGGTCACCGCCGCCCGTGTCGCGGCGGCCCTGCCGCGCGAGCAGCGCGTGGCGCTGCGGGCGCGGTTGCCGATCCCGCTCGGGCAACTCGTCGACGCCCGCTTGAGTCATCTGCGCGGCAGCGTCGGTGCCTGCATGGAGCCGGCGGTCGCGCTGCTGAGCGCGGAACCCACGGTCGCCGCCGCCCGGCGCACGCTCGCCGGCGCGACCGGCCGCGTCTTCCCGACCGTGTTCGTACTCGATCCGGACCGCCGGCCCCTGGCCGCGGTTTCGCTCGTGCGTGTGGCCCTCGAGCGGGAGGACGCAGCGCTCGCCGACCTGTACGAGCGTGTTCCGCGGCCGCTGCACGCGCGGGCGATGCTGGCCGCGGAGCGAGACAATCCGGGCTGGGCGCAATACGATCATCTGCCCGTCGTCGACGCCGACGGCGTGTTCGTCGGCGTGCTCGCGCGCGTGGACCTGTACCGCAGCCTCGAGGCGGAGTCCGCGAGCCAGCAGCCGTCGGCGGACCTGTCGGAAGCACTGCTCACGCTGGCGGAGATCCTGTGGGCTCCGGGTGCGCGCCTCATCGCCGATGCAGCCGCCTCAACAATCGAAACGAACGGACAAAAACGCTCATGACCGAACCGCAGACCGACGACATCGCCGTGACGCTCAATCGCTCCCTGTTCGAGCGCCACCCGGCCGAGGCGGCCGCCGAGCTCGAGAAGCTCGACACAGCCGACGCGGCCGAGGCAATCGGCGGCCAGCCGCCGGACACCGCGGTCCCGGTCTGGGAGCGGCTGTCGCCGGACGTGGCCGCCGCGCTGCTCGAGCAGGTACCCAACCACAACGCGGTCGCGGTCATGAACCGCATGGACCCGACCCGCGCGGCCACCATACTCGCGACGCTCGAGCTGGAACAGCGTGAGCGTTATCTGGGGCTGTTCGACAAGTCCGTCGCCCGTGACCTGAAGCTCATCCTCCAGTACCCGCTGGGGACCGCCGGCAGCCTCATGGATCCGCGCATCATCTACCTGCGCCGCGACATGACGGTGAGCGAGGCGCTCGGTCGGCTGCGCCTGCAGGGTGCGCGCCTGCGGCCGGTGCGCGCGCGCCGGATCCTCATCATCGTCGACGCCGACAGCCGCATCGACGGGATCGTCGAGATCCAGGATCTGGTGCTGGCCGACTCCGACGATCGGCTCGCGGAGTTCCTGCAACCGATCCCGGGTTTCGTCACGGCCACGGCGACGGTCGACGACATCGTCGAAGTCATGGAAGAGCATCGCCTGAGCAGCCTGCCGGTGGTCGACGTCGAAGGCCGTCTCATCGGCGTGGTCCGTTACGACGAGCTGGTCACTGCGGCCAAGGAAGAGGCGACCGCGGACATTCAGACCCTGTTCGGCGCGAGCCGCGACGAACGCGCCCTGTCGAGCCCCAACCTGGCGGTGCGCAAACGCCTGCCCTGGCTGCAGATCAACCTCGCGACCGCGTTTCTCGCCGCGTCGGTGGTCGGCCTGTTCGAGGGCACGATCGAAAAATACACCGCCCTCGCCGTGCTCCTGCCGGTGGTCGCCGGGCAATCGGGCAATACCGGTGCCCAGGCGCTCGCCGTGGTCATTCGCGGCTTGGCGCTGCGGGAGATCCACATCGGCCACTGGCGCCGCGTGTTGTGGAAAGAGGCCTGTGTCGGGGTCGTGAACGGGGCCGCCGTCGCGCTCACGACCGCGATCGGCGTGTACCTGTGGAGTCAGTCCTTCGGGCTGATGGTCATCATCGGCCTGTCGATGGTCCTGTCCATGGCCATCGCCTGCGTGTCCGGCGCGGCCATACCGATCCTGCTCACGCTGGCGCGTCAGGATCCGGCGCAGTCCGCGTCCATCGTGCTGACGACGGTGACCGACGTCATGGGATTTTTCAGCTTCCTCGGCATCGCGACCCTGCTGCTCGGCATGCTTTGAACGCCCGCCGCCGCCCCGTGGCGGGGTGCGCGCTTGCGCGCCCCACGGGCGGCGTGAACGCGAACCCCGGTCAGCGCCGCGTCAGTGGTGCGTGCGCCCGACGCGGTGCAAGCCCGTCGGGGCGTCGACGGCGAGGCCGCGCCTGACCCGTTTGCCGACCAGCACGCAGGCCGAGGTGAACGCCTTCTCGGCCTCGCCGACGCACCAGTCCCAGTCGGCGAGATTGGTGTCGGCCTGCGCGCGCCAGTGCCCGGCCACGAACACGTTGCCGATCTTCAGCTCGACCGCCCAGTCGTGCCAGGTGATCTCGGCCTGCTCATCGTCGAGGTATTCCTGCTCGACCAGCCGGCAGTGATTGTCGCTGAGCTCGTCGATGGCGTTGATCTCCGACAGCACCAGGTCGTGCTCGATGCAGCTCTCCCAGCCGGTGTGCACGGCATCCGCGGACCACAGCAGCGTGTGAATCAGGGCGGACGGGGTGAGGCTCAGCGGCAATTGCGCTTCCCAGTCCGGATCGCCTTCAGTCTCGTTTTCGGTCATCTTGTGCTCCGTGCAATCAGGATGCGGGTGCGGCCGGTGCGGCCGGGGTAGCGATCGTCGTTCGCATGGCCGATGCGGTCAAGCGCGCGGTACCGGGCCCGTGCCGGCGTTTTGACATCCCCGGCCAAGGCGGTAGGCTGGGATCCTCATTCTCCGGTTCGACGCAGCCCGCCACGGCGGGGTGCGTGCGTAACACTGATGTCGATCTCGATGCGGCTGCAATTGCGAGTGCTGGTGCGCGCGTTCATCGTGCTGGCGTCGCTGTGGAGCGCCGGCGCGGCCAGCGCCGGCGCGGCCGTGAGCGCCGAACCCGCCGCGGACGGCGCCCGGATCGATGCGCTGGTCGAGACGCTGGAGGATCCGGCCGCGCGCGAGCAGCTGATCGCGCAATTGCGGCTGCTGCGCGCGGCCCAGGCGCCCGCGCCGCAAGCCGCGCCCGTCGCGGCCCGCAGCGCCGTCGCGGATCTGCTCCAGGCGGTGGCGCAACGGCTCGGCCGGCTCACCGATGGCGTGATGGTGGTCGCCGGGATGGTCGATGCGCTGCCGGATCTGTACGCCTGGATGCACGAGCAGGCCACGGATCCGCAGCGGCGCGGGATCTGGGTCGAAGTGCTGAGCAGCCTGCTGCTCGTTCTGGGCGCCGCCTACGGCAGCGCCTACGCCGTGCGCATCGCGCTGCGGCGCCCGCGGCGCAGCGTGGCCGAACGGGTCAGCGCCGGGCTATTGCTGCGTCTGGCCGCGCTCGCCGTGCGCTGGATCGTGGACATGGTGCCCGTGCTCGTGCTCGCGGCGGTCGCCTACCTCGTGCTGAGCGTGATCGAAACCCGCCCCAACACGCGCCTGGTCGCGCTCGCGTGGGTCAACGCCGGCATCATCGTGTGGACCGTGCTCGCGCTGGCACGGGTCGTGGTCGCGCCGACCGCGCCGCGCCTGCGCCTGCTGCCGCTCGGCGACGAGAGCGCCAACTACGTCGACATCTGGGTGCGGCGCCTGGCGCTGACCTCGGTATACGGTTATTTCGCCCTGCAGGCCGGTCTGTTTCTCGGTCTGACGGTCGGCATCTATCTGGCGCTGCTGCGGCTGCTCGGCCTGTTCATTACCGCTCTGCTCGTGGTGCTCATCCTGCAGAACCGCGCCGCGGTCGCCACCCGCATACGCGCCACGCACGTCTCCGGTGACGACGCGCGCATGGGCCTGCGCCTGTTGCGCCGGCGCCTGGCGGCGAGCTGGCACGTGATCGCCATCGTGTACGTCGTCGTCCTGTATGCGGTGTGGGCGCTGGACCTGCCCGGGGGCTTTGCCTACGTCCTGCGCGCCAGCCTGCTGTCCGTGCTCGTGCTGCTGCTCGCGCGTGGCGCGGTGCACCTGCTGGACGCGGGCTTCGAGCGCGGGTTTCACATCAGCGAGGATCTGCACGCGCGCTTCCCGCGACTCGAGGCGCGCGCGAACCGCTATCTCGCCGGGCTGCGCACGGTCGCCAAGGCGGCCGTCGGGATCATCGGCCTGCTGGCGCTGCTGCAGGCCTGGGGCATCGACACCTTCGCCTGGGCCACGAGCACGCCGGGGCGCGCACTGGGTGGCACGGCGTTCACCCTCGCCGGCGTCATCTTCGGCGCCGTCCTGGTCTGGGAGGTGGCGAGCAACGTCATCGAGGGCTACCTCGACGGCGGGGCGGACGGCGCGGCGTTGCCGAGCGCCCGCGCGCGCACGCTGCTCGACGTCGCCCGCAACGCCCTGATGGTGATCCTGTCGGTGCTCACCACGCTGATGGTCCTGGCGGAGCTCGGCGTGGATATCGCGCCGCTGCTCGCCGGCGCCGGCGTGGTGGGCCTCGCCGTCGGCTTCGGCGCCCAGACCCTGGTCAAGGACGTGATCACCGGCGCGTTCATCCTGATTGAGAACCTGTTCGAGGTGGGTGACGTCATCCAGGTCGGCGACAAGGCCGGGGTGGTCGAATCGGTGACGATCCGGCGCGTGCGCCTGCGCGATCTGGCCGGCACCGTGCACACCATTCCGTTCAGCGCCATCACCACCGTGAGCAACCTCACCCGGGATTTCGCCTTCTACGTGTTCGACGTCGGCGTCGCCTACCGCGAGGACGTGGACGCGGTCATCGACACGCTCGTCGAGCTCGGGGCGCAGCTGCAGACCGATCCCGAGTTCGCACCGCTCATCCTCGCGCCGCTCGAGATCCTGGGCGTGGACGCGTTCGCCGATTCGGCCGTGATCATCAAGGCCCGCTTCAAGACCCTGCCCATCAAACAGTGGGCCGTCGGCCGGGAGTTCAACCGCCGCATGAAGCGCAGGTTCGACGAGCTCGGCATCGAGATCCCGTTTCCGCACCGGACGATTTACCTCGGCGTCGACAAACAGGGGCGGGCGCCGGCGCTCAATCTGCGCGGCGCCGCGCCGGAATCGTCGTGACCGACGCGCGCGCCGCCTGAACGCCTCGCCCGGACGTCATGTGCGGTCGCTTCGCGTTTCATGCCGGCCGGGAGGAGGTGCTGGCGCACTTCCATCTGGGCGCGGCGCCGGCGCTGCCGGCGCGTTACAACATCGCCCCGCAGTCCGCCATCGCCGCGGTACGCGACGACGGCCTCGCGCTGCTGCACTGGGGCCTGGTGCCCTTCTGGGCCAAGGATCCGAAGCTCGGCTACCGGATGATCAACGCGCGAGCCGAGACGGTCGCCGGCAAACCGGCGTTTCGTGCAGCCTTCAAGCACCGCCGCTGCCTCATTCCCGCGAGCGGCTTCTACGAATGGCGCCGCGTCGCCGGCGCCAGACAGCCGTACTACATCCGCCTGCGCGAGGGCGATCTGTTCGCCTTCGCCGGCCTGTGGGAGCACTGGGAAGGGCGAGGCGAGCACGCCGGCACCGTGATCGAGTCCTGCGCCATCCTCACCACCGAGCCGAACGCGCTGTGCGCGACGATCCACGACCGCATGCCGGTCATCCTGGCCCCCGCGCACTACGCGCGCTGGCTCGCTGAACCGGCGGCCGGGCTGCTGCGCCCGTTTCCCGCCGAAGGGATGCAGGCCTATCCGGTCAGTCGCGCCGTCAACGACGCGCAGCACGACGGTCCGCAGCTCATCGCACGGCAGGCGGATTGAAGCCGCTCACACGCCGGCCATGACGAAGATGTCGGTGGCCGCGATGAGCAGCGAGTCGATCCGGGCGAAGGGCACGGCCGGACCCGGACCGTTGGCGTCGGCATCGTAGCTCAGGTAACCGCTGGCGCCGTCGAACAGCAGCACGTGGCTGGCGTCGACGGCCACCGGCCCGTACGCGAGCCAGTCGGCCGGCAGCGGGGCGAACGCGTCGGCCGGCAGGGACGCAAACGCCGCCGGCGCGAGCCGCAGCACGTCCGTGCCGGACAGGAAATCCGGCAGCCGGACGATGGCGCCGTCGGCCGGCGTCGCAAACACGAAGGTATCGCGGCCCGCACCACCGATCAGCGTGTCGGCGCCGCCGTTGCCGATGAGAACGTCGTCACCGTCCATGCCAGTGAGCGCGTTGGCCGCGGCATTGCCGCGCAGCACGTTGTCGAGCGCATTGCCCGTGCCGTTCAAAGCCGCACGCCCGCCGAGGATCAGGACCTCGATGCTCGCGGGCAGCGTGTAGTCGATGACGGCGGTGACGGTATCGTACCCGCTGCCGTCGATGACGATGTCGCCGCGATGGTCGAGGTGATAGCTGTCGTCGCCGGGACCGCCGTTCAGGCGATCCGCGCCGCCGCCGCCGATCAGCCGGTCGTTGCCGCGCCCGCCGTACAGGGTGTCGTTGCCGCCCGCCCCGTGGAGGTAATCGTCGCCGTCACCACCGCTGAGCACGTTGGCGGCGCCGTTGCCGATGATGCGATCGCCGCCGGCGCCACCGGTCGCGTTCTCGATGATCGACAGGCGGTGGATCGCGACCGTGTAGGGATCGCTGACCGGGCCGGTGCCGTCATCGTAGGTCAGGGCCTGGCCGAGCGTGCTCCAGTGGCCGGGACGCAGATCGATGGTCACCGCGTTCGTGCCCGCGTGGCGCAGCGTGTCCAGGCCGGCGGGATCCCAGATCGTCTCGAAGTAGGGCCGGTCGCCGTAGTAGGTGTACACGTTGTTGGCGGCGTGGAAGCGCAGATTGGGTCCGTACAGGCGCTGGAGGGCGTCGATGTCATAGGCCATCGGCGTGGTCGGGTAATAACTCAGGCTGCCGTCGTCCGCCACGCCCGGGGCGACGTCGTAGGCCATCAGCGTGTACTTGAAATTGTCGGTGGCCGCCGGCAGCCGTGGCGCCCGATCGAAGGGATGGCGCAGCCCGAGCGCGTGGCCGATCTCGTGCAGCGCGGTCTGGAAGGCGCCGGTACCGGCGGCGAAGGAGAGGAAATAGCCCGAGTAATAGCGCGCGTTGAACCACACGTCACCGGCATAGGCGTCGCGGCCCGGCGCATAGGCGTGGGCCAGGGTGTCGGCATCGACGGCGCCGGAGTACGCGAAGCGGATGTCGCCCACGTTCGCCGGCGTGTCGGCCACGGCGACGAAGCGGATGTTGGCGACGTTCGCCCAGGCCTGCAGCGCGGCCCGGATCCCCGGACGATCCACGGGCGCCATCGGCAGGTAGTCGGGGCTCCAGGGTTCGCTGTTGCGGTCGCTCACCGGCCCGTAACCGGAGTACGGATTCGTCGACCAGGTGGCGCCGTAGCCGGGGAAGCTGTAGACCACCGTCGCGCCGCTGCCGGCCGGGCCGCCCCATTTCGTTCCCCACAGCAACGCGTCGACGCTCAGCCGGCCGCTGCGGCCGACGTGCGAGTAGCTACCGGATACGGTGGGTGCGGCCAGGGTCGTGAGCTCCGTGCCCGGAGTATAGACAAAGCGCCCGGTGCCGGCCGGCCGCAGTGCTCATTCGGTGCGCGGCTCGACGTGCGCCGCGGTGCGCACGCGGCAGCCGGGGTACAGCCAGGTTCCCAGCAGGCGCGTGAGCGCGGGCATGACGACATAGGTCATGCACGGTACGAGCAGCACGGTGAATACCAGCACCCGCAGCGGCGCCGCCAGCGCGGCGAGGAACTGTCCGAGCAGCAGATTCAGCAGCAATGACAGCGGGTAGATTGCCAGCATCACCAGCAGCATCATCTTGTACTTCGGCGGCGGTGCCACGCCGCGCGCACCGGGCAGCGTGAACCAGGTCTCCAGGCCGGTCAGCACCTCGATCTCGGCCGCGTGGGGGCTGAGCTGCTCGCCGATGGCGAGCCATTTGGCGCGCTCCGGCGATTGTTCCCAGGCCCGGAAGTGGTCCATGGAATCGAAGCGGAACACCAGCCGGTATTCGGGATCGTCCGCGGAGGCGGGACGAAACACCGTGACGCCGAGATGACCGGGAAACTTCTGCGCGGCGGCCGTGATGCCGCGCAGAAACGCCTCGTTCTCGGCCGCGCGTTCGGGCAGGAAGCGCCGTGCGACGATCACCGTAACCGGCTCGGCCGGCGGGCGTCCCGCCGGTGCGATCCCCTCGTGTTTCGATTCAGCCATGCGTCGTTCGATCCTTTGTGTCAGCGCCGCCGGCCGGCGCGTAGCGGTGCGTTCACCGGCACTGCGCCGGACGGAACCTGCGCGCGAGCGTGCCGCCGGCGCAATCCCATTGCAATGATCCGCCGTCCTCCCGGGGTTCGAGCACGATCGTCTGCCCGTGCAGGCCGGCGCGGGAGAACGTCACCGTGATGCGACCGTCCGCTGCGACTTCGATCGCCGCGTCCGCCGGCGCGCCGCTCGCGGGCGCGCAGGCCGTGCCGCTGTCCGCGAGCGTAGCGCCGCGTTCGTAGCCTTCGGCGACGCAGCGCTTGGCGGCGCGGGTCCGGTCGAGCTCCCGGACGACGACCGCGCGCAGCGCGTAGTCCTGGTAGGCGGGGATCGCCACCGCGGCGACGACGCCGAGCACGAACACCGTGGCGAGGATCACGATGATGACGACGACCGCGTTGCTGGTGCCGCCGCGCGCGGCCAGCAGCTGCAGGCGCGCGCTGTGGTCGCCGGTGAACGCGGCGGTATCGGCGATCAGGGTCTGCACGCGGCGGTAGTAGATCCAGTTGGCGCTGGCAGGCAGCACGATCCAGATGGCGATGCTGTACGGCAGCCAGATGAGCCCGGTCGCGGCACCGGCCCCCGGCAGCGCGGTGATGAACGCCTCCACGATCCCGGCCGCCAGCGGACCGAAAAAATACAGCGCCGCCCAGCCCCACAGCTTGCGGTACAGCAGCCAGTAGAAGCTGACGAAGAACGCCGGCCAGTTCCACGACAGCGATCTGCCGCCCGCGTCGAAGCTGCGAAAACGCGGCAGGTAGAACGCGACCCGGCGATAACCCACCGCGGCCGCATACATCTGCTCGAGCGTGTCCGTGCGTGCCGCTTGCGGCGCGGTGTCACCGGCCGTTTCCGGCACCGGGCCGAGCGCGTGGCCGCAGGCGAAGCAGAACCGGGCATCCGCGGCGTTGCGCAGTCCACAGCGGGTGCAGAACATCGGGATCGACTCTCCGGGTCGGGGGTTCGGCGAGCCGTCTCAGCGCGGGCTCCGGCGCCGCTCAGAATACTTGAACTGCCCCGCGCCTGCCGCCACCGCTGCGTGCCCGCGGGCAGGCAGCGGTGACGCGTGCTAGCATCGGTGCCCGTCGCGAGACGATTCGAGCCTGTTCGAAGCACCGCCTGCCGGGAGGATGGCCATGGAAGGAGTCGCCGCAATCGCCGCCGGGGCGCGGGATCGCGCGCCGGTGCGCCGTTACCGGTGCGGCCTCGCGCTGCTCGGCCTGTGCCTGGCGCTCGCGATGCCCGCGCGCGCCGAAGGCTGGCGCGCCACCGACGTGCAGGTTCTGTACGGCACCGACTTCGAGCTCGGCAGCCCGAACCGGATGACCGTCACCACCGAGCATGCCCAGGGCGGCGCGTGGGGCGATATTTACGTGTTCCTGGACACGTTCTTTCGTGACGACATCAACACCGAGCTGTACGAGGAAGCCTACCTGCAGCTCAGCCTGTCGTGGCTCAGCGGCCGTCCCGTCGCCTTCGGCCCGATCACCGACGTCGATCTCAGCGTCTCCTTCCACGCCAGCGACGAGCCGGCGGCCGATCCCTTCCGTGCCATGCTGGCGGGGATCAGCTTCGACATCGCGATCCCGGGCTTCACCTTCTTCCAGTTCGACATCCACGCCTACAAGAACGACGACGTCAACGACGTCGGCGTGCAGTTCACGCCGGTGTGGGATCTGAGCTTTCACCTGGGGCGCGTGCCGATGCGCTTTCGCGGTCATGTCGATGTGCTCAGCCCGGACACCTTCCGCGGCCGCCGCTGGCAATGGCTCACCCAGCCGCAGCTGCTCGTCGACGTGGGGGCCCTGGGCGCCGCTGCGCCGGGGCACCTGTACGCGGGTATCGAGCTCGCCTACTGGCACAACAAGTACAGCGTCCGCAACGTCGATGAAACCGTCGCCCAGGCGATGGTGATGCTGGCGTTCTGAAGCGGGATCCGCGGGATGGCCCGCTCAGGGCCGCGCGCCGTTCGGCGTGACCAGGATCTTGCCGTCGCGGCCGCCGCGCGCCGCGTGCGCCACCGCCGCCCGGATGTCCTCGATGGCGTAGGTCGCCTCGACGTCGACGTGCAGGCGGCCGGCGATCACCGGTTCGGCGAGCATCGCATACAGCGCGTGGCGCTCGCCGGCGGCCATGCGCTGCAGCCACGGCAACAGCCAGAACCCGGTCAGCCAAAGGCGCTTGAACACGGTCTGGTCGCCGCGCAGGCACGGGTGCGCGCCGCTGAGCAGACCGTAATTGAGGATCGTCGCCTCCTCGACGAGGCAGTCGCCGAGCCGCATGACCGCCTCGCCGCCGACCGCGTCCAGGGCCAGGCGGATCGGCGCCGTCGCGCCCGCCGCGCGCACACGCTCGGCGAGATCCGGTCCGTCGACCACCACCACGTCGGCACCGAGGGCGCGCAGCGCCGGCTCCAGTCCCTCGCGGCGAACCACGTTGACGGTGCGGATGCCGGCCTCGCGGGCGAGGTGGATGACCCAGTGGCCGACCGCGGAGTTGGCGGCGTTGTGGATCACCCAGTCGCCGGGCGCGAGCGGCTCGTAGCGCGTCAGCATGAGATGCGCGGTCGGCGGGTTGACCTTGAGCATCGCGAGCTGGAGCCGATCGCCGCCGGGCGGAAGCCTGACCACCTCGTCCGCTTTCAGCCGCCGCTGCTGGACCCAGTTCTCGCGCGCCAGGCTGATGACCCGATCGCCGACCGCGAAACCGGCGACCGCGGCGCCGACCGCGCGGACGGTGCCGACGCACTCCGCGCCGAGCCGGGCCGGTAGTGGCGGGCGTACGGCGTAGCGGCCCTGCATCACGAGCAGATCGGCGGGGTTGATCGGAAAGGCATCGACCTCGATCAGGACCTCGTCATCGCCGGGCGCTCCGGGATCGCCGACCTCGACGCACGCGACGACCTCCTCGGGCCGGCCGAACGCGCCGAGCTGCACGACTTTCATCGACGGACCCGCGGTGCGCGCCGGACCTGGCGCACGGGCGACGGCGCGGTCATGATCGGGATCGGTTCACTGGCCGGCGGCGCCGGCCCGTTCGACCGGCAGCGAGCGCCGTGCCATTTTCGCGAGCAGCCCCGGCGCGATGCCCGGACGGCTCCACGGGCACACGGTGGTGCAGATCGAGCAGCCGAGGTGCTCGTTGAAAAAGAATTGGCAGCGATCGAAATCGACGTACCAGCGTTCCACGCCGCGCACGAGCTGCGGCAGCGGCGCGATGGCGTCGACCGGGCAGGCCTTTTCACACACGCGGCAGTTGCGGCAGAACTCGTCGGCGCCGAACACGTCCGCGCGATCGGCCTGCAGCGGCAGATCGGTGAGCACCGCCGCCAGACGAAAGTTCGCGCCCCAGATCCGGTTGATGATGCTGCCGTGCTTGCCGAGCTCGCCGAAGCCCGCCGCGATCGCCGCCGGGATCAGCGGAAAGGTCGCCGGCGTCGGTGAGCCGAAGGGTTCGGCGTCCCAGCCCTGCGTGCGGATCCAGCCGCTGAGCCGGCGCGCCGCGGACAGGATCCGGCCGTACTGCACGAGCACCTCGGTGCCGGCCGGTTCCTGCGGCGCGTAGCGCATTTGCGCGTAATCCTGGCCGACACCGAGCACGATGCACCACGGGTACTGCGGCGCCGCGCGATCGGCATAGACCCAGTCGGCCCGAAACGCCGTGACACCGACCAGATCGGCGTCGAACGCGAGCGCACGCTCGCGCACCCCGGCGCTCCACTCGCGGGGCGATTTCCGCTGCCGGGTTTCGGCGCGCTCGGGCATCGGCGTATCCATCACCGCCTGGCGCCGCGCCAGGGCCGCGCGCACGCTCTCGCCGATCGGCCGTTGCTCGAACCACTCCTGCATGCGCCCGTGCGCGATCGAAGCGGGTTTCTGCCAGTACACCGGCGTCGGCCGGCGCACCGCGCGTTCGCCAAGGCCACTGATGGTGTTGCCGGACACCTGCGGCCGCAGCGCCATCTGCCCGGGATCGGGAACGAAGTTCCATCTGCGGCCGTCCGCGATCGGTTTCAGGGACCTGTCGGTGCTCGGTCGCATCGCGACAGACGTCAGGAATCGACCAGCGCCAGCGCGCTGGTGTCGTACTCGGCGGGCGCGATCGCGGGCGCATCGACGAGCGTCGTGCCGGGCGGATCGAGCTGCAAGCCGCTCAGATCGAACTGCGGCTCCGGCACGTTCCCGGGTTCCGCCAGAGTCGCGCCAACCTCCGCGACGCTGAGATGGCTGGTGTCGATATCCGGCACCTCGACGGGTGCCGGCTCGATCAGCAGAACCCCGACCTCCGCGATGCTGAAGTCGGGTGCCCGGGGCGGCGCGGCGGGTGCAGGCGTCGGCGCGGCGGATACGGACGCCGGTGCGGCATTCGCCTGCGCCGGTGCCGGTGACGCCGCGGCCGGTCCGGCGGCAACGATCTCCGCGACGGCCCCCGCCTTGGCGAGCACCGCCTGATAGTTGCGAGCGGTGTTCGCGTCGAGCCCTTTCTTGATGACGACCCGCTCGCCGGAGAACAGCTTCTCGATGCGGGCCGCGTCGGTCTTGAAGACTTTCGCCAGGTTGGCGCGCACCTGCGCCGGATCGGCGCCCTCGACGAGCCGGCCCGCGAAGACCACGTCGAATGTCTGGTTGGCCATCATGCCTCCCCGTCTGTGTGTCGCGCGGTACGCGTCACCGCCGCGCACCCCGCGCGGCGCTCTTGCAGCCCCGCCCGCCGCCGCGCGCGCCCGGGCCGGTCAAGAATACCCGGATCGATCCGCCCGGTGCACGATCGGCCACTCGTTGCGCCGGAACCCACCATCGCAGCGAACGACGAGAGGGCACGTTGCCCGTCCCGGTTCCGGTTGCCGTCCGGTGAGAACGACCGGCCACGGCATGCTCCCGGTTCACCTCGCACGCCACTGCGGAAAATACGGGAGATTCCCGTATATCCCGCAGCGACGACCTTCGACCCGAGCTCCCGACAGCCGCGGCCAGCGCCCTATAAACGATTGAAATACGACGACCTTCCATCCACCCGAGCGCCGTCTATACTCATATAGATGGACCAGCACCCTCAGCGGGATAGACGGGACTCTCCTGTGTTTAACCACGGGAGATTCCCGTCGACTCAATGTTTGGGCCGACAAGTGATCGAGGTGTAATCAATGCATAAACCCACCGTTTACGCGCTGAAAGTCGACGAAAGCAACGCTGCTCGTGTTTTCGCGTCGCTCAAAGAGGGCGAGGCGCGGTTCGGATGGAGCTATGTCGAAACAGCAAACCTTCAGGATCTACAACAACGGGTCCAGAACGAGGGCTGGGATCGTCTTTCGGAGGAGGAGCAAGACTGCTACCAGGAGTTCTTGTTGGCTGTGCGGCCGAATGACTACGTGGTCTACATCAACGTTCTCGGTTGGGGGCAATGCACTCTCGCCAAGGTGACGGCGCCATACTTTTGGAAGTGGGCCGACGACGACTTCAACCATCGGCTCAGAGTCGATCCGGCGAGCCTACAGACATTCGACCGTAACGATCCGCGTGTCCATCCTGCACTGTCGGCGAGACTCAAGCTTCAAGGGCGCTGGTGGAAGATCTATGCCACGACGGAGTTCGACGAGTTGCTCGCCAGCCTCCGGGGGGAGCGACCTGTCGGCACTGTGTCCGCGAGTACGTCCAACCTGGGCTTTCTTTCACGGGACATCAGACCATTGCTCCTCCAGATCACCGAGCTAATCCATCACACACATCCAAACTATTCACTCGAGGGGCTCATGGCCGAAGTGCTCAAGGGTTTGCCGGCGGTGAAGGATGTGCAACGTCAGGGCGGAGCTGGCGATCGGGGCGCTGACATCCTCGTGATCGTTGAGCAGGGGCACCCATTGACCGGCGATGTCAAGCAGACTACGTGCGTCGTGCAGGTCAAGTCTTTTGAGGGAGAGCACTGGGACACCCGTGCGGTGGAGGATATCCGGCGAGCATTCGAGGCCTACCCTGACGCCGAAGCCGGCCTGATTGTATCCACGGCGAGCAAGTCCGGACCAACTCTGGAGACGGAACTCGACAAGCTCAAGGTGGCGACCGGAAAGCACGTCAGTCTTCTCATCGGCGAGGATGTAGCGCTCTTCGTTCTCCGTTACGGAGCACACCTCATCTCAACAGAGACGCCAAATCAATGTTGAGCTGCGTCACCTGGGCGGAACTGACACGATGCTTCAACGGCTGGCGCAGCGCTCCGGTTTCTCGTCACTGACACCCGCTTCGTTTGCTGGCGGCCCTTCTGTCACCGGCAGGCGCGGCGGGGAACGCGTCTCCCGAGTCTTGCCCATCCCATTGCGCCGCGCGCGGCGCTCCGTCAGGGGTGCCCTGATTGGCAAGCCCTCGATCGTCGGCGCAAACTTTCAAAATAAATGTTGCGCCCAACCAGCCGCTCAACCCGACGCGCTGACGCGCGCGGGTTAGCGGCGCGTTAGCCAGATTTGAGGCGCACATGCTTCGGTTGCGGTTTCCAAGAACCTTCGAGCTAATCGACCAAATAGACGATCGTTCCGATTCCCGATCGTATTTCCGCGAATTCGAGTCGCGAATCACAGATCCCGATCGAGAGCGGGTCTGGACAGCTCGCGAACGTGAGTTTCAAAAACTTGACCGGGACGCATGGAATTTCCTTAAGGTTGAAGCACAACCCTATCTCAAAACAAAAAATCAAGATGGTAGAGCTTGGAGTCAACTAATAAGCGCGCTAAATGAAAGTCGCGGTTATATCTATATCAAAGGACTAGGTTGTTCGGATGTACATTTCATTCCGAAAGTGAATCGTAACGGAGTCGAATCTCCCGACGTGCGCGGCGTCCTACGATCGCGATCGGAATTGTGCGAAGTAAAAACAATTCACATATCCGATGACGCGGTCAGGGCACGTCAGAACGGTGATTCCACTTCGACGGAGAATAATTTATCTCCAGAGTTCCTTAAAAAGCTAGACCGTACGATCGAAAAAGCTAAAGACCAACTCCTGGCCTATCCGGTGGAGGGTGACGTTGGACGATCCATTCTCACCATCATAAATTTCGATGATTATTTAGGCGAATATAAGGTCGAGTACTACGAGCAAATCGATAATCACATTGGAATCCAACCAGAGGATGGAACGGTGTTAGTCTTTTTCAATTCCTGCACGGCGTTTCACAAGACGGTGAAAATGAAGAACGCAGTGGTAATTAACGAATGAATCTGGCTAACAAAGCGATCAACACCGACCCACTACAGCACGCGTTTCGGCGTTGGCTTCGCATTTTTACATCGAAAAAGCGCGCTGTAACGGGCGGGTTATCGCAACGTTGGGCCTCATGAACAGAACTTTCGGGCCGCCGGGAAGATTCTGATCTCAGCGACCAACCGTTCCTCTACGAAAATGACATGGAACTAGTTGAACGTCCGCACGGATGAAGAAAGGGCCCCAATCGCCGATCTGCTGGTGGGACACGTTGCCGATTACCGCTCGCTCGGTATGGTGCATCGAGACGGAACACTTCAGTGCTCGAGGGAGGAGACGGGTTTATGGTCGAGGCGACCATTTCGGCAGGACAGCCCTGCACATGGATGTATGGAGCGCGGGAGAGCGGAAGATGCTCGCGAGGTTTTGGTCAAACTACTCGGATATTTGTAACCGCTCGTTCGAGGTGAGTGGATGGGTAGCACTGCCGCGCGGAGGCATAAAGGCTCGTGGAGAGGCTTATATTCCCCATCGCCTCCGGGAGGAATACGAGTTATGGGTGAAGGAAGCTTTGGAGTTCGCGCGCTGAGGCCCAACCTGGCGTTCCACTCGACGTCCATGCCTCCGCGGCTTCGCCGCTCCGGCATGGCCGCGGGTGAACTTGGGCGTTATGTGTAAAGGAGTGTGGATACGTGTCACCTGAGTATAGTGTTGCATTGAATACACTAGTTGGTGCTGTACTCGGTTTTGGTGCAGCCGTCTTTGCAGAGCCGTTAAGACTGTGGATTTATCGACCGAAACTCAAGTTGGCATTTGATGAAACCCCCGGCTGCCGTGCTCGAACTTTAGAGCAAAGACAAATAGACGGAGGTCCGGTGCCTGTATATAGCACCCACGAAGCGGACTATCTTAGAGTAAAGGTCATAAACAAAAAGCCATCTATTGCGAAAAACTGCCGTGCGTATCTTGTAGCAATCGAACAGGCTGATAATCAGGGTGAGTTCCAATCGACACTATACATAGACAGCATTCCATTGCCTTGGGCATGTCGTGCTGAAGAAGCATACAACCCATTAGACTTGCCACAAGGCATAGTGCAATTTATTGATGTAATTTCAACAAGAAGTATATCTACGGAATTCAGGCCAGAAATTAAGCCATTCCCTTTCCGATACATGGAACTCTTTCAGCAGCGTGGTACGTTCCGTTTCACTGTACAGGTTTCAGGTGAAAATATTGAGCCCGTCTTTATTAAAATTGTATTTGATTGGTCTGGTGTCTGGGATAAGTATGAGGCGAGACAATCAATTGCGCTAACGAACAAGGTTAGATCGTGCGTCGCGAAGCGGCGCCACGATCTGAACCGTTTGTTGGACGAGCCCGGTACCGGACGGGGGAAAGGAAAATAGCTTTTCTGGATCCAGCCCCGGCGTGGCGGTTGGCCGGGCGTTTTGGCG
>JADZEE010000017.1 GCA_020850735.1 Gammaproteobacteria bacterium | reverse complement strand
TCGTCGAGGCGGTCATCGAGGTGAACGCCGCGCAGAAGGCGCGCATGATCAAGAAGATCCGCTCCGCCCTGGGCGGCAGCGAGACCGGCAGGACCATCGCCGTGCTCGGGCTGACGTTCAAGCCCGAAACCGACGACATGCGCGACGCGCCGTCACTGTCGATCCTGCCGACCCTGATCGAGAAGGGCGCGCGCGTGCGGGCACACGATCCGCAGGGCGTGCACGAAGCGAAGAAGCTGCTGCCGCCGGCGGTCGAGTACGTCGACGACGTCTACGCGACCGTGCAGGGCGCCGACGCGGTCGTGCTGATGACGGAGTGGAACGTGTACCGCGGCCTCGATCTGGCGCGGGTGCGCGCGGCGATGAACGGCAGCGTGTTCGTCGATCTGCGCAACGTCTACGAGCCCGATCGCATGCGATCGGCCGGTTTCGAGTACCACGGCGTGGGGCGTTGAGCCCGGCGCGGCGAAACCCGCGCCGGGCGATCGGTGCCGCCCGCTCGATCGACGCGCCCGGCCGCGCCATTTCGCGTCCACACACGCCCGGCTGCGCGCCCTCGACACGGACGCCTTGCGGCGCGCTGCGATCGGTCGCGATCCGGGGCCGGACGGGGGCGGGCCGTTTGCTGTTCACAAAGTGAACACGGCCGGGCTACAATAGCCTGCGGTGATGAACGGGCGGGCATGAACAGGGAGCGGGAGGAAACCCGGACGCTGGAGATCCTGGAGGCGATCGAGGCTCGCAGCGACGTCACGCAGCGCCACCTCGCGGATCGTCTCGGCGTCGCGCTGGGTCTGGCGAATTCCTACCTGCGCCGCTGCGTGCGCAAGGGCCTGATCAAGATCACCCAGGCGCCGGCGAACCGCTACCTGTATTACCTGACCCCCAAGGGCTTCGCGGAGAAAAGCCGGCTCACGGGTGAGTACCTCAGTTTTTCGTTTGCGTTCTACCGCCGGGCGAGCGAGTCGCTGGCGGCGGCGCTGCACGCCTGCGAGGAGCGCGGCCTGGCACGCATCGTGTTCGTCGGGGTCTCGGAGCTGGCGGAGATCGGCTCGGTGCGCGCCGACGAGTGCAGCGTCACGGTACTGGGAACCTACGATCCCACGAGCAAGCTGAAGCGTTTCGTGAGCCTGCCCGTGTGGCACACGGTGACGGCGATCCCGGCCTGTGACGCCGCCGTGTTCACGGCGTTGACACCCGAGCCGAGACTGTACGAGGCGGTCGTGCGCCACTTCGGAATCGAGCGGGTCGTGGTACCGCGGATCGTGCGTCCGCTGCTGGCGCGGGGTGGCGCGGAGCACGCCGGCGACCGGGCGCGTGCAAACCCAACTGACGAAACTACGGAGACGACATGACCAGCAAGCAAGCGCGTGCGCCGCGCATCGCAATGGTGGGTTGCGGTTACTGGGGCAAGAACCTGCTGCGCAATTTCCACGAGCTCGGCGTGCTGCACGCCGTCTGCGATGCCGACCAAGAGCGCGCCGCCGCCTTCGCGCAGCAGTACGGTGTCGGCGCTGCCGCGTTCGCCGACGTCCTCGTCGATCCGACCGTCGACGGCGTGGTGATCGCCACGCCCGCGGAACAGCACGCCATGCACGCGCGCGAGGCGCTGCTCGCCGGCAAACACGTATTCGTGGAAAAGCCGCTGGCGCTCACGGTCGCCGAAGCGCAGCAGCTGCGCGCCCTGGACGTTCCGCCCGGGCGGGTGCTGATGGTCGGCCACCTGCTCCAGTATCACCCGGTGTTCGTCCGCCTCAAGCAGATGGTGGCCGCGGGCGAGCTCGGCCGCCTGGAGTACGTCTACTCGAACCGGCTCAATCTGGGCAAGGTGCGTCGCGAGGAGAACATCCTGTGGAGCTTCGCGCCGCACGACATCTCGATGATCCTCGCGCTCGTCGGCTCGCTGCCCGAGGAGGTGACCGCCGTGGGCGCTTCCTACCTGCACAAGACTATCGCCGACGTCACCACCACGCACCTCGCCTTCCCGGGTGGGGAAAACGCCCATGTGTACGTGTCCTGGCTGCACCCGTTCAAGGAACAGAAGCTCGTGGTCGTCGGTGACGCCGGCATGGCGGTGTTCAATGACTGCGAGCCCTGGTCGAACAAGCTCGTGGTCTACCGGCACCGGATCGACTGGAAGGACGGCATCCCCGTCCCCAACAAGGCCGACGGACAGGCGATCGAGGTCGGGCAGGCCGAGCCGTTGCGGGCCGAGTGCGAGCACTTCCTGGCCTGCATGGAGGGCCGGGAAACGTGCCGCACGGATGCCGCGGAGGCGACGCGGGTGCTGAGCGTGCTCGAAGCCGCGGAGCAGTCGATGGCGACGCGGCGCACGGTGGCGCTGGCGCCGCCGCGTCCCGCGGGTATCGGCGAAGGGGTGATGGTGCACGAGAGCGCGTACGTCGATTCGCCGGTGGAGATCGGCGCCGGCACGCGGATCTGGCACTTCAGCCACGTGCTCGCCGGCAGCCGCATCGGCCGCGACTGCACCATCGGCCAGAACGTTGTGATCGGTCCCAAGGTCAGCATCGGCGATCGCTGCAAGATCCAGAACAACGTGAGCATCTACAAGGGCGTGACGCTGGAGGACGGTGTCTTCTGCGGTCCTTCGTGTGTGTTCACCAACGTCAATACGCCGCGCGCCGAGATCGAGCGCAAGAACGAGTTTCTGGAAACCCGCGTCGGCCGGGGCGCGACGATTGGCGCGAACGCGACCGTCGTCTGCGGTGTGTCGCTCGGCGCCTGGTGCTTCATCGCCGCCGGCGCGGTGGTGACCCGGGACGTGCCCGCCTACGCGCTGATGGCCGGCGTGCCCGCGCGGCGGATCGGCTGGGTGAGCGAGACCGGAGAGCGTCTGGGTTCCGATCTGATCTGCCCGCGCACGGGAACGGCCTACAGGGAAACGGGACCGGAGCGTCTCGAGCCCGCAAACGGAGGAATCGCCGCATGAAAGCACAGCCCGACATCGCATTCATCGATCTGCGCACCCAGCAGGATCGCATCCGGCCCCGCATCGATGCCGCCATCGCGCGCGTGCTCGATCACGGCCAGTACATCATGGGCCCGGAGATCGGCGAGTTCGAGCGGCAACTGGCGTCATTTTGCGGCGCGCGCCATGCGATCAGCTGTGCGAGCGGCACCGACGCCCTGCTGCTGGTGCTGATGGCCTGGGGTGTGCAGCGCGGCGACGCGGTGTTCGTGCCTTCGTTCACGTTCGTCTCCACCGCCGAGGTCATCGCGCTGCTCGGCGCGACGCCGGTGTTTCTGGACGTGGAGCCCGACACCTTCCTGCTGCGGGTCGAACAGCTCGACGCGGCAATCAAAGCCGCGCGGGACGCCGGTCTGCGACCGCGGGCGGTCATTCCGGTCGATCTGTTCGGCCAGCCGGCGGATTACGCGGCGGTGCGCGAGGTGGCCGCGCGCGAGGATCTGCTCGTGCTCGCCGACGCCGCGCAGAGCTTCGGTGCCCGCCGCGACGGCGCGAATGTCGGCACGCTCGCGCCGGCCACGGCGACCAGCTTTTTTCCCGCCAAGCCCCTGGGCTGTTACGGCGATGGCGGCGCGGTGTTCACCGACGACGATGCGCTCGCCGGGATCGTGGAGAGCCTGCGCGTGCACGGCAAGGGCTCGGACAAGTACGACAACGTGCGCGTCGGCATCAATGGTCGCATGGACACCATGCAGGCGGCGATCCTCATCGAGAAGCTGGCGATCTTCGCCGACGAGGTCGAGCGCCGCGATCGGGTGGCGCAAAGATACTCGGCGGCGCTGGCGGACGTCGCGCGCGTACCGGTGGTGGCGCCCGGCGCGAGCTGCGTGTGGGCGCAGTACACCATTCAGGTCGAAGACCGCGCCGCGTTCGCGGCGCACATGAAGGCGGCCGGCGTGCCGACCGCGGTGTATTACCCCACGCCCCTGCACCGGCAGAGCGCGTTCAGGCAATTCCCGGTGGCGCCCGGTGGCGCGCCCGACTGCGACCTGCTCGCCGCGCGGGTCATCAGTCTGCCGATGCATCCCTACCTGGCGCCGGCGGATCAGGATGTCGTCATCGCCGCGGTTCGCGCGGCGCTCGCGCGATGACGCTTTCCGGCTTCGCGGGGGCTCGCCCCGCCACAACCGTTCTGGAGGCAGGCTCGTGAGCAATCCCTACGGCATCGAAGGCTCGCACGTGTTCATCACCGGCGGCGCGGGTTTCATCGGCACGACGCTCGCGGCCAGGCTCGCGGACGCGAACCGGATCACGCTTTACGACAACCTGCACAACAACGCCTTGCAGTCCTCGCCGGTGCGCGATCATCCGAACGTGCGCTTGGTCCAGGGCGACGTGCTGGATCTGGATAACCTGCGCTCGGCGCTGTCGCCGGATGTCGAATACTGCATTCATTGCGCCGCCATTGCCGGCGTCGATACGGTCATCAAGAATCCGCTGAAGACGCTGGAGGTGAACATACTCGGCGTGTTCAACGTGTTCCGCGCGGCGGCCGATCTCGGCGGACTGAAACGCATCGTGGATTTCTCCACCAGCGAGGTATTCGGTGCCCACGCCTACAATGTCGATGAGTTCACCATCAATCCCTCGGTGACCATCGGCGAGGCGCGCTGGACCTACGCGATCAGCAAGCTCTCGGGCGAGTTCATCGCCCATGCCTACCACGAGCAGTTCGGATTGCCAACGGTCACGATCCGACCGTTCAACGTCTACGGACCGAACCAGGTCGGTGTCGGCGCGATCCATCATTTCGTCGTGCGTGCCGTGCGCAACGAGGATCTGTTCATCCACGACGATGGCTCGCAGATCCGTGCCTGGTGCTACGTCGACGACTTCGTTCACGGCGTGTTGCTGACCCTGTCGAACGAAATCGCGACCGGCCGCAGCTACAACATCGGTAATCCACGCAGCACGGTGACGACCTACAATCTCGCCAAGATGGTGCTGGTGGCCGCGGGCAGCGACTCGCAGATGCGCTACCGCAAGATGGGCTTCCAGGACGTCGCGCTGCGCATCCCCAACATCGACTCGGCGCGCCGTGATCTCGGCTTCGAGCCGCAGATCGAGCTCGACGAGGGGCTGCGCCGGACCGTCGCCTGGTATCGCGAAAAGCTGGCCGCGGCCTGAGAGACTGTGGAACCATCACCGCGCCTGCTGCGACGGTTCCCGCATGTCTCTGGCCGCGTTGCGGGAACCCCCAAAATCGCGTACGCAGGACCGCTACGCGCGCGATGTTGTGCACCCCCGCGCCGTGCCGGCCACACCCAGGAACCGTCCCGCTGCGGCGGGCGAATATTTCACAAGCGCTGAACGAAACCGGCACCGGGGCGACAGGTGAAACCGAGGACGCTGCACGTCTGCAACCTGGCTAACGTCGCCTACGGCTACGCCAAGATCCTGCGCGAATTCGACTACCCGGTCGCGTTGCGCTGCCACGATCTGCAGCACCTGATGAGCCAGCCCGAATGGGAAGACCTGGAGCTGAGCGCGGACGATTTTCCCAACGAGAACGATTTTTTCGACAACGTCGCACAGTTCGGCAACTACCGGCGCCCGGACTGGTTTCGCGCCGAGAGTATTCTGCCCCTCAGACTCGAGCCCGACGCCGAGACCGCCGCCGGTCAGTCGCTCCTGCGGCGCAATCTCGCCGCGGCCTTGCGCACGTCCGGACGCGTGGGTCTCGCGGTCGCGCGCCGGACCCTGCCGATTGCCGTCAAA
This sequence comes from Gammaproteobacteria bacterium, assembly GCA_020850735.1. Taxonomy (GTDB): domain Bacteria; phylum Pseudomonadota; class Gammaproteobacteria; order JADZEE01; family JADZEE01; genus JADZEE01. Next base: position 29,433 of record JADZEE010000017.1, on the reverse strand, counting down.
ACGCGCCTGTACCCGCTCCTCAATTACGTCAATTCGCTGTATCTGCGCAGCAGCGCACCGCCGGATGTCGTCGCCCAGTACCGGCAATTCGAGCGTGACGTCGCCCGCCAGTACGGGCGCCTGATCGCCGCGGCGGCACAGTACGGTCCGGAATGGGCCATCAACCGGCAGATGCTGGTGCGCTTTCAGCCTCACGCCTGGTGGCTGCGCAGGCACGCCGGGGAGCACGATGCCGTGCTGGCTTACGTGCTCGCGCCGATCTACGCGATGCTGCTCGAAGATCGGCCATGGATCGGGATCGAGATCGGAACGATGCGGGATATTCCGTTTGACGGCACGGACATCGGCCGGCTGCTGGCGCTGGCCTACCGGCGCGCTCCGCACGTGCTGATCACCAATCCGGACGTGGTCAAGCAGGCCGATCGCCTGGGAGTGACGAGCTACAGCTTCTGCCCGCATCCGCTCGACGAGAGCCACCTCGTGCCGGCGCAGGGCCACAGCAGCATCCGCCAGGAGCTGCAACGGCGCTACGGCGCGGACCTCGTTCTGTTCGCGCCGGCGCGCCAGAACTGGGCGATCAAGGGTAACGACCGCTATTTCCGTGCCTACGCCGAGTTGATCAAACAGGGCACGAAGGCGGTGCTCGTGATCCCCGGCTGGGGCCAGGAGATCGAGCGCAGCAAACGCCTGTGTCGCGAGCTGGGGATCGCCGAACGGGTGGAGTGGGTCCGGCCGCAGTCGGAAAAGGTGCTCGCGAAGTACTACCAGGCCGCGGATCTCGTGCTCGATCAGTTCGTGCTCGGGGTATTCGGCCTGACCACGCCCAAGGCCATGGCCTGCGGGGCGATTGTGCTGACATCCTACGATCCCGGGACGCACGCATGGTGCTTTCCCGAACCCCCGCCGCTGGTGGCCTGCCGTTCCGAGCAGGAGATCTACCAGGCGATGGTGTCGCTTGCCGGCGATCCGCTGCGCCGCCAGGCGCTGGCCCGGGCGTCGCGTAGCTGGGTCTGCCAGTACCACTCCAAGCGCGTCATCCGGCGCGTGCTCGACGACGCCGTCGGCAAAGCGCGCGCGGCGCACGAACGCCAGCGTCACGACCGGGCGCCCGCACGTCGCGCAGCGGTGCCGGCCAGGGCATCGAAGGACGTGTTGCTGCTCGCGGTCGCGGACGATTTTCGCGTTTGCCGGCATGCCTTGCGGGTGCTGAAGGAACACGGCGCGGACGTGCACGCGACGTTGTTCGACAGGCAGCTCGCGCGCCTGAACAACGCCGGCGCAAGCGGCGCGGGCGAATCGGCCGCGGCGGGCGCCGGGCCGCAGGAAAACGACTACGCACTCGTATGGCGCTGGTCCGTCGACGCCGCCTGGCGTGGCACCCTGGCACGGTATTCGCGACGATACCGAGACGTGTGGGCGGTCGAGGAGCACGACATCGACGCCTGGGCGAGCGCGACGGAGCACTATGCGGGCCATTATTTCGGCGATCCGAAAGTCCTCATCACCATCGGCCGCGCGGCCATCCCGGCCCTGATCGCCGCGGCGCGGCCCTACGTCGCCATCGAGATCGGCACCAGCGTGCCGGTGGATCCCGCCGATCCCGAGCAGCGCCTGCAGCTGTTCGCGTATCGCGAGGCGCCCGTGCTGGTGGTCGCGGAGCCGAACGCCTACCGGCATCTGCGCGGCCTCGGCCTAGACCGGGCGCATTACCTGCCCTTGCCGCTCGAATCCGCCTTCTGGGATCCAACGACGCACGCCGAGCGCGAGCTGTTCCGGGCGTCGGTAGGAGCCGGTTTCACGGTGTACGTGCCACTGGCGCAGGACTGGACCCGGTACGCCCTGGACGGGATCATCCGCGGTTTCGCGCGCTTTCACGAGCGCGGCGAGGATCGCGACGCGGTGCTGCTCCTGCTCGAGGAAGGTGTGGATGCCGGGGCCTCGCGGGCGCTGGTCGCGCAGCTCGGGCTCGCATCGAAGGTGCGCTGGATCCGGGCCGATCTGCCCTGCGACGAGGCCCGCCTGTATCGGTGCTGCAATGTCGTGGTGGACAGCCTCGACACCGGCACGAGCTCGCCCGTGAACATCGAGCGGGCCGCGGCCTGTGCCACGGCGATCGTCGGCGCCTTCGACGCGCAGCTGCTCGAATCGATGTACGGCGGCCTGCCGCCGGTCCACCGGGTCAGCGACGCCGAGACGCTGGCGGACGCGTTCGAGCAGATCTTCACCGCTCCCGCGCACGAGGATGTCGAGCACTCGGCGCTGGCGCGGTGGTACAGGGAGTTCGGCTCGGTCGCGGCGTTGCGCGACCGGCTGACGGCGCTGGTGGCGGCGGCACGCAACGCCGGCATCGCCGATACGCAGTTTCACGCCCTGTGCCAGAAGCGCCTGGAACTGCGCTACGAATCGGCGTCGGTGCAGGACTACGACCGGAAATACCATGCCAGCGCCGTCTACCGGGGCATGGACCGGCGGCTCGCGGACCTCGTCGCCACCGCCGCCGCGGCGCGCGCCGATGTGCCGCTGCGGCTGCTCGATCTCGGCTGCGGGCCCGGATCGCTGATTCCCTACCTGCGCCGCATACCCGGCGCGGTGATCACCGGCGTCGATCTCTCGCCGGAGATGATCCGCTACGCACGAGAGCACTATCCGGACGCGGAGCTGCTCGTGGGCGATGCCGAGTCGATCCAGTTCGACGACGACACATTCGACGTCGTGCTGTGCAGCGGCATGCTCCATCACCTGCCGCGCATCGAGGCGGCCATGCGCGAGATCCGCCGGGTCCTGAAGCCGGGTGGACTGCTGATCGCGCGCGAGCCCAACGAGGACAATTTCGCCGCCCGCCACGGCGAGACGGCGTTCGCGCACCTGTGCCTGCGCCATCATCTGTACGCGGCGCTGGGACGCCGGCCGATTGCGGAGCCCGAGGCGCACGATTATCACCACGACTTCGATCTCCCGGCGCTCGCGGGCGCGGTCGGCACGTTCCTGCGAGTGGAAAACGTGCACACGGATCTGCGCGTGGGCTACTTCTACGAGCTGCTCGCGAGCGACGAGGAGTTCGCCGTCATCGATGCACTGGAGCAGACGCTGGGCAATCAGCCCGGGCTCAACATCGTGGTGGTCGCGCGCAAGGAACCGGAAACCGGGGTGGCCACCGCCGCGCAGGTCCGGATCGACGGCCTGGTCGCGCCGGCTGGCGTGGAGATCGCGCACTTTCGCGTGCTCGCCGACACGCTGCGGACGATGGCCGATACCTGCCCCGGCGCGCTCACGGTCGGTCTCGAGCGCTTCCACGCCGGCGGCTGGACCGCCCTGCTGGAGGCCGGCGGCGGCCGTGATCGTGTGGCCGTAATCGGCACCAGCGAACGGGTTGTGGATCTGAGCGCGGTCCGGATCGAACGGCTGCTCGCCGAATGTGGCGTGGCCGGCACGGCGCGGCTCGCGCGCAGGGTGATCGGCGCGGCAGACGGATCCTGCCGGGGCGGCTTCGATCTGTGCATCGCCGTCGTCGACGGCGAGCTGCGGGCCCGCGATTTGCGCGCCGTGGTCGATTGCGTGGCCGATTACGGGCTGCTGGTGGTCGAGGTGGCGCCGGGGACGACGGTCACGGGTGCCGCGGACGAGCTGGCCTCGCTGCGGGCCGTACCGGTGCTGGCCGAGCAGCGCGCCACGGACGGGGGCGCCACGGTGTGTGTGAGCCCGTCGGCCTACACACTGCTCGACGCCGTCAAGGCGCTGCAGGTGGCGGTGGACGTGGAGAGCCAGCGCGGCGCCGAGTATCCGCCCGCGGCGCTGGCGGCGTTGCGCGCGAGCCTGGCGGAGATCAAGGACATGCTGGCGCAGCGCGGCACCTGGAGCCACCTCGGCGCACTGGAACAGGGCCGCAATCTGCTGGTCGCCCTGAGCAGCCGTGCCCGCGACGCCGTCCGTACGGTCGGGCGCAGCGCAACCGCCTGAGCGCGGCAGTCCGGCCATGCGCAAGCTCGTCACCGTCGTCCACATCGAGTCGTTCAGCTACTCCGGCACCACCTGGATCAACCTGCTGCTCGGCTGCCACCCGCGGGCGGTCGCGCTCGGCCCGCCGGATCGCGTGGTCGACCAGTTTTTCACCGGCGGCGGGGACGGTCACGACGGCTGTCGCGTGCACGGTGAGCAGTGTGTGCTCTGGCCGCGGTTCTTCGCCACGGCCGACCGGGCGCGCAATTTCTACGTGCAGGTCGCCGAATTGCTCGACAAGGATGTCATCGTCATCAACAACGTCCTGAGCGGTCAGCGCGCGCAGCGCGAGCTCGTGCATCCGGACGTGCTGGTGAAGCGGGTCTGCGTCGTACGCGACGGTCGCTCGGTGCTCGCGAGCTATCTCAAGTACCACCCCGACGCCGACTTCCTGGACAGTGTCACGGGGTGGTTCGCGCCCTTTGCCGCGGGCCTGCCCTACGATTCGGACAACCCGGACGTGCTCGCTGTCCGTTACGAGGACGTGGTCCGGGACCAGCGCGGTTTCCTGGACGCCGCCGGCGCGTTCCTGGACCTCGCCTATGGCGAAGACAGCGTGCGTTTCTGGGAGTGGGACCATCATCTCATCCGCTGCAACCCCGGGCCGCTCGCACTGCTGCGCACCCACCTGGGCCTGCCCACGGGCAGCCGGGATCGGACGCAGACGCAGGAGCGCTATCAACGATTGCTGCGCAATCCCCACGAGGTCACGATCGACGAGCTGTGGCAGCGCGATTTCGGCGTGCGCGAACGCATTGCCTTCGACTACTTCGCCGGTGAGGTGAACGCCCGCTGGGGCTACGAGCGCGATCGGTTCACCTTCGCGCAGTTGCACGAGTTCGAAGCGGCCATGCGGGCGGCGGGGCTGAGCGCAGAGCACGGGGCGACCGCCAGCGTGGCCGCGCCGCGGGCGATCGCCCCGTTCGCTGCGCAGCGCCGCCGCCGGTCGGGCGCGCGCGCGGTGTTACGGGATCTCGTGGTTCTGCGCGGGCAGGTACGGCGGCATTGGCGCGGCGCGCTGGTGGCGGCGCTGGGGCTCGTTGTCCTGGGCGCGGCCGGTGTCGCGGTCGCGGTAGCACTGGCCGGGTAAGCGGCGGCGCAGGGATCTACGGCATGCTCGAGAAGCTGATCAGGGGATCTGAAAAGGAAGCCCGGGCATTGTTCGAGCTGTTCGCTCGCGTGGCCGAGCAGTGGGAGCGCACGGACGCGCAGGAGGCCGCAGACATCGGCGGCACCGGTCGCTACGTGCAGGCGGCCGGCTTCGACAGCCTCGAGAAGGTGGTAAACATGCGCCGCCACTATCAGCACTGGTTCGCACACCTGCCCGACTTTTCCGCTTCCGTCGGCTGCGATCTCGGTTGCTGGCTCGGCTTCTCGACGGCGATACAGGCCTCGCTCGGTTGCCGGCGGGTCTACGGCATCGAGCCGATCGAAAATTCCGCCCGGCTCGCCGAGCAATGGCGAGTCCGCCAGGCGCAGGACCGGCTGCGCTTCCGGCCGATGCGGGCGGGGATCGTGCCGCTGTGCAGCGACAGCATCGACTGGGTGGTCATCAACCAGGTACTGTGCAATGCACTGCCGGACTCGTTTGCACAAACCCTTGCCGAGGCCTGGCGCATCCTCAGACCGGGTGGCCAGCTGCTGTTCTCGGATGCGAACAACCCGTATTGCGCCGATGCGCTCGAGCGCCTGCGCCGCAATTTTCACCGCGCGGAGATCGGCGACGGCACGCAGGAGAATCCCAACGGCCCGAACTACCGCCAGCGCCTCGCCATGATCCGCGCGTGCGTACCGGCGCTGGACGAAACACGCGCGCAGCGCCTGGCCCGCGAGACCTGCTACCTGTACGGCGAGGCGGTCGAGCGGGCGGCCCTGGATTACCTCGCCGGCGGCCGCACGCCGGGCAGCGTGTTTCAGCCCGAATCGCTGCGGCCGACCTGCATCGCCCGCACCGGTGCATCCAACGGCAACCCGACCGATCCCTACGAGCTGTCGGGACGCATGCGGGCGCTCGGCTTCGAGACGCCCTGGATCACCAGCTCACCGCGCTTCGAGATGCGTGACAACGAAGCGGTTTGGGAAGGTTTGTGCAGCACGCAGGGATTTTTCATCTTTGCGCGCAAACCGCCCGTTGCGGGGGCCGACCGTGAGCGCCGCTGACGCCGCCGGCGCGGCGCGGATTCGCGGGGCCGGCGCGTCGTTCAAACCCTACGTGGTGCGCGATTCCGGTGCGACCATCGCGCAGGTCTTCGCCCGCGTCAACGACCAGATCGACAAGGGCTACGGCTGTGATTTTTCCTTCGGTGGCGCTGCCAAGATCGTCGCTGCCTCGGCATTCGACTACGAGCTGCTGCTGCGCGAGCTGACCGCGATCCCGAACCTGGAATTCGTCACGCACCGCGATCTGCTGCGCGAGCCCTGCCCGCCGGACCGTATCCGGGTCGGTATCCGCCATGACGTGGATATGGATATCGTGGCGGCGTTGCAGCAGGCACTTCTGGAGCACGCGCACGGCGTCGCCAGCAACTGGGTGGTGCTGCACACGGCCCCGTACTACGGCGAGCTGCGCGACGGGGAGTTCCTGCGCCACGAGTGCATGATTCACGTCTATCGCCGACTGCAGGAGCTCGGCCACGAAGTGTCCCTGCACACCGATCCGCTGCTGCTCTACCAGCTCCACGGCATCGACGGCGCCCAGGCCGTCGTCGCCGAGATCGAATGGCTGCGCGCGCACGGCATCCGCCTGTACGGCACGACGGCACACAATCACCGGCCCGTCTACGGTGCGGAGAACTACGAGGTGTTCAAGGGTTATGCGCGACCGGCGGATCGGCGCAGCGGCGTCCCGCTCCCGGACTGGGTCGAGCACGGCGGCCGGCATGCCCCGCTGCACGTGCTCGACGAGCGATCACTGGGCCTGGAGTACGAAGGCAACGAGGTCTTCTGGCAACAGCACACGCCGCTGGAATACGGCGCCATCCGCATGACCCAGCGCTGGAACTGGCACGCACACCGGCGCCGGCTCGAACAAGACCCGGGCACGGTCGAGGAGGATTTCATCGACCAGGCGCGTCTGGTCGAGGCGATCCGCGCGCTGCCCGGCGGCCGCTATCTCGTTCTGGTGGTGCATCCGGTGTATTACGGCGGCCGCGCCGGCCCCGATCGCGCGCCGCTGCTGCGCAGCGATCGCGTCGTGGCGGCACCGAACCCACGGCTCGGCTGGATCAGTTACGAGCCGACGGTGCGGCAGTGCTGGAGCGGTCCGCGCGATGCGGCGCAGGAAGGGCAGGTGGTGCACGCGCCGAACGAGCTGGGCATGCTCGACCGGCCGCTGCCGGCGGCGGACGAGACGGCGGCCGCTGGGCTGCGCATCCTGTTGCTCGGCGCGGACAACGTCGACGGCCTGCCCGTCGCGGTGCCCGTACAGCTGCACTCGATCCTCGCCGATCTCGTCGAGAAGTACGCGGGCAGCCGCCCGCAGATCGTGAAGCTCGCGTATCCGGGCATGGGGATCGACCGCTTGTGGAGCTGGTTCGAAACCGTCCGCGACCGGCTCCGGCCCACCGTGGTGATCCTCGGCATCGGCGATCAGGCGCTCAGGCACAACCTGCCGCGCGCCTGGGCCCGCGCCACCGGGATCAGTGCGCACTATCCCGCCGGCGGATACCTGAAGTGGGATCCTGCGGCCGCGCGCGTGGTGGCGGTCGAGCGCGCGCCGGCCTGGTCGTTGCACCGGCGCGATCCGCAGGCCGATACGGTCGATCCGGCCAGTGGCGCCAACCTGGTCACAGCCCTGGGCGATGACGTCGTGCCGACCCTGGAGGGGCTGGACGGCTGCGACTATCTGGCGCGCCTGTATGGCGCGCTGTGCGCGGCGGTCGCCGATACGGGCGCGCGCACGCTGCTGCTGCTCGAAGCCAACGGCGAGCTGGCGGCGCGCGACGCGCAGGACGGGAACCTCGGGCGCTGCGCACGGCACGCGGACCGCGTGCGCGAGCGGATCGCCGGGATCGCGGCGACGCTCGGTGTGCCGCTGGCCGATCCCTATGCGCTGTTCGCGGCGCTGCCGCCGCGCCTGCCGGCCTGCCATCGTCGCGACGGACGCTGGAACGCCACCGGGCACCGGCTCGCCGCGCACGCCCTGTTTGCGACCCTGCGGGACACGGGGTTGCTGCCGGCATGAACGTCGGCGCCGTCGTCGAAGCGGCCCGGCGCTTCGTCACCAATTACGCGCGGCTGGTGGGGCCGTTTCTCGCGGCCCATCGCGCTGCGCTGGTGACCGTCACCCTGCTCGCCGCGCTGGGTGCGCTGGCGCAGGGCGCGGTGGTCGGTTTTCTCGTGTTCGCGGTCCACACCGTCGAGGGCGGCGGCAGTGTCGGCGTCGCGTGGCTCGATGCGTTCGCATCGAACCGGCTGCTCGCGGCGCCCGTGCTCGCCGCCGCTATGGCCGCGATGCTGCTCGCGGGGGCGTGGGCGACGCTGAGCGCGAGTCGCCGCACGCGGGCGCTGGGGCGCGCCTTTCACCAGAGCTGCGTGCGCGACGGCATCATCGCGCTGGACGGCAGCTCGAGTCTGGCCGGTGCTTCGTTGCCGGAGAACCCGACGCTCCTGCGCCGAACCATCCTGCTCGGATCCAATCAGCTCGGCAACGCGCTCGAGGACATCGTGCGCATGATCGAACCGGTGTTCCGGTGCCTGATCGCGCTGTTCATCCTGCTGTGGATCAGCGCGCCGCTCACGCTCGTGGTGCTGCCGCTGCTGGCGGTGTTCGTGCCAATCGTCTACCGCGCGTCCAGCCGCGCGACCCAGGATGCCGAGCGCTTTTTTCACGCCGCCTCGATGGAGCTGTTCGCCCGCGTCGGCGCGACGATCGATGCGGTCAATGCGAGCAACGTGGGTCGTGAACCCGGTTTCGAGCGCGAGCTGGAGCGATTTCTCGACGACGAATCCGGGGGGCGCAACTATTTCGATTCGCTCGATCGCATGCGCCTGTCCCACGCCACGGCTCATTTCGGCGTGTCCCTGGCGACCTCGGGTCTGCTGGTGTTCGTGATGCTGGCGGTACTCTACCTGGCGGGTGCGCAACGGATCTCCTGGGGTCTGGTGCTCGGTTACCTGCTGTCGCTCGCGCACCTGCTCCAGAGCGGTCGCACCCTGCAGAGTTACGTGACCTCGCTGAGCATTTTCTACTCCTCGGCCCGCAAGCAGCTCGCACTGCGCGACAATGCCGTCCCGGCGCAGGCCGCCGGCGACGATGACGCGGTGCGCGACGCGGGCGACACGCTGGTGCTCACCAGCGCGCAGCGCTGGCCGGGCGGCTCACCGGCGCTGACCGTGCAGCGCGGCGACCCGGTGCTGGTGCTGGCCGAGCCGCCGCTCGACCGGACCGGGCTGCGGGCATTGATCGTGCCGCTGGCCGGCGCGAGCTCGGCACCACTGGCATTCTGGCGCCGCAACGTCTGTTTCGTCGGCGCACGGGCGCGGCCGGCGGAATGGGCCCTCGGCACGCCCGGAGCGATACAGGCGCGCGTGCGTGCCCTGGAGAGTGCGGCCGTGGCCGACATCGCCGCGCGTGCCGGCCTGCAGGCGAAGCTCGCGACCCTGCGCCTGCGGCTCGCGCGCGATCCCGTCGCCGCGCAGTGGGATCGCGTCGACCGCGATCTGCGCGCGGTGCTGCTGCTCGCGCCCGTCGCGGCGGACGAGCGCGCGATCGTCCTGGTCGATCTTGCGGTGCTGCCGGCCGCCACCTCGGCGGCGCGGACGCCGCTCGTCGCGACGTTCGCCGGCCGGTTCGTGTTCTTCGTGACCCGCACCGTGCCGCTGGCGAACGGCTCGGGCGGCTGCATCGTGGCGGTCATGGACGGGGAGATCGCCGGCATCGGATCGCGCGAATGGCTGGCGGGAGTCTGTCCGGATCTGCTCGCCACCGGGCGCGCCGGGAGCGACGACAGTGCCTTGCAGGAACAGGAGCTGCTGGGATGAATCCCGAAGCGCGTGCGCGATGGCGCCGGTGGCTGCGATGAAGATCCTGAGCGCAGCCCTGCGCGCCTGGCTGGAGCTGGACTGGCAACCGGATCCGGCGGTGCTGGCCTCGCTCGCGGGCGCGCCGTTCCGGGACGACGACAACCATCGTTTCCTGTTCCAGTGGGACGAGCGTTTCTACCAGCAGCGCGTGCAGATGGCGGGCTTCACCGGCGCCCGCCGGGTGCTCGATGCCGGCTGCGGCTTCGGCCAGTGGACCGCGGCGCTGTCCCGTTTCAACGACCAGGTGGTCGCGGTCGACAAGCAGGAACGCATGCTCGGGATCGCGCGCCTGCTGTGCGAACGCTGGCAGGCGCCGAACGTCAGTTTCGGCCAGGTCTGTCTGCCGGATCTGCCCTTCGCCGACGCTGAGTTCGACCTGGTCTGGTGTTACAGCGTCGTCATGTTCACGCCGCTGCACCGTTCGCTGGCGACGCTCGCGCGGGTCCTCGAGCCCGGCGGCCTGCTCTACGTCGGCATGAACGCGCGCGGGCGCTGGCTGTACAAGTGGCTGAGCGGACTCGTCGAAGGCCGGCCGGCGCGCGCCCGCACCGCGCTGCGGGCCCTGCGCGATGGACACAACGCGGATCACCCCGCCAATTTCGTCAATCTGCGCGACGTGCCGGCGCTGTGCGCGCGCCACGGCCTGGAGCTGATCGCGGCGGCTCCGGACGGGCACCTCGACCTGAGGACGGGTGTGACCGCGCAACGACGGCCCATGTTCCCCGCCCGCTTTGCCTGGGTGTTCGACAACAACATCGAGTTCGTGGCGCGCAAGCCCGCCGTGGCGGTGGCTGACGGCCGGGCGGGAGCGAGCTGAGTGATGCTCGGGCGTGCGGCGCAGGTGCTGACCACCTGGTTCGACGGGCGCGTCGGGCGCTTGGCCGGTGATAGTCCCGATGCCGGTTTCCTCGCCTTTCGCCGCGCGCTGCGAACGGCCATTGCAGCGCAGAAGACGGTCAATCTGCTGCCCCTGCCGAGCGTTGCACAGCGCGAGCAGATGGCGTGCTGGCAGCAGCGTGCCGGGATGCGCCGCTGGCCTTTCCCGTTCGCGAGCGCCATGGCCATCACCAGCGACACGGATTTCACGAACCGGGACCGCTACCGGTCCTGCATCGCCGCGCTCGTCGAGGCGCACGGCCTGGATTTCGGCGACTCGCTGTGGCTGACTTCCCTGTCGGGCCGTTATCCCGGACACGAGCTACCCGGCCTGGGTCTGTTGTCGCCGGATTTCCGCATCGACGCGGGTCATTGCGAGCGCGAGCGGGCCTGGCAGCCGGATCTCTACGCCCTGCTCGCCGAGCACCATCTGGGCAATATCGATCACTGGCACGGGTTCACCGATCGCGGACCGCGCGTGATCCTGCTCGATGGACTGGTCCGCGTGTCGGCGCGGCTCGCAACGGTGGCGCTGCCCCGACGGTTCGAGCACGAGCTTCTGCTCCATCATGCGGGCAACTTCTGGCCGCTCGCCGTGTCGGTACTGGGCAGCCCGGCGCTGGTGGAGGCAATCACGGAAATCGTCGCCGTGAGCCGCGACGGCGCGCAGCGCTGGCGTTACGCGAGAGAACGCAATACCGGCCTGTATCCCTTCCTGCGCGCGGCTGCGGACGCCGGCGGGGAAGGTCTGGCGTTCTTCACGACGATGTACGAGGTGCGCGCGGACACGGCCCCGCCGTGCGTCGATGACGTCGATCGGCTCGAGATCGTGCTCGGCGCGACGGCGGCGCTCGACGGCGCCCGCGTGTACCTGCACAACGTGCACGCCGAAATGCTGCTGGACCGCTTGCAGTTCATCAACGACGAGTTCCATTTCTCCACCAACCTGTGCACCACGCACGGCCGGTGGCATTTCTACACCGCCAATCGCCTGCGCGTCGAGAACGAGCGCAACGGCGCACTGTTGCGCGGACAATATGATCCCTCCTGGAGCTATTACGGCGCCTTCGACGAGCCGGGGCTGAGATTCTCGACGCTCGCCGACGATGAGCGCTCGTTCGCGCGCGTGCTGCCCGCGATCCGCGACCGTTTCGGCATCGTGTTCCTGCGCCTGATCCAGGGCAGGCGCTACGCGGCGAGGAGCCTGGATCCGGCGGCGAGCGAAGGCGGGCACTGCAGCGTGTTCAACGTGGTCTACCCGGTTGCCTCGCGCGCGGGCGACGGGCTCTACAACCTGTGCGCCGCCTTCCCGCCGCTGCCGCCGCCGTGGCAGGATGAGCCGGCGCTGGATCCGCAGCGCACGCGCGCGGCGAGCTTCCAGTTGCGGCTGGGCGTCGTACTCGAGGAGTTGCGTGCCAGTCCGGGCGAGGCCGCCGTGCTCTACACCCATCTGGGCCACTGGGGCGATCCGCCGTATCGGCGCGAACCCGATTTTCGCGCCGGCGCGACGGTGACGGCCAAGGACCGGCATTACAACGTTTCGGGTACGTGTACGCGGAGCGAACGGCTGTGGTTCACGCGTGCGTCCGTGCTGGCCGGTTACGCCTGCATGGCGCAGACGGTCGCCGGCGCGACCCGGCGGCGGGCGAAGGATCGTATCGAAATTGCCTCCTGGCACGATCCGGTCCTCGGGATGCGCCTGCCACAGCACGAGGACGCGCTCTACGGCCTCACCTACTACGTCGAAGATGCGCAGCGGGCGCGCGTGCTGCTCGACGGCCGGGAGCTGCACGATCTGATCCGCAATCCGGCCGACGAGACCGGACGTCCGTCGGTCACGCTGGCGGCATGTGGCATCCGGCACGTCGTGTTCGACGAAGTCGATCCCCGTGGCCGCTCCGGCGCGGACAGCCGGGTGCCATGGTGCGCAAGCAACGCGCAATGGATCTGGCGCGGGGATGCCGGCACGGCTTATCACGGTCGCTACAGCGCGCGCCTGAGTCTGGATGGCCCGGCGGGATCCGGCAGCATCGACGGCCGCATCGAATTTTCCGGTCACGGCGTGCGCCCGCATGCGGCGCAGGTGCTGTACTGGGCCATGGCGCGCTCGGCCGCGCGGGTACGATTCGCGGTCGTGCTCGTGACCGCGGGCGGCGGGCGCTTTTTCTTCGGTGCGCGCGAGCTGAGCCCGATCGCCGGTGCGCTGACCGCCGCGTACTGGCTGGCGGATACGGGACGGCAGCCGCGACATTGGCACCGGATCGCCATCCCGCTGTATGACCTGGAGTGGTTCGACGGCGATCCCGCGCGCGTCGCCATGCCCTCGCAGCCGCTGGAGCGCGTCACACTGCTCGCGCGCGGCCGGCCGGGAGACTGGGTCGATCTGGACCGGATGGAATTCGGCCGGCCCAAGCCCACCCGCGCGCAGGGTGCCGGCGATACGCTGGTGCTGGGCGGACGGGTGCGGGCGGACGTTACCGGGGCCGCTTACGTGGCGCTGCGGCCGCTGTTCGAACCGGACAGCGCGCCGCGCCTGACCCGTGCGGACGCGCTGGGCGGGTTCTGGTTCAACCGCCTGCCACCCGGCGCTTATCAACTCGCCCGGGCGGAATCTGCGGACGCGGTCGACTGGCGCAACGCAATCGTGGTCGACGCCAACTCCAGCCGCTTCGATCTGTCCCTGTGAGCGGCACGCCCCCGGTCAGCGGATGAGCACCGTCTTCATCGTCGGCACCGCCCGCGCGGGTACCACCTCGGTGTTCGAGGCGCTGGCGCTGAGCGGGCAGGTGCAGGCGGCGCTCGAGCCGCAGCCCAATCTCAATCTCGAATCCCGCGCCCTGTACGAGGGCAGGCTCGCCGACCCGTTCGCGGTGCTCACGCGTGACCTCGCTCCGCGCGTGGCGGCGGCGCTCGCACGCCGGCCGTTCTACGTCGAGAAGCAGGTGTCCCTGCTGCCGTTCGTTCCCTGCCTGCATCGCCTGTTCAACTGCCGCTTCGTGGTGCCGGTTCGCGATGGCCGTGACGTGGTGGCCTCGCTCATCAACTGGCACGAGCAGATGTACCCGATCATCTACCAGGAATGCCGGGACGCGGTCGAGCTCGGTCCCCACGCGCGCGAGGTGCTCGCACGCCAGCAGGGTCCGGATCCCTTCGACACGAGTCTGCCCCGGCCGCCCGCCGATGATCCCTGGCACGCCGCGTGGGCGGGTTTCTCGCGCTTCGAGATGGTGGCCTGGTACTGGAGCTTCGTGAACCGCTGGCTGCGCACGCAACTGGACCAGCTGCCAGCGGATCGCTACCTGCTCGTGCGCTACGACGCGCCCGACGTGGGCACGATCAGGCGCATCTACGAGTTCGTGGGATTGGATGACTTCAACGAGGATGCGGTCGGCGCGCTGCTGGCACGGCGCGTGAACTCGCTCGCCGACCGTATCGGCGCGCGCGGACGTTTCCCGTCCTGGAACGAGTGGTCGCCGGCGCAGCTGCAGCGATTCAACGACATCGCGCACGAGACGATGAGCGCACTCGGCTACGCGGATCCCGTGCGCCCGCGCCCGCCCGGCTTCGGCGACTGGTGGCAGGAGGAGGCGATCGACGAGGCCTGGTACGAGCAGATCCACCACTATCGCGACAGCTCGCACGAGGCGTTCCGATCCTGGTACGCGCAGGTGTCGGCACAGGTGCCGATCGAATCGGTCATCGACGTCGGCTGCGGTCTGGGTCACGGCTACCGGGAGTTCTTCGCCGATCGGCGTTTCACCGGCATCGACCTCTCGCCCACGGCCATCGCCTGGTGCCGGGAACACGATCCGCACCCGGGGCACGAATACCACTGTTGTGACGTCATCGAGAGCGTACCGGCGCAGCGCGCCGATCTGGTCTTCTCGCACGGGACCATCGACAACGTTTACGACATCGACGCTTTTCTGCGGGCGCTGGCGCGCATGAGCGGCGAGCTCCTGTACATCGCCAATTATCGCGGTTACTTCGGCGCGATGAGCGCACACCGCTACCTGTGGGACGCGGGCACGCGGGTGTGCTTCAACGACATCTCGGCGCGCCGCTGCGAGCAGGTGTTGCGCGAGGAGGGTTTCGGCTCGGTGCTCGTGCTGGCGCACGCAACCGGGCGCGAGGACATCGCCAGCGAGACGGTCATCATCGCCTCGCGGCGCGAATTACCGCCGGCGCTGCTGGCGAGCGGCCATCGGATCCACTACGACTTCGCCGCCTACCGTGTCGCCGGGACGGACATCGACGCCGGGCAGATCCTGCAGCAGGTCGATCGGGATTGCGGCTACTTCTCCACCGGCGCGCGACCGTTGGCCAATACCTTGCGGGATTTCGAGTCCCTGCTGCGGGACCTGCGCGATCTGCCCGGCCGTCGTCCGGGCGCGCTGGCGGCGCTTGCGCGCGGCGAGGGCGAGGTCAACACGGCGCTGCGCGTGGATGTGGACATGGACCTCGTCGCGGCGCTGCGCATGGCCGCGATCGCCGGGCGCGAGGGTGTGCCGATCACCTTCTTCCTGCTGCACAGCGCCGCCTATTACGGGCGGCTGCAGGACGGCGTGTTCCGGCGCAACGAGGCGGCGGCGAGCTGGTACCGCGCGCTGCAGGACAGCGGCGCCGAGGTGGGACTGCACGTCGATCCCTACCTGTTCTACGTCACGCACGGCATCGATGGCGCGCAGGCCGTGAGCACCGAGCTCGCCTGGCTGCGCGCGCAGGGTGTTCGCGTCCGCGCGACCACCGCGCACAATGCGGCCCCGGTGTACGGCGCGGAAAATTTCGAGATCTTCGCCGGGCGCGACGTCAACGGCGTCGGATTCTTCCGCCGCCATTACCGTTTTTATCCGACCGGTGTGCTGTCCGAGCGGGCGCTGGATCTCGACTACGAGGGTTCCGCCGTGTCGGCCGCCGCCGCGCCCGCCGCGCCGGCGGCGCGACGCTATCTGGAGGAGCTGCCGGCGGGTGATCTGGTGCGCAACGAGCGCTGGTTCCGGACCTACCTGTTCGACAATCCGTACTGCCGCTGGGGCTACGACGGCAACGTGTGGGTGCTGGGAAAGGACTTCTGGGTGATCGCGGGGGGTGTGGGTGACGGGCGTACGTTCCGCTTCGGCGTGTCCTGGCACGAGGTCAGGGACTGGCTGGCGGAGTTGCCGCCGAGTGCCAGCGTCGCGCTGACGCTGCATCCGGTCTATTTCGGCTACCGGGAGCAGGGCATTGGCTCGCCGGTGTATTGACCTGCGCCGCCGCGCGCGCCGATTCACGCGCTGGTGGATCCGCGCATGAGCGCGACCGGTAGCGGGCGCGACGGGGAGCGGTTCGTCGTCACCGGCGCGGGCGGCTTCGTGGGCGCCGCCCTCGTGCACCGGCTGGCCGTGCGCGGTCCGGTGCTGGCGGTGGACTGCCAGCGGCCCGCCGCGCTGCCGGCGAACGTTCAGACGCTGATCGCGGATCTTGCCGAGCCGCTGCCGTCCATGCCGGATTTCCACGGCGCGAGCGTCATCCACGCCGCCGCGCTCATGAACGCGGGCGCCGACGCGGATTACTGGCGGGCCAACGTTACCGGCACCTTCAACGTTCTCGATTTCGCGCACCGTCACGGCGCACGACAGTTCTTGTTCTTCAGCACCGGCGGCGTGTATCCCTATGCTGCCGGGGTGCGCCACCGGGAATCCGATCCCTTGCGGCCTATCGGTTTCTACGGTCACACCAAACACCTCGGCGAAGAGACCGCGCGCGCCTTCCACGCCCTGCACGGACTGGCGGTCACGTGCGTACGCCTGTTCTTCCCCTACGGTCCGGGCCAGCGCCGCGGCATCGTCCCGCTGGTCGCGCGGTCCGTGCGCGATGGCGGCACGCTGGTCATCAAGCGCGGTGGTGCCCCGCATATCAATCCGGTGCATCTGGCCGATCTCGGCGCCGCGATCCTGCGGATCCTGGAGTCCGACGGCGACTGGCGGATCTACAACGTCTGCGGCGATCAGGTGCTGAGCTTTCTGGATCTGGTGCGCGTGTTCGAGCAGCGCTACGGTCGCCGCGCACGTTTGCAGTTCACGGACGAGGCGCAGGGCGATCTGCTCGGCGACAACGGCGCCATCAAGCGCGATCTCGGCTGGGTACCGCGCGCGGACTTCGACGCGTCCGTCGAGCTCGCCCTCGATGAGTGAGCCGGTCGCGCAAGGAGCCGACACCGGTCGTGCGGGGCTGCGGGTCGCATTCGTGTTGCTGGGGATCGGTGATCTGGCCGGTGGCGGCGGCGCGGAGCGTTTTTTCACCGACGTGTACGCGCGCTACCTGGCACAGGGGCGGCGCGACCGTGACATCGCGTTCATTGCCGATCCCCTCTCGGTCGGGCATCTGCGCCGCGCCGGTTGCCTGCGCGCCGACACGCCGGTGATCGAATTGCAGCGCCGCGCGGCCGTGCCGGATGCGCTCGGCTATGCCGTGCAGTTGCTGCGCATGGCGCACCGCGGGCAGTTCGACATCCTGCACGTCGCGCTGCTGTCGCGGCAGTTCTTTCCGTGCCTGTGGTTGTGGCGCTGTCTGCCCCGCGCGCGGCGCCCCGCGCTGGCGGTGAACGTCGTCGACTGCACCCTGGCGCATACCCTGGCGTTTCCCGCGAGCATCAGCGGGGCCGAGCAGCGCAAGAGCTACTGGATGCACCGGCTGCTGTTTCGAACCGTGCGCTGCGACGGTATCTTCACCTGGTATCGGGCGCTCGCCCGCTGGCTCGACGCCCATCCGGCGTCCGGCCGGCCGCAAGTGCGCACGGCCGACCATTGCTTCGTCGACACCGTCCGCTTCCGGCCGGCCGCGGCCAAGGATCCCGTCGTCGTGTTCGCGGCCCGGCTCGTGCCGGTGAAGCAGCCCCTGCTGTTCGTCGAGGCGGTCCGACTCGCGCTGCAGCGCGCACCCGCAGCATTTTCGGACTGGCAGTTCAGGATGTATGGCCGCGGCGTGCTGCACGCGCAGGTGCGCGCCGCGATCGCCGATGCGCAGCTCGAGTCCCGGATCGAGCTCGGGTTCTGCCCGGATCTGGCCGCCGAGCTGAGCCGCAGCCGGGTGTTCGTGTCGACGCAGGACTACGAGAACTACTCCTCGGTGGCGATGCTCGAGGCGCTGGCCAGCGGCAATGCGATCATCGCCCGTCCCGTCGGCCAGACGGCGGCGTTCGTCGAGCACGGGGAGAACGGCCTGCTGGCCGCACAGGACACCCCGACCGCGCTCGCCGAGGCGCTGGTGCAGTACGTGACCCGGCCGCAGTGCCACGAACGCTACGCGCGCCGCAGCCGGACGCTGGTCGAGCAGGTGCATACCTTCGACAACTTCAGCCGCGATCTCGAGAGCTTCTGGAGCGCGGTGCGCACACGCGTGCCGGCGGCCTAGGGAACAGCGGCACGTGTGCGGGATCTGCGGAACACTCGCAATCGGGGCCGGCCGTTCGGGCGATCCCGCCGCGACGATCGAGACCATGATCGCGCGCCTCGGACATCGCGGCCCGGATGGTCACGGCGTCTGGAGTGACGGCGCGGCCGGGATCGGGCTGGGGCACACGCGCCTCGCGGTCCTCGACCTGTCGCCGGCGGGTCAGCAACCGATGGCGTCGGCCGACGGACGCTGGGTCATCACCTTCAACGGCGAGATCTACAACCATCGCGTCCTGCGCGGGGAGCTCGAGGCACGGGGCACCCGCTTTCGTGGCCATTGCGACACCGAGGTGCTGGTCGAGGCGTGCGCGATCTGGGGTGTCGAGGCAACGCTGCGGCGGGTCAACGGCATGTTCGCCTTCGGCCTGTGGGACCGGCAGGCGCGCTGTCTGCACCTCGGCCGCGATCGCATCGGCGAGAAGCCGTTGTACTACGGCCATGCCGGCCCGGATCTGGTATTCGCATCCGAGCTCGGGGCCATCGCCGCCCACCCGCGTTTCACGCCGCAGGTCGATCGCAGCGCGCTCGCCGCCTACCTGCGCTACGGCTGCGTACCCGGATCGCTGAGCATCCACGCCGGGATCCGCAAGCTGCCGCCCGGTTGCGTGGTCAGTGTCCCGGTGGCCAGTTCCGGCGAGTGGCCGGCGCCGCAGCCCTACTGGCGCCTGCCGGAGCCGGCGACAGCCGTGCCGGGAGCGCGGCACGATGACGCGGCCGCGATCGCGCAGCTCGACACGCTGCTCACCGACGCGGTGGCTACGCGTCTGGACGCCGACGTGCCGCTTGGCGCGTTCCTGTCCGGCGGGATCGATTCCTCGCTCGTCGTCGCACTGGCGCAGCGCAGCTCGTCACGCCCCGTACAGACTTTTTCGATCGGATTCGACGTGCCGGGCTACGATGAGGCGCCGTTCGCGCGCGCGATCGCGGCGCAGCTCGGCACGGATCACCACGAGATCTACGTCGGTGAACGCGAGGCGCGCGAGGTCGTTCCGGATCTCGCGCGGATCTACGCCGAGCCTTTCGCCGACGCCTCGCAGATCCCGGCCTGCCTCATATCCCGCGTCGCCCGCCGGCAGGTGACGGTCGTGCTGTCGGGCGACGGCGGTGACGAGCTGTTCGGTGGCTATTACCGGTACTTTCTCGGCGCCCGCATCGCGCGATGGAATCGGTACGTGCCCGCCGCGATACGACGCATGGCGGCGCATGGCCTGCGTTTGCCGGCCCCGCAGTCCTGGGATCGGGTGTTGCGCACGCTCGAGCAGGTGTTACCCCGATCGGCGCGACCACTGCCGCCGGGCGAGCGCATGCACAAGCTGGCCGATGCCCTGGAAGCGACCGACGCCGGCGATCTGTACCGGCGGCTCGTGTCGCAGTGGCCGGACGCCGAAGCGCTCGTGCGCGGCCACGCGCATCGCGCGGACAGTGCCGGCGCGGACGCCGTGCGGCACGCGACCGCGGACGTCGCCGCGGCGATGATGCACGCAGACTTGCGCACGTATCTGCCGGACGACCTGCTCGTGAAGCTCGATCGCGCCAGCATGGCGGTCGGTCTCGAAGCCCGCGTGCCGCTGCTCGATCACCGCGTCGTCGAATACGCCGCGACCCTGCCTGCCGGTCTCAAGCTCACGCCGACAGGCGGTAAGCGGATCCTCAAGGCGGTGCTGTCGAAGTACCTCCCGCAGCAGCTGTTCGAGCGACCGAAGATGGGCTTCGCCGTGCCGATCGATGCCTGGTTGCGTGGTCCGCTGCGGGACTGGGCGGAGGACCTGCTCGACGAGCAGCGCCTGCGGCGCGAGGGCTGGTTCGAGCCGGGACCGATCCGGCAGGTGTGGCGGGAGCACCTGAGCGGCCGCCGCAACCGCCAGTACGCGCTGTGGACGGTGCTGATGTTCCAGGCCTGGGCGCAACTCTGGCGCCCGGCGCAGTAACCCCAAAACCGGTAACCCCAAAACCGGGGTCAGAGTCGAATTTCCGCTTCGCGGTCGGCAGCATACTCAAGCGCACGGTTCGGAAATTCGACTCTGACCCCGGTTTTGCGGTTCGGAAATTCGACTCTGACCCCGGTTTTGGGCCCCGGTTTTTGGGGTTTGCGTGGGTGCTGCGCCGGTGCTGCGATATAGTTGAGTGATGGCAGCGAACGGACGCGTGGCGGTATCGATCCGCCGATACGCCAGCCTGGAAGCCAACGGCACGTGGCGGAAAGGCGTCGGGCCGAGCGCGCCGGCCGTGCCCATCGACCTCGACGCGGCGACTTGACCGCGACGCCGGCGACCCTGCCCCTACCCGCGCCCGTGGCGCCGAAGCTGCTGTTCGTCGTGACCGAGGACTGGTATTTCCGCTCGCACCGGCTGCCGCTGGCACAGGCGGCGCAGGCAGCCGGTTACGAGGTGCACGTGGCGACGCGGATCGGTCGCGACGGTGAGCGGATCCGACAGGCCGGATTCGTGTTGCACCCGTTGCCGTTCTCGCGCTCGCCGCGGCGCCCCTGGCGTGATGCCGCGACTCTGGTCGCGCTCATCCGCCTGTACCGGCGACTCGCCCCCGCCGCCGTGCACCACGTTGCGCTCAAGCCGGTGGTGCTGGGCTCGCTGGCGGCGCTGGTGGCGTCACCGCCGCTGGTCGTGAACGCGCTCACCGGGCTGGGCTTCGTGTTCGCCTCGGACAGCGCCGGTGCGCGGGCGTTGCGCGTACCGGTGCGCGCGCTGCTGCGCGTGCTGCTGCGCCGTCCGAACGCCGTCACCGTGCTGCAGAATAGCGACGACCTCGCCCTGCTGCGCAGCGCGGGGCTCGTCGATCCGGACCGCACGGTCGTCGTCCGTGGCTCGGGCGTCGATCTGGCCCTGTTCGCACCGGCGATGGCGACGCCGGGCCCGCCCGTCATCGTCTGCGCGGCGCGCATGCTGCGCGACAAGGGGATCGTCGAGTTCGTCGAAGCGGCGCGCATGCTGCGCCGGCGCGCGGTCGACGCGCGTTGCGTGCTGGTCGGTGGCCCCGATCCCGAGAATCCGGCGTCGCTCAGCGAGGCCGAACTGCGCGCCTGGGACACGGCGGGTGTGATCGAGTGGTGGGGCGTCAGGGACGACATGCCGGCCGTGTTCGCGCAATGTCAGATCGCCTGTCTGCCATCCTATCGCGAGGGCCTCCCGAAGGTTCTGCTGGAGGCGGCGGCGGCCGGGCTGCCGCTGGTCGGCGCCGACGTGCCGGGTTGCCGGGAGATCGTGCGCGCGGGCGAGAACGGCTGTCTCGTGCCACCGCGGGATCCCGGGGCGCTTGCCGATGCGCTCGCGACGCTGGTCGGCGATGCGGCGCTGCGCCGGCGCTACGGCGCGCGCAGCCGCGAGCTGGCTGCCGACTTTTCCCTGGCGCGCGTCAACGCGGCCACCCTGGCGGTGTACGAGCGCTTCGGACGTCGCGCGGGGACGCCGCGGTGAGCCGGCGGCGACACGCACGGTCCGGCGCCCCTGGCCATCGACCGCGCGCGGGCCGAAGGCTGCGCCGCAACGCGTCAGCGCCAGCGTCCCCGGCGTGTAAGATCGCGCCGTTCGGTGCGTGACCCGAACGGTTGCCGATCGCGACGCAGGGGAGCGTTGACATGACCGAGATCATCCCGGTGGTGCTCGCGGGCGGCGGCGGCACGCGCTTGTGGCCGCTGTCGCGCGAGCATTATCCGAAGCAGTTCCTGCAGCTCGTCGGCGACGGCACGCTGTTGCAGCAGACCCTCGCGCGCGTGTGCGCCGCCTCCGGTTACGGCACGGCCACCGTGCTGGCGCCAATCGTCATCTGCAACGAGGAGCACCGTTTTCTCGTCGCCGAGCAGGCGCGTGTGACCGGGGTCGAACTGGCGCCGCTGGTGCTCGAACCGGTCGCCCGCAATACCGCACCGGCGCTCACGGCGGCGGCGCTGCGGGCGTGCGCGGGCGGCTCGGATCCGCTGTTGCTGATGACGCCCGCGGACCAGATCGTGCGCGACGGGGCGGCCTTCGCGCGCGCGATCGCCGCCGCCGTGGCCGTGGCCGCGCCCGGCCGCCTGGTGACCTTCGGGGTCGTGCCCGACCGGCCCGAAACGGGCTACGGTTACATCCACGCGGGCGCGCCGCTCGGCGACGGCGGGCCGGTCCGGCATTTGCGGCGTTTCGTCGAGAAGCCGGACGCCGACACGGCAGCGCGCTATCTGCACAGCGGCGAGTACCTGTGGAACAGCGGCATGTTCCTGATGCCGGCTTCGACCTGGCTGGCCGCCGTGGAGCGCCTGCGCCCGGACATCCTCGCGGCCGTGCGTGAGGCCGTCGAGACGGGCAGCGCGGACGGCCCGTTCTTCCGCCTGCAGGCCGATGCGATGACGCGCTGCCCGTCCGATTCGATCGATTACGCCGTCATGGAAAAGCTCGCCGGCCAGCCGCAGTTCGAGCCCCTGGTCGTGCCGTTCGACGCCGGCTGGTCGGACGTGGGTTCCTGGCTCGGTCTGTGGCAGATCGCGCCGCGCGACGCCGGCGACAACGTCATCGACGGCGACGTCCTGGCGGTCGACGCGAGTGGCAACGTCGCGCTCGCCCGGCATCGCCTCGTGGCGCTGCTCGGCTGCCGCGACATGGTGGTCGTGGAGACGGCCGACGCGGTGCTGGTGATGCCCAGGGATCGCGCCCAGGACGTCAAGCGGATCGTGGAACAGCTCAGGGCACACGGCCGCGACGAGCGGCTCACGCACCGGCGGGTGTACCGGCCCTGGGGCAGCTACGAGGGGATCGACGCGGGCGAGCGTTTCCAGGTCAAGCGTATCGTCGTCAAACCCGGGCAGCGGTTGTCGCTGCAGATGCATCACCATCGCGCCGAGCACTGGATCGTGGTCCGGGGCACGGCACGGGTGTCGCGCGACGGCGAGGAATTCCTGCTGAGCGAGAACCAGTCCACCTACATCCCGCTGGGGGTCACGCACCGGCTCGAGAATCCCGGCACGATCGCGCTCGAGATCATCGAAGTCCAGTCGGGCGCCTACCTCGGCGAGGACGACATCGTCCGTTTCGACGATGCCTACGACCGCCATCGTGACAGCCGTTGACGCGAGCCGATGCGGATCCTGGTGACCGGCGCGACGGGATTCGTCGGCGCGGCCTTGCTGCAGGCGCTCGCCGGGCGGGGCATGGAGATCGTGGCGGCGCGGCGTGACGACGGACAGCCTTCGCTCCCGACCGTCGATGCGGCGCCGATCTGGGTGCGCACGGGGGAAATCGATGCCCGCACGGACTGGCGCGAGGCACTGGCGGGTGTCGAAGCGGTCGTGCACCTCGCTGGTCTCGCGCATCGGCGCCGCGCCAGAGCCGCGGACTACGCCCGCACGAATGTCGAAGGCAGCGCACGGCTCGCCGAACAGGCCGCCGCCGCGGGCGTGCACCGCTTCGTGTTCGTGAGCACGGCCAAGGTGCACGGCGAGCGATCCGTCGTCGATAGCCGCGGCGAACCGCGCCCGTTCCGGGAAAGCGATCCGCCCGCGCCCGCCGATGCCTATGCGCGCAGCAAGTGGGACGCCGAGCAAGGCCTGCGGGCGATCGAGCGGCGTTCGGGACTGGCGGTCAGCGTGCTGCGGCCCCCGCTGGTGTACGGGCCCGGCGTCCGCGCCAACTTCGCCGCGCTGTTGCGCGCGATCGCCCGCGGCTGGCCGCTGCCGGTCGGGCGTATCGACAACCGGCGCAGTCTGGTGTTCGTCGGCAACCTGGTCAGCGCGATCGAGCGCTGTATGCTCGACGGCCGTGCCGCAGGTGGCACCTTCCTGGTCAGCGACGGCGAAGACCTGTCCACCCCGGCGCTGATCCGCAGACTCGGCGTGGCATTGAACCGGCCGGCGCGCGTGTTCGACGTGCCGGTCCCGGCCTTGCGGCTGCTCGCCCGCCTGAGCGGCCGCGAGGCCGCGCTCGGGCGGCTGACGGATTCGATGCTCGTCGACGGTACACATCTGCGCCTCGCGCTGGACTGGCAGCCGCCGTTCACGCTGGCCACGGGACTCGAGCTGACCGCAAGCTGGTACGCCGCCGCCGCGCCGCGACCATGACCACGACGACCCTGATCGCCGGTTTCGTGCTCTCTTGCGCAGCGAGCGGGATCCTGGTCGGCATCGTGCGCCGCGATGCCTTGCGCCGGCGGATCCTGGACCGGCCCGGCGAGCGCAGCCTGCACGTCGCACCGATGCCCCGCGGGGGTGGGCTCGGGATCGCGCTGGTGGTCCTGCCGGCGCTCGCCTGGCTCGCGGCGACCGGGGCCGTGCTCCCCGGCGATGCCGTGGGTCTGGGCGGCGGCACCGTGCTGGTGGCCGGTATCGGCTGGATCGATGACCATCGTTCCGTGGCCGCGCCGCTGCGCGCGCTCGCGCAGCTCCTCGCAGCCCTGTGGGTCGTCGCCTGGATCGGGGCGCCGGTATCCATCGACGCCGGCATCGGCGCCGTGCCGGTCGGTGCGTTCGGCGCCGTGCTCGCGGTCGCGGCCGTCGTCTGGCTGGTGAACCTGTACAACTTCATGGACGGCATCGACGGCCTGGCCGGCAGCCAGGGACTGCTCGCCGCCGCCGCCGCCGCGGTGCTGTTCGCCGTCGCCGGCGAGACGGGCTGGGCCGTGTTCTGCGCAGTGCTCGCCGGCGCCTGTGCGGGTTTCCTGCCCTGGAACTGGAGTCCCGCGCGCATCTTCATGGGCGATGTCGGCGCCTATCTGCTCGGGTTCACCTTCGCCGCGCTGGCGCTGATCGGCGAGCGCAGCGGCGCGCTGCCGATCCTGGCCTGGATCGTGCTGCTCGGCGTGTTTGTATGGGATGCGACGCTGACCCTGGCGATGCGCGTGCGTGCCGGCGAGTCCTGGCACACCGCCCACAAATCGCACGCCTATCAGCGCTACGTGCTGCTGGGTCATGGCCACGCGCGCACGACGCTGGCCGTGATCGGACTGAATGTGCTGCTGGCATGGCCGCTCGCAGGGATCGGCTGCAGCCGCAGGAGCCTGCTGCCTTGGGCGCTCGCGGCCTCGGCACTTATAATGCTCCTGCTATGGCGATGGGTGCAGCACGAGTATCACGAGCGGACGCAGTAACGCGGGCATGCGCGTGAGTCGCCGGTCGGCGGTCATCATTCACGATCTGGTGATGATCACGGCCGCATGGGAGCTGGCCTGGCTGGCGCGCTTCAACTTCACCCTGCCGCCCCTGGAGTTCTGGCGCGCCAACCTGGACGCGCTGCCGATTGTGGTCGCGGTGCAGGCGTTCGTCTCCTGGTATTACGGGCTGTATCGCGGCCTGTGGCGTTTCGCCAGCGTTCCGGATCTGTGGAACATCCTGCGCGCCGCGGCGCTGGGCGCGCTCATCACGACCGTGATGCTGTTCGTCGTGACTCGCCTCCAGGCCGTGCCGCGCAGCGTGCTGGTGCTGTATCCCTTGTTCCTGATCTTCCTGCTCGGCGCGCCGCGCCTCGCCTACCGGCTGTGGAAGGACCACTCCCTGAGCCTGAGGACGCTGGCGGCCGGTACGCGCGTCATCGTCGTCGGCGCCGGCAGCGCGGGCGAGACGCTGGTGCGCCAGATGCTGCGCGAGGCGAGCTTCGTGCCGATCGGTTTCGCCGACGACAAGAAGCGCCTGCGGCACACGCGCATCCACGGCGTGCCGGTGCTCGGCACCGTCGACGAGCTGCCGGCCCTTGTCCGCGAGCACAAACCGGACTTCGTCATTATTGCCATTCCTTCGGCATCCAACCGGCAGATGCAGCGGATCGTCGCTGTGTGCGAGCAGGCGGCGGTGCGCTTTCGCACCTTGCCCGCGGCCCGCGATCTGGCGACGGGTGCCTCCTACGTCTCCGAGCTGCGCGACGTCGCGCTGGAGGATCTGCTGGGCCGCGCGAAGATCGAGCTCGACTGGCAGGGGATCAGCCGCGGGCTCGCCGGGCGTACGGTGCTCGTCACCGGCGCCGGCGGCTCGATCGGCGCGGAGCTGTGCCGGCAGCTCGCGCGGCTCGGCCCGGCGCGGCTGGTGGTCCTCGACCAGAGCGAGTTCAATCTGTTCAGCATCGATCAGGAGCTGCGCCGGCGGTTTCCGCAGCTCGTATTTTCCAGCCACCTCGGCGACGTCTGCGACGCGACCGGCATCGAGGCGGTGCTGGCCGCGCACCGGCCGGAGGTGATCTTTCACGCGGCCGCCTACAAGCACGTGCCGATGCTCCAGCACCAGGTGCGCGAGGCCGTGCGCAACAACGTGCTCGGCACGCGCCGGGTCGCCGAGGCGGCGTGCAGGCACGGTTGCCGCGAATTCGTGCTCATCTCCACCGACAAGGCCGTCAATCCGGCGAGCGTGATGGGCATGTGCAAGCGCGTGGCCGAGATGCTGTGCGAGAGCCTCAACGGACTCGGCGACACGCGATTCATCACCGTGCGCTTCGGCAACGTGCTCGATTCGGCGGGCAGCGTGGTGCCGGTGTTTCGCCAGCAGATCGCCGCCGGCGGTCCCGTGACCGTCACCCATCCCGAGGTCACGCGCTATTTCATGACCATTCCCGAGGCCTGCCTGCTCATCATGCAGGCGGCCGTGCTCGGTCGCGGCGGGGAGATCTTCGTGCTCGACATGGGCGAGCCCGTCCTCATCCGCTACCTGGCCGAGCAGATGATCCGGCTCGCGGGCCGCGAGCCCGGTCGTGACATCGACGTCGTCTACACCGGGCTGCGGGCGGGCGAGAAGCTCGCCGAGGAGCTGTTTCACGACGACGAGGCGTCGCAACCCACCGCGCACGCCAAGATCCGCCAGGCGCTGCACCGGGCCGTGGACTGGAACGAGTTCCGCCCACGCCTCGACGCGCTGCTCGCCGCCTGCGAACGCGGCGGGTCGGCGCCCCTTGCCGAGCTGTTGCGCGAACTGCTCGCCGGCAGCGCCCGCGCACCCGCGCAGGACGCCCGCGTCGTCCCCCTGCGTCTGCCCAACGGCCCGTGACCGCCATGATCCGACCCGTACGCAAGGCCGTATTCCCCGTCGCCGGTCTCGGCACCCGGTTTCTGCCGGCGACCAAAGCCAACCCGAAGGAGATGCTGCCCATCGTCGACAAGCCGCTCATCCAGTACGCGGCCGAGGAGGCGGTGGAGGCAGGGATCACCGAACTCATCTTCATCACCGGGCGCAACAAGCGCTCGATCCCGGACCACTTCGACAAAGCCTACGAGCTGGAGGTCGAGCTCGAGCGCGGCGGCAAGGCGGCCATGCTCGACGCCGTGCGCGGCATCCTGCCGGCCAACGTGCACTGCATCTACATCCGCCAGGCCGAAGCGCTGGGGCTGGGCCACGCGGTGCTGTGCGCGCAGCCGGTGATCGGTGACGAACCGTTCGCGGTGCTGCTCGCCGACGATCTCATCGACGGCGGCGGGCGGGGCTGCGTGCGGCAGATGGTCGATCTCTACGCCGAGCACGCCTGCGGCGTGATCGCGGTCGAACGCATTCCCAGGCAGGACACGCGCAAGTACGGCATCGTCGAAATCGAGCCGCTGTCGGAACGCCTCGGGCGGATGACCAGCATCGTCGAAAAGCCGGATCCGGCCCAGGCGCCTTCCAATCTCGCCGTGGTCGGGCGCTACATCCTGCCGGGCGCCATCATGGCCATCCTCGCCAACACCGGCCGCGGGGCGGGCGGCGAGATCCAGCTCACCGACGCCATCGCCACGCTGCTCGGCCGCGAACCGGTGCTGGCCTGGGAGTTCCAGGGCCGGCGTTACGACTGCGGCTCCAAGCTCGGCTACCTCGAGGCGACGGTGGAGTACGCGTTGAAGCATCCGGAGCTGGCCGCGGATTTCGCCGCCTTCCTGCGCGAGCGGGCGGGTACCGCATCCTGATCCCGGCGCCGGCCCGGCCCCGGCCCGGCCCCCCTGTGGCCGGGTCGCCGCGTAGCACGCAGGTGTATCGATTGCTTTACACCGGGCGCAATTCCGCCGCGCCCGGGCACCGGCCGCGGATCGGGCCCGGAATGCCCGCCGGGAGCACTTGGCGCGGGCGGGCTCGGCATGCCGGGTCTTGCAGTAAGTGCTTGTTTGTTCTGCCTGATTGCAGCGCAAGTCCGCCATTCGGCAGCGCTGGAGCAGACGCGACTCGAGCCATGGCTGCGCGGTGCCCGGCCCGATTCGCTGTCCACGATTCTTACACGTGGGATCCGGCCCGCGTTTGGGTGAATCGCCTAACTCTATGAATTAAGAGTGATAAAAACGATATTTCCTGCTGCTGGTACGGTTCGTGCACCCTAACTCGCGAAGGTTGACTTTTTTCCAGGAGATCGCGGCCATGCTCAAGACCAGACTGATCGGCATCGCACTGCTGTCCTGCTGCGCGTTCGTGGCGCAGGGCGCGGTCATCTATGACAACGGTACGCAGGACCCGACCACGGCGGGCTGGTACAGCGTCAACGACGACCAGGAGATCGCCGACGACTTCGTGCTCGGCGCCGGTGCCAACGTCATCACCGACATCCACTGGTGGGCGCATTACACGACCGAGGTCATCGACGACGATTTCGTCATCCGCTTCTTCGAGGACGATGGCGGCCTGCCGATGACGGACTGGTTCCTCGAGCTGACCCCCGGCGCGGTGACGCGGTCGCTCGTCGGCACCAATACGGTCTGGGGCGTCGACGAATACGAGTACTGGCTCGACGTCGCCCCCATCGCCCTGACGGCGGGCACGACCTACTGGATCTCGATCGTGAACAACGTCGGTCCGAGTAACTACGACTGGTCGAATTCGTCCGACAGCGGCAATGCCGCGTATCGCCTGTCGACGCTGGATGACTGGGCCACGGCGGGCCGGGAGATGGCGTTCAACCTGACCGGTGGCAACCGCGTGCCCGAGCCGATGACCCTGGCGCTGCTCGGCCTGGGTCTGGCCGGCCTGGGTCTGCGCCGCCGCCCGCGCACCTGAGATTTTCCGCAATCGCGGTACCGGAAGCCCGCCTCGCGCGGGCTTCTTCGTTTTGGGGTCGGTTTCAACCCCGGGGGGGATGGTGTAGGTGCGGCTTCAGCCGCACGCCGCCGCTTCAACCCCGGGGGGGGATGGTGTAGGTGCGGCTTCAGCCGCACGCCGCCGCTTCAACCCCGGGGGGGTGGTGTAGGT
>JADZEE010000016.1 GCA_020850735.1 Gammaproteobacteria bacterium | reverse complement strand
GCGCAGGCTTATCGCCTGGCGTCCGAGCGCGGCGAGCCGCGCCCGGACCTCCTGGCGTGCCCCGTCACAACCTGATCTTCGAGGTCGTCTTCTGTTTCATCGAGATCTTCGATGACAGGGGACATGCGCCCGTGGCCGCGCTAACTGTCTGAACGAATTAGAGTTGAGGACGAGTGGCCGGTACCGTGCCGAGGGTTCCGAGTAAGAATGAACTTATTGATCTCAAACAAATATTTGGCGGAGAGGGAGGGATTCGAACCCCCGGACCGGGTAACCGGTCAACGGTTTTCAAGACCGCCGCTTTAAACCGCTCAGCCACCTCTCCGGGGTTGGCCTGGCAGCACGCCCGCAGCTTACTCCATCGCCCGGAGCCCTCCAACGTGCGGCCGATGATCAGAGTCCTTCGACATCCATTTACATATATATCGAGAATTTCGAAACTTGTGCGGCAACTTCGAAACTAAACTAGTATCCAAAGTATCAGCTAACCACATGGAACGAGGAGGAAAACCCGCCATGGTTCGAAATATCGCCGTTGCCCGGCCAATCGGTGCGACTGCCAGTATCAACAAGGTACTGCGCAACACCTATCTGCTGCTGTCGCTCACGCTCGCCTGGAGCGCGATCACGGCCGGATTGTCGATGGCCCTGAACGTGGGCGCGGGCGTTTCCCTGTTGAGCACCTTCGGCGCCCTCGGGCTGGTCATGTTCGCGCTGCCCCGCACTGCCAACTCGGCGGCCGGCCTGGGCGTCGTGTTCGGCATCACCGGGCTGCTCGGTTTCGGGCTCGGACCCATGCTGAGCGCCTACCTGTCGCTGCCAAACGGCCCGCAGCTGGTGATGACGGCGCTCGGCGGCACGGCGGTGATCTGCCTGGGACTGTCGGCCTACGCGCTGACGAGCCGGCGCGACTTCACCTTTCTCGGTGGCTTCCTGGTGGTGGGGCTGCTGCTCGCGCTGGTCGCGTCGCTCGCCAACCTCTTCCTGCAGATCCCGGTGCTGGCGCTTGCGACCTCCGCGGTCGTCATCCTCATCATGAGCGGCTTCATCCTCTATGACACCAGCCGCATCGTGAATGGGGGCGAAACCAACTACGTGCTCGCGACGGTCGGTCTGTACCTGAGCATGTTCAACATCTTCATCAGCCTGCTGCAGCTGCTCGGCATCTTCAGCGGCGACGACTGACACAGTAGACCTGCCCGCCCCTCGGCCACGGCGGGCGGGCGATCCGGCTTCCCGTCATGGACCTGTGGATGAAGATCGGCAGCGCGCTGCTGATCGTCATGATGATCGTCTACCTGCTGCCGCGCGCCAGGCACATGCTCGCCGAGAGCCGCGCCGCCGAACAGCGCGACTGGGGCAGCGTCATCCTCCCGCTCGGCGCCGTCGTTTTGTTCGTCGCCCTCCTCCTGTGGTCCGTCCGCTGAAAAACCGGGGTCAGACTCGCATTTCGTTGTCGTTAACATGGGCGGCCCGCGCGCCACGGATGTTCATCGGACTTCGAGGGCGGTCGGCGCGGCAGGAAATGCGAGTCTGACCCCGATTCAGGTGGGCTGGTGGGAAATGCGAGTCTGACCCCGGTTCAGGGGCCGATGCGGGTGTCGCCGGCCAGGTAGGGTTGCAGCACGGCGGGGATGGCGATGCTGCCGTCGGCCTGCTGGTAGTTCTCCAGGATGGCGATGAGCGTCCGGCCGACCGCGACTCCGGAGCCGTTCAGGGTGTGCAGCGGTTCGGGCTTGCCGGTGTCCGGATTACGCCAGCGGGCACGCAGGCGCCGCGCCTGGAAGGCCTCGAAATTGCTGCACGAGGAGATCTCACGGTAACGGCCCTGGCTGGGCAGCCAGACCTCGAGATCGTAGGTCTTGGCCGCGGAGAAACCGATGTCGCCGCCGCACAGGCTGACGACGCGGTAGGGCAGCCCGAGCTTGCGCAACACCGCCTCCGCATGACCGGTCAGTGCTTCGAGAGCCTCGTAGGACGCTTCCGGCGCGACCATCTGCACGAGTTCCACTTTCTCGAACTGGTGCTGGCGGATCATGCCGCGGGTGTCCTTGCCGTAGGAGCCGGCCTCGCTGCGAAAACACGGCGTGTGACAGACGTAGCGCAGCGGCATCTCGGCCGCCTCGACGATGCGATCCTGAACGATGTTGGTGACCGGCACCTCGGCGGTCGGGATCAGGTACAAGCCGTGCTCGGGCACCGCAAACAGGTCCTGCTCGAACTTCGGCAGCTGGCCGGTACCCTCCATGCTGCGCGCGTTGACCAGAAACGGTACGTAGAGCTCGGTGTAACCGTGCTCGCGCGTATGCACATCGAGCATGAACTGCACGAGCGCACGCTGCAGGCGCGCGAGCGGTCCTTTGAGGACGACGAAGCGCGACGCGGCGATGCGCGCGGCCGTCTCGAAGTCCATCAGCCCGAGCGCCTCGCCGAGATCGACGTGGTCGCGGGGTGTGAAATCGAGTGCCGCGGGCGTACCCCAACGTCGCAGCTCGACGTTGTCCGCTTCGCCGCTACCGGCGGGCACGCTCGCGTGCGGGATATTGGGGACGCCGAGCGCCAGCAGGCGCAGCTCCTCCTGCAGTTCGGCGAGCCGGGCCTCGCCGGCGGCCAGTCGTTCACCGAGTGCGGTGACCTCGGCCTTGAGCGGTTCGATGTCCTCGCCGCGCGCACGGGCCGCGCCGATGGCCTTGGAGCGCGCATTGCGCGCGGTCTGCAACTCCTGGGTATCCACCTGCACGGCCTTGCGCTCGTTCTCGAGGCGCGCGAATGTCGCCGTGTCCAGCGTGTAGCCGCGCCGGGCGAGCGCGCTGGCGACCGCGTCGGGATCGTGTCTGAGGGTCTGGGGATCGAGCATGTCCGATGTACCGATTCAGCTTTCCACTTGCACCGGCCAGCTGATCACGTGCCACGGCGCGACGATCGTACGCACGTGATCGAGCACTTCGCGGGCGCGCGCCGGCTGGTCGAAGAACTCCACCACCACCGGCAGATCGAGCGCGCTGTCGATGAGCTTCGCGGTGTGCACCCTGCCCGACTGACCGAACCCGACGATGCCACGAAACACGGTCACACCGCGCACGCCGCTGTCGTCGTGCAGGTAGCGCAGCAGCCGATCGAGCGCCGCGCCCTCGGTGAGGTAGATCCGCACCACCAGGACCTGGTCGGAGGTCACAGTTGGCGCCCCAGCACGAGCCCCGCCCAGCACGCCGTGAGGCACAGCGTCACACTCGCGAGCACGTTCGCCCAGGCGCTGAGCCATTGGCCGCCCTCGACGAGCTGCAGGGTCTCGATCGAGAAGGTCGAGAACGTGGTGAACGCGCCCAGCAGGCCGATCAGGAGCAAAGCGCGCAGTTCCTGCGGCAGCGCCGTACGCTCCACCAGCAGCACGTACAGCAGACCCATCGCGCACGATCCGGCCACGTTCACGATCAGGGTTCCGTACGGGAAACCGGCGCCGGTCATGCGGTTGACGCCGGCTGCCACCCAGTAACGCAACAACGCACCCATGGCGCCTCCTCCGGCGATTGCAAGCATGCGCACCAGCATCGCGGATCAGTCCGCGCCGTCCCGCCCGACCGGCGCACGGTCGGCCTGCTCCCGGCGCGCCTGCTCATCGATCTCGCGCAGCGCGGCCAGTTTGTCCGCAATGCGGGTCTCCAGGCCACGCGCCACCGGCTGGTAGTAGCGTCGATCATGCAGTTCCCGCGGCAGATAGCGCTCGCCGGCCGCGTAGGCATCGGGTTCGTCGTGCGCGTAGCGATAGCCAGCCCCGTGGCCGAGCTCGTCCATCAGCCTGGTGGGCGCGTTGCGCAGGTGCATCGGTACCGCCAGCGCAGGATGGCGCTCCGCGTCCGCGCGGGCTTCGTTCCAGGCCTTGTACACGGCGTTGCTCTTGGCCGCGCAGGCGAGATAGACGATCGCCTGTGCGATCGCGAGCTCGCCCTCGGGGCTGCCGAGCCGTTCCTGGGTCTCCCAGGCGTCGAGGGCCAGCGCGAGCGCGCGCGGATCGGCATTGCCGATTTCCTCGGCCGCCATGCGCACCACGCGCCGGGCGATGTACAGGGGGTCACAGCCGCCACCGATCATGCGCGCGAACCAGTACAGCGCGGCATCCGGCGCCGAGCCGCGCACGGACTTGTGCAGCGCCGAGATCTGGTCGTAGAACTGCTCCCCGCCCTTGTCGAAACGCGGCCGCAACGCGCCGAGCAACACCTCGCGCAGCAGCGGTGCATCGATGCAGCCGTCCACCGCGAGATCCGCGGCGATCTCGAGGTAATTCAGCGCCTGCCGGGCATCGCCGCCCACCGCGCCGGCAAGCTCGTCACGCAATGGCTCGTCCATGCGCACGCCGGCGCCGAGCCCGGTCAGCGCACGGTCGATCAGGGCGCGCACGTCGGTTTCGCTGAGCGCGCGGAGCACGTACACGCGCACCCGCGACAGCAACGCGTTGTTGAGCTCGAAGGACGGATTCTCCGTGGTCGCGCCGATGAATATGACCGTGCCGTTCTCGATGTGCGGCAGAAACGAATCCTGCTGCGCCTTGTTGAACCGGTGCACCTCGTCGACGAACAGGATCGTGCGCCGGCCCTGGAGGTCCAGGCGCTGGCGCGCCTCGTCGATGGCGACGCGGATGTCCTTGACCCCGGCGAGCACCGCCGACAGCGTCACCATGTGCGCGTCACAACAATGCGCGACGACACGCGCGAGCGTGGTCTTGCCGGTGCCCGGCGGACCCCACAGCACCATCGAGTGCGGCGCACCCGATTCGATTGCGATGCGCAGCGGCTTGCCCGCGCCGAGCAGGTGTTCCTGGCCGACGTAGCCGGCCAGCGTCTGCGGACGCAGCCGATCGGCGAGCGGGCGCGCCCGGGCGCGCGCGCCGGCGTCATCGAACAACGACGCGGTCTGACCGTCCATCACCTTCAGGGGGCCTGCGTGCCGGCATCGTCGCCGGTGTCGATGATATCCACGCCCGGCGGCGGAACGAACTCGAACAAGCCGGGATCGACCGCGCGGTTGCGCTCGATGTCCGTGAAGCGCAGCACCGTGACCTGGCCGAGGCTGTCCGCGAGCTGCATCTGCACGAGCGTATCGCCGTCGAAACCCACGCGTATGCGCTGGTACTGCTCGTCGTCCTCACGCGGCGCCAGTGCCACCCAGGCGAGCGCACCATCGTCCGGCATTTCGGTCACGGTGAAGCGGCTGTCGAGGTCGAAGCGTTCCCCGAGCAGCGCCGCGGGCGTGCGTTCGAGTGAACCGTCGACGGGCCGGCGGGTGATCTGTTCGAGGTCCTGATCGTAGATCCACAGCGTGCGCCCGTCGGTGATGATCGACTGTTCGTAGGGCGTGAGATAGTCCCAGCGGAAGCGCCCCGGGCGCGCGACGTAGACCCGGCCGTCGGCGACCTCCAGGACGTGGCCGTCGTCGTCGAGCACGGTCTGCTCGAAGGCCGCCTGCCAGGTATGGGCGTCGTCGAGATAGGCTTCCAGGCGCGCCCGTGCGCCCAGGGCCGTGGCCGCCGGCAGGGCGGCCGGCAGCAATGCCAGCAGCAGCGCACAGATGCGTAACGGAGTCATCGTCGGTGACCGGTACCGCGCCGCTATGGTGACCACGCGCGGGGCGGCGGACCGCGCGCTCGCTCAGTCTTTCGGGGGCGGGGGCGCGAGCACCTCGCGCGAGCCGTTGGACTGCATCGCGCCGACGATGCCGGCGCGCTCCATCTCCTCGATCAGCCGTGCGGCGCGATTGTAGCCGATCTTGAGCCGCCGCTGGACGCCGGATACCGAGGCCCGGCGCGTCTCGGTGACGATGCGCACGGCCTGATCGTACAGCGCATCACTCTCACCATCGCCGATGACCGGCTCGAGGCCGGGAATGACGTCGTCGCCCGTCTCGGCAGGGCCTTCGAGGACGGCGTCGACGTAGTCCGGCGCGCCGCGACGTTTCAGTTCCTCGACGACCTTGTGCACCTCCTGATCGGCGACGAAGGCACCATGCACCCGGGTCGGCAGTCCGGTGCCCGGTGGCAGATACAGCATGTCGCCGTGGCCGAGCAGCGTCTCGGCACCCATCTGATCGAGGATGGTGCGCGAATCGACGCGTGAGGAGACCTGGAAGGCGATGCGCGAGGGAATGTTCGCCTTGATGAGACCGGTGATCACGTCGACCGACGGGCGCTGGGTGGCGAGGATGAGATGAATGCCGGCCGCACGCGCCTTCTGGGCCAGGCGGGCGATCAGTTCCTCCACCTTCTTGCCCACGGTCATCATCATGTCGGCCAGCTCGTCGACGATGACCACGATGTAGGGCAGCTTATCGAGCGTCGGCACGCGGGCGTCCTCGCCGAATGGCGGCGGCGCGAACGGATCGGCGAGCGGCTGGCCGCGCTCGATCGCCTCCAGCACCTTGCGGTTGTACCCGCCGATGTTTCGGACCCCGAGCGTCGCCATGAGCCGGTAGCGGCGCTCCATCTCGGCGACCGACCAGCGCAGCGCGTTGGCGGCCTCGCGCATGTCGGTCACCACGGGGGCGAGCAGCGCCGGGATACCCTCGTAAACCGACAGCTCGAGCATCTTCGGGTCGATCATGACGAGGCGCACGTCCACGGGGGTGGACTTGTACAGCAGGCTCAGGATCATCGCGTTCAGCGCCACCGACTTGCCCGAACCCGTGGTGCCGGCGACGAGCAGGTGCGGCATGCGCGCGAGGTCGACCACCACCGGCCTGCCGCCGATGTCCTTGCCGAGCGCGAGGGTCAGGTGCGAGTGGCTGGCGTCATACTCCCGGGAGCTCAGGATCTCGCGCAGATAGACGGTCTCACGGCGCTCGTTGGGGATCTCCAGGCCGATGACCGACTTGCCCGGTATCACCTCCACCACGCGCACGCTGACCGTCGACAGCGAGCGGGCCAGATCCTTGGCGAGACCGGTGATGCGGCTCGCCTTCACGCCCGGCGCCGGCTCGAGCTCGAAGCGGGTGATGACCGGCCCCGGATGCACCGCGACCACCTGTGCCTCGACGCCGAAATCCCTGAGCTTGAGTTCCACCTGGCGCGACATCGCCTCGAGCACCTCGGGTGCATAGCCGCCCCCGGTCTCGCCCGGGGGCGCTTCGAGCAGCGCCAGCGGTGGCAGGGCCGTTTCGGGCGGCTCCTCGAACAGGATCTTCTGCTTCTCTTTCTCGACCCGCTCGCCGATCTCGAAGGTCGACACGGCCGGTTCGATACGCGGCTTGGGCCGCTTCTCGATCCGGCGCTGCTCGACTTTCACGACCGCCTCGCGTTCGCGCCGCGCCCGCAATCCGCGCAGCCGATCGGCGAGTTCGGAGCCGCGGATCCGCAGCCAGTCCCAGGCGGCGAGAGTGCAACGGCCGGTCGCGTCCATCACCCAGATCCAGGACAGGCCGGTGAACAGCGTCACCCCGGTCAGGAACAGCGCCAGCATCATCAGCGTACCGCCGACCCCACCGAATACCGACAGCAGCAGTCGTGCGATCACATCGCCCGTGATGCCGCCGGACTCGTGCGGCAGGACGCCACCGCCGTGCAACTGCAGCCAGGCGAGCCCGCAGCCGAGCGCGACGGTCAGGACGAAGCCGACACCACGGGTGGTCAGGTAGAAATAATCGAAGCTCGAACCGCGCAGCTCGAGCCGGTAGACGAGCCAGCCCGCGAATCCGATCATGGCCGGGAACAGATAGGCGACGTAACCGAACAGATACAACAGCACATCGGCCAGGTAGGCGCCGACGATGCCACCGAGATTGTGCAGGCCGCGACCGGCGCCGGTGTGCGACCAGCCCGGATCGGCCGGCGAATGGCTGACCAGCGCGACCAGCACGAACATGGCGACGGCCGCCAGCAGCAGCAGCGCCGCCTCGCGCAAGCGCCTGCCGACGTGCTCCGCCACGCCCGGGACGACTGAGTGTTTGCGTATCGCCTGCGTCACCAAAGTTGAGCCAGTACTTATAAAGTAATTCTAAGAATATGTATTTAAAATGAAAATTCTAGCAGAAGAAGGCTCGCGGTGAAACCACGGCGGCGGCCCGCGAGCACCACCGCGACCGCGGCGCCTGGCATACCATGACGGCCCGCGATATCGCCTGCAGGAGGGTTCGGGTGCTGCTGCTCGCGCTGGTCACGATCCTGGCGACGACCTGGCTCGCCGCCTTCGCACTATTGTATGCATTCCAACCGAGCTTCATCTATTTCCCCGTCCGGACGCTGGCCGCGACCCCCGCGGACGCCGGCCTCGCCTGGGAGGATGTGCGCCTGCGCACGGCCGACGGTGTGGCGCTGCACGGCTGGTACGTCCCGGCCGAGCCGCTGCGCGGCACACTGCTGTTCCTGCACGGCAATGCCGGCAATATCAGCCATCGGCTGAGCTCGCTGGCGCAGTTCCACCGCCTGGGGCTGGCGACCCTCATCGTGGATTACCGCGGCTACGGCCGCAGCGAGGGCAGCCCGGACGAGGCCGGCACGTACGCCGACGCCCATGCCGCCTGGCGCTACCTGACGGCGGAACGCGGGATCGATCCGGGGCGGATCGTCGTGTTCGGGCGCTCGCTCGGTGGTGCCGTCGCCGCCGAGCTGGCGGCACGCACGACCCCCGCGGGACTCATCGTGGAGTCCGCGTTCACGAGTGTGCGCGCCATGTCGCGGCACTATTACCCCTGGCTGCCAACGGCATTGCTCGTGCGTATCCGCTACCCGACGCTCGCCTACCTGCGCGCGATCCGCTGCCCGGTGCTGGTTGCGCACAGCCGCGCCGACGAAATCGTGCCGCCGGCGTTCGGTCGCGAGCTGTATGCGGCGGCACCGGGGCCGAAGTGGTTCCTCGAGCTCGACGGCGGTCACAACGACGGTCACCTCGTGACGGGGAACCGCTACCTCGAGGCGCTCGACCGCTTTCTCGCGCAGGTCCTGCCACCGTCGCCGTGATCGGGCCCGCATGGCCGCGTTTGACCGGCCCGCCGCACGCGTGCCACATTGGCGTGCCGGATCGACGTCCCGCATGCGCATCCAGTTCTTCTCCGACATCCATCTCGAGTTCGGGTCCTTCGCCGTACCCCCCGCCGACGCCCACGTCATCGTCGCCGCGGGCGACATCGGCGTCGGCCTGGCCGCGGTGCCGTGGCTCACGGCGCTGGGGCGACCGGTGATCTACATCGCCGGCAACCACGAGTACTACGGCGCGGATTTCGGCGCCCTCCAGGCACAGCTGGCCGCAGCGACCCGCGGTTCGAACGTCCATTATCTGGAGAACGGCCGTGTCGACATCGACGGCGTGCGCTTCCTGGGCACCACGCTGTGGACGGACTTCAACAACGCCGATGAATCGGTGATGCGCCAGGCGCAGCTGTCGATCAACGACTACCTGCAGATCCGTCACGGCGCCGATTCCTTCACCCCCGATCGCGCCCTGGCCGTGCATCGGAGCGCCCGCGCGTGGCTCGCGGTCGAACTCGCGGCGCCCTGGTCGGGCCGCACGGTGGTCGTGACCCATCACGCACCGACGCCGCGCAGCTGGCGCGGCCCGGCCGACTCCAACTACCGCTACGCGTACTGCAGCGATCTCACCCCGCTCACGGCCGGCGCGGACGTGCCGCTGTGGATCCACGGCCATACGCACTGGACGGTGGATTACGTGTGGGACGGGGTACGCGTGGTGTGCAACCCGCGCGGCTACCACGGACTGCAGTGGGTCGACGGCTTCGACCCGAGCCGGATCATCGAGATTTGAGCCGGTGAGCAACGACACCGTGTCCGGGTCGTCCGCACCACGCTGGCTGGACCTGGTCGAGCGGATCGGCAACCGCCTGCCGGATCCGGCGACGCTGTTCGTGCTCGGTACGGCGGCGATATTCGTACTGTCGGCGGCGGCGACCTGGTTGGACTGGTCGGTCGTGCGCATCGTGCTCGACGTCGAGCACGGACCGCAGGGCGCGACCGAATCGCTGACCGCGTACAACCTGCTGTCCGGCGACGGCCTGTGGTGGCTGCTGTCGCACGCCGTGGACAACTTCATCCGTTTCCCACCGCTCGGCGTGGTTCTGGTCGGCATGCTCGGCATCGGTGTTGCGGAGCGCAGTGGTTTGCTCAGCACGCTGCTGCGCGCCGCGCTCGGGCGTGCGAGCGATCGCCTGGTGACCCCCGCCGTGGTGTTCCTCGGCGTGATGTCCTCGCTCGGCCTGGATGCCGGCTACGTCGTGCTGCCACCGCTCGCCGCCGCGTTGTACAGCACGCTCGGCCGCCCGCCGCTCGCCGGTATCGCCGCGGTTTTCGCGGGCGTATCGGCGGGCTTCAGCGCCAACTTGTTCGTCACCGCGGTCGATCCCTTGCTGGCCGGTTTCACCCAGGCGGCCGCGCAGGTGATCGATGCCGACTACCAGGTCCCCGCGACCGCCAACTGGTGGTTCATGATCGCCTCCACCGTGCTGCTCACGGTGGTCGGCTGGGCGGTCACGTCCTGGTGGGTGGAGCCGCGTCTCACGCGCGCCGGCGCTTACGGCGAGCGGGTGGCGCCGGCGCTCGCTCCCGGGGAGGCGCGCGGCCTGCGCTGGGCCGGGGTCAGTGCGGCTGCCGTCGTCATCGCCATCGCGGTGCTGATCGTCCCGCCGGGCGGGCCGCTGCACGGCGCGGGGGCGCACTTCGCACGCTGGGTGGAAGTGATCGTCCCGCTGATGGCGGTCGCATTCTTCATCCCGGGGCTCGCCTATGGACTCGGTGCGGGCGTCATTCGCAGCGACCGCGATGTCGCCCGCATGGTCGGGGAAACGATGGCCGCGCTCGGCCCCTACATCGTGCTCGCCTTCTGCGCCGCGCAGTTCATCGAGAGCTTCAAATACTCCCGGCTCGGGGAGATGGCAGCCCTCGGTGGCGGTGCCCTGCTGACCCGGCTGGCGCTGCCGAGCGGCCTGCTGATCGCGCTGTTCGTCGCCGTCGTCATGCTCGGCAACCTGTTCGTGGGTTCGGCATCGGCCAAGTACGCGTTCTTTGCGCCGGTGTTCGTGCCGATGTTCATGCAGGTCGGCATCGCGCCGGAGCTGACCCAGGCCGCGTACCGGGTCGGGGATTCGGTGACCAACGTGATCACGCCGTTCAATCCCTACATGATCATCATCCTGGCGACGGTACGCCGCGTCGCGCCCGCCTCGGGCCTCGGTACCGTGGTGGCGCTGATGTTGCCCTACACCCTGGCGTTCGCGCTCGCGTGGGCCGGTCTGCTCATGGTCTGGATGGCGCTCGGCGCGCCGCTTGGCCCGGGTGGGGTGCTGAGCTACCCTTGAAGGCCCAGGCTACCGCCGAACGAACGCGGCACAGACCCTCCCATGGCGACCAAGCACACCTACAAAGTGATTTTTCACAATCAGGGCAAGGTCTACGAGATCTTCGCCCGCGCGGTGCACCAGAGCAATCTGTACGGCTTCATCGAGGTGGAAAAGGTGCTGTTCGGGGAGAAAAGCTCCATCGTGCTCGATCCGTCCGAGGAGCATCTGAAATCGGAGTTCAACGGCGTGAGCCGCAGTTATATCCCCATTCACGCCATCATCCGCATCGACGAGGTCGATCGGCAGGGGCACGGCAAGATCACCGAAGTGAGCGGGGACAAGGTGACCGCGCTGCCGATCTACACCCCCGGGGAGCCACGCAAGGCTTGAAGCCCAGTGTGCGCCAGGCGCGCCGGCGCGTCGCTGCCGTTCACCGCGCGCGCAGCGTCGTTCTCGGGCTTGCATGGCTGGCCTGGCTGCCCGGACCGGTGGCGGCCGACTGGCTCGTGGCGCGCGGCAACGACCGCGGCCTGCCGCAGACACGGCAGGTGGCCAGCGCCGTCAATGCCACGGGCCATCGCGTCGACGTCTACCGTGCCGGCAGCGGCGAGATCCGCATTCGCCTGGTGCTGACCGAGGGCTTCGGAACCTTGCGCCGGGACGCCTGTGTCACCTTCCAAATCGACGCGACGACGACGCTGGCACACGACCTCGACGCCGGCGTCTGCCGCTCGCAGGCGCGCTGGGGCGAGATCGTCATCGGCCGGATCACCGCCGGCCGCGTCGTGTCGGCACCGCTGTACGCGCTGCTGAACGGCACTTCCCTGGTGTGCCGTTACGCGGGCGAGAGCGGCGGCTACCGGGAAACCTCATTCTCACTGGCGCAGTCCAAGCGGGCCATACTCGCGGCCATCGGCCGCGATCTGGCGATCGAGGCGCCGTGACCCGGCCCGGCTCCCGGCCGTCGCCGCGCACCCGCCGTGGACCAGCGGACGCCGGCGCCGGCAGCGGTGCCTGAGGCGCATTCGCAGCCGCCGGACGTGGACATCCGCGTCACGGCGGCGCTCGCCGGTGTCGCCGCCGCCGACTGGAACCGCCTCGCCGGCGACGCCTACCCGTTTCTGCGCCACGAATTCCTCGGTGCTCTCGAGGAGTTCGACTGCCTGGCGCCGCAGGGCTGGAAGCCCGTGCACCTGCTCGCGTACGCCGGGGACCGTCTGGCCGGCGCCCTGCCCCTGTACCTGAAAAGCAATTCCATCGGTGAGTTCGTCTTCGACTGGAGTTGGGCCGACGCCTACGAGCGCGCCGGTGGCCGTTATTACCCCAAGCTGGTCAGCGCCATTCCGTTCGTACCCGCCACCGGACCCAGGCTGCTGGTCGCGCCGGACGCCGGCGATCCCGGCGCGGTCCGGGACGCGCTCGTGGACGCGGCCGTCCATCTCGGCGAGCAGATGCAGCTGTCCTCGCTGCACTGCCTGTTCCCGAGCGAGGTCGATCGGGTCGTGCTGGGCCGGCATGGCCTGCTGCTGCGCATGGGCTGCCAGTACCACTGGCACAACGAGGGCTACGCGGATTTCGACGACTTTCTCGGCGCCCTGACCTCCAAGCGGCGCAAACAGATCCGGCGCGAGCGGCGCGAGGTGAGCGCCGCCGGCATCGAGTTCGAGATCCTGCCCGGCGACGCGATCGACGCGCGCCAGTGGCGAACGTTTTACGAGTTCTACTG
The DNA here is from genome assembly GCA_020850735.1 of Gammaproteobacteria bacterium. GTDB lineage: Bacteria > Pseudomonadota > Gammaproteobacteria > JADZEE01 > JADZEE01 > JADZEE01. Next base: position 44,531 of record JADZEE010000016.1, on the reverse strand, counting down.
CTCGACCTTCCACCGGCGCTGGGGCGAGCCGCGCCTGACACTCGCCTTTTTCCAGGCGCTGGGCCGGCGATTGCCCGCCGAGACGCTGCTGTTCCTCGCCCGCGAACGCGGTGGCGACTACGTGGCCGGCGCGTTCGCGCTGCGCGGCGCGGACACCCTCTACGGCCGTCACTGGGGTTGCAGCGCGCAGGTGCCGTTCCTGCATTTTGAACTGTGCTACTATCGAACCATCGAATACTGTATCGAGCAGGGGCTGGCGCGTCTGGACGCAGGTGCGCAGGGCGAGCACAAGATCGCCCGCGGCTTCCGGCCGGTGCGCACCTGGTCCGCACACTGGTTGCGCGACGACGGTTTTCGCAGCGCCGTGGCCGATTTTCTCGATCGCGAAACGCGCATGATCGACGCCTATGTCGCAGATCTGGACAGTCATTCGCCCTATCGTGATTCCGGCTGACGGTCCGTGCACACCCTGACGTGACCCGCCGTCCCGCCGCCATGGCGATCTCGCAACCGCTGTACTGGATTGCCGGCAATGTGCTGGTGGACGGGTTTCCGGATGCCAATGCAGCGCTGACCGAACCCGACGGGCTGCTGGCGGCCGGTGGCGATCTGGAGCCCGGGACGCTGCTCGACGCCTACCGGCGCGGGATCTTTCCCTGGTACGTGAGCGCGCAACCGATCCTGTGGTGGTCCCCCGATCCGCGCTGTGTATTCCGACCCGCCGCGATGACCCGTTCGCGCAGCCTGCGCAAGCGCCTGCGCCAGCAGCGCTTCGAGGTGACCATCGACCGCGATTTCCCGGCCGTGATCCGCGCCTGTGCCGCACCACGGGGCGACCGTGCCGGAACCTGGATCGTGGACGACATGGTGCGTGCCTACGTGCGCCTGCACGCCCTTGGTCACGCGCATTCCGTGGAGTGCTGGCGCGCGGGCCGGCTCGTCGGCGGGATCTACGGGCTGGCCATCGGCCGGGTGTTTTTCGGCGAGTCGATGTTCAGCGCCGATCGCGACGCGTCCAAGGTCGCGCTGGCCTGGCTGGCTCACAATCTCGACGCTTGGCGCTATGCCCTGCTCGACGGTCAGGTGACCAGCGGCCACCTGCTCAGCCTCGGCGCCGAGACGATGCCGCGCGCGCGCTTCCTCGCGCGGCTAGCCGAACTCTGCCCGCAGGCGCCGGCCGCCGACGCCTGGCGGAGCTGGAACGCGCCGTCGTGACGCGACCGTCGAAAAGCCTCAGCCTCGCCTTCTACTCGACGCCGCGCTACGCGTGCAGTTACCTGTCGGGTCGCGAGGCGGTCACCCTGTTTGCGGATCCGTCGATCCGCAAGACGCCTTCGCTGTACGCGACGCTGTCCGCCTACGGCTTCCGGCGCAGCGGCGAGCACCTGTATCGTCCACGCTGCCCGCATTGCAGCGCCTGTATCCCGGTGCGGGTCCCGGTCGCCGAGTTCTGCATGTCACGCGCGCAGCGGCGCACCTGGATCCGCAATGCGGACGTGACCGTGAGTGAAATCGCCGCCCGCTTCGAACCGGAGCATTTCCGTCTCTACGGCCGTTACCTGCGCCAGCGTCACGCCGGCGGCGGCATGGATAATCCGACCGTCGAGAGCTACATGGATTTCCTGACCTCGACCTGGAGTGACACCCGGTTTCTCGAGCTGCGCGTCCACGGGAACCTGGTCGCGGTGGCGGTGATGGATCGTCTCCCTGAAGCACTGTCGGCGGTATATACGTTTTTCGATCCTGACGCGGACGCGCGCAGCCTCGGGCGCTACGCCGTGCTGTGCCAGATCGCCCGTGCGCGCGAAGCCGATCTGCGCTGGGTCTACCTGGGCTACTGGATCCGCGACTGCCGCAAGATGCGTTACAAGGACGAATACCAGCCGCTCGAGTACTACCTCGACGGTCACTGGACCCGCCAGTGCGGGCACTGAGGGGCGCCGCGCCCGGGCACCGCGGGCGCCATCCGCGCTCACCCGGCGCGGGCCGGGCTCACGGTTGCGCCCGTTCGATCCCGAATGATTGCACCGGGATCCAGCGCCCGCCGGGAACCTTTGCGGCGGCGGTTTTTGCTTGCCGGCGGGTTTTTGGGCAGAATGTCGCGCCGTCTGCACTCAAGCGGCGGCCAAGATCGGTGAGGAATGGCGAAAGAAGAACACATCGAGATGCAGGGCAAGGTCATCGAGACCCTGCCGAACACCATGTTCCGCGTCCAACTGGAAAACGGTCACGTCGTCACGGCACATATTTCCGGCAAGATGCGCAAACACTACATCCGCATCCTCACCGGTGACACGGTCACCGTGGAACTGACACCCTACGATCTCAGCAAAGGCCGTATCACGTTCCGCGCCCGCTGAGCGCCGCGCGCCGCCAGTCCACCCGCTTCAGCGTCCGGAGTGCGAACGGGCGGCCAGTACGCGTCGCACCGCCTCGAGATCGCCCGGCGTATCGACACCCGTCGGAACCTCGACCGCGGCGCTGATCACGCGTATGCGCGCACCGTGGTACAGCGCCCGCAACTGCTCGAGCTTTTCAATTTCCTCGAGCGGGCACGGCGGCAATGCCGCGAAGCGGCGCAGGAAGCCCACCCGATAGGCATACAGACCGAGGTGGCGCCGGTAGATCCGGGGCGCCGCGAGCAGCGCGGCCGCGGCATCGGGCTGCCGGTCACGATCCCAGGGCACCACGGCGCGACTGAAGTACAACGCCAGTCCGGTCGCATCGCAGACCACCTTGACGACGTTCGGATCGGTGAGCTCGCGGGCCCCGTCGATCGGCACCGCGATGGTCGCCATCTCGGCACCGTCATCGTCGAGCGCACAGCCGACCTGCCGTATCACCTCGCCCGGCATGAGCGGTTCGTCGCCCTGCAGGTTGACCACGATCACCTCGTCCCCATAGGCGCGCGTCGCGACCGCTTCGGCGATGCGGTCCGTGCCGCTGGCGTGATCCGCCCGGGTCATGACGGCGACGGCACCGGCTCGGCGCGCGACGCCGGCAATGCGCTCATCGTCGGTGGCCACGACGATCTCGGCGGCACCGCTGTCGGCCGCACGGGCGATGACGTGCGCGATCAGCGCTTGCCCGCCGATCTCGACCAGTGCCTTGCCAGGCAGTCGGACGGAGCCGTAACGCGCCGGGATGACGACCCGGAAGCTCAATTGCGCAGCGTCTCGAGCTCTTCGTCGGTCAGCGCGCGTGCTTCCTCCTCGATCATCACCGGGATCCCGTCCCGGATCGGGTAGGCGAGACGGGCGGCCTTGGAGATGAGCTCGGCGTGTTCCTTGTCGTAGATCAACGGGCCTTTGGTGACCGGGCACACGAGAATTTCAAGCAGATGCTTGTCCATGATCGATTTTCTCCAGCAGCGACAACAGGCGATGTTCGAACACCTGCGGCAGCGACGCACTGACGGGCAGGTACCAGTGCGCCGGGGTGGCAAAGCGGTGGCACTTCACGGCGTCCTTCTCGGTCATGATCACCGGACGGTCGTCGTCGAACTGCACGTCCGCGGCCCGGAAACGGTGATGATCCGGGAAAGCGTGGACGTGCACCCGCAAGCCGTGTGCCCTGAGCATGGCGAAGAAATTTTCGGGGTTGCCGATGCCCGCAACCGCGTGCACCTCGCGGGTCTGCAGATTCCGTAGTTCGACCTGCCGCCAGGGATCGTCGAGCGAGCACAGCGCGCCGGCGACGTACTTCATCGCGAACTCGCCGCGCCCTGCCAGGCCATTGGCCACGACGAGGTCGGTCTTGTCCAGGCGGGCCGGCGATTCGCGCAGCGGTCCCGCGGGCAGCAACTGGCCGTTGCCGAACCGGCGCACACCGTCGATGACGGCGATCTCCACGTCGCGGCCGAGCGCATAGTGCTGCAGACCATCGTCGGCAATGATGATATCGCAATCGCAGTGCTCGATCAGGGCGGCCGCCGCCTCGACGCGATCGGGTCCGGCCGCGACCGGGCAGGCCGTACGCCGCGCGAGCAGCACCGGTTCATCGCCGACCGAGTAGGGGTCGCTGTCCGGACGCACCTGCTGGGGCCAGTTGCGGGCGCTGCCACCGTAGCCGCGGCTGACGACACCGGGCGAGTAGCCGTGGCCACGCAGGAACTGGCTCAACCAGATCACCAGCGGGGTCTTGCCCGTTCCACCGACGCTCAGATTGCCGACCACGATCACCGGCACGGGCAGACGCGCCGTCGGCAGCAGACCCGTCGCATAGGCCTGGGCACGCAGCGTCACGGCGAGCTGATGCAACCAGGCCGCCGGCAGCAGCAGCGCGGCGAGCGGACTGCCGCCGTACCAGATCTCCTCGAAACGCGGCACCCACGAGCTGCCCCGTACGATGCTGGCGATACTTGCCTTGAGCACGTCGCTCGATTCCGGTTCGCGCCCCCCGTGGTCAGGGCTCGTCCTGTCGGTGACCGGTGGCAAAAGTGACGTGCAGGTAGCCGAGCTGGCGTGCCGCGTCGAGCACGTCGATGACCGACTGGTGCGCAGCTTTCGCGTCGGCGTGAATGACGATGATCGGGTCAGCCATGTCAGCGGCGGCTTCGCGCAGTCCCCGTACGAGCGTATCGAGCTGGGTATTGACCAGGGCACGATCGTCGATGAAGTAGCGTCCGTCGGCGTCGACGGCCACCGAGATGCTCTCGGGCACGGCTTTGGCCGGAGCGGCGTTGGCTTGCGGCAGCGTGACTTCAATCTGCGACTCGTTCACGAACGTGGTCGAGACCATGAAGAACACGAGCAACAGCAGTACGACGTCGATCAGCGAGGTCAGGTTGATCTCGGGATCATCCTCGCGCGCGCGGCGCAGATTCACGGGGACGCGCCTTCCTCGCCACGCTCGCGCTCACCGTGCAGGACTTCGACCATTTTCAGCGCTTCCTGCTCCATGGTGACGACGAGCAGGTTCACCTTGCCGCGAAAATAGCGATAGAACATGAGCGTCGGTATGGCCACCGACAGGCCCGCAGCCGTCGTGATCAGCGCCTCTGCGATGCCGCCGGCAAGCACCGAAGGATCACCGACGCCCTGGGTCGTGATTGCCCCGAACACCTTGATCATGCCGATGACCGTACCGAGCAGTCCGAGCAGCGGCGAGATCGAAGCGATCGTTCCGAGCGTATTGAGGTAGCGCTCGAGATCGTGGACGACGTGGCGGCCCACCTCCTCGATACCCTCTTTCATCACCTCGCGGTCGTGATGCAGATTGACCAGGCCTGCGGCAAGCACCCGCCCGAGCGGGGAGCCCACCCGCAGGGCCTGGATGTGCCTGGCGTCGAGCACGCCCGCCTTGGCCCACTGCCAGACCTGGGCGACGAGGTTCTCCGGCGAGATCCGGCTGCGCTGCAGGGACCAGAAACGCTCGACGATGATCGCCATGGCGACCACGGAGCACAGCAGGATCGGCAGCATGAGCCAGCCGCCCGCTTTGACGAATTCGAACACTGGGAGCGCTACTCCTCGTGGCATCGCGCCGGCTCTGTCGGTGTGACGGGGTTGCCGGCCGCAGCGCGAATTGTAGGGGTGCGCCACGGCGCAATCCAGCCGCCTGCGCCAGATCACGGCGCGTGCCAGTAGCGCCGCGAGCGCTCGCGTTCGCGGATCGGCGCCGATGCGGCCGCGCCGAGGCGGATCTCGATGGCGCCGCTGATGCCGCTGACGAGCACCTCGGCGCCGTGACGGCGGTAGCGCTCGACGACCGCCGACGCCGGAAAACCGAAACGATTGCGGTAGCCGGCCGGGACCAGCGCATGGCGCGCACCGAGCGCCGCCACGAACGGCTCCGAGGACGAGGTCGCGCTGCCGTGGTGGGCGACGACCACGACATCGGCAACGAGCGGGCCGGCCGCGAGCAGCGCCTGTTCCGCACGACGCTCGATATCCGCCGTGAGCAGCACCGTGCCGCCGCTACCCGTCACCCGCAGGACGCACGAGCCCTCATTGTCGCTGCCGCTCCAGCCGGCGGGCGGATGCAGCATCTCGAAACGCACCCCGTCGCGCTGCCACGCCTGGCCGCGCCGACAGCGCACGGCACCGTGCGCGGCCAGCCGTTCCGGCACGCTCGTAAGCAGCCGCCCGACTTCGAAGCGCTCGAACAGGGCACCGGCGCCGCCAATGTGATCGAGATCGCCGTGGCTGACGACCAGGGTGTCGATGCGCCGGCGTGCCAGGTGCTCCAGATAGGGCGCGACCACGAGCGTGCCCGTGTCCAGTCCGCCGCGAAAGCGCGGCCCGGCGTCGAACACCAGCACCGAGTGCCGCGTTTGCACCACGGCCGCCAGGCCCTGGCCGACGTCGAGCAGCGTCAGCCACAAGTCCCCCGGCGCCGGGCGCTCGATACGCGGCAGCAGCAGCGGCAGCAACCACAGGGCCGCGAGCCAGCGTCCCGGCGTTCCGCGCGGTGCGAGCAGCACCATCACGCCGACAGCCGCCGCGAGCACGGCCGGCAGCCCGGCAGCATACCGCCAGACACCGAACGGCCAGGTCGCCAGGTGCTCCAGCAGCCACCACAGCAGTTGCAGGGCATCGGCGGCGAGCGTCAGCAGGCACGCGCCGAAGGGCCCCGCCCAGGGCAATACGAGACTGCCGGAGAGTACCAGCGGCACGACGACGAGCCCGGTCCACGGCACCGCGATCAGATTCGCGATCGGCCCGACCGCCGGTGCCAGCGTGAACAGCAACAGCGTGAGCGGCGCCATACCGAGCGCGATTGCGAATTGCAGGTCGACCACGCGACCCACGGCGCCCGGCACCGAGGTGCGACCCGTGACGCGGAACAGGATCACCGCGGCAGCTGCGAAAGACAGCCAGAAACCGGCGGCGAGCACTGCCAGCGGATCCCATACCAGCACCGCGAGCAGCGCGCCCGCGTACAGATCGCCGGCCGCGAACCGGCGCAGCAACAGCCGGCCGAGCATCACCACGGCCACCGCCACGAGCGCTCGCTGCGTCGGCACGGTCCAGCCGGCCAGGGCCGCATACGACACGGCCCCAACCAGTCCCAGGACGGCCCCGGCACGCGGTGCCGCCAGCGTGTTGCCGCAGCACGTCGCGACCGCCCACGCCCAGCGTCCGAGGCACCAGGCGAACGCAGCGGTGAGACCGATGTGCAGACCGGAGATGGCCACCAGGTGGCTGGTGCCGGTGCGTTGCAGCACCTGCCATTGCTCGGTGCGGATGCCGCCGCGCTCGCCGACGGCGAGTGCCACGACCACGCCCGCCAGCGGGTGCGGACCGAGCACCTCGTCGATGCGCGCCGCGAGGCGCTCGCGCACGGCGTCGAGGTGCCACGTCGGCGCGAACGCGAGGCGGCGGTTCGTACTGGCCGCAAGTACGTAACCGGTCGCGCCCAGACGCTGCTGAAACAGGCTGCGCTCGAAGTCCGTACCGCCCGGGTTGCGCAGCCCGTGTGGCCGGCGCAGGCGCACCGTCAAGCGCCAGCGCTCGCCCGCGCCGAGGGCCGGTGCGTGGTCGTACCAGTCGAGGCGGATCCGTCGCGGCACGCCGTCGAACTCGGCACGGGCGACCGCGAGCTGCAAACGGGTGCGGTGCGCCGCCGGGACCGGGATACCGGTGATGACGCCTTCGACCGTGACGATCTCGTCCTCGAGCGCTGCCGCCAGGGTGTCGCCGAGCACCAGCGCGGCGTGCAGCCACGCCCAGCCAAAGCCGGCCAGCGCCCAGGCGGGTACACGCAGCGCGCGCCAGCGCAGCGCGGCGAGGGCGACGGCGGGAACCGCGGCCGCCAGCGGCGGTGCCGGCAGCGCGGGCAGAAATTGCAGAAGCGCGACCCCGGTAAAAAAGGCCGCCGCGATGGTGCGCATGCGCCGTCGTCCGTGACAGGCCTTGCCTGCATTGTTCGATAGGGGCAGCGTCCTGCTGCCCGACACCGTCCGCGCCAGCGGCGAACCCGACTATAATAGCCAGCCGCCACAGCCGGCGGCAACGCGAGTTCGGCCCCTGTTTTCGATCACGCCGCTACGCTGCCCGATGAGTCCACGCCGTTTTCTCCAGCGCATCCTGCCGCAACGAAGCCTGCTGACCGAGCACCGCCGCCTTCGCTTCCTCGGCGAGCGTCTCCACGATCCGGACCTGTGGCACCTGAGCCGGCGATCGGTCGCCGGCGGTCTTGCCGCCGGCTTGTTCGTGGCCTGCCTGCCGGTACCGTTTCACATGCTGATAGCGGTACCGCTCGCCCTGGCGCTGCGCGTCAACCTGCCCATCGCCGCGCTGTCGGTCTGGGTGACCAATCCGATCACCATGCCGGCGCTGCTGTGGCTCGAATACAAGCTCGGTGCGTGGCTGCTCGGCGTACCCGCCAATCAGGAACACTTCGCGCTCACGTGGCACTGGCTCACCGAGACCGCGCTGCAGATCTGGCAACCGCTGCTGCTCGGCTCGCTGTTGTGCGCAACGCTCGCCGCTGTGGTCACCAACGTCTCGGTGCGTATGCTCTGGCGGCTGCATCTGGTCAATCGCTGGCGCAACCGGCGCGCGCGCAGCCGCCCGGGGTGACCGGACCGCGGCTCAGGCGGCCGCTCGCAGGTGGCCGTCGGCCAGCTCCAGCACACGATCCATGCGTGCGGCGATGTCGAGATCGTGGGTGACGATGATCAGCGTGGCCCCGGCGGCGCTGTTCAGCTCGAGCATGAGATCGAGCACCTGCTGCGCCGAGCTGCGATCGAGATTCCCGGTCGGCTCATCGGCGAGGATGCAGCGCGGATTGTTGGCGAGTGCGCGTGCAACCGCGGTCCGCTGGCGCTCGCCGCCGGAGAGTTCGCCCGGCTTGTGGGCCAGCCGCGCGCCGAGCCCGACCCGTTCGAGCAGCTCGCCTGCGCGCCGTGTGGCCACCACCACGTCGGCGCCGCCGATGATCAGCGGCAGGGCGACGTTTTCCAGCGCGCTGAACTCCGGCAACAGGTGGTGGAACTGATAGACGAACCCCAGGTAGCGGTTGCGCAGCCGCCCGCGTTCCGCCTCGCCGAGCCCCATCATGCTGCGCCCGGCGACCATCACCTCCCCGGCGGTGGGCACGTCCAGGCCGCCGAGCAGGTGCAACAGCGTGCTCTTACCCGCCCCGGACCGGCCGACGACGGCCACGCGTTCGCCGCGGCCGATCTCGACGTCGACACCGCACAGCACGGACACGTTGAGCTCGCCTTCGACGAAGGTCTTGCCCAGACCCCGGCAGCTCACGATTGCCTCACTCATAGCGCAGCGCATCGACGGGCTGGGTACGTGCCGCCTGCCAGGCCGGGTACAGGGTCGCGACCAGGGACAGTGCGAACGCAACGCCGCCGATCCGGGCGATGTCGGCCCAGCGCAGCTGCGCCGGCAGATCGCTGATGTAGTACACGTCCGCGGGCAGGAAGCTCACGTGAAACCACGCCTCCAGCGTTTTCACCAGCCCCTCGACGTGGGTCGCCAGCCATACGCCGCCGAGCACGCCGAGCAACGTGCCGGCCATGCCGATGATCATGCCCTGCACGACGAAGATCCCCATCACCGCGCGCGGGCTCATGCCGAGCGTACGAAGAATGGCGATATCACTCTGCTTGTCGGTGACGAGCATCACCAGCGTGGAGACGATGTTGAACGCGGCGACTGCGACGATGAGGGTGAGAATGACGAACATCACCGTTTTTTCCGTGCGCAATGCGCGAAAGAAGTTGACGTGGTACCGGGTCCAGTCGACGACCGCATAGCGGGCCACGTCCAGATCCGCGTTCAGGTGTCGCTCGAAATCGTGCGCAACACGCGGCGCATCGAACAGGTCATCGAGCTCCAGACGCACCCCGCTGATACCGTCCCCGTAGCGAAACAGCGTGGCCGCATCGCGCATATGCACCAGGGCGAGCGCCGAGTCGTACTCGTGCATGCCGACGTCGAACACGCCGCTGACCGTGAACTGTTTCAGGCGCGGCACGATGCCGGCGGGCGTCACCGCCGGTTGCGGCGCGACCAGCGTGATCCGGTCTCCGGGCACGGCGTCCAGCGCGCGCGCGAGCTCCGCTCCCAGGATCACCCGGTAGGCGCCGGGCTCGAGATCCGACAGCTGGCCGGCGCTCATGCGCTGCGCCACGATCGACACCGCGGGTTCCTCGTCCGGCAGGATGCCGCGCACGAGCAGGCCCTGCACCCGGCCGCTGTGCGTGGCCATGGCTTCCTTCTCGACGAAAGGCGCGCTGCCGCGTACGTGCGCCGCACCGTGCAGACGATCGCGCACCTGCTCCCAGTCGCGCAGCAGCTTGCCGGGTTCGAGCACGGTCGCGTGCGCGGTCATGCCCAGGATGCGGCTGCGCAGCTCCGCTTCGAAGCCGTTCATGACCGACAGCACGGTGATGAGGGCGGTGACGCCGAGCGCGATGCCGAGCATCGACGTCAGCGAAATGAAGGAGATGAAGTGATTGCGACGCCGGGCGCGGGTGTAGCGCAGCCCGATGTATACTGCCAGTGGCCGGAACATGGGCAGCGATTATAGTCGCATCGGCCTGTCGCCGAACGCACCCGTGCAGCTGCTCTCCCCCGAACCGCAATGGCCCGTGCGTGAAGCTCCTCGCGATCGACACCTCCACCGACGCCTGCTCCGCAGCGCTGCTCGTGGACGATCGCTGCCGCTGCCGGCACGCGCTCGCGCCGCGCCGGCACGCCGAGCTGATCCTGCCGATGGTGGACGAGCTGCTGGCCGAATCGGGTCTGCGCTTGCGCGACCTCGACGCGCTCGCCTTCGGCTGCGGCCCGGGCACGTTCACGGGCGTGCGCATCGCCACCGGGGTCGTGCAGGGACTGGCGCTCGCGGCGAACCTGCCGGTCGCGCCGGTGTCCACGCTCGCCGCCATGGCTCATGCCGCCTGCACGGAACACGGCGCCGGCGCCGTGCTCGCGGCGCTCGACGCGCGCATGGATGAGCTGTATCTCGGTACCTACGTGTACCACACGGCGCTCGAAGCCGCCCGCGGCGATCAGCTCGGCAGTGGCGAGGCGCTGCAACTGCCCGTACGCGGTACCTGGTACGGAGCAGGCCCCGGCTGGGCAACCCCGGCGGGGGCACGCTTGCAAGCCCGCCTCGGCGAGCGGCTCACGCAGATCGACGCGCAACAATGGCCGCATGCCCGCGACGTCGCCCGCCTCGGTGCGGTCATGGCCAGCCGCGGCGAAACCGTCGACGCCGGCGCCGCACTGCCGGTGTATCTGCGCGACGACGTCGCCACGACCGCCTGAGCGCTCGTGTAACCATCACCGCGCCTGTTGCGACGGCCCCTGGACGCCTCTGGCCGCGCTGCGGGGACCCCCAAAATCGCTTACGCAGGCCCGCTGTGCGCACGATTTCGTGTGCACCCCCGCGCCTGGCCGCGAACGCCCGGGAACCGTCTCGCTACGGCGGGCGAATGTTCAAGCTCCGAGCCCGGCGCCGCGCGCCCGGCCGATCAGCCGGTGCCGGCAGTCCACACCACGCCCGTATCGACGCCCCCGTCGCGGCGCAGCTCGAACCAGCGGTACCCGGGCGAACGATCGTCGCGCAGGAACCGGTCGGCGCCGGGCAGGAACTGCACGCAGGTCGATGGCGTGGTGAACACCGCCAGCCCGCCGCGGGAGTGCGCCGACGCCTGGTGTACGTGGCCCGCGGCGATCCCGCGCACCTGCGGGTACCGTTGCAGCACGGCGAACAGCGCCCCGGCGTTGCGCAATCCCATCGCGTCCATCCACGCGCTGCCCACCGGCAGCGGATGGTGGTGTACGAAGATGAACGCATGGCCCGCGGTGTGCGCGGCCAGCGCCGTGTCGAGGCGCTCGAGCTCGCCCGCCGCGAGCAGGCCGGCGGGCGACCCCGGCACCCGTGAATCGAGCAGGATCAGCAGCCAGGACCCGAGCCGGACCTCGCCGGCGATGAACACATTTCGGCCCGGCAGGACGTGCCGCATGAGACGGGGATCGTCGTGGTTGCCCGGCAGGCAGTACACCGGACAGCACAGCCCCTCCAGACGCACGCGCAGCAGGCTGTAGGCCTCGCAGGTCTCGTCGTTGACCAGGTCGCCGCTGAGGATCACGGCGTGCGGCGGCCACACGGGCGAGTGCCGGGCGTGGGCGAGTACCTGCTCGAAGGTCGCCAGCGTCCGGATCCCGAGCAGCTCCCCGGCCGGATCGGAATAGATGTGGCTGTCGGTCAGCTGCAGCAGGCGCAGCGGCGCTGCGTCAGCGGTCACAAAAAACGCTCCGGCGATCGCCGCCCCGGCGGCCGGCGAGGCGCTACCGGCTGCGCCGCGAGCAAGTCCCTGAATTCGTTGGAGCCGGTCACCTTATCCCCAGCTATTACGTACTTCGTGCACAGCTTGTTCCACCATCGATACACAGGATATTGTGGTTTCTAAGCGCCTTGACCGCATGGTATTGTGGTGCTATACGATTACTCACACAACATCACTGACGTCGCGCCGAGGCTGCGCGCTGCCGGGGCCGCAGCGGACGCGACGCACCTCTCGACCAATGACAGGAGGGGTCATGTCCTTGGATAATCCTGCCGCCGTCGCCACCGCGGCGGCCGGCGCCGCTGTCCGTGTCGCTGCCGACGATCGCCGTGCCAATGCCGCCGAGCTGCGCGTCTCGAGCCCGGGCGAGCACCGGGTGATCCGCCGCAATGGCAAGGTCACCGCCTTCGACAGCGCCAAGATCACGGTCGCCCTGACCAAGGCCTTCCTGGCGGTCGAAGGTGGCAATGCCGCGGCCTCGCGCCGCATCCACGACGTCGTCGCCGAGCTCAGCGCGCAGGTCGTGCACGCGATCACGCGCCGCCTGCCGGGCGGGGGCACTATCCACATCGAAGACATCCAGGACCAGGTCGAACTCGCGCTCATGCGCGCCGGCGAGCACAAGATCGCGCGCGCCTACGTACTGTACCGCGAGGAGCGCGCCCGCGAGCGTGCCGAACAGCAGGCCGCGAAAGCGCAGCGGGACGAGGCGCCGCGCCTGCACCTCACGCTGGCCGACGGCCGCGTCACTCCGCTCGACGAGGCGCGGCTCGAACGCGTCATCGCCGAGGCCTGCGACGGCCTGCCCGCGGCGGACCCCCGCGTCATCTTTACCGAGGTGCGACGCAACCTGTTCGACGGCGTCGCCGAGGGCGACGTCGCCAAGGCCCTGGTCATGGGCGCGCGCACCTTCATCGAACAGGAGCCCAGCTACGGCTACGCGGCGGCGCGCCTGCTGCTCGACAACCTGCGCCGCGAGGGGCTCAGCTTCGTCTACGGCACGCCCGACATGGCTACTCAGGCCGAAATGCACGACCGCTACGCGGATTATTTCAAGGCCTACGTCAAGCGTGCAATCGATCTCGAGCTGATGGATCCGCGGCTCGGCAACTACGATCTCGATCGCATCGGCAATGCGATCCGCCCGGAGCGCGATTTCCTGTTCACCTACCTCGGGCTGCAAACGCTCTACGACCGCTACTTCCTGCACTCGCACGGCACCCGTTTCGAATTGCCCCAGGCGTTTTTCATGCGCGTCGCCATGGGACTCGCGAGCAACGAAATCGAACCCGAGAAGTGGACCGTCGAATTCTACGATCTGCTGTCCTCATTCGACTTCATGTCGAGCACGCCGACCCTGTTCAACTCCGGCACGCTCAGACCGCAGCTGTCCTCGTGCTATCTCACCAGCGTCCCGGACGATCTCGACGGCATATTCCAGGCGGTCAAGGACAATGCGCTGCTGTCGAAATTCGCCGGCGGTCTCGGCAACGACTGGACGCCCGTGCGCGGCATGGGCGCGCACATCAAGGGCACCAACGGCCGTTCCCAGGGCGTCGTTCCGTTCCTGAAGGTCGCCAACGACACCGCGGTGGCCGTCAATCAGGGAGGCAAGCGCAAGGGCGCAGTGTGCGCGTATCTCGAGAGCTGGCACATCGACGTCGAGGAATTCCTCGAATTGCGCAAGAACACCGGTGACGATCGACGGCGCACTCACGACATGAACACCGCCAACTGGGTGCCGGACCTGTTCATGCGCCGCGTCATAGAGGACGGTCCATGGACGCTGTTCTCCCCCGACGAGGTACCTGATCTGCACGATTTGTGCGGCAAGGACTTCGAGCGCGCCTATACGGCTTACGAACACAAAGCGGCGCGCGGCGAGATGCGGGTCTGCAAGCAGATCCGCGCGGTCGAGCTGTGGCGCCGGATGCTCTCGATGCTGTTCGAGACCGGGCACCCGTGGATCACCTTCAAGGATGCCTGCAACCTGCGTTCGCCCCAGCAGCACGTCGGCGTGGTGCACAGCTCCAACCTGTGCACCGAGATCACGCTGAACACCTCGCCTGGCAAGGAGATCGCGGTATGCAATCTCGGCTCGGTGAACCTCGCCCAGCACGTCGGCGAAAACGGCCTGGACATGGTCAAGATCGAGAAGACCGTGAGCGTCGCGATGCGCATGCTCGACAACGTCATCGACTACAACTACTACAGCGTTCCCGCGGCCCGTAATTCCAACCTGCGCCACCGCCCGGTGGGTCTGGGCATCATGGGTTTCCAGGACGCACTGTACAAATTGCGTCTGCCCTTTGCCTGCGAAGCGACGGTGGAATTCGCCGACCGCTCGATGGAGGCCGTCAGCTACTACGCCATCAGGGCTTCCACGGATCTCGCGGCCGAGCGCGGCCGTTACTCGTCGTTCGAGGGATCGCTGTGGAGCATGGGGATCCTGCCCCGCGACTCCATCGATCTGCTCGCCGAGCAGCGCGGTGGTTACGTCGAGATCGATCGCGCCGGCACGCTCGACTGGGACAGTCTGCGCGAACGCGTGCAGACCGTCGGCATGCGCAATTCCAACACCATGGCGATCGCACCGACTGCCACGATTTCCAACATCTGTGGTGTGTCACAGTCCATCGAGCCCACCTACCAGAATCTGTTCGTGAAATCCAACCTGTCCGGCGAATTCACCGTCGTCAACCCCTATCTCGTGAACGACCTCAAGGCGCTCGGTCTGTGGGACAGCGTCATGGCAAACGATCTCAAGTACTACGACGGCAGCATCCAGCACTCCGATCGCGTACCGGCGGACCTGAAGGAACTGTACGCGACGGCGTTCGAGATCGATACGCGCTGGATCGTGGAAGCCGGTGCGCGAAGGCAGAAATGGATCGATCAGGCACAGTCACTGAACCTGTACATGTCCGAGCCCTCGGGCAAGAAGCTGGACAACCTGTACAAGCTGGCCTGGGTGCGTGGCCTGAAGACCACCTATTACCTGCGCAGCATCGGCGCGACACACGTGGAGAAGAGCACGCTCGCCGATGGCAAGTTGAATGCGGTACGCGGCGAAGCCGCGGCGATCGAAACGCCGCCTGCGGCGTGCTCGATAGCCGATCCGGACTGCGAGGCCTGCCAGTAGCGGGGGAACGGCAGGCGCCCGCTCGCCGGGGGACCGACGAACACCACGGCCGTAACGAGACGGCCCGGATCAAGGAATCATGAGGGGAGTGCGATGCTGACTTGGGAAGACCCGACCGGACGATATACGAGCAGCGCCAGGACGACGCAGCGGTTGACGGCGCAGGAAGCCCTGGCGAGCTACGAAAAGGCCGAGTCGACAGCCTCGCCGGTTCCGGTCGTGGACGTTGCCGCAGTGGCGGTGGGCGACGCGCCGGTGGCCGGCGTCACCGGCCTGGAGCAGGTCGAGTTCGGCGCGCGGCGCCTGGCCGTCGACGACAAGCGCATGATCAACTGTCGCGCGGACCTCAACCAGCTCGTGCCATTCAAGTACCGCTGGGCGTGGCAGAAGTATCTGGACGCCTGCGCCAACCACTGGATGCCGCAGGAAATCAACATGAACGCGGACATCGCCTTGTGGAAGGACCCGAACGGGTTGTCGGACGACGAACGTATCGTCATCAAGCGCAACCTCGGTTTCTTTTCGACCGCCGATTCCCTGGTCGCCAACAATCTGGTGCTGGCGCTGTACCGACACATCACCAACCCCGAGTGCCGCCAGTACCTGCTGCGCCAGGCCTTTGAAGAAGCCCTGCACACGCACGCCTACCAGTATTGCGTCGAGAGTCTCGGCCTCGACGAGGCGGAAGTATTCAACATGTACCGCGAGGTCCCGGCCGTACACGACAAGGCGGCGTGGGCGATGCGGTTCACCGAAAGTCTCGGCGACCCGACCTTCCACACCGGCAATCCGGCGGACGATCAGCGCCTTCTGCGTGACCTCATCGCCTTCTATGTGGTGTTCGAGGGGATCTTTTTCTACGTGGGCTTCGTACAGATCCTGTCCATGGGTCGACGCAACAAGATGACCGGCGTCGCGGAGCAGTTCCAGTACATCCTGCGTGACGAGTCGATGCACATGAACTTCGGCATCGACGTCATCAATCAGATCAAGATCGAGAACCCGCACCTTTGGACGGCGCGTTTCCAGGAGCAGGTCCACACACTCATCCGCGAGGCCGTGGATCTGGAAGTGCGCTACGCACGCGACACCATGCCGCGCGGCATCCTCGGGCTGAACTCGAACATGTTCGAGGAATACCTGCACTACATCGCCAACAGGCGGTGCGCGCAAATCGGCCTGTCGGAAATGTTTTCAGGCGCGACCAATCCGTTTCCGTGGATGAGTGAGCTGATCGACCTGAAGAAGGAGAAGAATTTTTTCGAAACGCGGGTCACCGAATACAAGACCGGCGGAGCGCTCAACTGGGACTAAATTGGGCATTTAGACCTCCTCGAATAGTTGAGCGACGCCGTTTTCAGCCGGTACCCGGTGTCATGCCGGGTACCGGTTCTTTCTAATATTCTCGCGAGGTGAGCGATGGGAACCGAGCAATCGACGTGCGAGGTCTACGGTGAGGACAAACGCCCGGGATGGGAGTCGGCGCAGCCGTCCGCATACCTGATCCGCTGCCACCGCATTGCCCTGGACTTCGGCCCAGCGGCCGCCCGCAGGGCACTGGAATTCTTCGACCAGGGCAGTGGCGACGCGCCCGCAGTCAGAGCGCTCACACTGCGCGCCTGAAAGACGCCAGCGGATACCGGCGCCGGGCCGCGTTCGGCGCCATCACGTCACCCCCATGCCGTCGAAGGTCGTTCGCGCTCGGGAACGCGGCCCACACGGGGCGCTATCGGTCCGCCGATCCCGCTCGTGCGCCCGGCAGCGCCGGTGCGTGGCGATCGCCTGGTCGCAGGCGCACCGCATTCCTACGCTGGGATCAAGCTTCGCCGTCGCACCCGGCGCAGCGTCCGATCCGCGTCCCCAGATGGTAGCCGAGCGCCACCAGCGCCAGCGTTGCCGCGCCGATCGACGTCGCGACCACCACCGCTGACACCGAGGCTGCGGACTCCCCCGTCAGCAGGTGGCATTCGGCGCTCGCGACGATCACCACGGCTACGAAGGCCGCCGTCATCTCGAAATAAATCGGATGCCTGCGCGATGGTTTCGACGGCGCGTTGTCCAGCATGATGGCTCTCCGCTCGCTGGCGGCCGGGCCTGGCCGCGGTTCGCGCCCGTGTGGCGCCCGTCGTCCGCCACCGTCACCGCCGACCGGAACGGGCGGTCAATCCCCGCACAGGCGCGCTGCGATCATTAGCGGCCGCCGGGCGCCGCGCTTTAGGCCGCGCGTCGCGGTGCCGATCGTCGGGCCGCACGGTGTCGGACGCACTGCCGCTCACGGCAGGATCCGGGGAAAAGCGGACCAGTCGTCGGTGATCAGCGCCGTGCGCAGGCGCGACGTGTCAGCGCGTCGCAACAGAACGCACGGGATCGGGGCCGCGTCGAGCCGGCGCGGGAAGGCGCGGTCGACAATACCGTCACGGACGAGATCGGCGGCCCGCAGCTCGGCAGCGTCGCAGCCGACGGACTTCAGCAACCCGAGGCCCCGGGCGCCCAGGCGTACGGCCAGCCAGTGCGCCAGGCTGTCCGCGGTGACATCCCAGCTCGCGGGAATGTCACAGTCCAGATCGACGGCCGCGGTCGGCAGCCATACCGGCACCACGCCACGCGCGATCCGTTCCGGGATCCGCTCCACGTCGGCCACCGGTTCCAGGCCGGGTGCCAGATCACTCAACAGCAGGCCGAACTGGTCCATGGCGCGCAGCGCCATGCGGTGTGCGATACGATCCGTGAAGTGCAGGCGGCGCTGCAATCGCCGTACTTGATTGGCCAGCGGCCCGCCACCGGGTACGATGAGGACGCGACCGCGGCCGGCGTCGCCGAGCAGCGTGCACCAGGAGCGCAGCTCGCGCGCGGCCGCGAGACTGCCGCCGATCTTAATGATCCACATGCGGTGCGCGCGTGCGCTCGTACAGCGCAATCATCGCGGCGGCCTTGTCCAGACTTTCCTGGTACTCCGCCTGCATCCGGGAATCGGCAACGATACCGCCGCCCGCCCAGCAATGCATGCGGCCGTCGTGAACCACCAATGTCCGAATGGCGATGTTGGTATCCATGCTGCCGTCGAAACCGATGTAACCGATGGCACCGCAGTAGACGCCGCGGCAATGAGACTCGAGCTCGTCGATGATCTGCATCGCGCGCAGCTTGGGCGCACCGGTGATCGAGCCACCCGGGAAACAGCCGCGCAGCACCTCGAGCGCATGCCGATCCGGTGCGAGCTCGCCCCGCACGGCGCTCACCAGATGGTGTACGGTCGCATAACTCTCGATCACGAACAGCTCCGGCACGCGGATGCTGCCGATCCGGCAGGACTTGCCGAGATCGTTGCGCAGCAGATCGACGATCATCACATTCTCGGCCCGGTCCTTCACACTGGTCGCCAGTTCGCGCGCCAGAGCGGCATCCTCGAGCACGTCGCGTGAACGTGGCCGGGTGCCCTTGATCGGGCGGGTTTCGACCTCACCATCGCGGATCGCGAGGAAACGTTCAGGCGAGGAGCTGAGCACGGCACCGTCGGGATGCGCGAGATAGGCGGCGAACGGCGCCGGATTCAGAGTCCGCAGCCACCGGTAGGCATCCCAGGGATCGCCCGCTGCCTGCGCCGAAAAACGCTGCGCAAAATTGATCTGGTAGCAGTCGCCGTCGCGGATGTGCTGCTGGATGCGGTCAAACGCCGCCGCATACTCCTCGCGGCTGATCTCGCTGCGCACCGGCGATAGCACCTGGAACGAAGGTGCGATCGGAACCGGGCCGGCCGGTGGCGGCTGCTCCATGAGTTCGCGCAGCGCCCGGATCGCGGCCTCATCGGCGCCGGCGTCGACCAGCCACGCACGGCGGTCGAGGTGATCGACCACCACCGCCCAGTCGTACAGACCGACGGCCATGTCGGGCATTGCCGTCCGGGCGCGCACGCGTGCGGGCAAGTGCTCGATCCGGCGGCCCAAATCGTAGGCGAAGTAACCCACCGCACCACCGGCGAACGGCAGCCCCGGCAGGCCGGGCCGGTGCGCGCCGAGCAGGCGGCGCAACAACAGCCACGGATCGGCATCCGATACCGTGCGCCCGTAACTGTCCTCCATGACCGTTTCCGGGCCGCGGGTGACGATGGTCGCGTAGGGTTCGGCGACCAGGATGTCGTGACGACCGCGCGTGGCCCTGGGCCAGCCGCTGTCGAGAAAGGCGGACCACGGCCGCGACGCCAGCCGGGCGAAGCGCCAGGTGCTGTCGGCCTGATAGCTGAGCTCGATGCGGCGCACGCCTGCGATTCAGTCGACGACCAGCTGCGTAAGGGCGGCCGCAGGTGCGCACTCAGCCGCGCGCCCGGCAACATCCGCCGCGCCCGGTACCAGCGTGGCGAAATCGACATATTCCAGGCCCAGACGGCTGGCGATCCGACGCACCAGGAAGCGGCCGACGCCGGCACCGAGCAGCATCGGCGGTCGTGTGGCCAGACCGGAAAGGCTGCGCTCGACGCTCCGGCGCAGCCCGTCTTCGTGGGTCGCGGCAATGAACCGCGCCAGCGACCGCCATTGCGCCAGCGGCCGGTCGCCGGCGTCGGCGCCGACCATGCGCGCGAGCCGGCGGACGCAATCGGCCGTATCGAATCCGCGCTCGTCGGCGCCCGGCCCGAAGCGCGCATCCAGGACCAGCCCGTCCGCAAGAACGTAGACGTCGC
Organism: Gammaproteobacteria bacterium; assembly: GCA_020850735.1. Lineage (GTDB taxonomy): Bacteria > Pseudomonadota > Gammaproteobacteria > JADZEE01 > JADZEE01 > JADZEE01. The sequence goes on along the minus strand of JADZEE010000016.1, from coordinate 24,458 downwards.
CGAGCGAGGCGAAAAACTCCGCCACCGTCGCGGTCCACTCCCCGTCCAGCGGCACCCGGCGAAGGACTGCCGCGACGGGCGTGCGGACCACGCCCGTGTAGATCAGCTCACCCGCGCGCAGCCGCTCGGCGTCGGTGTAACCGCGGGCGTGGACGGCGCCTCCCGCAAAGGCGACCAGATCGGTGGTCGTGGAACCGACATCCATCAACAGACCCGCCGGCGCACCACGCGCCGCCCAGCGCGCCGCCGCCAGCCAGTTCGCCGAGGCGACGGCCGCTTCCCGACCGGCCACGTCCGCGGGGCCGATAAGTCCCTCGCGTCCGGCGAAGATCGCGAGCGGCGCACCGTCGAAACACTCGACGAGCGTCGCCACGATCTGCCGCACGCCCTCGGTTCGGTCGTCGAACAGATCGACGAGCTCGCCCGTCATGGTGACGACGTGCCGGCTCGGCGTGTCCACCGCCATCGGCGCCAGCTGCGCCAACGACCGGCGCAGATGCTCCAGTCCGCGCCACAACGGGCACGGGATCTGCTGCACGTCCAGCAGCCGGCCATGCGCATCGGCACGGGCAAGCTTCAGATGTGCACCGCCGATATCCCATCCGCAGACCTGCATGAACCGCTTCCCCCCGGACCTCGCATCACGAGCCGGTCGCGATATGGCCGCCGGCTGAATCGCCCCGCCGCATACCGGCGCTCGCGGCCGTTCCTGCCGCGTGCTGACCGCACGAGCCCGGGCAGGAGCACACACCGGCAGGTAGCGCGCACGGCCGGCACCTGCGTCCCGTGCCCACCACCCGCTACGGTTGTTCATGCTCACCATCGGCGGCTTCGTCCGGTCGTCACGCGAGCGGGGCAGAAACGTCGATTGCCGTGCACTGTTGGCGCCGGGCTGAATAAAATACCATGCTGCCCGCGTCCACCGGCCATGTCGTGGCCACCCGTTTTCCGGATCCGTGAACCCGTGTCGAGCTTTCAGATCATCCCGGTCGTCGATCTCCAGCGCGGCGAAGTCGTTCACGCCCGGCGCGGCGCGCGGCATAGTTACCGTGCCGTCGAGTCCCTGTTGTGCCCTGGCAGCGATCCCGCGACGATCGTCGCCGCCCTGCTCGATTTGTATCCTTTCACGACGCTGTACGTTGCTGATCTCGACGCACTCGCCGGTCGGGCCGCGCAGGCCCCGCTGGTCGCGGCTCTGCTGCGCCGCTGGCCCACTCTGAACGTGTGGGCCGACAGCGGTGTTCACCCCGCCTACAGTGGGCCCGTGCGGGAGTTCGGCGGTCGCTTGCGCAGCGTGTACGGATCCGAGTCGCAATTGGCGCGAGGCGCTTTCGCGGCACTGACCCCGGCGGACCTGGAGGCGGCCGTGCTGTCACTGGATTTTCGCCTTGGCGCCGCGCTCGGCCGGCACCCCGAGCACAGCGCGGCAGGCACGCCGGGCGACGTGATCGTCATGGATCTGGACCGCGTCGGCAGCGGGCTCGGTCCGGACTGGGGGCGTCTCGCGACGCTGATCCGGCACTGGTCGCCGGCGCGCGTTCACGCCGCCGGCGGTGTACGCACGCCCGACGACCTCATGCGGCTGCTCGACATGGGCGCGGCCGGAGCACTGGTAGCCACGGCCTTGCACGCGGGCGGTCTCGACGCCGCCGCCGTGCGTTCGGTGCAGCAGCGCGCAACCGCGCCACCGTAACGGCAAAAAAAACCCCGGCCGGGCCGGGGCGTTCACTGGTGTCGGCAACCACAGCCCCGCGCGGGCCGTGGATCGATCGACGTCAGGTGTGCGCGGCGAACGGATGCGCCTGACCCTTGTTGGCGATGACTTCTGCCGGCTTGGGCTCACGCTTGATGGCGCGCTTGAGCGCTTCCTTGGTCGCTGCGTAGTTGTAATCCTGGATCTTGGCGTTGTCCTCTGCGAGCCAGTGGATGAACACACCCACGCAGATGAACACGTCGTCCGCCTCGGCCTTGGGGATGGTGCCATCCTCGACGCACTCGGTCACCGCCATGGCGACGCCGCGCTGGGCGGGACCAAACATCTGCACCGCCTGGTTCGCACCCTTGATGGTCACTTTGTTGTACATGACCGTGCTGGGCTTGCACGCGAGGTTCGGCGCCACCACGGCCAGCAGGCCCGTGAATCCGTCCTTGTTGTTGGTCAGGCAGTTGCAGAATGCCGCCTCGGCCGCGCTACCACGCGGACCCAGGATCAGATCAATGTGGGCGACCTCGTTACCGTCCCCGATCAAGGACTCACCGACCAGTACTCTGTCGATTACTGCCATTGTTTTTCCTCCTGAAGATGTTTGATTGGATTCGTTCCCGAAGAGTGCTCTGAATATCGACATCGTTCGTCACTCCCCATGTTGCCTCGGGGTATGTTCCCGGGTTACCGATCGGCGCCAGCAGCGGCTGCTCGGCGGCCTTTTCCTATTCGCGCAACAGGGCATCGAGTCGCTGCATGAGCAGCGTCGCAACCGTCAGGTCCGCGCTCGTCCCCGGGTTCGTCCCCATGCGCTTGAGATCAGCATCCAACGTCAGCAACAGCGAGACTGCGGGAGCGGAAGTTTCGCACGCTTTGCCGACCGTTGCCACACTGGCCATGCGCGCGCGAACTTCCTCGGCCACCGCGGCGCCGTGCTTGCGCACGATCAGTGAGTCGGGCCACCGCGAGGCGACCGCCAGAAAGCACATCGTCGTGGCCCACGGGCCCTCTCCGTGGCGTGCTTGCGCAGCCAGCAACCAGGCGTTCGTGACGTCGAACAGGTCCGCGTAGGCAGTCGCATATTGCATCGCAATACGGTCACGGCCGGCTGCCGCACGCATGGCTTCGAGCAGCGTGACCGTCGGCTGTTCCTGCAGATCGTGCTCAGGCGCTTGCCCCATACCGCCCGGTCCGGCCAGTCGAATTGCCGCGTAAGCGGCCTGGGCATCGGCGATCGTGAGCTCTGCCAGAGTGCGCTGCAGCCGGGCACGCAGACCGCGCGGCGGCGCAGCGCGCAGCGCCGCGTGTACGAGCGGCGCGGCGAGCAGCACGATGCCGAGGTTGGTGTTGCAATCGACCACGGCCCGGGTCGCGCGGATGCTGCGGTAGATCCGCTCCCCCACCGTGATCCCCGGCGCCGCGATCACGGTCGCGACGGCCTCGGCGCTGCGCACGAAATCTTCCGCACGCATGCCGTAACCATCACCGTGGTGGCCGACGTTGCCCGGCTTGAGCGCTTCGACGTCGGCTACGCACGTGACGCGTACCGCGGCCGCGATCCGATCGGTAAGCGCTCCGGCCGCGATCAACGCAGCGCCTCGACCGAACCTCCCGCGGCGAGGCGAGCGACGAAGTGATCGGCGAGACGGGCGCCGATATCCACACCCGTTGCGCGCTGCAGTCCGGTCCACGCCGGCACGCCGTTGACCTCGATGACCACGAAATCGCCTCCGGACACTGCCATGAGATCCACACCGGCGTAGTCGATGTCCAGCGCGCGAGCCGCGGCCTCGGCGAGCTCGCACAGTCTGCCCTCGGCGCGCACCGCTTCGCAACGGGCGCCCTGCGCGCGGTTGGTCACCCAGTGGCGGGCATTGGAGCGACGCATGGCCGCGACGGCGCGACCATCGACGACGAACACCCGAAAATCACACCAGTGCGCGCCCTGCGGTTCGATGAAGCGCTGCAGGTACCACACGGCACCGACCGGCTCGATCTGAGCGAAATCCTCGATCTTCTCGATGCGGCACACGTGCTGCCCCTGCGAGCCGAACAGTGGTTTGACCACGAGCGGCCCGGCGGCGAGCTGCCGGCGGGCGACCTCCATGGCCTGGTCGCGGGATTCGCAGACCCACGTCGGCGGCGTCGGAATACCGGCGTGCAGCAGCAGCGCGCTGGTCATCGCCTTGTCGACCGTCCGTTCGATGGCGCGCCCACTGTTGTAGACGACGATACCCAGCAAAGCCAGGGTGTGCAGCAGATCGAGGCGCTGGATCACCTGTTCCAGCGTGCCGCCGGGGATCCCGCGCACGAACACGCCCACGGGCCCGCGTGCTTCGAAACCCGGCAACAGCACGCGCGGCTGCGGCGCGGCGAGATCGAGCGCAGCCGCCGTCAGGGACACGTAGCTGCTGCCCAGGCCGCGACGGCGGAACGCCTCGCGCAGGCGCCGGCCGTGCCAGCCGGGATCGTCGGTAACGATGGCGACGCGCGCGCGAGCGGACTTACTCACGACCGAAGGCGCGATCCAACATAGGCTCGTCGAGTCGTCCGCCGACGAAGGTAGTTCCGCTGCCCAGTGATGTCACCCGCGCCCGCGCCGGACTGAACAGAAGCTTGTCCACCTTGTAGAAATCGTAGTCGCAGGCCTTGAAGATCTCGGCGAACGGCCTGCCGTAGTCACTCGAAGTCGAGCTCGGCAGCTCGCGCGCGAGCGCATGCGCCTGTTCGTCGTCGCAGTCGACGAACAGATGGACGTCGCCGCCGAAGATGATCGCATCGTTCGTGCGCCCCATCGCGGTCAGGAAGTCGCGCGCGGGCGGCGCCAGCGGTGCCGTCCCGGCACCATCGCGGATCGCCGCCAGCGGGAAGCCGATCTCGTGCGCCTTGTGCAAGGCGACCTCGAGCACGCGCGCCACCACCTGCACGGTGCCCGCCAGGCTGTACGTCGGGGTGAGCACCAGCGTGAGCGCCGCCGGCGCGATACCGCAGGCCTGCGCGACCTCCTCGGCAACGGCCACCGGCGGCACGCGGTCGACCTCGAGTACCAGGCAGCCGTGCGTGTGGCGATCGCGATAGCCGAGCTCCGCGAACAAAGGCTCCCTGCTGCCCAGTGCGCGCGCCGGCCCGGATCCGAGTGCGAAGAACGCGGCCTGACCTGCGCCGTGTTTCAGACTCCAGCCGGCGTACTGGCTGGCCAGGCAGGCGAGCACCGGATGAGTGCTGTGCACGTCCAGATGCCAGGTCCAGCCGCCGAAACCGCTGCCCGCGCGCAGGCTGACACGACCGCAACCACCCAGGCAGAGCTCCGCGATCCGCCGCCCCGCTTCCAGTCCGCCCGCTGCCTCGATACCGGCGTCGACGACGACGGTACCGTTAGCCAGCGTCGCCACGCCCAGGCGTAAGGCCGCGGCATCGGCCAGCAGGGCGCGCAGCAGTGGTTGCGTCAGTGCATTCACGCTCGCCGTGCAGTCGGCGAGCGCGGGGGAATGACCATCCGCCATGAACCGCTCCTTTCGGGGGTGGATGGGTCGTAGCTGGCGCCATCGCCGCCCGCGCGCGTACCCGCAGGCACAGATAATACGCCAACCGGGGTCAGACTCGGATTTTCGCCGACGCCGGACCGGCCGGCCACCGCAACGCGACGGGAAATCCGAGTCTGACCCCGGTTCTGGACGATGGCGTCAGTCGGCGAGCAGGCTGCGCGCGACCTCGAAAGCTTCGGCGTGGCTCAGGTACAGCGCGCTTTCCGATTCGTACATCAGTTGCAGCAGCCGCGTGTGGACCTTGTACTTGACATCGCCGATGGCCAGCGCGCCGATACCGACCGCCTGTGGCACGGTTTCTATGCTCTTGCCCAGATCGTGAACGCCCACGCCCTCGATACCGAGCGGGGGCACGGCATTGACGTCCGCGGCCACGACGAGGTCGCGCGCTCGTGACAGCACCCGGGCGTCGAGCACCCGCACGCCGGCACGGGCCGTGTTGACCACGACGTCGGCGTCGGCGACGACACGCTCGATTGCCGCCGTGCTGCTGCCGTCCACACCCTGCAAGGCCGAGCCGAAGCGGTGATTGCAGTCGTCCGCCGTCTTCTGGGCGTTGCCGAGTCCCTGGTGGCTCACCAGCCGTGCCTGCGCGCCACACTGGTCGGCGAGCAGTCCCGCACAGATCCCGACCGGGCCGGTGCCACCGAAGATGTACACACGCTTACCGGTCAGGTCGCCGTGGCCTCGCCGCCGCACCCATTTTTCGACGCAGGCGAGCAACGCCGCCGCGGTCGTGATCGCGCCGCTCGGATCGGTGAACACGGACACCTCGAACGGCGGCACCATGGCCTTGCGCGCAGCTTCGAGCATGTCCAGCGCGAGCCCGAGCTCCCGTCCACCGATGAAAATCGCCGTCCGCCGGACCCCCTTCGGTCCGCGCGAAAAGATGGTGTCCTGGGTCAGCGCCACCGTGTCGTCGAGCGTCACCCCGCTGTAGGGGATCACCGCGTCGTAACGGGCCTCGTAGGCCATGTTGATATCGAACGGGCTGACGTGACGAGTCGGACTGAAAATATGCAGCAGATAGGGATCTTTCATGGTCACGGCCTGGGCGATGCGAATTCGGTACCTGCGCGCCGCTCGCCCGGCGGCCCGCAAAGTGCCGGTGCCAGAGACACCTAAACCGACGTCGAGCGGTCCCTGGTCCGGGCCATCGTGCCCGCGTCGGTCGCCGTCGCCACCACGGCGAGGGAAGCACCGACATTGCGCGCCGCGGTCACCAGGAAACGCAGGTTGTCGCGCCCGCGCCAGCGCCGCTCGGCTGCCGCCGCCACCGCCTCGGCCTCCGAGGCCGAGGCCAGCATCGCAAAGCCGGTAGGTCCCCACGAACTCTGGCCGACACCGCAGATCCCCTCGCCCGCGAGCCATTCGATCACTGCGGCGACATCCGGGCTGGTATAGCGCCCCCCCTGCCAGCCGGCGAAGTAATCCCCGACCATGTCCTGCACGTACCGTAACGCGGTGCTGTAGGTGGCAAAATCCCCTTCGGCCAGCGCCGGCAACAGCTGCATCAGGACGCGGCGGGCCAGCACGTCGGCCGTGGCCGCCTGCATCGGCGGGAGATTGCGGAACGCGAGCGTCTCCATCGAACCATTCAGTCCCTGCATCCGGTCGTCGAACACCAGCAGCACCCGCCACGCGGCGGGGAACTCGAGCCGGCTGACCAGCGGCGGCACGTCGGTATGCGGCCCGCGGCCGCCGTCGACCACGAATCCGCCGTACGCGAATGTGCCAATGCCGATCCCTGAACGCGCGCCGCGCGCCGCGCAGGTGGCGATACCGGCGATATCGGTGTCGATGCCGTGGCAGGCGGCAACGGCCCGGCCGACGGCCAGGGCCATCTGGGTCCCGGACCCGAGGCCGGCATGCTCGGGAATTGCGCGCTCGACCATGACCGCCACGCCCGCATCGACACCGTGCGCGGCGAGCACGCTGCGAGCCGCCTGCTCGGCACGGGCGGCGTGCGGTCCGCGCGCGCGGACCGTGTCCGCCCGGCACACCCGCACACGGGTGCTGATCGCATCGACAGCCAGACCGAGGCTGCCGAACCGGCGCCCCAGATCGCCCCGCAGATCGACGAATCCCAGGTGCAGCCGTGCGGCGGCATCCACTTCGAAACTGGCTTGTGCAGGTGTCCTTTGCATGGCCTGACTCCGTGACTCGAAGTGTGGTCGACGCAGCCGCCGGCAAACATCGAGCAGGCCGCTGGGGTCGCGCCACGGGCCGTACCGTCATTATATCTGCAAGCCCGTGGCTCGGCTCCTGACGCACGACATCCGCCGCGCCTTTACAGGTCCGTCCGGGCGCGGTATAAGAATTCGCCGTCCGCGCGGTGTGCCCGGCATACCATCTCGGCGGCAGACCGACACGGGCTGGGCACACCCGTGGCAATCCGACCACCCCCGGGGAGACATTAAATGACGACCGTCGTCACCGAAAACTGCGAAAACTGCCGTTATACCGACTGCGTGACCGTGTGTCCGGTCGAATGTTTCCATGGCGACGATGTCATGCTCTACATCGACCCGGATGTGTGCATCGACTGCAGCGCATGCATTCCGGAATGCCCGGTGCAGGCGATCTTCGAGGAAGACGACCTGCCCGAGGATCAGCAGCAGTGGATCGCGATCAACGCGGAGCGGGCGCCCAAACTGCCGGTCGTCAACGAAAAGCAGGACCAGCTGCCGACCGCGGATGCCAAGCGCCAGTCGCTGGGCCTCTGATCCCGCGCGGCGCCGCAGCCATGTCGTTCACGACGAGCGACGTGGCGGGGCCTCATGCATCGCCGCCGCATTCGATCGCTAGTCCCGGCACGACGCCGCTACCGCAATGGCCGCGGCTAGCCCTGCGTCGATAGCGATTGTCGGCAGCGGACCGAGCGGCTTCTACGCCGCGGAAGCGCTGCTCAAGTCCGCCACAGCCGTCCGCGTCGACGTCATCGAACGGCTGCCCTGCCCGTTCGGTCTCGTGCGCAGCGGGGTCGCCCCCGATCACGCCAAGCTCAAGAACGCGATCAAGGTCTACGAACAGATCGCAAGCCATCCTCAGTTCAGCTTCCTGGGCAACGTCCGGGTCGGTTCCGACGTCTCGGTCGAGGAGCTGCGCGAGCACTATCATGCAGTCGTCTTGTGCTGCGGCGCGGAAAGCGATCGCAGGCTCGGGATCCCCGGCGAGGAATTGCCGGGCAGCTACACCGCCACGGAGTTCGTGGGGTGGTACAACGGCCATCCCGATTACCGCGATCTGAGCTTCGACCTCAGCCACGAGACCGCCGTGATCATCGGTCAGGGCAACGTCGCGGCCGACGTCGCGCGGATCCTGGCCAAGACCGAGGCCGAGCTGGCCTCGACCGATATCGCGGCACACGCGCTCGAGGTTCTCGCCACCAGCCGCGTGCGCGAAATCCACGTGATCGGCCGGCGCGGCCCCGCCCAGGCCAAGTTCACCAGCAAGGAGCTCAAGGAATTCGCCGAGCTCGCCGACTGCGCGCCCTGGATTGATCCGAGCGAGCTCGAGCTCGATCCGGCCAGTGCCGCCGAAGTCGCTGACCGCTCCAACCCCGGCGGCGCGCGCAACGTCGAGATCTTCCGCGCCTTCGCAACCGTCCGTGACCCGCCCAAGGGACGCACGTGCCGATTCCGTTTCCTGCGCAGCCCGGTGGAGCTGCGCGGCAGCGACCGCCTCGAAGCGATCGTGCTCGAGCGCAACCGCCTCGAGGGCGAACCGTTCGCGCAGAGTGCGCGTGGCACCGGCAGCCGGGAAACGCTCGACTGCGATCTGCTGTTTCGCAGCATCGGCTACCGAGGCGTGCCCATGCCCGGCGTGCCTTTCGACGAGCGCCACGGTGTCTTCCCCAACGTCGCCGGGCGCGTCGTGGCGGCAGCGAACGAGCCCCCGTTGCCGGGGCTGTACACGGCCGGCTGGATCAAGCGTGGGCCGAGCGGGATCATCGGCACCAACCGGGCCGACGCGGTCGAAACCGTCGAATGCCTGCTTTCCGATCTGCCGCGTCTCGTCAGCCGCTCATGCGCGGGCGGCGATGCGCTGCGCGCACTGCTCGGCGGCCGCGGCGTGCGGGTCGTCGATTTCGACGACTGGTTGCGCATCGATGCGGAGGAACGACGGCGCGGTGAAGCGGTCGGCAAGCCGCGTGAGAAGCTCACCCGCATCGCGGAGATGCTTGCCGTCATCGCCTGAAGCCGCCTCCGGCGATGCGGGTGTGACCCGCGCGCCGGCTGCCCATTGCCGTTGCACGTTTGACAGCGCTCGGAGCGGGTGGTAAGAACGAACCATTACGCGGTGTCTCGGCGGCATGCAGATGCGAAGTCCCCGCGCGCTTTCACGCCACAGTGACAGCCATTCAGGCCGGGACGCATGACAGACAATACGTTGATCCTCATTGCCGGTCGCTCGAGCAAGCAGGGCACCGCGCTCAACCGGGGCAAGCTCAAGGAGGAGTACGTCGAGGTCACCTCCACCCTGGAGATGAATCCCGACGACATGGCCCGGCTCGGCCTGCGCGACGGCGACAGCGTGCGCCTGAGCAACCCCGTCGGCGCGGCCGTGGTCCGCTGCCAGGCGGTCAAGCCCGACGAGTTGCCGAGCGGAGTCATGTTCATTCCCTACGGCCCGTCGAGCAGCCAGCTGATGGACAGCGAAACGGCCGGCAGCGGCATGCCGATTTCCAAGAACTTCGCGGTGCAGGTCGAACGACTTAGCGTTTGAACGGTCCGCGCGCGGCGCGGCGAAGGTGACGGACATGAGCAATACCGACACAGCGGCGGGCGCTACCCGTGTGGTCGAGAACGCAACCTGCACGTTCTGCGGCTGCGTGTGCGATGACATGGATCTGACCGTCGATCTGAAGGACAAGCGGATCACCAAGGCCAAGAACGCATGCGTGCTGGGCCGCGCCTGGTTCGCCGAGCACACGATCGAGGACCGCCCGGCCGCGCTCATCGACGGCCGTCCGGTCACGCTCGAGGCGGCCATGGACGAAGCTGCCCGCGTTCTTGCCGACGCGCGCTTCCCCGCCATTTACGGTTTGAGCGATACCACCTGCGAGGCGCAGCGGGTGGTCGTGTCCATTGCCGACCTCATCCGCGGCAACATCGACACGACCACCTCCGTATGCCACGGGCCGTCGGGCATGGCTTTTCAGGGCATTGGTGAGAGCACCGCGACCCTGGGCGAGATCAGGAATCGTGCGGATCTCGTGGTCTACTGGGGCGGCAACCCGGCGGTCTCGCATCCACGTCACTTCACCCGCTACGCCGTGACGTCCAAGGGCATGCACATCCCCAACGGGCGCAAGGGGCGTACCGTCGTGCTCGTCGACGTGCGCCACACGCCGAGCGCCAACGCCGCGGACCTGTTCATCCAGGTCAGGCCTGGCACCGATTTCGAGGTGTTGTGGGCGCTGCGGGCCCTGGTACGCGGCCGCCGGGTGAGCGCGGACATCGAGGCGCGTACCGGCGTGCCGTTCGCGACCCTCGCCGATCTCGCCGAACGCATGAAAAGCTGTCAATACGGGGTACTGTTCTTCGGCATGGGCCTGACCATGACCCGCGGCCGGCATTTCAATTCCGGCGCACTGCTCGCGCTCGCCACCGATCTGAACGAGCACACGCACTTCGTTGCCATGCCCGTGCGCGGCCATGGCAACGTGACGGGCGCGGATAACGTCATGTCCTGGCAGACCGGCTACCCGTTCGGCGTGAACTTCAGCCGTGGCTATCCACGCTTCAATCCCGGCGAGTACACCACCGTCGACGTGCTCGCGCGCGGCGACGCGGATGCGGCACTGTTTCTGGCCACGGATCCGGCCTCGAACTTTCCGAAGCGGGCGATCGAGCACATGCACCGGATCCCGGTGATTTCGCTCGACACCAAACCATCACTGACCTCCGAACTCGCCCACGTCGCCTTTTCGACGGCGACCTACGGGATCAACACCGGTGGCACGGTTTACCGTATGGATGACGTGCCGATCAGCCTGCGACCGGCATTCGAGTCGCCGTTGCCCGGCGACGAGCAGGTGCTGCGTGGGATCAGGACCCGGCTGGAAACACTGCTCGCGGAACGCCGCGGCCCGCCCGGGGCCGGCCGCCGCCAGGTGCCGATGGGGCTGCAGGTCGGGCCGTGACGCGGCCGATCCGGCGAAATCCCGTCGCATGAGCGCGCTGCGCATCGCCAACGGGCGGGTATACGACCCCGCCAACGGTATCGACGGCGAGATCCGCGACGTTTGCATCCAGGACCGGCGCATCGTCGCCTCCCTGCCCGCGGACGCACCACGGCTCGATGTCGCCGGCATGATCGTCATGCCCGGCGGGATCGATATACACGCGCACATCGCCGGCCCCAAGGTCAATCTCGCCCGCAAGCTCCAGCCCGAAGATCGGCGCCGCGATCCGATCGCCGGCGACGGGCTGCTGCGTGCCGGCAGCGGTGGTGTCGTGCCGACGACGTTTGCCACCGGCTACCGCTACGCCGCCATGGGCTACACCACCGTCATGGAGGCCGCGGCCCCGCCGATCGCGGCTCGTCACGTGCTCGAAGAACTGCACGACACGCCCATCATCGACGCGGGCTTTTACATCGTGCTCGGCAACAACCTGTTCCTGTTCGAACTGTTGCGACAGCAGCGTTACGAGGAGTTCCGCCATGCGATCGCCTGGTGGCTGAATGCCACCAAGGCCTACGGCGCCAAGCTCGTCAACGTCGGCTCCGACGAGCTGTGGAAGGGCGGGCGCAACGCCAACATCACCGACGTGAACCAGGTGATCGAGCCCTACGGCATCACTCCGCTGCAGGTGACACGCGCGTTCATCGACGCGATTGATACACTCGGACTGCCGCACGCACCGCACGTGCATTGCAACAACCTCGGTCACAGCGGCAACTACACCACGACGCTCGATACCATGAAAGCCGCCGAGGGCCGGCGCATGCACATGGCCCACATCCAGTTCCACAGCTATGGCGGCAAACCCGGAGGCAATCCGACATCCGCCGCCCGGGAGATCATCGACTACGTCAACACGCATCCCAACATCACCTGCGACGTCGGCCAGGTCATGTTCGGGAAGGCCACGTTCATGACCGCCGATGCGCCGCTCGCCTGGATGGTGCGCAACATCGCCGGCAACAAGGGTTGGGTGAAATGGGTCAATGCGGACACCGAGTGCGAGAGCGGCTGTGGCATCATGCCGTTTGCGTACCAGGAGCACGTCTACGTTCACACCATGCAATGGGCGACGGGACTCGAGCTGTTTCTGCTGTCGCAGGATCCGTGGCGAGTCATGCTTTCGACGGATCACCCCAATGGCGGCTCGTTCACGAGTTACCCGCGGCTCATCGCGCTGCTCATGGACCGTAACGTGCGCCGCGAGGCGATGAAGCAGGTGAACCAGCGGGCACTGGCGAAAACCGTGCTCCCGGATCTCGACCGTGAATACACGCTCAACGAGATCGCCATCATCACCCGCGCCGCGCCCGCGCGCGCACTCGGCCTGCACGACAAGGGTCATCTCGGACCCGGGGCCGATGCGGATCTCACCATTTACACCGAACAGCAGGATGTCGAGGCGATGTTCAATCTGCCGCGCCACGTCATCAAGGACGGCGTGTTCGTCATCGAGGATTACGAGATGCGCCGCACGCTCGAGGGCTGCCTGCTGCACGTGGAGCCCGAGGTCGACCCGGGTATCGCGGCGACCATCAAACCGTTTTTCGAAGACAACTACTCGATCCGGTTCGAGAACTACGCCGTCGCCGACGGCTATCTGCACCGGCACGAGTCGGTACCCATGGTCGGACCGGACCGCTGACAGGTGCCCGACGCGGCCGGATGGCGGCGCCACGGTCGACCCCGACGATGAAAATAAGAACCACCGAGATCGAGGACACCTTCGCGGAGGCATTCCGCATGTGGGGGGCCCGGGTCGTCATTACGGCCGAGACTCGGCAGTGGGCGCTCGCCGCCGCACGGTCCATGACCGGATTCGCCACCTCCGTGATCGGCTGCAAGTGCGAGGCCGGGATCGAGCGCGAGCTGCCGGCGGCGCAGACCCCTGACCGGCGACCGGGCATCGCCGTGCTGCTGTTTGCCATGGACCGCGAAGGGGTCGGCAAGCGCCTGCTCGAGCGTATCGGCCAGTGCGTCATGACCTGCCCGACCACGGCCTGCTACGATGGCCTTAGCGCCACGGAACGCGTCGCGGTCGGCTCGCAGCTGCGCTACTTCGGCGACGGCTTCCAGGCCAGCAAGATGGTCGGCGACCGCCGGCTGTGGCGCATCCCGGTCATGGACGGCGAGTTCGTCGTCGACGAGAGCTTCGGCGTGCAGCCGGCCGTCGGCGGGGGCAATTTGCTCATCCTCGGCCGCGACAGCCGGGTGACGTCGGCCGCGGCCCGCGCCGCGGTCAAGGCCATGCGATCGATACCCGGCATCATCCTGCCCTTTCCGGACGGCGTCGTGCGCAGCGGCAGCAAAGTCGGTTCCCGCTACAAGGCGCTGCCGGCCTCGACCAACGACGCCTATTGCCCGACGCTGCGCAGTGTCACGGCGACCAGCGCGCTCGCCGAGGGCGTCAACTGCGTGCTCGAAATCGTCGTCGACGGCCTCGACCTGAGCGCGGTCGAGGACGCCATGCGCACGGGCATGCACGCCGCCGCCCGGCGCGGGATCCCGACCATCTCGGCCGGCAACTACGGCGGCACGCTCGGGCAGTACTCGATCCATTTGCAAACACTGCTCGGCCGATGACGATCAGCCGCGCCAGGTCACCTAGCAAAGACACCCGCGCGTGCGCGGCGCGGTTCACAGCCACTCATCGAGCCGATCCATGGGCCTCGCACTGACCCTGCACACCGCCCCGAGCGTCCCGCTCGAGGCGGAGCAGCTGTGCCCGGACCGGCTGGCCGGCATGTCCGGCGCCGAGGTCGAGGCGTTGCCCGTCATGCACGGCAACGAACGCGTCCGGATCGGTGATTTCTTCCGTACCGCACCGCGGCCCGACGACGATCTGCACCTCGAGGGCGATCTGGCGCGGGTCAAGCTCGTCGGTGCCGGCATGACCCACGGGCGCCTGATCGTGCACGGCGACGTCGGCACGCACCTCGGCAGCGGTATGCAGGGCGGCGAGATCCTCGTCGAAGGCAACGCCGCCGACTGGATCGGCGCGGAAATGATCGGCGGGCGGATCGTCGTCCGCGGGCATGCCGGGCACATGCTGGGAGCGGCCTACCGGGGCAGCGCGAGCGGCATGCGGGGGGGCGAGATCCTCGTGCACGGTCACGCCGGTAACGAAGTCGGCAACGCGATGCGCCGCGGTCTGATCGCCGTCGCCGGCGATGCCGGCGACTTCGCGGGCGTGAACCTGCTGGCCGGCACCATCTTCGTCGGCGGCCAGCTCGGCCAGCGCCCCGGCGCGGGCATGCGCCGCGGTACGATCGCCACCGCGCGTCCGGTCCCGGTACTGCCGACCTTCGAGCACGACTGCCGCTATCGGCCCGTGATCCTGCGCCTGCTGTTGCTGCACCTCATCGGCCTCGGTCTCCCGGTCGACCCAGCCGCGCTGGAGGGCGACTGGCAGCGCTGGAGCGGCGACGCCATCGAGCTCAATCGCGGCGAGCTGCTGGTTCTCGCCGGCTGAACGCCGCGGGCGGTCCACGGCCGCAGGACAGGCGGGCGGCGAGCGCAGGATGCTGTAAAATCACGTAGTTACGCGGGTGCGCCGGTGGAGCAAATGGGCCCGGTATGATAGGGTGCGCGCTCGGCATACTGATGGTTGCTGAGAGACAGTCTGCCGCCGGATCCCGCCCATGATCCCGACTGAGCAAGGCGCGCCCAGGCACCCACCATGCAGCAACCATCGATCAACCGTCCGCCGGCCAGAATGCGGAATCGGCACGTCACGTGTCCGTTCTGTGCCCTGCTGTGCGACGACCTCACGATCGAGACGCGCGGGGATCGCCTCCGGATCACCAGTACCCGCTGTCCGAAGGCGCGCGCCGGTTTCGCCCCGACACCCGCCGCCGCGACGCCCCGGATCGGCAACCGCAGTAGCAGCCTCGACCAGGCAGTTGCCGCCGCGGCGGATATCGTGCGCACATCCCGGGCGCCACTCATCGGCGGTCTCGCCACCGATCTGGCCGGCATGCGCGCCGCGCTGGCGCTGGCGGACCGTGCCGGCGGCATCGTCGATCACCTGCACGGTGAGGCGCTGCTGCGCAACTTTCTCACGCTCCAGGACGCCGGTTGGGTCACCACCACGCTGACCGAAGTGCGCAACCGCGCCGATCTGATCCTGTTCGTCGGCACCGATACGAGCGAGTTTCCGCGATTCTTCGAGCGCTGCATCGACAACCAGAGCGCGCTGTTCAAACCGTCACCGGCCGACCGGGAGCTGGTGTTCATCGGCGAGGGACTGAGGCCCGGAAGGCACGGGCGCCGGCGACCGCAAAATCTGCGTTGCGACACGGCGCACCTGGGCGAGGTCGTCGACGCGCTGCGCGCCCTGGTGGGTGGTCATCGTCTCGCGGCCCGGTCCATCGCCGGCATCGAACAGGCACGGCTTGCGCGCCTGGCCGAACGATTGCGTGCCGCGCGCTACGCCGTGGTGGTCTGGTCGGCCGGCCGGCTGGAGATCGCGCATGGCAATCTCCTCGTGCAGAGCCTGTGCGCGCTGGTCCGCGAGCTGAACGAGACCACCCGCGCAGCCGGACTGCCGCTGGGCGGCGATGACGGCGGTGCCACGGCCGCGGCGGTATGCGCCTGGCAAAGCGGCTTTCCGCTGCGGGTCGACTTCGGCCCGGGCTATCCGCGCTACGATCCGGTCGGCAATGCGAGCGCGCGCCTGCTCGCCGACGGATGCGTCGATGCGCTGGTGTGGATCGGCAGCTTCAATGCCTCGCAGACACCGCCCGCCACGCGTGTTCCGCGCATCGTCATCGGCCATCCGGGCCTGACCTGCTCGCCGGCCCCGCAGGTCTTCATTCCCGTCGGTACGCCCGGTGTCGACCACAGCGGCCACCTGGTGCGCTGCGACGCCGTGGTGACACTGCCGCTCGCGCGGGTGCGCGCCAGCACGCTGCCGCACGCGGCGGCGGTGCTCGACGCGATCCGCGCCGCGCTCGACTGATCCGAGTACGGCATGCTCATCAAACTGCGCGGCGGCACGGTCTACGACCCGATGATGGGCGTAAACGGCAAGAAGCTCGATCTATACGTGCGCGATGCTCGCATCGTGCGCAAACCCCAACCCAACGAAACAATCGACCAGGAGTACGATCTGACCGGCATGGTGGTCATGGCCGGCGCCATCGATCTGCACACCCACATCGGCGGCGGCAAGGTCAACATCGCACGCATGATGCTGCCCGAAGACCACCGCTCGGATCTCGTACCCCGAGGCCGCATCACCCGCTCGGGATGCGGCCACGCCGCGCCGTCCACCCTGACCACCGGTTACCGCTACGCAGAGCTCGGCTACACGGCCTGCTTCGAACCCGCCATGCTTCCGGCCAACGCACGTCAGGCGCACTTCGAGATGGGCGACACGCCGATCATCGACAAGGGTGCCTACGCCATGCTGGGCAGCGATGATTTCCTGCTGCGCATGCTCGCCGCGGGCAAAGACCAGCAGCTCATCAACGATTACGTCGCCTGGACGATCGGGGCGACCCAGGCGATCGGCGTCAAGGTCGTGAATCCCGGCGGTATCAACGCGTTCAAGTTCAACCAGCGCCGCCTCGATCTGGACGAGCCGAACGTGCATTACGGCGTCACGCCGCGACAGGTGCTGCAGAGTCTCGCACGCGCGGTCTACGAGCTCGGTGTCCAGCACCCCTTGCACGTGCACGGCTGCAACCTGGGCGTACCCGGAAACGTGGAAACGACGCTGTCGACCATCGCCGGCGCCGAAGGGCTGCCCATGCACCTGACCCACGTGCAGTTCCATGCCTACGGCACCGAGGGCGACCGCAAGTTTTCCTCCGGCGCCGCGCGCATCGCCGAGGCCGTCAACGGCAACCCCAACATCACCATCGACGTCGGCCAGATCATGTTCGGGCAGACGGTGACGGCGTCGGGTGACACGCTGTCACAGCATCGCAACCGCGCTGTCGCGAGCCCCCGCAAGTGGGTGATCATGGACATCGAGTGCGATGCGGGCTGCGGCGTCGTGCCCTTCCGCTATCGCGACAGGAATTTCGTCAATGCTCTGCAGTGGGCGATTGGTCTGGAGCTGTTTCTGCAGGTCAGCGATCCATGGCGTGTATTCCTCACCACCGATCACCCGAACGGCGCTCCGTTCACGAGCTATCCGCACCTCATTCGCCTGCTCATGGACCGCGCCTTTCGCAACGACGCGCTCGGCCGGATCCATCCCGGCGCCGCGCAGATGAGCGCGGTCGGGAGCCTCGAACGCGAGTACAGCCTGTACGAGATCGCCATCATGACGCGAGCCGCACCGGCGAACATTCTCGGGCTGAACGGCCGTGGCCAGCTCGGGGTGGGCGCCGGCGCCGACATCACCGTCTACCGCCCGCAGGCCGACAAGGAAAAGATGTTCGCCAGGCCGGAGTACGTGTTCAAGGACGGCGAGCTCGTGGTACGCAAGGGCAAGGTGGTGAAAGTGACCACCGGATGCACGCACACGGTCCGACCCGAATACGATCGCCGCGTCGAGCGTTCGCTGCGTGCGTACTTCGACCGCTACCACACCGTGTCGCTGTCCAATTTCCGGATTCGTGACGAGGAGATACTCACGGCCGGGGGCCGCCTCGAGGTACACCCCTGCCAGCACGTGAGTCGCTGATGAAAATCAACGGCGTCCAGATCGACGATACGTTCGCCGAGGCCTTCCCGATGAAGGCAACCCGCCTCATCATTACCGCCATCGACACCTACTGGGCCTACCGCGCCGCAAACTCGCTGACGGGTTTCGCATCCTCGGTGATCGCCTGTGGTTGCGAAGCCGACATCGAACGCGAGCTCGATCCGTCCGAAACGCCCGACGGCCGCCCCGGCATCGCGGTCATCATCTTCGCCATGTCGACCCGACAGCTCGCCGACCAGGTGACCAAGCGTGTCGGGCAATCGGTGATGACCACCGCGACCAGCGCCTGTTTTGCCGGCATACACGCCAAGGACAGCATCAGCCTGGGCCGCAGCCTGCGCTATTTCGGCGACGGCTATCAGATGTCCAAGAAAATCGGCGGCATACGCTACTGGCGTATTCCGGTCATGCACGGAGAATTCCTGTGCGAGGAAACCACCGGTGTCGTGCCCGCGATCGGCGGCGGCAATCTGCTCGTGCTCGCACGCACCTCGCGCCACGGCCTGGCGGCCTGTCGCGCCGCCGTCAAGGCCATCGCGGGCGTCAAGGGCGCGGTGACGACGTTTCCAGGCGGGATCGTCGGTTCGGGATCCAAGGTCGGCTCCAAGTACAAGTTCCTGATGGCGTCGACGAACCAGCGCTACTGCCCGACCATCAAGGGCCTGGTCAAGGACACCGCGCTGTCCGAGGAGGTGGGCTCGGTCCTCGAGATCGTCATCGACGGCCTCGACGAAACCGCGGTACGCGAGGCGATGCGGGTGGGCATACGGGCCGCCTGTGGTTTCGGTCCGAAGCAAGGCATTTTCCGCATCTCCGCCGGCAACTACGGCGGCAAGCTCGGTCCGTATCATTTTCACCTGCACGAGGTGCTCAAGTGAGCGCCCTGACCCTGACGCTCAAACGCCGCTTACACGTACGCGTCGACATGAGCCCGCTCGTCCCGAACCGCCTCGCGGGCCTCGGCGCAAGCGAGATCGCGGCGATCCCGCTGGTGTGCGGCAACACCGAGATCGATACCGGAGAGATTTTCCGCATCGAGGGTACGGATCCGGGCGTGCTGCGGATCCTGCGCAGCACCGATCGACTCGATGCCATCGGCGCCGAGCTCGCGGACGGCAGCATCGAGATCCGCGGCCGTACCGGCGACTGGCTCGGGCGCGGCATGCGCGGGGGCAACATCCGCGTGCAGGGCCATGCCGGCACCTGGACCGGCGCCGGCATGCGCGGGGGTACCATCGTCGTCAACGGCGACGTGGGCGATTTCCTGGGAGCACCCCTGCCCGGAAACCTCGAAGGAATGGACGACGCAACGATCCATGTGTACGGCAACGCCGGCGACCGGGTGGGCGACCGGCAGCGGCGCGGGCTCATCGTCATCGAGGGCAACGCGGGTGATTTTTGCGGCAGCCGTATGCTCGCGGGCACCATCATGGTCCTGGGCACGGCGGGTCGTTGCGTCGGGACCGGCATGCGCCGGGGAACCATCGTGCTGCGCCGCCGGCCCAAGTCGATAGGCGCCACGTTCAACAACTGCGGCGTGCTGAAGATGGAGGTGCTGCGCCTGCTGTTTCGCCAGGTGCGAAGCGAGAACCGGCGCCTCGCCGATCTCGAGGCGCTCGGGCCGCTCGCGCAGCGCTACGCCGGTGACCTCGCACACGGCGGCAAGGGCGAGATCCTCGTGCTGCAGGGACCATAACGGGATACGATCCGCGTGAACGACGCCAGTCAGCGCAAGCGCAAGGGTCAGATCCGCGGCCGATCGGTCGAACCGCAGGCACGCGCCGAGCTGCTCGCGCTGCTGGGCGATATGCCGCGCCGGCGGGATCTGCTCATCGAATATCTGCACCTGATCCAGGACGCTTACCACCACATCGCGGCCCGGCATCTGGTCGCGCTCGCAGACGAGCTGCGCCTGGCGCCCACCGAGGTCTACGAGGTCGCGACCTTCTATCATCACTTCGATGTCGTTCGTGAGGGCGAGACGCCGCCACCGCCGCTCACCGTGCGGGTCTGCGACTCGATTACCTGCGAGATGTTCGGCGCGCGCGAGCTCGTCGCCGCGCTGGAACAGACCCTGCACGGCGACGTGCGTGTGATGCGTGCCCCCTGTGTCGGCCGCTGTCACGCGGCGCCCGTGGCGGTGGTCGGCCACAACCCCATCGAGCACGCCAGCGCCGACAGCGTCCGTGCCGCGGTCGCGGCCAACGCCGTCACCGCGGCGCCTGGCGCGTACATCGATCTGCGCCGTTACCGTGACACCGGCGGTTACCGCACGCTGCTCGACTGCATCGAGGGCCGGCGCAGCGCCGAGGACGTGGTGACGGCGCTCGAGCATTCGGGCCTGCGCGGTCTGGGCGGGGCCGGCTTTCCGAGCGGTCGCAAGTGGCGCATCCTGCGCAGCCAGCCTGAACCGCGGCTCATCGCGGTCAACATCGACGAAGGCGAACCCGGCACATTCAAGGACCGTCATTACCTGGAACGCGATCCGCATCGTTTCCTCGAGGGAACGCTCATTGCCGCCTGGGCGATCGGGGCCGATGACGTGCACATCTATCTTCGCGACGAGTACGCGGGCTGCCGCCGGATACTGACAGATGAGATCGCTGCCATCGAGGCCGCACCGCCGGCGCAGCTGCCGCGACTGCATCTGCGCCGCGGCGCCGGCGCCTACATCTGCGGCGAAGAGTCGGCCATGATCGAGTCCATCGAGGGCAAACGGGGTATGCCTCGGCTGCGCCCGCCGTACGTGGCCGAAGTCGGGCTGTTCGGGCGGCCGACGCTCGAGCACAACATGGAGACGCTCTACTGGGTCCGTGACATTCTCGAACACGGCGCCGACTGGTTCACGTCGCACGGGCGCCGTGAACGCAAGGGCCTGCGCTCTTTCTCGGTGAGCGGGCGCGTCAACACCCCTGGTGTGCACCTCGCGCCCGCCGGCATCTCCGTGCGCGAGCTGATCGACGAATACTGCGGCGGCATGCTGCCCGGGCACACGTTTTACGGCTATTTTCCGGGCGGCGCTTCCGGCGGCATCCTGCCGGCCGCGCTCGGCGATCTGCCGCTCGATTTCGACACGCTGAACGCGCACGGTTCATTCATTGGATCGGCCGCGGTAATCATCCTGTCACAACACGACCAGGCCCGCGCGCTGGCGCTCAATGCCATGCGTTTCTTCGAGGACGAGTCCTGCGGCCAGTGCACACCGTGTCGCGCCGGCACGGCGAAGGCCGTCCAGCTGATGGAGAAGAGGATCTGGGACAAGGCACTGCTCGAGGAGCTCGCCGATACCATGCAGGATGCGTCCATCTGCGGACTCGGCCAGGCCGCGCCCAATCCGCTACGGACCGCGCTGAAGTATTTTCCGCAGGAGTTCGAATGACATGACCGCAAGCGCGGCACGAGCCGCCGGCGAGCTGCCCGCGAGCTTCACTCTGGACGGCCGCCCCGTGGACATTCGGGCCGGCGAATCGATTCTCGAGGCCGCCGACCGGATCGGCATCGAGATCCCGCGCCTGTGCTACAAACGCGGCTATCGGGCCGACGGCAACTGCCGCGCCTGCATGGTCGAGATCGACGGGGAACGGGTGCTCGCGCCCGCCTGCTGCCGCGCGCCGGCGCCGGACATGAAAGTGCACACCGGCAGCGAACGCGCGCTGCGCTCGCAACGTATGGTGCTGGAACTGCTGCTCGCGGACATGCCCGGCCAGGGCCCTTCGCCGCACGCGATACGGTCCGAGCTGGACCTGTGGGCGGACAAGCTCGGCGTCTCCAGGCCGCGCTTCGCCGGCCGCGAGCAGCCGGCCACGGATCGGTCGAACCCGGCCATAGCGGTCAACCTCGACGCCTGCATCCAGTGCACGCGCTGCGTGCGTGCCTGCCGTGAAGAGCAGGTCAACGACGTCATCGGCTACGCGTTCCGGGGTCGACATTCCGCTATCGTGTTCGACGCCGGTGATCCGATGGGTGAGAGTTCCTGCGTGTCGTGCGGAGAATGCGTGCAGGCCTGCCCTACCGGCGCGCTCGCGCCGGCGATCCCGGTCGAACAAATGCGCACGGACACCCGGATCGACTCGACCTGCCCCTACTGCGGTGTCGGCTGTCTGCTGACGTTCAACGTCAAGGACGGACGTATCACGCACGTCGACGGCCGCGACGGACCCGCCAATCTCAGCCGCCTGTGCGTCAAGGGTCGCTACGGCTTCGACTACATCCATCACCCGGCACGTCTGACCCGACCGCTCATCCGCCGCGAGGATGCGCCGGCGAAGTCGGCTGCGCTCGTCAAGCGCCCGGAGCTCGCGCGCTATTTCCGCGAGGCGAGCTGGCAGGAGGCGCTCGATTTCGCCGCAAGCGGCCTGCGCCGCATTCGCGCCGAGCACGGTCCGCGTGCGCTGGCGGGGTTCGGCTCCGCCAAAGGCAGCAACGAAGAGGCCTACCTGTTCCAGAAGCTGGTGCGCAGCGCTTTCGGCAGCAATAACGTCGACCACTGCACGCGCCTGTGTCACGCCTCGTCGGTGGCCGCGCTGCTCGAAACCATCGGCTCGGGCGCCGTGTCGAACCCGGTCGAGGACGTCGCCGAAGCCGAGGTCATCATCGTCATCGGCGCCCGGCCGACCGTCAATCACCCGGTGGCGGCAACGTTCATGAAAAACGCCGCCAAGGCCGGCAAGACGCTGATCCTCATGGACCCCTACCGCTCGGATCTTGCCCGCCACGCGCGCTTTCACCTGCAATTCAACCCGGACACCGACGTGCCGATGCTGAACGCGCTGATGCACGTCATCATCACCGAGGGTCTGCACAATGAACGCTTCGTCGCCGAGCGCACGGAAGGGTTCGCGGATCTGAAGTCGACCGTGCTCGACTACAGCCCGGAGCGGGTCGCGCCCATCTGCGGCATTCCCGCGCAAACCCTGCGCGAGGTGGCGCGTCTGTACGCCCGCGCCCGCGGGGCGATGATTTTCTGGGGCATGGGTGTGAGTCAGCACGTCCACGGAACCGACAATTCCCGCTGTCTCATCTCGCTTGCGCTGCTCACCGGCCAGATCGGCCGTCCCGGCACCGGACTGCATCCGCTGCGCGGCCAGAACAACGTGCAAGGGGCTTCCGACGTCGGTCTGATCCCGATGATGCTGCCCGACTACCTGTCGGTGAAGGACGCGACGGCGCGGGCCCGCTTCGAGCAGCTCTGGGGCACCCGCCTCGATGCCGATCCCGGTCTGACCGTGGTCGAAGTCATGAACGCCGTCCACGCCGGCAAGCTCAAGGGCATGTACATCATGGGCGAGAATCCGGCCATGTCGGATCCCAATCTCAACCATGCGCGCGAAGCCCTTTCCATGCTCGATCACCTGGTCGTGCAGGAGATCTTCTTTACCGAAACCGCCGGCTATGCCGACGTCATCCTGCCGGCATCGGCGTTTCCGGAAAAAGACGGCACGTTCACGAACACCGACCGCCGCGTCCAGCTCGGACGCAAGGCGGTACCACCGCCCGGCGACGCCCGCCAGGATCTGTGGATCATTCAGGAGCTCGCACGACGGCTGGATCTGGACTGGCATTACGCCGGCGCACGGACCGTGTTCGAAGAGCTGCGCGTCGCCGTTCCGAGCATGGCTGGCATTACCTGGGAACGGCTCGAGCACAGCGGCTCGGTCACCTATCCGTGCACGTCCGAGGGCGATCCCGGCGAGCCCATCCTGTTCAAAAACGCATTCCCGACGACGAGTGGTCGCGGCAGGTTCGTGCCCGCGCGCTACACCCGGGCCGCCGAGTTGCCGGACCAGACGTTTCCCTACGTGTTCATCACTGGTCGCCAGCTCGAGCACTGGCACACCGGCGCGATGACCCGTCACGCAACCGTGCTCAACGCACTGGAACCGCTGCCCGTCGTGTCACTGAATCGCGCCGATCTCGAGGCCATCGGGGCCGAGCCCGGCGACTGGCTCGACATCGCGTCGCGACGCGGGACCGTGCGCGCCATCGCCCGTGTGGACGATGGCCTGCTGGCGCGCACGGTGTTCATGCCGTTCTGCTACCACGAGGCGGCAGCCAACCTGCTCACCAACGAAGAACTCGATCCCTACGGCAAGATCCCGGAGTTCAAGTTCTGCGCGGTAGCGGTGGCGCGCGCGAACGTCGCCGGCGCCGGCGCCTGAACGGCACGACCAGTCCCGCACCACCTCGTCATGGCGGGGCGGTGCAGGTACCCGCCCGCGCCGCGCTCGGGGCACACGGGGCAATCCAGGCCCTGCGGATCACCTGGATCGCCACGCCGGTCCTGCGGCCCGGCTCGCGATGACGTGGGCGGCAGACGAGACGGCTGCGCCTGATCCGACCCGTCTCGGTGGTGGCCACGTG
>JADZEE010000015.1 GCA_020850735.1 Gammaproteobacteria bacterium | reverse complement strand
CCTCTACGCCACCGCATCGAATCGCTGCCCACACACCGCCGCCGTCGCGATTGCCTCGACCCGATCCGCCCGCCCCGGCTGACCGTCCGCTGTGCGTAAATATTCCAATTGATTCACAGCCTCTCAGGGGATGGGCACGGCGCCGATCAACCGTGCCGCGAGCTCCGCGCTGCCCACCCCCGGCTCCCGATCCGACCGCTGCAGCCGGTGGCCGACCACGCTCGGGAGCACCGCCTGCACGTCCTCGGGTACGACCGCGCGCCGCCCGGACATCAGCGCCCAGGCCCGGGCTGCACGCAACATCGCCAGACCGGCGCGCGGAGACAGGCCGCTGCCCAGCTCCGTCGCCCTGCGACTGTACTCGAGCAATGCCTGCAGATAGTCGAGCAGGGCATCGGCGACGCTGATCTGCTCGACCTGCGCCTGCAGCGCGATGACCTGTTCGGCGCTCAGTGCCGCCGGCATTTCGGCGAGCAGCTCACGGCGATCCCGGCCCTTGAGCAGCTGCCTTTCCGCAGCCGTGTCCGGATAGCCGATCTCAATGCGCATCAGGAAGCGATCGAGCTGGGATTCCGGCAGCGGATAGGTACCCACCTGGTAGGACGGGTTCTGGGTTGCGACGACGAAGAACGGTCGCGGCAGCGCGTGGGTGACGCCTTCCATGGTGACCTGCGTCTCTTCCATCGCTTCGAGCAGCGCACTCTGCGTGCGTGGCGTGGCGCGGTTGACTTCGTCGGCGAGTACCACCTGGGCGAAAATCGGTCCGGGGTGGAACTCGAAGCGGTGGCCGTCGCGAAGGTAGACCGACACACCGAGGATGTCCGCCGGGAGCAGGTCGCTGGTGAACTGGATGCGCCGGAAGCTCAGCCCGAGCGAACAGGCCAGGAGCTGCGCCAGGGTGGTCTTGCCGACGCCCGGCAGGTCCTCGATGAGCAGGTGTCCGCGGGCCAGCAGGCAGGCGAGCGAGAGCCGCAGCTCCCGCTCCTTGCCGAGGATGATGCCGCTGCCGGCGGCGATGACGCTGTCGAGCTGAGCACGCGCGGCCGCCAGGTTCGAGGCCCACTCCTGGCGCGCCGCGGTCGTTTGAGTCTGCATCGTTCAGCCTTATGCTAGTCGTGCGGGAGCATAACCAAGTTCGCCTTCCCCTGACGAGACGACCCGCACGCTGCCCCGCAGCAGCGGAGGGCGGACACGGAAACGCGCATGGAGCATTTCGACTTTATCATTCTCGGCAGCGGTCCGGCCGGGCAGCGCGCGGCGATCCAGGCGGCCAAGCTCGGCAGGACGGTCGCCGTGATCGAAAAGAACACCGTCATCGGCGGTGCGTGCGTGCATACCGCCACCATTCCCAGCAAGACGTTGCGTGAAGCCGTCCTGTATCTGTCCGGCTGGCGCCAGCGCGGATTCTACGGGCGCAGCTACCGGGTCAAGGAACGCATCAGCGCCAGTGATCTCGTGCAACGCCTGGACATCACCGTCCGCCACGAGGTCGAGGTGCTCCAGCACAAGCTCTACCGCAACATGGTGCGCTCGATCCCCGGAGAGGCGCGTTTCCTGGACCCGCACCGGCTCGCCGTGCTCATGTACGACGGTAACGGCATCGAGCTGTCCGCCGACAAGATCCTCGTCGCCACCGGCACGACGCCGGCGCAGCCGCCGGGCATACCGTTCGACGGCACGCACGTGTTCGACAGCGACCAGATCCTCGGCATCAAGCAGTTGCCGCGCACGCTCGTGGTGGTCGGCGCCGGCGTCATCGGCGTGGAGTACGCGTCCATCTTCAGCGCCTTGGACATCGAGGTCACCCTGGTCGACAGCCGGCCGGCGCTGCTCGAATTCCTGGATCGCGAGATCGTGGACGAATTCCTGCATCACCTGCGTGACCGCGGCATGAACATACGCCTCGGCGAGAAGGTGCATTCGATCGCCCCGCCCGAGGGCGGCCGGGTCAAGGTCAGGCTGGCGAGCGGCCGGGAAGTACGCGCCGAGACGGTACTGGTGACCGCCGGCCGCCAGGGAGCGACCGCGACCCTGGGCCTGGAGCATGCCGGCATCGCCGCCGACGAGCGCGGGCGGCTGCGCGTCGACGAGCATTTCCGTACCGAGGTGCCGCATATCTATGCCGCGGGCGACGTGATCGGGTTCCCGAGCCTCGCTTCGACGTCCATGGAGCAGGGCCGGCACGCCGCCTGCCACGCATTCGGTGCGACCACGGCGCAGAGTTTCAGCGCCTATCCGTTCGGCATCTACGCGGTGCCGGAGATGAGCGTCGTGGGCATGACCGAAGCCGAGGCGCAGGCGGCCGGCATCGGCTACGAGACCGGTACAGCGAATTTCCGCGAGACCTCGCGCGGCCAGATCCTCGGATTACGCGAAGGACTGCTCAAACTGATGTTCCGTCTCGACGATCGCAGGCTGCTCGGCGTGCACATCGTCGGTGAGGGTGCGACGGAGCTGGTCCACATCGGCCAGGCAGTGCTCGCACACGGCGGCACGCTCGACTATTTCGTGGACGCGGTGTTCAACTATCCGACGCTTGCGGAGACTTACAAGATCGCCGCGCTGGACGCGTACAATCGCTTCCCGGCGTAATCCCCGGCAGCCCTGCCTCAGTTACCGGCGAGCGTCATGTGCTCGACGAGCACGGAGCCCGTACGCACATTGCCGCGCGTGTCGACGTCGGCGCCGATCTCGACTATCCCCATGAGCATGTCGCGCAGGTTACCCGCGATGGTGATCTCCTCCACCGGGTAAACGATCTCGCCGCGCTCGATCCAGAATCCGGCGGCACCCCGGGAGTAGTCACCGGTGGTGCCGTTCACGCCGAAGCCCAGCAGCTCGGTCACCAGCAGACCGCGCTCGATCCCGGAGATGATCGCCGCCCGATCGCGCCCGCCGTGGCTGATCACCAGGTTGTGCACGCCGCCCGAGTTGCCCGTCGGCGTCAGTCCGAGCCGGCGGGCGCTGTAAGCGGACAGGACGTAGCTCGCGAGCACGCCCTTGTCCACCAGCGCGTGCGCGCGTGTCGCCACCCCGTCGCCGTCGAACGGTGCGCTGCCCATGGCGCGTGGCAGGTGCGGTTGCTCGCTGATGTCGATGTGCGCTGCGCACACCGACGTGTCCAGGGCATCGAGCAGAAACGAGGCGCGGCGATACTGGGCGGCGCCGGAAACCGCACCGAGCAGATGACCGAACAGGCTCGCGGCGGCGCGGGCCTCGAACAGCACCGGTACTACGGTGGTCGCGATCTTGCGTGCGCCCAGACGACCCACCGCCCGGCGCGCGGCGATGGCACCGACTTCGGCTGCGCCGGCGAGGTCGGCTTGCGCACGCGCGTTGCTGAACCACGCCTCGCGCTGCATCGCCGGCGCCGTACCCGCAATGACCCGGCAGCTGATCGAGTGTCGTGTCGCGTTCCACGCACCGACGAAACCGAGGCTGTTGCCGTAGGCGAGCAGGCCCGCGTGGGTGGTCACGCTCGCACCCTCGGAGTTGCTGATGCGCGCATCGTGTGCGCGTGCGGCCGCTTCGCATTCGAGGGCGATGGCGATTGCCCGCGCGGCGTCCAGGTCCCAGGGGTGATACAGGTCGAGTTCGGGCCACTCCCGCGCCAGGTAGTGCGGATCCACCAGTCCGGCAAAGGGATCCTCGCCACTGTGACGGGCGATATCACAGGCCGCGGCAACCGTCGCCTCGATGGCTTCGCCGCGCAGATCGTTGCTGCCCGCCGAGCCCTTGCGCAGACCCTGGTAGACCGTAACCGCGAGTGCCTTGCCACGATGGTGTTCGACGGTGTCGACCTCGCCCAAGCGCACCGTGGCGGACAGTCCGCTGGAGACGCTGAGGGAAGCCTCGGCGCCGCTCGCACCGCGTCGCGCCGCGGCGCCGAGCACGGCATCGACCAGCGCGCAGGCGGCCTCTGGCGTGTCCACCGCCAGTGCCGGCGGTCGGGTCGATGCGACGATTCCCATGCGCCGAGCATAGCGCACTCATGCCGCGCGCGTTCACCTCGGGTGCCCGGGGCGGTGCCGAGGCTCCGGATCGGAAAGCGTCGCTGCGCGGGTCGTGCGCGCCATGCATTCGCCGGGGGGGCTGGCTAAAATGCCGGCGATGGACGTTTCACATATTCTCGAGTCTCTCAACGACGCGCAGCGCGAGGCGGTCGCCGCCGAGCCCGGCCATCTGCTGGTGCTCGCCGGGGCGGGCAGCGGCAAGACGCGCGTGCTCGTTCACCGTATCGCGTGGTACGTACAGACCGGTCAGAGCGCCGCGCACGGCATTCTGGCCGTGACCTTCACCAACAAGGCCGCTGCCGAGATGCGTGCGCGCATCGAGGGGCTGCTGCGCATGCCGATCGGCGGCATGTGGGTTGGCACCTTCCACAGCATCGCCCACCGCCTGCTGCGACTGCACTGGCGTGAAGCCGGTCTGCCGCAGAACTTCCAAATCATCGACTCCGACGATCAACTGCGACTGATCAAACGCGTGATCAGGGGTCTGGGACTGGACGAGTCGCACTGGCCGGCGCGCGAGGCGCAATGGTTCATCAACGCACGCAAGGAACAAGGCCTGCGCACGGCCCACCTGGAAGACCACGGCGACGCGACCGTGGCCCAGCTCATCAATATATACAAGGCCTACGAGGAGGCCTGCGCGCGATCCGGGCTGGTCGATTTCGCGGAACTGCTGCTCAGGGCGCACGAGCTGTGGCGTGACCACGCACCGCTGCTCGAGCACTACCGGCAGCGCTTCCGGCACGTGCTGGTGGACGAGTTCCAGGACACCAACGCCATTCAGTACGCCTGGTTGCGCCTGCTCGCCGGCCGCCGCGCCGACCTGTTCGTGGTCGGCGACGATGACCAGTCGATTTACTCCTGGCGTGGTGCTCGCGTCGAGAACATGCAGGACTTCGTGCGCGACTTTCCCGGCGGGCGCATCATTCGCCTGGAGCAGAATTACCGCTCCACGGGCAACATTCTGGCGGCCGCGAATGCGCTCATCGCCAACAACAGCGCGCGCCTCGGCAAGGAGCTGTGGACGGCAGGCACCGACGGCGAGCCGATCGAGCTGTACTCGGCCTACAACGACCGCGACGAGGCGCGCTTCTGCGTCGAGCAGATCCGCCGCCACGCCGATCAGGGCGGCAGCTACCGCGATTGCGCAAGTCTGTATCGCACCAGCGCGCAGTCGCGCGTGCTGGAAGAGGCCCTGCGCGGGGCCGACGTGCCCTATCGTGTCTACGGCGGTTTCCGCTTCTACGAACGCGCGGAAGTCAAGGATGCGCTCGCTTACCTGCGCCTGGTTGCCTGGCGCGACGACGACGCGGCCTTCGAACGCGTCGTCAACACGCCCGCGCGCGGGATCGGGAGCAGGACACTGGAGAGTCTGCGCAGCGTCGCTCGCGGCGAGCGGATCTCGATGTGGGCGGCGAGCCAGCGGCTGCTCGCCACGCGGGAGCTGCCTGCCCGCGCGTGTGCCGCGCTCGGGGAGTTCATGCAGCTCATCGATCGTCTCGATCGCGACACCAGCGGCATGGCGCTCGGCGAGATGCTGGAGACCGTCATCCGCGCGACCCGCCTGCCCGATCACTACCGCAAGGAGGGCGCTGATCGCGCCGCCGACCGGCTCGAAAACCTCGACGAGCTGGTGAGCGCGGCGAGCGATTTCACGCCCGGCGAGGAGGATCGCGACCTGGAGCCTCTCGCAGCGTTTCTCGCTCACGCCGTACTCGAATCCGGGGAGCACCAGGCCGAGGCCTACGAGGACGGCGTGCAGCTCATGACCCTGCATTCGGCCAAGGGCCTGGAGTTTCCGACCGTTTTTCTCGTCGGGCTCGAAGAGGGTCTGTTCCCGCACCAGCGGTCGGCCGAGGATCTGGCGGGACTGGAGGAGGAACGGCGGCTTTGTTACGTCGGCATGACCCGCGCGCGCGCGCGCCTGGTCCTCACCTACGCCGAGGCGCGGCGCCTGCATCGCAATGACGTCTATTCGCAACCGTCACGATTTCTGCGCGAGCTGCCGGCCGAACTCGTCACGCGAATCAGACTGGGCGGTGACGTTCCCGATTACGCCGGCATCGAAGACGCAGGTGAGGACGGTTTGCGCCTCGGCCAGCGGGTGCTGCATGCGCGGTTCGGCGAAGGAATCGTGCTCAGTGTCGAGGGCAGCGGCGCACACACACGCGTGCAGGTGAATTTTTCCGCCGCCGGTGCGAAGTGGCTGGTGGCGGCCTACGCCGGCCTCGAACCCGTGGTCTGACAGGCGCCCGCCGGCGCCTCGTCGTCCCGTCCCTGACGCCGTGAGCGGTCTATTTGACCGCGTCCACCATGTAGGCCACGGCCGCCTTGATCTTGTCGTCCGCGATGTCGGCACGGCCACCCCTGGGCGGCATCAGACCCTTGCTGCCCATGTAGCCATTGACGGCGTGGTCGTCGAGAACATCCATGCCCTGGGCGACGCGTGCGTTCCAGGCCTCGGCGTCGCCGAGCTTCGGGGCGCCGGCGGCGCCCGAGGCGTGGCAGATGAAGCACGCCTGGTCGTACACCTGTTTGCCCTCCGCCAGCGTGGTGTCGTTGCCTGCGCCGGCGTCGTCCGCCGCCGCTGCGGTGTCGGCCGCCACGGTGTCCGCCGGCGTCTGCGCCGCGGCGCTGTCCGCGCCGCCGCCACCCGTGGCGGGCGCCACCGCGTCCGCGCCACCGCTGTTGCGCACCATGTACTGGACGGCGGCGCGTACGTCGTCGTCGGACAGATCCGTGCGCGCGCCGCGCGGCGGCATCACACCTTTCTCGCCCTGGAAGCCGTCGATCGCATGACTGACCAAAGTGTCCAGACCTTTTTCGATCCGCGGGGCCCAGTCCTGCGCATTACCCAGTACCGGCGCGCCGATGGCGGCGTTGCCGTGGCAGGCGAAACAGGCGCCGTCGTAAACGGCCTTGCCGGGATCGTCGCCGCCGGCGGCCGGCGGCGCCGCGGCGGCGACCGCGGCAGCGGCAGGTTCTGCCGCGACGGGCGCACCCGTGTTGACCGCACCGACCGGGGCGATCCGCGCCGCCACGTCACCGTCGCCGTGCCTGGGTCCATAGGCGTCGCCCAGACCCTTGCCGAGGAAGATCATCGCAATGCAGAACACCACGAGAACCACGATCATGATCGTGAACAAACGGACGAACTGGGAGTCTTCTGCCTGGGTCATGCCGTAAACCTCGGGGATATGGTGTCCGATCGGCGGCTGGTCGTGCGGTTCCGACGCGGTCGGGACCGCCGTGAAAAGCCGCGCCATTATAGCCAAATCAGGCGGATGGACTAGTGTGGCGGGCGGGGTTATCTTTACCGCCCCCGCGACACCGCCGATTTGTACCGGCCGTTGCGAGCGGTTGCCGCCACCGCGCGCCCTTAGCTCAGCTGGATAGAGCGTCGGCCTCCGGAGCCGAAGGTCAGAGGTTCGAATCCTCTAGGGCGCGCCATCCACAGGTGTCAGTGCCCGCGCGCTGAACCCCGGGCGGGCGCTGCTGTCGCAGGATACATGTGCGGGTCACATGAGCATGAATGAGCACGACGCCGACGCGCTGGTGCTTTTCGGCATCACTGGCGATCTCGCTTTCAAGAAGATCTTCCCGGCGCTGCAAAACCTCGTCCGTCGCGGTCGGCTTGACCTGCCAATCATCGGCGTGGCGCGCGAGAGCTGGAACCTCGAACGCCTGCGTGCGCGGGCACGCGAGAGTCTCGAGCAGCACGGCGGCGGTGCGGACCCGGACGCCGCGCAAGCGCTGTCACAGCGCATGCACTACGTGTGCGGGGACTACCGCGACTCGGCGACGTTCGAACGCCTGCGGGTGGCGCTTGGTGATGCTTCACGGCCGCTGCACTATCTGGCGATCCCGCCGAGTCTTTTCGGCAACGTCATCGAGCGCCTCGGCTCCTCCGGCTGTGCGTCCGGTGCGCGCGTGGTGGTGGAGAAGCCGCTCGGGCGCGATCTGGGCTCCGCGCGCACCCTCAATCACGCGCTCGCCCGCGTGTTCGACGAGCGTGCAATCTTCCGCATCGACCACTTCCTCGGCAAGGAATCGGTGCAGAACCTGCTCTATTTCCGGTTTGCCAATTCGTTTCTCGAGCCGCTGTGGAACCGCTATCACGTCGGCAACGTGCAGATCACCATGACCGAGAGTTTCGGGGTCGAAGGCCGCGGGCGACTGTACGAGGAGCTCGGTGCCATCCGTGACGTGGTCCAGAACCACCTGCTCCAGATCGTGTCGCTGTTGACCATGGAGCCCCCGGTCGGCATCGGCAGCGAAGCCGTCCGCGACGAGAAGGTAAAGGTCCTGCGCGCGGCGAAACCGCTGCACGCCACCGGCGTGGTGCGCGGGCAGTACGGTGGCTATCGCGACGAGGCCGGCGTGGACCCGCGGTCCGCGGTCGAGACGTATGCCGCCCTGCGACTCGGCGTCGACTCCTGGCGCTGGGCGGGCGTGCCGTTCGTCGTGCGCACGGGCAAGCGCCTGGCCGTCACCGCCACGGAAGTGTATGCGTCTTTCCGCCATCCACCGCAGCGCCTGTTTGACGAGCCACTGCCCCGCAATGCCAACTACCTGCGCTTTCGCCTCGGACCCGATCGGGTCCTGATCGCGCTCGGCGTGCGCAGCAAGCAGGCCGGCGAACAGATGCGGGGGCGCGCGGTCGAGCTGGTCATGTGCGACGAGACCAGCGGCGAGATGAGTGCCTACGAGCGGCTCATCGGCGACGCATTGCGCGGCGACACGACCCTGTTCGCGTGCGAGGACTCGGTGGAAGCAGCCTGGAGGCTGGTGGACGACGTGCTCGGCGATGCGGGGGTGGCGCATCCCTACCCGGCCGGCTCGTGGGGACCCGCTGCCGCCGACCGCCTGGTGGCCGATCTCGGCGGCTGGTACGACCCGGCGCCCGCGTGTTGAAGCCGCGCCTGGTGGTCGACGCGGACGCCGCCGTCGCGGCGGCGGTCCTCATCGCCCGCGCCGTGGACGCGGCGCTCGCCGAGCGCAACCGGGCGACACTCGCATTGAGCGGCGGGCGCATGGCCCCGCCGCTGTACTCGGCGCTCGCCGACGCGACTGTGGACTGGTCGCGCGTGATCATCGTCCAGACCGACGAGCGCATCGTGGCGCCGGCGGACGTCGACCGCAACTGGCGCGCGTTCCTTGCGAGCCCGCTCGGCCGACGCGTGCCGCGCGCGAATCTGCGTCCTATGCCCGTGGACGCAGCGGCGGACGGGAGCGCCTACGCGCGCACGCTTCGCGCCGTCGCCGGCGATCCGCCGGTGCTCGACG
Organism: Gammaproteobacteria bacterium; assembly: GCA_020850735.1. Taxonomy (GTDB): domain Bacteria; phylum Pseudomonadota; class Gammaproteobacteria; order JADZEE01; family JADZEE01; genus JADZEE01. The sequence goes on along the minus strand of JADZEE010000015.1, from coordinate 37,121 downwards.
TCGTTCACCTCGGTCTCGGCAGTGACGGGCACACCGCGTCGCTGTTCGCCGGTGATGCCGCGCTCGCCGAGGAACGTGAACCGGTGTGCCTGACTGCCAGCCACCAGGGCCACCGGCGCATGACCCTGACGTTGCCGACGTTGCGCCGCGCGCGTCTGCGCCTGTGGCTCGTGTGCGGCGCGCCCAAGCGGTACGCGCTCGCGCGCCTGCTTGCCGGCGATGCGGCGGCGGTTGCGACGAGGGCGCTCGCCGGCGACAGCGTCGTCGTCGCCGATGCCGCGGCCGCGGCTGACGTGCTGAGCGCCGCCGTGCAGGACCGGACCGCCGGCTGACGCGCCGATGCCATCCGCGATCAGCGATTACGCCCTCATCGGCAATACGCGTACAGCGGCGCTGGTCGGTCGCGACGGCTCGATCGACTGGCTGTGCCTGCCGCGCTTCGACTCGGGCGCCTGCTTTGCGGCGTTGCTCGGCGGCGCCGACAACGGCCGCTGGCAGATCGCGCCGGCGGTGGGCGGAGCCGCCGGTGCCCGGCGCTACCGCGACGGCACGCTCGTGCTCGAAACGGAGTTCGAGACCGGTGAAGGTCGTGTGCGCGTGGTCGACTGCATGCCGCCGTGGCCGGAGCGCGACGATGTGGTGCGGCTGGTCGAGGGCATCGAGGGCCGCGTGCGGATGCGCATGGAGCTGGTCGTGCGCTTCGACTATGGTGCTGTCGTGCCGTGGGTGCGGCGCTACGACGGTGGCCGGATCGCCGTCGCCGGGCCGGATGCACTGCACGTTCACGGCGTCGTGCCCATGCGCGGTGAGCGGTTCCGCACGGTGGCGGAATTCTCGATCGATGCCGGCGCCAGCGTCCCGTTCGTGCTCAGCTACTTCCCCTCGCACCGGGAGCCGCCGCTGCCGATCGACGCCCACGCGGCCTGTGCCCGGACCACCGGCTGGTGGCGTGCGTGGGGGGCGCAGAGCGAGTACAACGGCCACTGGGCGGACGCGGTGCACCGTTCGCTGATCACGCTCAAAGCGCTCACGTATGCTCCGACCGGTGGCATGGTGGCGGCGCCGACCACGTCGCTGCCGGAAACGCCGGGCGGCGCGCGGAACTGGGATTACCGGTACTGCTGGATGCGTGACGCGACGTTCACGCTCTACGCGTTGTTGATCGCCGGCTACCGCGACGAGGCCTGCGCGTGGCGCGAATGGCTGCTGCGGGTCGCGGCGGGGCGCCCGGGTGACCTGCAGATCATGTACGGCATCGGCGGCGAGCGGCGCCTTCCGGAAACGATCCTCGACTGGCTGCCCGGCTATGCCGGAGCCGCGCCGGTGCGGATCGGCAATGCGGCCAGCGCGCAGCTGCAGCTCGATGTGTGCGGCGAGGTCATGGACGCCCTGCATCTGGCGCGCCGGGCCGGGATCGAGCCCGGTAACCACGCCTGGGACCTGCAGCGCGCGCTCATGGACTTTCTCGAGTCGAACTGGGAACGGGCCGACAACGGCATCTGGGAGGTGCGCGGTCCGCGGCGCCATTTCACCCACTCGAAGGTGATGGCCTGGGTCGCCGCCGACCGGGCGGTGAAGGCCGTCGAACAGCTCGGGCTCGAGGGACCGGCAACGAGCTGGCGCGGGTTGCGCGACCGCATTCACGCCGAGGTGTGCCGCCGCGGTTTCGATACCGGGCGGGGCTGTTTCGTGCAGTCCTACGGCTCGACAGCCGTCGATGCGAGCCTGTTGCTGTTGCCGCTGGTCGGCTTCCTGCCGGCCACTGATGCGCGGATGCGTGCCACGGTCGCCGCAATCGAACGTGAGCTCGTGCACGAAGGTTTCGTGCACCGCTATCTGGCGGCACCGCAGGTCGACGGCCTGACGGGCGAGGAGGGCGCGTTCCTGCCCTGCTCGTTCTGGTTGGTGGACAACTACGCCCTGCAGGGGCGTACGCGCGAGGCCGAGTCACTGTTCGAGCGTTTGCTCGGAACGGGCAATGATCTCGGCCTGTTCGCGGAGGAGTACGATCCGCACTGCGGCATGATGCTCGGCAACTTCCCGCAGGCGCTGACGCACGTCGCGCTGATCAACAGCGCACGCAACCTGTCCCGGCCCGGCGGACCGTGCGAACACCGCGGCGGTCGCAAAGACGAGGCGTGAGCGCGCCTCGTCTCAGAGCTTGTGCAACATTCGCCTGCCGTAGCGAGACGGCTTCCGGGCGTTGCTGGCCAGGCGCGGGGGTGCACAAAATCGCGCGCGTAGCGGGCCCTGCGTAAACGCTTTCGGGGGTCCCCGCAAAACGCGGCCAGGGGTGTCCAGGAGCCGTCGCAGCAGGCGCGGTGATGGTTTCCCATGGCTCAGTCCGGGCTCATGGCGTGATCGCCGAAGCGGTGGCGCAGCATGGCGAGCACGCGCGCGCCGTAGTCGCCGTTGCCCCGGCTCGCGAAGCGCTGGTTCAGGGCCATTCCGATAACCGGCGCGGCTACGCTCAGCTCGATTGCCTCGGCAACCGTCCAGCGCCCCTCGCCGGAGTCGGCCACCACCGGCGCCACCGCGGCGAGATCCTGATCCTCGGCGAGCAGACCGGCGCACAGATCGAGCAGCCACGAACGGACCACCGTGCCGTGGCGCCAGGTTTCGCTGACCGCCGCCAGGTCGAGCAACGGTGCCAGCGCGGTCAGCGTCTCGTCGGTCGCCGATCCGGCTGGCAGCATGAGCCGGATCACCCGGGGCGGACGCAGTGCCCCGGCCACGGCGCCGAGGGTGTCCACCGTGGTCAGGTCCGGTTCGCCAGTGACGGCCGCGCCCGCCGCCGGGCTCGTGTCGAAGCCGAGGACCCGCATGCCACCGCGCGCGTGCCGGCGCGCCATGTTCGCGCCCATGCGGCCGAGGCCAACCGTTGCAATCTGCCGGTCCATCGCGTCAGGGTAGACAACACACCGGCGCCGTTGCTGCACGGCCGGTGCTGGCGCTGGACAGTGCCGGTGGCCCGGGCTATGGTCCGGCACCCGCCCGAGGAACACTGCGACGACCATGGATCACCATGTGCTGCAAGCGCTGGTCATCGTCACTGCCGGCGGGATCGCCGCGCAGTGGTTGGCGTGGCGGCTGCGGATGCCGGCCATCGTGCTGCTCACGGCGACGGGCCTGGTGCTCGGCCCCGGATTCGGCGTTCTGGAGCCGTCTGCGGACTTCGGCGCCCTGTATCGTCCGGCGATCGAGCTCGGTGTAGCGATCATCCTGTTCGAGGGCGGTATGAACCTGCGCTGGCACGAGCTGAGCAGCGCCGCCAGCGGCGTGCGCCGTCTGGTGCTGCTCGGCGTACCCATCAGCTGGTGCCTCGGCAGCGCCGCCGCTTATTTCGTGGGCGGTTTGTCCGCTCCCGTCGCGCTCACGCTCGGTGCCATCATGGTCGTGACCGGACCAACGGTGATCCTGCCGCTGCTGCGCCACGCGCGCTTGCGCCAGCGGACGGCGTCGCTGCTGAAGTGGGAAGGTATCGTCAACGATCCGATCGGCGCGTTGCTGGCGGTGCTGGTGTACGACTACTTCGTGTTCACCGGCGAGGGCGCAGCCGGGGCCGAAGTCGCGGGCCGGCTCATCGCCAGCGTCAGCGCGGCGCTCGCGCTCGGACTGGGCGGCGGATTCGCGCTCGCCGCGTCGTTTCGCCGCGGCTGGGTGCCGGAGTACCTCAAGGGTCCGGTGATGCTGATGCTGGTGCTGGTGGTGTTCGCCCTCGCCAACGCGGTGCAGGGATCGTCCGGACTGCTCGCGGTCACGATCTGCGGTATGGTCCTGGGCAACTCGCGCCTGCCGAGCATCGATGAGCTGCGGCGCTTCAAGGAGTACATCGCCATCCTGCTCGTCGCGAGCGTGTTCATCCTGCTCACCGCGGACCTCGAGGCGGCGACGCTGCGCACGCTCGACTGGCGAGCCGTGGCTCTCCTGAGCGTCGTGATTTTCGTGGTGCGTCCGGTGAGCATCGTGCTGGCGACGCTGGGTGCACGGATGGAGTGGCGCGAGCGTGCGCTGATCGGCTGGATCGCGCCGCGTGGCATCGTCGCCGCGGCGGTCGCCGGCGCTTTCGCGCCGGCGCTCGTCGAGCGTGGTTATGCCGGTGCCGACCAGCTCGTACCGCTCATATTCGCCCTCATCATCGCGACGGTCGTGCTGCACGGTTTCAGTATCGGCTGGCTGGCACGAATGCTGGGCCTGGCCGCCGCACGCGCCAACGGCATCATCCTCCTCGGTGCGTCACCGTGGAGCATCGATCTCGCCCGACTGCTGTCGGCGCTCGAGCTGCCGGTACGGGTGGTGGACGCCTCCTGGCACCGACTGCGTCCTGCCCGCCTGGCCGGCTTGTCCGTGTACTACGGGCAGATACTGTCGGAGGGGGCCGAACAGGCGCTGGACACGAGCGACATAGGCTGGCTGCTCGCCGCCACGGATAACGACGCCTTCAACGCCCTGGCGTGTACGCGCTTTGCGAACGAGCTGGGGCGCAATCGGGTCTATCAGCTGCCGATGGGCGCGGAGGACGACCCCAAGGGTTACCTGCCGTCGTTGCGCGGCACGATTGCTTTCGGCGAAGGCGGCGTGTACGAAGAGTTGTTGCGCCGCCATTTCCAGGGCTGGCGCTGCCAGAAAACGCGCCTGACCGAGGATTTCAGCTTCGCCGATTATCGTGAGACGCTGGGGCCGGACGCGGTGATCCTGCTGGCGCTGCGCCGGGACGGTCGCATCGTGTTCAATACCGCGTCGACCCCGCTGCAGGCCGAGGCCGAAGACATCGTCGTGTCATTCGCGCCGGAACGCGCGCGTCGTCGCAGCGGCCAGAAGTCTGCCGATGCGGGCGCAATTCCGGCCGACGAATGATTTCGCGTCCGCGCAGGCGCCCGTCCGCGACCGCCTCGCCGGTTCCGGGCGCAGTTCAGGCCGCGTCCAGCTCCTCGGCCATGCAGCAGCGGTTGCGGCCTTCGCGCTTGGCGTTGTAGAGCGCGATGTCGGCACGCTGGAATGCCGAGTCCGGGTCGTCGCCGGTGCGAAACTCCGTGACCCCGCTCGAGAGGGTCACCGGCACTGGATTGTCGCCGTATCGGAACTTGCAGTGCTCGATGTTCTGGCGCAGTTTCTCGGCGAGCGCCATGGCATCGGCGAGAGACGTCTCCGGCAGGATGAGCACAAACTCCTCGCCGCCGTAGCGGGCGAAAAAATCGCTTTCCCGGATCTGGCGTCTGAGCTGCTCGGCGACTGTGACGAGCACTTTGTCTCCGGCCTGGTGGCCGTATGCGTCGTTGATCGACTTGAACCGATCGAGGTCGAACACGATCAACGACAACTCGCGCCCGTGACGGCGCCAGCGCGCAAATTCCAGCGCCATCCGTTCCTCGTAGCCGAGCCGGTTGGCGATGCCGGTGAGTGCGTCACGAACCGCTTTCGCGTGCTCTTCCTTGAGCGACTCGCGCAGTTGCAGCGTTTCGCTCTCAAGATCCTTCAGCTGAGTGCTCAGTGCGGACACGGCGCGATCGGTGTGTTCGTTGCGTACGCGTTCGGCGTCGATAAATGCCGTCATGTCGGCATTGACGCTGTCGAGCTGCGAGTCGATCGAGGCGCGCAGCTCGTCGATGGTCACCGCCTGATCCATGCTCATGCGGATGCCGCTCACATGCTGCTGAACCATCGAATTGATGCGCTCGCGGTCGCGAAACGCTTCCTCGCGGATGCGATCGGAGCGCAGCAACTGAACCTGCAGATCCTGCAGCCGCAGCATGGTCCGGCGCATGAAATTGCCGACGTCGTCGAGCTCCGCGCGCAGTTGCTGCTGCATGCGCGCAACGAGGTTGGACACCTGGGTGACCAGGGCGTTGCGTTCGCGCGCCGGACTCGGCTTGCCGAGGCGGTTCCTGAGCGCCTGTACGTCCGCCGTGAATTCAGGCGGGAACGACACGCGATCGAGCAGTTGCAGCAGCGGTTCGGTCCACAACGCCGGGGCATCGGCGCCGTGCAGATGGTCTGCCAGCAGGCCGGCGATCTGACCGAGCACGTCGAGCAGCCCGGCCTGATCGGCGATGTCGCCAAGACGCTTGCGCAAGCCCTCGAACGCCGGTTCGAGCTCGGCCGGCGCGTCGATCCGCTCGAGCATTCGCGCCAGGCCCTGGACAGGGCTGCCGATGTCCTGCGCCACCGCCGTGGAGGCCGGCGCACTCGCCGGTCCCGAATCGATGCAGCCGCCGAGCAGGGCGCAGATCTCGTCGACGGCGTCCTGCACGCTGCCGCGTGACGCCCGCAGCCCGAGGCGCCGTTGCAGGCGCGTCGCGGCATCCAGGCTTGCGGGCGGCCACCGGAGCTTGTCGGCGACCAGCGCCAGGGCGTCGAAAGCGGAATCCTCCGTGCGTACGCGATGTTCACTCTCGAGGCGGATGATCGTGCCGAGCACGTCCTCGATGAGCGTGGCGACCGTGCCGTGGCGCTTTTGCAGTCGCAACTGGGCGCGCAAATGCGTCAGCTCGTGATCCAGCTCCGGGTAGCGGCCATAGAACGCAAACGCGAGTCGCAGGGCACATTTTTGCATGCGCATCAGCGTCTCGGCGGATGCGCGCTCGGATTCGTCGGTTTCGTGGCATGCGCCACGGTGGCCGGCGGTCAACGGATCGGCCGTGCGGTGTTCCTTGTCGTACATGACGTCACTGTCCCCTGCCTTGGGTTATTCCCGGGCGCCGCATGCGGCGCCGGTCAGGGGGAGCGTGCGGGTCAGCGGCCAAATCCGGGCGCGTATGACCTGCTACGTCCGGCGGTCGAACATCATTCGACCGGTTGTGGGCTTTTGACTGACTCCCCACGCTCTTTATCGACCAGGTAATCGACTATCTTTAGCAGGCCCTCATAGGCGTCATCCAGGCTGGCCGGGGAATCGACCATAGACGCCGAAGTGCGATACTTCCCGGCCACGATCATCGACGGCACGCCGCCGATACCGTAGCCACGAGCGAGCGCGAGCGCCTGGCGGACCTTGCTGTCGACCGCGAACGAATTCCAGGCTTTTTCGAACTCCGCCTTCGCAACACCCTGCTCGGCAAAGAATTCGGCCAGCGATTCCTCGTCGAACAGCCGTCGCTTGTCGCGGTGAATGGCATCGAACAGCGGCTTGTGTATCGCGTCCACGATCCCGAGCTCGCTGGCGACGTAATAGGCCTTGGCGCCCGGAACCCAGTCGCTTCGGAAAACCCCCGGGACACGACGGAAGTCCACGTCGGCCGGCAGGCGCGCGCGCCAAGCGGACACGAACGGCTCGAAATCGTAGCAGTGCGGACAGCCGTACCAGAACACTTCGACGACCTCCACCTTGCCGTCGGCGGCCTGGGTGGTCTGCGGCGGATCGATGCGCTCGTAATTGACCCCTTCCACGGGCTCGGCGGCCACGCCGGGACCGGTCGCGATGCTCAGCACCAGCAGGATCGAGGCGAGCAACGACGGCGCGTATGGTTGTGTGGTCATGGATTGGTCTCTGCGTGGATGATGCCGCGGCCCTGCACCGGCAGCCGCGGCGCCGTTGTGGCGGTCAAACCCGCTCGTTGCCAGGCCGTGACTGTCGCCTGCGCAGCCGCGATGCGCCCGTGTGCACGGCCATCAGTGCAGGCCGGATACGTACGATGCGACGGCCTCGATCTCGTCGGCGCTCAAGCGCCCGGCGATGGTACGCATGACAGCGGCCGGATCGGTGCCGCGATCCCCGGACTTGTACGCACTGAGCTGCAGCACCGTGTAGGCGGCATGCTGACCGCTCAGTACGGGGTAAGCCGCACCGGCGTTACCGGCGCCGCGCGGACCGTGACAAGCCATGCAGGCCGGAACACCGGTGCTGGCGTTGCCGCCGCGGTAGATCGACTCCCCGAGCTCGACTTTGTCGGGATCGGCCGACCCGATCCCGGCTTGCTGACCGGAGAAAAAGGCGCCGAGCTCCTGCATGTCGGCCTCGCTCAGGCCGGCAGCCATGCCGCTCATGAGATCGTTCTTGCGCGTGCCGTCCTTGAACGCCTTGAGCTGCCCGACGGTGTAGCGCGCGTGCTGGCCGGCCAGGTTGGGCCACTGCGGATTGCTGCTGTTGCCGGCGGGGCCGTGGCAGGCGGCACATGCCGCGGCCTTGTCGGCAGGCGTCTGGGCCATGGCCGCCGGGCTCGCGCCGACGACGGTGAGCGCGGCGAGCAGGCTGGCGGGCAGGAGTCGTTGCTTGGTCATGATGTCGATGCCGGGAATGTTCAGTCTGAGGTTGGAGCCGCGCGCCACCCGGTCCGGACGGACACGCGGAAGAAGCAAAAAATATACACTAAACGGATGCGGCTGGCAGCGTGCACGATGGCATGGAAGCAAGCGACCGGGTGGTGATCGCCGACCGCCTGCGCGGCGCGACCTATCTGTCGAGTGTGGTGCGGCTTGCCGATCTGCCACGCGACAACGGTCGCGAGGTCGCTTTCGCCGGTCGTTCCAACTCGGGTAAGTCCAGCCTCATCAATGCGCTGGTGGGGCATAAACGGCTGGCGCACACCAGCAAGCTGCCGGGGCGCACGCGCACATTGGTGTCCTTCGAGATTGCGCACGGCCACCGTCTGGTCGATCTGCCCGGCTACGGCTATGCCGGCGCGCCGCGCGATTTGCAGCTGCAATGGCACGAGCTGATTCCCGGCTACCTGGCGCAACGCCGTTCGCTGGCCGGCGTGTTCGTACTCATGGATATCCGGCATCCGTTTCAGGACAGTGACATGCAGGTGCTCGGGCTGCTCGCTGAACTCGCGCAGCCGGTGTGCCTGGTGCTGACCAAGGCGGACAAACTCACCCGCAGCGCGGCGCAGCGAGCGCAGGCACAGGCGCGCGCCAGGGCGGGGACCGAGGCGGTCGTTGCCTGTTCGGCGCGGACCCGCAGCGAGCTCGACTCGATCTATCTGACCCTGGCCACCTGGCTGGATCTGGCGGAAGAAAAAGAAAAAAGGCCCCGGAAAACGTAAGGGGGAGTGGACTTGCCGGGGCCGAAATGTAGCCCGGTTGGGGAGACCGGACTATTAACACCCCGCTCTGGGAGGGGAGCGGGTACGTTCATTGAGAACGTACTTGCATAGACCGGCCGACCGGATGGGAGTTCCGTCGGTCCTGCGCAGTTATGCACAGTCTTATCTAAACCACTGTTTCCTCAGAAGATCTTTGTTTCAGAACATGGTTACAGTCGAAAATAGCAATGTAAGCTATTGATATTATTCACTTAAGTATTTTATGGTCAAAATCGTGCCGGGCGCTGGCCGTGCCCGCTGCGCGTTGCCGGCGAACGCAGTCTGAACAGACTTATCCACAGCACAAGACACGCCGACAAAAATGCCCGTGCAGCAGCGTCTTGGCACCCGGATTTCGCCTCCGCACTGCGCTCTGGCGGGTAATGCCCTGGCGCAGCGGAAGAAAACGCTGCCCGTACCCCTCGCAGCCGGCGCCGGGTGCGCACACGGCGGCTTGGCCACGCCGCTCAGCGCAAGGTCTTGATCCGCTCGCCCGGTTGCGGTTCGCCGTCCGGGTAGCGTCCGTTCATGAGCCGCAGTAACGCCTCGGCATCCGCGCGCGGCACTTTCGCCGCCAGTGCCGCGAACGTCGTCGGACCCGCGACGGTGACGACGTCTATCCGCAGCGGCTGCGCGACGCCCGCGTCCCGGGCCGACAGGCGCCGGAAACTGCGCGTGGTCCGGACGAACACGGCGTCGTAGTCGGCCAGCGCGTCCGGCGCGCGCGTAGCGCCGACGAGGACGAAAGCCCGGTCCGACAGGTAGATGACACTGACGCGCGCGAGGCGTTGACCGAACGACGTCTGCAGCTCGGCCACACCGGTGTGACCTGGAAGATCCGCGGCGCCGATCGGATGCTCGGACTGCAGGTTCCCGAGCCTGAGACGACGGCTCAGGTAGTCCCGCGGACTGATGGGTTCGTTGCGGTCCAGATTCAGCAGCTGCTGCGAGGCCGCGCCTCCCGGTGCCGTCAGCAGCAGGCGGTCGGGCCGGTTCGTCACGGTCCAGCCGTCGGGGATGGTCAGGGCAAAACCCAGCTCCGGATGGTAGTAGGTGTCGTGCCGCGTGAAGCCGTCGTGCGGGCTGTCACCCACCACCAGCCCGTCGACGTGATCGAGGAATGGATCACGCGCCGTCGTACCGGTGCCGCCTTCGAACTGGTGCCCCCAGGCGATGGCTTCCTGCACGCGCTTGTCGCTGTCCGGGTGGGTGGAGAACAGGCCGTGGTAGGTGCGCGCCGGCCGACCTTCGGCCCGGGCACGCTGCGATTCGTACCGCTCCTGTGCCTCCAGGGTACGCAGCACGTCCAGCACGGCCGCCGGCTGGTAGCCGGTTCGGGCGAGATACTCGGCCCCGAGCCGATCGGCCTCCAGTTCCTGGTCGCGACCGTAGCCGCGCACCAGCGCCGTGCCGAGCGTATTCATGACCTGGCCGCCCGCCTCGGCGCCCAGGCCCGGGATGAACACCGCGCCGAGCAGCGCGCCGATATCCGCGGCTCGCGCCGCACTGTACTGGCGCACGGCATGACGCGCCGTGACGTGGCCGATTTCATGGCCGAGGACGGCGGCGAGCTGCGCTTCGGAGTCCAGGTACGCGAGCAGTCCGCGGGTGATGTAGATGTAGCCACCCGGCAGCGCGAAAGCATTGACGTCCGGGCTGTCGACGACGACGAATTGGTAGCGCAGATCCGGGCGATGGCTGGTCGCCGCCAGCCGCTGGCCGACCCCGTCGACGTAGGCCTGCAGCTTCTCGTCCCCGTAGCGACGATATTCCTTCTGGATCTCCTGACTCGCTTCCCGTCCCAGTGCCAGCTCCTGCTGCTCGGACAGGAGCACGAAATCACGGCTGCCAGAGACCGGATTGGTGGCACAACCCGCCAAGCCACAGATGACCGCGGTCACGAGTACGGTCGCGACGACCCTTGCGTGCATGATGGCTGAGCCTTTCATCACTTTGCCGGTCCGACCCTGCTGGTTGCCGATCCGGGTGCGTCCGTCCACGCCCGCCGGATGCCGGCTCTTCGGCTCGTACGCCAGCGTCCGTGTGCGGGTGTGACGCTCACTCGTCGATGACGAGCAGGTCGAGCGGGTGACGCACCCGCAGTCGCAGCTGTTTTCCGGCGCGGTATACGTAACCACGCGCCATGACCTCGCGATGTTGCACGGATTGTAGGAAACCCGCCGGGAAGTCTTGCAGATCCGTGCGCGCAATGCGGACGGAAAGTACGCCGTCGATCTCGATCCAGACCGACGAACGGGCCGAGTCCGTGCGCGTCACCCGGCCGTGGACGCGGTGGAAACCACGTGCCCCGGCGCCGAGCCCGCCCGCGGCTGCCGGTGCGTAATCCGGCAATGACCACACACCGCGCCGGGCGGCGCGCGCGGCCGCTTCGACACGCCGGTAGCAGGCCGCGAGCGCAGTATCCGGCGGCACTATCAAGGCGGTTCCGAGCCCCTGCCCGATGAGCACCTCGGCGATGTTGCGCCCATCCTCGAGGAGCACGTGGCCGAGGCGCCGGCCATAGCGGTCCCGCGGCGAGGTTCCGCCAGCCACCCGGATGCGGGTGCCGGCCGGGACGAGCTGCACCAGCGCGTTACGGGCGGCGACCGCAAGCGGCTGGGCCGGCCGGCCGTCACGGCCGAGCTCGGGCGTGTCGATGCCGATGACCCGCAGCAGCGCCCGATCCCCGAGCCGCAGGGTGTCGCCGTCGACGACGCGGGCGACGACCGCCGTGGCGGTGGCGCCGGTCGGCATGCACGTGGCGTTACCCGAACAGGCCGGAACGACGGCGGCCAGGAGCGCGCAAACAAAAAGGCGCTCCCGGAGAGCGCCTCTGCGGTCCGCGCGGCGGTCTTCGGTCACCGCATGCCGTACTTGCGCCGGAACTTGTCCACACGCCCGGCGGTATCGACGAGCTTCTGCTTGCCCGTGTAAAACGGGTGACAGGCCGAGCACACGTCGATGTGCAGATTTTCGCCGGCGGTGGATCGCGTCTGGAAGCTGTTGCCGCAGCTGCAGGTGACGCTGATATCCGCATAGGTCGGATGGATGTCGGGCTTCATTGGGCTCACCACTCGGTCGGGCCGCGCGCGGTCCGACGATTGCGAAGGGGCGCGATCCTAGCCTCGGGTGGGCGCCACGCGCAAGTGCGGTGCGGTGCCGGCACGGGGCTGCGCGCGTGCAGCGGTCGGATCGGGGCTGCGCCGCCGGCTTCCCGCGCCGGCGGTTCAGTCATCGAATTCGGCCACCACGGGCGCGTGATCGGAGGGTTTCTCCCACCGCCGCGGTTCGCGGTCGACGTAGAGGCGCCGGCACCGTGCCGCCAGCCCGCCGTCGAGCAGAACCAGATCGATGCGCAGGCCGTGGTTACGGCGAAAGCTGCCGCCGCGGTAGTCCCACCAGGTGAAACCGTCATCGCCTTGCTCGAACAGGCGGAAGCCGTCGCGCAGTCCGAGCGCGAGCAATCGCCGCAGGCGCTCCCGCTCGGGTTCGCTCACCAGGACGCTGCCGGTCCACGCGGCCGGATCGTGCACGTCCCTGTCTTCGGGCGCGATGTTGAAGTCCCCCAGGACGATCGTCGGGCGGCCGTCGCGCAGCAGTCGGGCCACCGTATCCACGAGCCGGTCGAGCCAGGCCAGCTTGTACGCATACTTGTCGGAACCGACGCTCGCGCCGTTCGGAACGTACAGATCGAGCACCGTGTAGGAGCCGACCTGCACTGCCAGCACCCGGCGCTGTGGATCTTCGAGCGCCTCCAGCGTGGTGAACAGCGGGGTCATCGCCGTACGGCTGAGCACCGCGACACCGTTGTAGCTCTTCTGGCCGCTGCACAGCCACTGGTAGCCCAGCGCCTCGATTTCGGCGCCGGGGAAGTCGGCGTCGACGACCTTGGTTTCCTGCAGCGCCAGGATGTCGGGGGCCGCCGTCGCCAGCCAGCGCGTGAGATGCGGAAGCCGGGCGCGCAGGGAGTTGACGTTCCAGGTCGCGATTTTCACGTCGCGACGACGGCTCAGACGCGGAAGCCGCCGTGGCGACGCCGCTGCAGCACATCCATGCCGTACATGCCGGCGACGAAACCGGCGCCCACGAGCAGGATCAGTGCGAGCGTCAGCGGCTTGGAATGCAGCAGCCGGTAGCCGAACGCGAGCAGCTCCTGCAAGGCGCCGGCCGGCTCGCCGTCGGCGGTGGCGGCGGGCAGCGCGCCCAGTGCCTGCAGCCGCGTGCGCAGTTCGGCGTTCTCGCGGCCGAGGTCCGGGTTGTCGGCGTCGTTTTTCGCCTGCAGCTCAGTCTGCAGCTCGGAGATGCGGGCCTGCAGCTCGCCGACCCGCAGGCGCTCGGACGCGAGCTTCTTCTGCAACTCGGTATTTTCCGGACGTGTGGCGTCGTTGGCGGCGGGTGGGGCGGCCGCAGGCGCGGGCGCACCGCCTTCGAGCGCCGCGATGCGCTGCTCGGCCTTGTCGATGGCGGCCTGCAGCTCGCGGTTGGTCGCGGTGAGCTTGTCGACCAGCAGGCTGGCGGGCGGATCGGCGGTGAGATAAGCGGCATCGACCCAGCCGCTCTGGCCCTCGGCGTCGCGGACCTGAGCGAGCTCGCCCTCGCGGGCGAGCACCTCGAGCTCGGTGCCGGTGGGCAGTACCTTGACGATGGCGCTGTCGAGATCCTTCTCGGCGTGCACGCCGACCAGGAGCCGGTCGATCACATACGCGGTATCGGCGGCCGTCGCGCCGGCGGCGACGATGAAAGTCAACGCCAGCACGACCAGCCCCCTCGTGGCCGCCCGGCGTCGTATGCAGGTTCGCCCCGGGGCGAGATCGGGAGCGTTCACGCCGCGACCGGCGCCCTGACCGAGAATCGTACTCATGAATTGCCCGTCCGTCGCCGTGTCGGAATTTTCCCCGTTCCTCGAGGAGCGCAATCGTATCCGCTGCCTGCCTCGCGGCTCATTCGCGCCCGCAGTAAGCGGCCGCCCGTACGTCCGCGGGGAAGCGTGTGAACGCAGGCGCAATGCGGTTGAACCGCGGGTAGTCTACAACAGCGACTTGTGGCCGCGGCGGGTCGCGTCGGCGGCCGGTTTGAGCCCGCTGTGCACAGGCTCTATAGTTTCATCGCGTCCGGCGTTCGTCGGCCGCCGCGCTTCCGGTGGCCCACCGGGGCGCTGACATCCCGGTTGCAGGAGATGGATATGAAAGGCGACGCGAAGGTCATCGAGTTGCTCAACAAGGCGCTCAGGAACGAGTTGACCGCCATCAACCAGTATTTCCTCCACGCGCGGATGTTCAAGAACTGGGGACTGGACAAGCTCGGCGCGCACGAACACGCCGAGTCGATCGACGAGATGAAGCATGCCGATCGTCTCATCGAGCGGATCCTGTTCCTGGAGGGCCTGCCGAACCTGCAGGACCTGGGGCGTTTGCGCATCGGCGAGGACGCGGCCGAGATCCTGAGCTGTGATCTCGCGCTCGAGCGCGAGGCCTTGCCCGACCTGCGCGACGGCATCGCGCACAGCGAGCGGGTATCTGATTTCGTCAGCCGTGACCTGTTCGCGAACATTCTCGAGAGCGAAGAGGCGCACGTGGACTGGCTCGAGACCCAGCTTTCGCTCATCGACGCGGTCGGTCTCCCGAATTACCTGCAGGCCGGGATCTAGGGGCACACCGTCCCCGCCAGAGTCCTGCCTTGCATCTAGTTGCGAACCGTTCTCATTTCGTCTACGATTCTCAGTGTGCCCGCCAACGGGCGGTGAATCAGGGTCCGGGACATGTTCGTGTGCATCTGCAATGCCGTGCGGGAGAGCGACATCCATGCCGCCGTTGACGACGGGGTGCGGTCCTTTCCCGAGCTCCAGCAGCGCCTGCGGGTCGCCACCTGCTGCGGGGCCTGTCACACGCAGGCCCAGGGCTGCCTCGCCGAGGCCGTGGCCGGGAGCTCCACCCTGGCTCACGGCGGGCGTCTCGCCTGTGCCTGAGCGGGCCCGTCGCCGCCCGAGGTGAACTTGCCCCGTCCGTCCTGAACGGGCGGGTCCGGTGTCGCCACCCGGGCCGGCCGGGGTACGACGGTCCCGTCGCGGCCACGGCCGCCGGTTTCGCTCACAACGTTTCTCGGAGAGATCGCTCAATGTCAGCATGGACTAGCCGGACGGTCACGCAGGTGCTCGGGGTGGCGGGCCTGGCTCTGGCGTGTCAGGGGATCGCCGCCGCAACGCCCGACCTGGGCGAGCTGTGGCGCCTGGTGCAGGAGCAGCAGCGCACGATCGAGTCGCTGCAGGCACGGCTGGAACGTACCGAAGCGCAGCTCGCATCCGCCGAGGAAAAGGCGGCGATGACCGAGGAGAAGATCGCCGCCGTCGACGACAAAGCCGAAGCCGCCGCTGCGGCGCTGGAAGACGGCGGCGCAACCGCGGCGGGCTGGGCCGCGCGGACCACGCTGGGCGGCTACGGCGAGCTGCACTACAACAATCTGGACACCGGTAAGCAGGTCGACTTTCACCGCTTCGTTCTGTATGTGGGACATCAGTTCAACGACCGCATCCGCCTGTTCTCGGAGGTGGAAATTGAGCACGCCCTGATTGAGCAGGACGAGCCCGGCGCGGTGGAGCTCGAACAGGCGTGGCTGGAGTTCGATCTGACTCCTCACCATCACTTGCGCGCCGGGCTCGACGTGCTGCCGATCGGCATCATCAACCAGACGCACGAACCGAATACTTTTTTCGGCGTCGAACGCAATCGCGTCGAGAACGTCATCATCCCGTCCACCTGGTGGGAGGCGGGCCTCGGCCTGAACGGTGAGCTCGCTGCGGGCTGGAAGTACGACCTGGTGCTGCACTCCGGGCTCGATACGCCGGCCTCGGGCGGCGATGCGTTTCGCATCCGCAGCGGGCGCAACAGCGTCGCCGAAGCCGAGGCGAACGACGCGGCGGTCACCGGCCGGTTGCGCTACACGGCGATTGCGGGGGTGGAGCTGGGGGTATCCGCGCAGTATCAGCAGGACGTCAACCAGTCGCAGTCCGGCCTCGACATCGCCGCGACCCTGGTCGAAGCGCACCTCGACCTGCGACGCGGAATGTTCGGACTGCGCGCGCTCGGCGCGCGCTGGGACCTCGACGACGGTCCCGCCGGTCTCGGCCCGGCCGCGAACGGCAGGGACGAGCAACTCGGTTATTACATCGAGCCGGCGTTGTACTTCCGGGCGCCCGTCGGTTTGCCGGGCGAGCTCGGTGTGTTCGCCCGCTACAGTTACGTCGATGACCGTGCCGGTATGGATGCGGGCACGCAGGTCGAGGAAGTGTTCGCCGGGATCAACTACTGGCCGCATCCCGACGTGGTGTTCAAGTTCGACGTGCAGAGCCAGCTCGATGCGGCGGCCGACGGCTTCAACCTCGGTCTGGGCTATGCGTTCTGACGGGGCCCGCGCGCCCGCGACTGCCGCGCTGCGCACAGCCATGCTGGTAGTGGCGCTCGCGTTCGCCGCCGGCGCGTCAGCGCGCGGTACCTACCAGGAGCCCGGGCGGTTCGTCGCCGACGCGTTCGGGGGCAGCGCACCGGCGCCCCGCGAGCTGTGGATCCACCGCGCATTGCGCGCCCAGATCCGCGAGGTTCTGGGTCACGATCTGGGCGTTGCACGGCTGCGCTACTGGGGCGGTGGCGGGCGCACGGTCTGGATCCTCGAGGAAATCGGCAAGGAGCAGCCCATCACGACCGGTGTCGTGATCCAGGCCGGCCGCATCGAACAGATGAAAGTGCTGGTCTACCGCGAGATCCGCGGTGGCGAGGTTCGCCATCCGTTTTTCATCGATCAATTCAAGGGTGCCGCACTGGGTCCCGCTTTCGCGCTCGATCGGACGGTCGACGGTATTTCCGGTGCGACCCTGTCCGTGCGCGCGCTGGACAAGCTCGCGCGCCTCGCGCTCCTGCTCGATACGCACGCCGGCGACGGCGACGGTGTGCAACACCTGTCGCGGGCGGATTGACCGGTGCGGTGCCTACCGGCGCCGCGCCACGCGCCGCCGGCGTCCCGCCCTCACCGCAGCACGAGCGCGAGGGAGTGGAAGCGAGTCCCGTCCCAGCGCCAGGCGCGCAGCTCGCAGTCCGGCCAGGGGCCGATGATGAGGTAGGCGACACCCGGATAGGCCGCGAGCGCCGCATCGGTCGGCGACGGCTCCGGGGCGGTCGCGGGATGCGAGTGGTAGATCCCGGCAAGCTCCTCGCCCAACGCACGCATCGTCTTCATCACGGCGATCTGTCCGGCCGGCTCCATCAGGAACGCGCGCGCCGGTGTCGTGGCGACGTTGTGCGCGCGATAACTGCTGCACAGCCGGCCGTCGCGAGCGCCGAGCAGCCCGCACACTTCCAGGGCTGGCAACTCCGCGGCGTGCGCACGGATGGCCGCCGCGAGCGCCGCCGGGAGGTTCAGGATCCCGGCCGCGCCCGGCATGTCGGACAGGCGGCGTCGCGACGGTAGCTGAGCGTACGCCAGCGCATCGTGAGGGCGTCGAAGACCAGCAGGCGCCCGATCAGCGGCGTGCCGAATCCGGCAATCACCTTGAGCGCCTCCAGCGCCTGTGCGGAGCCGATGACGCCGAGCAGCGGTGCGATTACGCCCGCCTGTTCGCAGCGTTCCTCGGCGCTGGCGTCATCGTCGTACAGACAGCGATAGCAGGGGTGGTCGTGGCCGGGCACGCAAGTCGTGATCTGGCCCTCGAAGCGCAGCGCCGCACCTATGACCAGCGGCCGGCGGGCGCGGACGCAGGCGGCATTGATCGCGAAGCGCGCCGCGAAGTTGTCGCTCGCGTCCACGACCAGATCGACTGCGCCCACGGCGCGATCCAGCGCCTCGCCGGCGAGCATCGTGGCGATCCCCTCGACACGGACGTCCGGGTTGATGGCCCGCAGCTTGTCGGCCGCCGATTCGACCTTCGGGCGGCCGATGTCGGCGTCGAAATGGACGATCTGGCGCTGCAGGTTCGACAGCTCCACGCGGTCGCCGTCGGCGAGCAACAGCCTGCCGACGCCGGCGGCGGCGAGGTACAGCCCGGCGGCGGCGCCCAGCCCGCCCAGGCCGATGATGAGCACACGGCTCGCCAGCAGCCGTTCCTGTCCCGCCAGATCGATGTCGGCGAGCAGTACCTGGCGGCTGTATCGCAGCAGCTGGGCGTCGTCCATGGCTGACCCGATCCCGCCGCCTCAGCGGCTCCCGCGCTCGAGATAGCGGCGCCACTGCTGCGGCCGATCGTCGCGGCGTCCGTGCCGGCGGCGCCGATACACGCTGGCATGGGCGGCGCGCACCAGCGCGTCCCAGCCCTCGACGCTGTCGGTGCCGGCCGCTGCCACCGCATCCTCGAGTCGCGCCAGGGCCCGAACCACAAGCGCCGCCGGTGTGGAAGGCAGGCCCGCGCCCGTGGCGGTGATCGCCGTTTCGACGTCGCTCAGTGTGCAGCGCTCGAGGTCGTATTCGACCGCTAGCCGTGTCTGCTGCCGTTCGACCCGCGTGACGCCCGCGAGCCGCACGAGGCTGTCGACGGCCGCCGCGAGCTGCACGGCCGTGGCGGCGAGCGGACCGACGATCCGCCGCTGCACTGCCACGTCCGACGGTTCGCCGGCCCGCATCAGCCTGCCAGACCGCCGCGGGTCACGCGCTCGTGACCGTCGAGATCACGCGCCGTGTCGATATCGACGAACCCGGCGCGCCCGAACAGCTCGCGCACCTGCGCACCCTGTTCTGCGCCGTGCTCGACCAGCAGCGTGCCGCCGTACCTGAGGCAGGCGGGCGCCCCGGCGACGACGTGGCGCAGCGCGGCCAGGCCGTCGCTGCCGCCGTCGAGCGCAAGCCGCGGCTCGTGACGCAGCTCGATCGCGTCGAGGCGCGGATCGGCGCTCTCGACATACGGCGGATTGGCCACGATCAGATCGAAGCAGCGTGCGCCGAATGCCGCGTACCAGTCGCACTCGAGCAGGCTGACATTGCGCAGCTCCAGCTGTCTCAGGTTGCGCGCGGCGACGGCGAGCGCGCCCGGCGAGCGATCCACGCCGCACACCCGGCACGCGGGCCGGCTGTGTGCAATCGCGACCGCGATGGCGCCGCTGCCCGTACCCAGGTCGAGGACGTCGCGCCGCCCGTCCGCGTCGATGCACACGAGCGCCAGTTCCACCAGCAGCTCGGTCTGCGGGCGCGGCACGAGCGTCGCCTCGGTCACCGCCAGGCGCAGCGACCAGAATTCCCGCTGACCGGTCAGGTGCGCGATCGGACGGCCGCGCGCGCGTTCGGCGAGCAGTTGCAGGAACCGGGCACGGCTGGCGGCGTCGAGCCGGCGTTCGGGCTCCCGGTACAGCGCGCTGCGGTCGAGTCCGAGAACGGCTGCGAGCAACAGCTCGGCGTCGAGGCGCGCGCTGTCGGCGGTGCTCGCGAGTCGCCGCGTCGCGGTCGCGAGCAGTGCGCGTACGGACTCGTCGACGTCTGCTGGCGCCGTGTTCATCAGCCGGCCAACGCCGCCATGCGGTCCGCCTGATCTTCCTGCACGAGCGCATCGACGAGCAGGTCGAGATGGCCGTTGAGGACTTCGTCGAGCTTGTAGATCGTGAGATTGATCCGGTGGTCGGTCACGCGCCCCTGCGGGAAGTTGTAGGTCCGGATGCGCTCGGAGCGGTCGCCGCTGCCCACGAGCATCCGCCGCTGCGCGGCGGTGGCCGCCTCGCGGCGTTCGCGCTCGGCCGCGAGCAGTCGCGCCCGCAACAGGCTCATCGCGCGTGCGCGGTTCTTGTGCTGGGAGCGCTCGTCCTGGCATTCGACCACCAGGCCCGAGGGCAGGTGAGTGATACGGATCGCCGAATCGGTCTTGTTCACGTGCTGGCCGCCCGCGCCCGAGGCGCGGTACGTATCGATGCGCAGCTCCGCGGGATTGATGGGCACGTCCTCGACGTCGTCCAGCTCCGGCAGTACCGCGACCGTGCAGGCCGACGTGTGTATGCGTCCCTGGGCCTCAGTCGCCGGCACGCGCTGGACGCGGTGCGCTCCCGACTCGAATTTCAGCCGTGAGTAGGCGCCCTGACCGATGATCCGGGCGATGACCTCCTTGTAGCCGCCGAGCTCGCTCTCACTCGCGCTCATGATCTCGGTTTTCCAGCCGCGTGCCTCCGCGTACCGCAGATACATGCGCAGCAGATCGGCGGCGAACAGGGCAGCCTCGTCACCGCCGGTGCCGGCGCGCACCTCGAGGAAGATGTTGCTGTCGTCGGCCGGGTCGCGGGGCAGAAGCAGCAGCTGCAGATCGAGCTCGAGCGCCGACACCCGTTGCTCGGCACCGGTCATCTCCTCGTTCGCTAGCCTGCGCACGTCGGGCTCCGGATCGTCGAGCATTCCCCGGGCGTTCTCGAGGCTGCGTCGCACGGCCTGATAACGGTCGAAGCAGCGCACGATGGGATCGATTTCCGCGTGCTCGCGGCTCAGGCGCCGGTACTGGTCCTGATTGTGGATGATCGCCGGATCCGCGAGCAGGCCGTCGAGCTCGGCTTTGCGCTCGGTGAGCGCATGCAGCTTGCGTACGAGCGATTCGATCAGCATGGCGGGCGATTCTAATGAGCCGGTCGGGATACCGCCACAGACAGCCGCGGCGCGGGCACAGCGCACGGCGTGCCGGTTCAGCGTTCGCGATCGATGCCGAACAGCTCGATCGCCGCGTCGATGATCTCCGTGCGACCCTCGGCGCCGGCCTCTCGCAGGCGCACTGTCGGTTCGTGCAGGAGCTTGTTGACCAGCTTGTTGGTGGCCATCGTCAGCACCTCGTCCGGATCGGCGCCATTGCCGAGCTGCCGGCGCGCGCTCGCCAGGATGGCGTCCCGCACGCTCTCGGTGCGCCGGCGCATGCGTGTGACCGTCTCGACGGCGTCGTTGGCCCGCAGCCACTCCAGGAAGTGATGGGTCTGGGTGGCGACGATCTCGTCCGCCTGCAGGGCAGCGACCTGCCTCGAACGCACGTTCTCGTCGATGATGCTGTCGAGATCGTCGACGGTGTACAGGTAAACGTCGTCGAGCTCGCCGATTTCGGGTTCCATGTCGCGTGGCACGGCGATGTCGACCAGAAACATGGGCCGGTGGCGGCGTTGCCTGAGCGCGGTTTCGATCGCACCTTTGCCGAGTATGGGCAGCCGGCTCGCGGTCGCCGAGATGACCACGTCCGCTTCGGCGAGATGCAGGTGCAGATCGGCGAGCGTGATGGCGTACCCGGCGAACCGGCCGGCGAGCTGCTGCGCGCGCTCGATGGAGCGGTTGGCGACGATGAGCCGGCCGAGCCCGTTCTGGTGCAGGTGCACGGTGACCAGCTCGATCGTGTCGCCCGCGCCGATGACCAGGGCCGTGCAATCGCGCAGCTCGCCGTGGATCTGCTGCGCCAGGCGCACCGCCGCGAATGCGACGGACACCGGGCTCGAGCCGATGGCGGTGTCCGTGCGGATGCGCTTGGCGACCGCGAAGGAGTGCTGGAACAGCCGGTTGAGTGTCTTGCCGGCACCGCCTGCCGCGACCGCGGCGCGGTAAGCCGCCTTGATCTGACCGAGGATCTGGGGCTCGCCGAGCACCATGGAATCGAGCCCCGCGGCGACCCGCAGCAGGTGGCGGACCGCTTCGGGCTCGGTGTGGCGGAACAGGTAGGGTGCGACGTCACGATCGCACAGGCCGTGATAGTCGGTCAGCCAGCGTACCGGTTCGCTGTTGTCGGCGGACTCGAGGTCGCAGTAAATCTCGGTGCGGTTGCAGGTCGACAGCAGGGCCGCCTCGTTGACCCCGGGCAGGCTGCGGATCTCGGCAACCGCCCGCGGCAGATCGGCGTCGACGAACGCCAGGCGCTCGCGAACTGCGACCGGTGCCGTCCGGTAGTTGACTCCAATGACTGCCAGGGACATGGCTCGCGATCTGCACGCCGCGGCCGCGTGAATGCGGGCCGCCGGTCGCGGCCATTCTGCGCCATGCCTCGCGGCGGAAACAAGAACGCGCGCCCGTGCAGAACGCGCTGTCCCGCCGGTGGTCCAATGTGTCGTCACGGCGCGAATCGGGCGATTGCGCTAAACTCTGAACGACGTCCATCCGGGCGTGCGGCCCGTGAATTCCATGGCAGATACCCCCGTCACTAACGTGCTCCGAACGCTCGCAGGCGCGGTTTTCGCCGTACTCCTGGGCGCCTGCGCGGTCACGCCGACTGTTCCGCCGAGCGTCCCGCCGGCCGGCGCGCCCGAACCCGCCGCGGCGCCCGTGGAGACGGTTCCGTCGCCCGCGCCGGCCGCCAGCGGCGGGGCGACCGTCGCGCCTGACGGCCCCGCAGCCACGGCGGACAGCGGGCTCACCGAGGACGTGCTGTACAGGTTGCTCGTCGCCGAGATGGCCGGTCAGCGCGGCCGGGTGGATCTCGCGCTCGACAACTACCTTGCGCTCGCGCATGCGCTCGACGACCCGCAGATTGCCGAGCGCGCGACCCGCATCGCGGTGTTCGCGCGCGACTCGGCCCGGGCGCTGGAAGCTGCCGAGCGCTGGGTCGAGCTCGAGCCCGACAGTCTCGATGGCCGTCAGATCATCGCGGCCATGAAGATCCGCGCCGGCGATGTCGACGGCGCCCTCGCGCATCTGCAGTACATCCTCGATGCCAGCGGCGATGCGGCGGGTACCAAGCTGCGCATGATCGCCAATTTCCTCGGCCGGGAGCAGGACCAGGAAACGGCACTGGAGGTCATGCGCAGGCTGATCGAGGCGCGCAACGGCGACATCGAGGCCCTGACCGCCTACGCCCTGCTGGCGATCCGTACCGAGCACCAGAGCGAGGCCGAGGACGCCATGAACCGCATCGTGGCGGCCGGACCGCCCAACGTCGGCGTGGCGATGGCCTACCTCGGCCTGCTGCAGAAGCACGACCGCGTCGCCGATGCGATCGAATGGCTGCAGCAGGTGCTCGCGCGCCAGTCCGATCAGTTCGAGTTGCGCCTGGTGTATGCCCGCTTCCTGGCCGACGCGAAGCGCTACGACGAGTCGCGCGTGCAATTCGAGAAGCTCGCGGCGGAAGCGCCCGACAACGGCGACGTGCACTACGCGCTCGGCCTGTTGTATCTGCAGTCCAACCAGCTCGACGCGGCCAGGGAGCGATTCCAGGCGCTGGTCGGGCGCGACCAGCGCGTGGAGGAATCGGTCTATTACCTGGGGCAGATCGCCGAGGCGCAGAAGGACGCGTCCGCGGCGCTCGACTGGTATCGGCGCCTCGAAGGTGGACCCAACCTGTTCGAAGCGCAGCTTCGCATTGCGCTCATCCTCGCACGTCAGGGCGACCTGGAAGGCGCGCGGAACCACCTGCACGCGCTCAGCCCGGCATCGCCCGAGGAACAGATGCGGCGGATCCGGGTGGAGGGCGAGATCCTTTCCGAGCAGGGTCGGCTCGAGGAGGCGATGGCGGTCTATGATGCCGCCCTCGAGGGAGATAAATACGACACCGAGTTGCTGTACACGCGCGCGATGCTGGCCGAACGCATGGATCGGCTTGACATCGTTGAACGCGATCTGCGCGTCATACTCGAGCACGAGCCCGACAACGCGCAGGCCCTCAATGCGCTCGGTTACACGCTGGCCGATCGCACCGATCGCTACGACGAAGCCTACGCGCTCATCAGCCGCGCGCACGAACTCAGTCCGGATGACTTTTTCATTCTCGACAGCATGGGCTGGGTGCTCTACCGCCTCGGCCGCCTGCCGGACGCGGCCGATTACCTGCGCCGGGCGCGGGCGCTGCGTGACGACCCGGAAGTGGCCGCGCACCTGGCCGAGGTCCTGTGGATCCTCGGTGACCGGCAGGGCGCCCGCGACGTCTGGGAAAGCGCGTTGCGCACGACGCCGGGTGACGAAACCCTGCTCGACACCATCAAGCGGCTCACACCCTAGTGCGCGCGATCGGTTCCTGCCCGGCGCTGGCGGGCCACCGTCGCGCCCGCGCCCCGGCGTTGTCCGTGGCCGTGTTGCTGCTCGCCGCCTGTGCCGGCGGGCCACCGCCGCGCCCGCCCGTAGTCGTGGCACCGGCTGACTGGCAGGCGCAGGTCGAGCAGCTCGCGGCCCTGGAGCGCTGGACCCTCGCCGGCCGTGTCGCCATCCGCACCGACGCGGACGCTTACAGCGCCAGCCTGCACTGGGTCCAGGACGGGCCGCGTTACACGCTGCGCCTGACCGGCCCGCTGGGCCGGGGCGCGGTCGAGTTGCGGGGCGACGCCGCGGGCATCGTCCTGCGCACCGCCGGGGACGAGACCGTGACCGCGCAGGACGCGCAGGAGCTCATGCGCACGCAGCTCGGCTGGAGCCTGCCGGTCGCGGGTCTGCGCTTCTGGGTGCGCGGCATTCCCGATCCGGGGCTGGCGGTCGACGGGCTCGTGTTCGACGCCACCGGGCGCCTGCGTGTCCTCGAGCAGACCGGCTGGCGGATCGAGGTCGAGCGTTACGTGGAGGCCGGAAGCTACGTGCTGCCGGCCAGGCTGATCCTGACCAGCAGCCACGCGTCGGTACGCATGGCGGTGAACCGGTGGACGCCGGGCTGAGGGCGGGCGGCCGCGACTGGCCGGCGCCGGCGAAGATCAACCTGTTCCTGCACATCCTCGGACGGCGCGCGGACGGTTACCATCTGCTGCAGACCGCGTTCCAGTTCCTCGATTTCGGTGACGTGCTGCGCTTCGAGCCGCGTGCGGATGCCCGGGTGCGCCGCCTTGCCGGGCTCGACTCGATCGCCGAGCACGAGGATCTGGTGGTGCGGGCGGCGCGGCGCCTGCAGATCCTCGCGCCGCACCGCGGTGTCGACATCCACGTGCGCAAGCGGATCCCGACGGGTGGCGGACTGGGTGGTGGCAGCTCTGACGCCGCCACCACGCTGGTCGCGCTGAACGCACTGTGGGATCTGGACCTGGACCCGGCGGCACTGGCCGCCATCGGCCTCGAGCTGGGCGCCGACGTGCCGGTGTTCGTGCACGGCGTGGCGGCCTGGGGGGAAGGCGTGGGCGAGCGCCTGTCGCCGGTCGCGCCCGCCGAGGGCTGGATGGTCGTGATCCGGCCGGGATGCGGCGTGCCGACGGCGGCCGTGTTCGGGGCGCCGGAATTGACACGTGATACCCCGCCGATAACAATGCACGACTTTCTCGCGGGCCGGGCCGGAAACGACTGCGAAGCCGTGGTCCGGCGGCGTTTCCCGGCGGTGGCGGCGGCACTCGACTGGCTGGGCCGGTTCGCTCCGGCGCGGCTCACCGGCACGGGGGCTTGCGTGTTTGCGCCGGTGGCGTCGCGGGAGCGCGCGCGGGAGATCGTACGGCAGCTACCAGCCGGCTGGCAGGGCTACACGACGAGAGCTCGCAACCGGTCGCCTCTGCTCGATCGTCTTGCCCGGCAATAACGCGCTCGCGGTTGCGTCGCGGTCGCGACAGCCAAACAGACACGGATTTGTAACCGGATTTGGGGTGTCGCCAAGCGGTAAGGCACCGGGTTTTGATCCCGGCATTCCCAGGTTCGAATCCTGGCACCCCAGCCACTCGGCGCCGAGCGCACGACAGAACGGACGAACTTCGCCATGACGCTCGAATCGATGACGCTGTTCGCGGGCAACGCGCATCCGCGGCTTGCCGACGCCATCGCCACACATCTGCACCTGCCCGTCGGCAAGGTCCTCGTCGGCCGTTTCAGTGACGGCGAAGTGATGGTCGAGATCGTGGAAAACGTCCGCGGCCGCGACGTTTACATCCTGCAGCCGACCTGCGCGCCGACGAACGACAATCTGATGGAGTTGCTCATCATGGTCGACGCCGTTCGCCGCGCGTCCGCCGCCCGGGTGACCGCCGTGCTGCCTTACCTTGGCTACGCCCGGCAGGACCGGCGGCCGCGTTCGGCGCGCGTGCCGATCTCGGCCAAGGTCGTGGCCAACATGATTGCCAGCGTCGGCACCGACCGGGTGCTCACCGTCGATCTGCACGCCGACCAGATCCAGGGTTTTTTCGACATCCCGCTCGACAACATCTACGCTTCGCCCGTGCTGCTCGGCGAGATCTGGAAACACGAGGGCCCCGATCTGATGGTGGTGTCCCCGGACGTGGGCGGCGTGGTGCGCGCCCGGGCAATCGCCAAACGTCTCGACGACGCCGATCTCGCCATCATCGACAAACGCCGGCCGCGCGCCAACGAAGCACAGGTGATGCACATCATCGGCGACGTCGATGGCCGGTCCTGCGTGATGGTCGACGACATGGTCGACACCGCCGGAACCCTGTGTCTGGCGGCGCGGGCACTGAAGGAGCACGGTGCCTCGCGGGTGGTCGCCTACTGCACGCACCCGGTATTGTCGGGCAACGCCGTGAAGAACATCGAGGCGTCGGTGCTCGACGAGCTCGTCGTCACCGACACGATTCCGCTGCGGCCCGACGCCACGGCTTGCGCACGCATCCGCCAGCTCTCGGTCGCCGAACTGCTCGCCGAGAGCATGCGCCGGATCTGCGAGGGTGAATCGCTGAGCTCGATGTTCGTGGATTGAAAGTCTCGCACGCCGTTCTGGTCGCGGAGCGGCGTCGGGGCAGCTGTAGCAACAACGTGTCATTTTCAAGGAGAGTCGTCCATGCAGAAATTCGAAATCATCGCCGACCAGCGCGTCGACCAAGGCAAGGGTGCGAGCCGCCGCCTGCGTCGTGCGGGTCTCGTCCCCGGCATTCTCTACGGTGCCGGCAAGGAACCGGTCGCGGTGCAGGTCCCGCACAAGGATCTGGCCCGCCAGCTGGAGAATGAGGCGTTTTACTCGCACATCCTCGAGCTCCGGATCGGCGCCGACGTCGAGAAAGTCGTGCTCAAGGATCTGCAGCGCCACCCGGTCAAGCCGCTGGTGATGCACGTCGATCTGCTGCGCGTCGCGGCGGATCAGGTGATCACGATGCGCGTGCCCGTGCACTTCGTGAACGAGGACCAGTGCGCAGCGGTAAAGACCGGTGGCGGGCTCATGCAGCACCAGATGAACGAGATCGAGGTCGTCTGTCTGCCGGGCAATCTGCCCGAGTTCATCGCAGTCGATGTGAGCGCGCTCGGGATCGGTGACAGCCTGCACATCGGCGATCTCGTCATGCCCGCCGGTGTCCAGATCGCGGCGCTGCTGCATGGTGGCGACCCCAATCAGCCGGTGGTGTCGGTGCTGGCGCCGCAAGTCGCCAGCGAGACAGCCGAGGGCGAGGGCGAGGGCGAGGGTGCCGAAGGCGGCGGCGTCGCCCCAGCCGACACGGCGGCACCCTGAGCGCGTCGCTGCGCCGGCTGTCCAATCCGTCTTGGCGTCGCCGATTGAGCTGGTCGTCGGGCTCGGTAACCCCGGGCCCGACTACCTCGCTACGCGTCACAACGCCGGTTTCAGACTGGTTGATGATCTCGCCCGGCGCTGGTGCGCGCCGTTTCGCAAGGAGTCGAAATTCAGCGCCGACACGGCCCGTGCCAGTACGCCCGCCGGTACCGTCTGGCTGCTCAAGCCGCATACGTTCATGAACGCCAGCGGGCGTGCGGTTGCCGCGCTCATGCGCTATTACGACATCGCTCCCGACGCCGTGCTCGTCGCCCACGACGAGCTCGATCTGGCTCCCGGAGTCATCCGGCTGAAGTTCGGTGGCGGCCATGGTGGGCACAACGGCCTGCGCGACATCGGCGCGCAGCTCGGTACGGGCGACTTCGTCCGCTTGCGCATCGGCATCGGCCGGCCCGCGATCGGAGGCGACGTGACCGCTTACGTGCTCAGCCGGCCGGATCGTGCCGACGCAGAGCTCATCGACGGTGCGATCGAACGGGTACAGGAAGTAATGCCCGATTTGCTCCGGGGCGATCTGGCACGGGCCATGAACGCATTGCACAGCGCGCCGCCCGCGGATTGACGCGGTCCGGCGACAGCGCGACGACGGGAAAGTCATCATGGGATTCAAATGCGGCATCGTCGGCCTGCCCAACGTCGGCAAGTCGTCGCTGTTCAATGCCCTCACCAATGCGGGGATCGACGCCGCGAACTATCCGTTCTGCACGATCGATCCGAACGTCGGCGTGGTCGCGATGCCGGACGCGCGTCTGGAGGCGATCAGCGCCATCGTGCTGCCGAAGAACGTCGTCCCCACGCACATGGAGTTCGTCGACATCGCCGGTCTGGTCGCCGGCGCGTCGCAGGGCGAGGGGCTGGGCAATCAGTTTCTGGCGCACATCCGTGAAATGCAGGCGATCGCGCACGTGGTCCGCTGCTTCGAGGACGACAACGTGGTCCACGTCGCCGGGCGGGTGGATCCGGCCGCCGACATGGAAACCATCGATGTCGAGCTGGCGCTGGCGGATCTGGCGACCGTGCAGCGGGTCGAGGAACGGCTCGGGCGCCAGGTCCGATCCGGCGACAAGCTGGCCGGCGCCCAGGCCGAGGTGCTGGCCGGTGTCGCGGCCGCGCTGAATTCAGGGCAGCCGATCCGCGCCCAGGGCCTGGCCCCGGAACAATGGCAGCACGTGCGGCCGCTGCAGCTGCTGACCGCCAAGCCAGTGCTGTACGTGGCCAACGTCGACGAGGCGGGCATCGGCGGCAACGCGCATACGCGGGTGGTCGAAGCCCGCGCCGCGGCCGAGCAGGCCGAGGCCGTGGTCGTGTGCGCCGCGATCGAGGCCGAGCTGTCGGTGCTCGAGCCTGCCGAGCGGGACGAGCTGCTCGCGACCGTCGGCCTCGAGGAGCCCGGGCTCAACCGGCTCATCCGCGCCGGGTACCGCCTGCTCGGTCTGCAGACCTTTTTCACGGCCGGGCCGAAGGAGTGTCGTGCCTGGACCGTGCGTCGCGGCGCGACGGCGCCGGAGGCCGCGGGCATCATCCACACCGACTTCGAAAAGGGCTTCATACGCGCGGAAGTCATCGCGTACGAGGACTTCATACGCTGTCGTGGTGAGGCGGGTGCCAAGGAAGCCGGCAAGTGGCGCCTGGAGGGCAAGGATTACGTCGTCCGGGACGGCGACGTCGTGCATTTCCGTTTCAACGTCTGACGAGAGGGCCGGACTTCGGCGGCATTGCCTGGAAGTTATAGGACCCGTTAGACACTGGAAATTGCGCGGGTGCTACTTACTTTCGTCGGCCGCGGGCAGGTGGCGCTGCAGATCCATGGCGTCATGAAGCAGCCGCAGGACCTCGATCACATCGCGGTCCGGAGTACGCACGACGCGGAACATCAGGAAATGACGCCCCTTGCGGCCCTCACGGGCGACGTGAAGCGTGAAAAGCCCCTTCAGGATGTCGTTTCGCTCTCTCGCGCCCACCACGGTCGGGCCATATGCCAGCTCATTGAGCGCCGCAGAAACCGTGTCTGCATAGATGCGCGCTTGGGCTTTGCCGAACCGGGCCACCGTCCAGCCCAGAATTTCCTCAAAGTCGGCCTCGGCGGCCGCCGTCAGGCGGACCGTCCAGGCGCGCGCGCCTGCGTTCACTTCCTGCGTGTCGCCGCAGGCTTTCCGGCGATCGCCTTTTCGGCAATCGCGGTTAAATGGTGGCTGAGCGCGGCGGGCGATTCAAAGCTGCGAAAGCACCCGGCGTCGATGTCGGCGATCCCAATGCGGGCGGCGTCGCGCAGCGCCTGGAGTCGGGCGCTGTCCTGCGCCTCGCGCTCTTCGATCAGACGCAGCCCTTCGCGCAGCACTTCGCTCGCGTTCTGGTAGCGCCCGGAGGACACGAGCTTTTCGACGAGGCGTGCTTGGTGATCGGTAAGGACGACATTACGAGTCGGCATGGGACTCTCGCGATGATCAGACGAGGTTGGCAGGATATGCCAAAGGAGCCGGATTCGACAAGGTACGGTCTGTATCCGCCGGGCAGCGAAGTCGCGGGCGAAGCGCTGCACCCGTTGGAAATCGGGTATGAAAGCGGGTACAAAATGCGCCGCTGTTGCGCCATTGTGAGCACCGGCGCGGCCTCATCCACACCATTGCGGTTCCAACGTCTGAGCGCAGATCCTCGTCCAGCCGGTCGCGACGTCGGACTCCGTCAGCGGCCCGCGGAAACCGGGTCATGGCGTGCGGCTGAAGCGGCACCCGCTTGCGCAGCTGCGGCCGTCGTCACGATGGCGCGCCGGCGACACCGTGCGAGCCGATCCATTCCCGGCCTCGGCGACCGGATCCCGGCGGGCGCACCCGGGCATGGACCGCCGTCACACCAGCGCGAGGATGTAGTCCCACTCGTCCTCGCCGACCGGCAGCACCGACAGGCGGTTGCCGCGCCTGAGCAGTGGCATGCCCGCCAGCGCGTCGTGTTGCTTGAGCTCCTCGAGCGTGATCACGCGTGCCAGCTTGTTCTTCAGCCGCACTTCGATGCCGTACCACGTCGGCTTGGCGCGATCGCTGTTCGGATCGTAGTGCCGGTGATTCGGGTCGAAGGCCGTGGGATCGGGCACGGCGGCGGCGACGATCTCCACCACGCCCGCGATGCCGGGCTGCGCGCAGCTCGAATGGTAAAAGAAGGCCTGCTCGCCGCGGCGCATCCCGTCGCGCATGTAATTGCGCGCCTGGTAATTACGCACGCCGTCCCAGAAGGTACGCTTGCGCGCCGCGCGGGCCAGATCGTCGATGCTGAAAACGCCGGGTTCGCTTTTCAGCAGCCAATGGCTCATGGATCAACGCTCGGGCGTCGCTCTGAACGCGGGAAAGAGAAAGGAGGTACCCTCCGCGAATGCCGCTGCCGGTCACTGAATCTTGAACCCAAGGTTCAAGAGCGGAACCTCACGGGATGAATCAGGCTTGCCGCGTCGAGGCGGCCATGCTCAACATCATCCTCAGATCGGTTCCTCGCGTTTGCGTTATAGGCTCAAGAGTTTCCCGACCAGCTGGCGTACACCTCAGAGGGTACCGATTCAATTCTAGGCCGACTTGCACGGCAGATGCGTGCGTGAGATCACGAAACGCTCGACAGCTCGATCGTCCGGCGCCGTGACAGGGCGCCCGACAGCTTGCTCTGTATGCGGTGCAGGGCTGCGTTCACGTCGCCGGAGAAGCTGTCGCTGCGGCGCTTGTAGTCCAGGAACTCGTGCGCGATGTTCAGCGCCGCCATCACCGCGATCCGCTCGTTGCCGATCACCTTGCCGCTCTCGCGCAGCTCCCGCATGCGCCGGTTGAGAAACTCCACCGCCGCGATCAACGGCTCGCGTTCCTCGTCCGGGCAGGCGAGGATATACTCCTTATCCATGATCTGCACGGTGACGGGTTTGGATTCGTTCGTCATCAACGGGACTCCATGGCTTTGAGGCGCGCGATCATCGCCTCCACCCGGCTGCGCGCACGCTCGGTCTTTTCGATCAACGACGCCCGCTCCGCGGCGAGGTGTGTCTGCTGGGTGCGCAGCAACTCGTTCTCGTTCGCCAAGCTGTCGACAGTTTTGATCAACTCGTCGATCCGCGATTCGAGCGCAGCAAGCTCGAGCTTTTCCGACTCCTGTTCCATTCGCTCCGTCGCGCTGCCGATTTGCTTGGTCCGACTAAGTCTCGGCGCACTATAGAGCGGGGCCCGGGGGTGGTCAACCGGCCCAGGAACGGGGGCTTACGCCGTTGATCTCCCTTGCTAGAATACCCATTGCCGTCGCCGCAAACAGGCGTGACTGACGAGGCCCGAGCGTGCCGATCTCCACTCCTGGCGATGTATCCCCTGCGTACGACCAGCTCGCTGGCGCCCTGCGCGACGCCGACGCGCTGGTCGGCGCCGCGCAGTGTCACGGCATGCTGTGCGGCATGCTGTGCGGTGCCAACGACGTCGTCGAGGCGCTGTGGGAGGAATACGTGCTCGGTGACGTGCCTGCCGGCGCCGGCACGCTGGCCGAGTGTGGTGCGCTGATGCGGCGCCTGCTCGTCGCGACACAGGAGTCGCTGATCTCCCCGGATATGGACTTCGCCATCCTGCTGCCGGACGACGAGCACGCGCTCGCCGAGCGGGTCGAGGCCCTGCGCGAGTGGTGCGAGGGTTTCCTGTTCGGTTTCGGCTCGATGGCCGGCAACGATTTTTCCGCGCAGCCCGAGGCGACCCGCGAGTTCATCACCGATCTGCGCGAGTTCTCGCGCCTGGACGACGAGCCGGAGATCACCGGCGAGGAGAACGAGGCGGCGTTTACAGAGGTCGTCGAGTACCTGCGCGCCGGCGTGCTCACGGCCCGCACCGAGCGCTTGACGCTGGAAGACGCCGACAGGAAACGGGTGCACTGAATGGAAAAGAAAGAATACGCACGGCGCCGCAAGCGGCTCATGGATATCGTCAACGAAGGCGGCATCGCCATCGTTCCGACCGCGCCGGTGCGGATCCGCAATCGCGACGTCGAGTATCCCTATCGGCCCGACAGCGATTTCTATTACCTGACGGGGTTCCCGGAGCCCGAGGCCGTGGCGGTGCTGGTGCCGGACCGCGCGCAGGGCGAGTACATCCTGTTCTGCCGCGAGCGCGATCCGGAGCGCGAGCTGTGGGACGGGCCGCGCGCGGGGCTCGAGGGCGCCTGCGAGCTGTACGGGGCGGACGACGCCTTTCCGTTCGGCGACATGGACGACATCGTCCCGGGACTGATGGAGAACAAGGAGCGGGTCTACTACACCATGGGTCTGGATCCGGACTTCGACAAGCGGGTGCTGTCGTGGGTCAACCAGGTCCGCCATCGCGTGCGCAGCGGCATCACCGCCCCGGACGAGTTCGTTTCGCTCGGCCACGCGCTGCACGAGATGCGCTTGTACAAGAGCAAGCAGGAAGTGAAGGCCATGCGCCGTGCCGCGAGCATCTCCTGCGCGGCGCATCGGCGGGCGATGAGTGTGTCCAGCCCCGGGCTGCGCGAGTACCAGCTCGAAGCCGAGCTGCAGTACGCGTTCATGCAGGGCGGCGCGCGCGCGCCGGCCTACCAGTCCATCGTCGGCGCCGGTGCCAACGGCTGCGTTCTGCACTACACGCTGAACGACGCGGTCATGGAGGACGGCGATCTGGTGCTCATCGACGCCGGCGCCGAGTACGACGGCTACGCGAGCGACATCACGCGCACGTTTCCCGCCGGCGGTCGGTTCAGCCCGGCCCAGCGCGCGGTCTACGAGGTGGTGCTCGAGGCGCAGCTCGCGGCCATCGACAAGGTGCGCCCCGGCAACCACTGGAACGATCCGCACGAGGCCGCCGTGCGCGCGCTGACCCGCGGGCTCGTCGAGCTCGGTATCCTCAAGGGCCGCGTCAGCACGCTGATCAAGGACGAAGCCTATCGGCGCTACTACATGCATCGTACCGGTCACTGGCTGGGCATGGACGTGCATGACGTCGGCGACTACAAGGTCGCCGGCGAATGGCGGCTGCTCGAACCCGGCATGGTGCTCACGGTCGAGCCGGGCCTGTATCTGGCCGCCGGCATCAAGGGGCTGCCGAAGCGCTACTGGAACATCGGCGTGCGCATCGAGGACGACGTACTGGTCACGGCGGACGGCCACGAGGTGCTCAGCGCCGCCGCGCCCAAGACGGTCACCGACATCGAAGCGGTGATGGCCGAAGCGCGTGCGGCCTGACTACGACTGCATCATCGCCGGCGGCGGGCCGATCGGCGTCAGCATCGCCCTGGCACTGGACGCGATCGGTGTGCGCACGGTGGTCGTCGAGGCCCGCCGGCCCGGGGACGACGGCAACACGACCTGGGACGAGCGTGGACTCGCCCTGACCCTGTCGTCGGCGGGGATCCTCGAGGCGGTCGGCGTATGGCCGGCGCTCGGTGACGCGGTGGCGCCGATCCGCGCGGTGCACGTCAGCGAGCGCGGGCGCTTCGGCGCGCTGCGGATCGAGGCCGCCGTCATCGGCCGCAGCGCGCTGGGCTACGTGGTGATCGCCCGCCGGCTCGGCCGCGCCCTGCTCGACACGCTCGGTCGCAGCCGCTGCGAGTACCGCTGTCCGGCGCGGGTCGAGCACGTGCGCGCCGGGGACGCGGACGTCACCGTCACGCTCGCCGGCAGCGGCGAGCGCCTGCGCGCACGGCTGCTGATCGGCGCCGACGGTGCGCAGTCGCGTGTGCGCGAATGCCTGGCGCTGAAAACGCAGATCCGCGACTACGGGCAGACGGCCGTGGTCGCCGCGATCACGCCCGAGCGCGATCATGGCGGGATCGCGTTCGAACGCTTCACGCCCGAGGGCCCCTGTGCGCTGCTGCCGCTGCCCGGGCGGCGCGCGGTGCTGGTGTGGGTCGTGCCGCATGCCGACGCCGCCGGCGTCAGCGCGCTGGCGGATGAGGATTTCGCACGCGCGGCGAGCGAGCGCTACGGATTGCGGCTCGGCCGGCTCAGCGCACCCGGCCCGCGTACGGCCTACCCGCTGCGCCTGCTGCGCGCGCTCGAGCAGTGCGCGGCGCGCACGGTGCTGGTCGGTAACGCCGCCCATGTCGTGCATCCGAACGCCGCCCAGGGTCTGAACCTCGGCCTGCGCGACGCCGCGGTGCTCGCCGAGCACGTCGCCGCGCACGTGCGCGCCGGCACGGATTTCGGCGACGCGCCGGCGCTCGCCGCGTACGTTGCCGCGCGCAAGCCCGATCAGGACCGGGTGATCACCCTGAGCGACGGCCTCGTACGTGTGTTCTACAACCGGATCCCCGTGCTCGGCACCTTGCGCCAGCTCGGTCTGGTCGGTCTGGATCTGCTGCCGCCGGCCAAGCGGGCGCTGGCGCGCGCCGCCACCGGGCTGGCCGGCCGCACGCCCCGGCTCGCCCTCGGTCTGCCGTTGTGAGGCGTCGCGCCCGGATCCCCGGCTTCGATGCCGACGTCGCCGTGGTCGGTGCGGGCATCGTCGGACTCACCCTGGCTGGCGCCCTGGCGCACAGCACGCCCTGGACGGTGACCGTGCTCGAACGCGCGCCGGTCGCGCCCGCGGCCGACGACAATGAACCGGATCCGCGCACGCTGGCGCTGACGGTGGCCTCGGTGCGCCTGCTCAGCGCCTTCGGTGCCTGGCAGCGGCTGCCACCGGCGCAGCGCGGGCCGGTACGGCGGATGGCGGTGTGGGATGCGCGCGGCAGCGGGCGGATCGAGTTCGATGCCGCCGAGGTGGGCCAGCCCGAGCTCGCCACCATCGTCGAGAACCGGCGCCTGCTCGCCGCGGTCGACGCGGCCGTGGGCGGCTATGCGCACGTGCGCCGCGAACGCGCGGCCGAACTCACCGGCTTCGAGGTCGACACCACGGCGGTCACGCTGGCCCTCGCCGGCGGCAGGCGCCTGCGCGTGCGCCTGGTCGTCGGCGCCGACGGTGCCGGATCACGGGTCCGCGAGCTCGCGGGCATCGATTTCATCCATACGCCGTACCGCCAGGCGGCGGTCGTGTGCGTACTCGGCACCGAGCTCGCCCACGACGAGACCGCACGCCAGGTCTTCCTGGCCGACGGTCCGCTGGCGCTGCTGCCGCTCGCGCAGGCGCACACCTGCGCCCTGGTGTGGTCGACCACGCCGGAGCATGCGCAGCGCCTGTGTGCGCTCGGGGAGGCGGATTTTTGCGCCGAGCTGGGCGCCGCCTGCGGCCACGCGCTCGGGCGCATCGAACATTGCGGTCGGCGCGAAGCCTGGCCGCTGTCGCGTGGCCGGGCGACGCGCTACGTCGGTGAGCGGGTCGCGCTGGTCGGCGACGCCGCGCACGTCATCCACCCGCTCGCGGGCCAGGGCGCGAACCTCGGCCTCATGGACGCCGCGGCGCTGGCGGAATGTCTCGGCCACGCGCACGAGGACGACCGCGATCCCGGCGGGCTGGCGACGCTGCGCCGTTTCGAGCGCTGGCGCAAGGGCGAGAACCTGTTCATGCAGATGGCCATGGACGGGCTGCGCAGCCTGTTCGCCGCCGACGCGGATCCGCTGGTGCGGCTGCGCAATACCGGTCTCGGCCTGGTGGACGGCATGCGGCCCGTCAAGGCGGCGATCATGCGCCGGGCGTCCGGCGTGGCCGGCGATCTTCCCGCGCTCGCCCGCGCGCACTGAACCCGGAGCGCAGCGTGTCGCACACCGCCGAAGCCACCGAGGTCGTTTTCGAATCCTCGCTGCGCTCGCTCGAGCTCGTGAGCCGCGGCAAGGTCCGTGACATCTACCGCGTCGACGACGCCCATCTGCTGATCGTCGCCACCGATCGCATCTCCGCGTTCGACGTCGTGCTGCCGGATCCGATCCCGGGCAAGGGAGTCGTGCTGACCTCGGTGTCGAACTTCTGGTTCGCGCGCACCCGGCGGATCGTGCCCAATCACCTCGTCGACCGTTCGGTCGACGCGCTGCTCGCCGACGACGCCGAACGCCGCCAGCTGCGCGGCCGCGCCGTCGTCGTGCGCCGTTGCCGGCCTTTGCCGATTGAGGCCGTCGTGCGCGGTTACCTCATCGGCTCGGGCTGGAAGGACTACCAGCGCAGCGGTGGCGTGTGCGGTATCGCGCTGCCGCCCGGGCTCGCGCAGGCCGCGCGCCTGCCCGACCCCATCTTCACGCCCGCCACCAAGGCCGAGGCCGGCGCCCACGACGAGAACATCGATTTCGCCCGCGTCGTCGAGCTCATCGGCGAACCGCTGGCGCGCCGTGTGCGCGAGCTGAGCCTCGCCATCTACGGGCTTGCGGTCGAGCTCGCGGCCGCGCGCGGCATCATCATCGCCGACACCAAGCTCGAGCTCGGTCTC
The DNA here is from genome assembly GCA_020850735.1 of Gammaproteobacteria bacterium. GTDB lineage: Bacteria > Pseudomonadota > Gammaproteobacteria > JADZEE01 > JADZEE01 > JADZEE01. The sequence goes on along the minus strand of JADZEE010000015.1, from coordinate 464 downwards.
GACGACGCCGGCGAGCTCGTGCTCATCGACGAGGTCCTGACCCCGGATTCCTCGCGCTTCTGGCCGGCCGCCGACTGGCGCACAGGGATGAGCCCGCCGAGCTTCGACAAGCAGTACGTGCGCGACTACCTGGAGACCCTGGACTGGGACAAGCGCGCCCCCGGCCCGCACCTGCCCGCCGAGGTGATCGCCCGCACCGCCGAGAAATACCGCGAGGCCGAGCGCCGCCTGTGCGGCTAGCCTGGGCCAACGGTCGAATCAGGTCCGCCCACCCACCACTACGACGCCAGCGGACACCGGTACGATGCAAGGCCCGGCACATTACAACTACTACCGCGATTACGACCCGGATACCGGCAGATACCTGCAGCCGGATCCCATCGGGCTGGCGGGAGGGCTGAATCCCTACCTGTATGTCAACGCGAATCCGCTGCGGTTCACGGATCCGAACGGACTTCAAGCGG
>JADZEE010000014.1 GCA_020850735.1 Gammaproteobacteria bacterium | reverse complement strand
TGGTGTAGGTGCGGCTTCAGCCGCACGCCGCCGCTTCAACCCCGGGGGGGTGGTGTAGGTGCGGCTTCAGCCGCACGCCGCCGCTTCAACCCCGGGGGGGTGGTGTAGGTGCGGCTTCAGCCGCACGCCGCCGCTTCAACCCCGGGGGGGGGGATGGTGTAGGTGCGGCTTCAGCCGCACGCCGCCGCTTGAACTGGCTCCCCGGGACGGGCTCGAACCGCCGACCTAGTGATTAACAGTCACCCGCTCTACCGACTGAGCTACCGGGGAAACGCCGGGCGGGTATGGTACTGACGGCCATGTGGGCGGTCAATGTAAGCCGCGCCGTCGTGCGCGCAGCCATGGACGGCTGCGGCGTGGCCGGATCGGCCTCGAATCGCTAAGCTGTCGCTCCCGGGCACGCCGCCACGCGCCGGCATGCGCATCGATCACCCTGGCATGAACAGACGCTTCGAACTCGTTTCCGATTATCGTCCGGCCGGCGGCCAGCCGCAGGCGATCCCGCAGCTGATCGCCGGCCTCGGTGACGGCCTGATGCACCAGACCCTGCTCGGCGTCACCGGCTCGGGCAAGACCTTCACCATCGCCAACGTCATCACCGAGCTGCAGCGGCCCACGCTCGTGCTCGCGCCGAACAAGACGCTCGCGGCACAGCTCTACGGCGAGTTCCGCGAGTTCTTTCCGCACAACGCGGTCGAGTACTTCGTCTCCTATTACGATTACTACCAGCCGGAAGCCTATGTTCCGACGACGGACACCTACATCGAGAAAGACGCGAGCATCAACGACCAGATCGACCAGATGCGGCTGTCGGCGACCAAGGCGATACTCGAGCGTGAGGACACCATCGTCGTCGCGACGGTGTCCGCCATCTACGGCCTGGGCGATCCGGCCGCGTACCACGGCATGATCCTGCACCTGGTGCGCGGCCACACGCTCGACCAGCGTGCGGTCCTGCGCCGCCTGGCCGAGCTGCAGTACACCCGTAACGACGTCGAGCTGCACCGCGCGACCTACCGCGTGCGCGGCGACGTCATCGACATCTACCCGGCCGAATCCGAACGCGAGGCCGTACGCGTGGAGCTGTTCGACGAGGAGATCGAGCAGCTGTCGTGGTTCGATCCGCTCACCGGCGAGGTGCTGCGCACCGTGCCGCGCCTGACCATCTATCCCAAGAGCCACTACGTCACCGACCGCGCGACGCTGCTCGAGGCGGTCGAAGCGATCAAGCTCGAGCTCGAGATGTGGCTGCGGCAACTGCGCGACACCGGCAAGCTGCTCGAGGCGCAGCGTCTGGAGCAGCGCACCCGTTTCGATCTGGAGATGATCCTGGAAATCGGTTACTGCGCCGGGATCGAGAACTACTCGCGCTACCTGTCCGGGCGCCAGGCCGGCGAGCCGCCGCCGACGCTGTTCGACTACCTGCCGGCCAACGCGCTGCTGGTCGTCGACGAGAGTCACGTCACCGTGCCCCAGCTCGGCGCGATGTACCGCGGCGATCGTTCGCGCAAGGAAACCCTGGTCGAATACGGTTTTCGCCTGCCGTCGGCGCTCGACAACCGGCCGCTGCGCTTCGAGGAGCTCGAGCGCCTGGCGCCGCAGACCATCTACACGTCGGCGACGCCGGGCCCCTACGAGCTCGAACACTCCGGCCAGGTCGTCGAGCTGGTGGTGCGGCCGACCGGCCTGCTCGATCCCGAAGTCGAGATCCGTCCCGCCGCGACGCAGGTCGACGATCTGCTGTCGGAGATCAACCTGCGCGTGGCGCGCCGCGAGCGGGTGCTGGTGACGACCCTGACCAAGCGCATGGCCGAGGATCTGACCGAATATCTCGGCGAGCACGGCGTCGCCGTGCGTTACCTGCATTCGGACGTGGAAACGGTCGAGCGGGTGGAGATCATCCGCGACCTGCGCAACGGCAGGTTCGACGTGCTGGTCGGCATCAATCTGCTGCGCGAGGGGCTCGATCTCCCGGAGGTGTCGCTGGTCGCGATCCTGGACGCGGACAAGGAGGGTTTCCTGCGCTCGGAACGGTCGCTGATCCAGACCGTCGGTCGCGCGGCGCGCAATCTCGATGGCAGGGCGATTCTGTACGCCGACCGCATCACCGGCTCCATGCAGCGCGCGCTGGCGGAGATGGGCCGGCGCCGCGAGGCCCAGGCCGCGTTCAACCGCGAGCACGGCATCACCCCGCGCGGGGTCGCCAAGGCCGTGATCGACATGCTCGACGTCGATACCCGGGCGCGCGCGCCGGGCACCGGGCGCCGGGCCGGCGCCGTGGCCGAAGACCGGCAACGTTATGCCGGACAGACTCCCGAGCTGCTCATGAAACGCATGCGCCAGCTCGAGGAGCAGATGTACCGGCACGCGCGCGATCTCGAGTTCGAGCAGGCCGCCCGCATCCGCGACGAGATCGAACAGCTTCGCACCGAGGGTCTGGGCCTGCCGGCCCGCCGCGCGTCCTAGCCGATCTACGCCGCGCCCCGGGCGTCCGCCCCGCGTGTCGGCGGCGGACGGACCCGGCCCGGCAGCGCCGTCGCCGGCCCCACGCGGCGCGCCGGCGGCGTTGGCAACACCGGCGTGATTCTGTATCCTTCCCGCGCCTCGACAGGCGCGTAGCTCAGCTGGTTAGAGCACCACCTTGACATGGTGGGGGTCGTTGGTTCGAGTCCAATCGCGCCTACCAAACAGATTGCGCACCGCAATGGCGGTGCTTTTTTTTGCACGACAGCGCACGGTAACCGGGCCCCCCAAGGTTCCGATGAAATGGCCCCTCGTACAGGCCACGGAGGACGACAGATGCCCACCATTACGCTGCCCGACGGCAGTCACAGGGAATTTCCCCGGCCGGTCACCGTCGCCGAGGTGGCGGCCGCCATCGGCCCGGGCCTGGCCAAGGCCGCCCTGGCCGGCCGCGTCGACGGGCGGCTGGTCGACACCAGCCACCGCCTCGATGGCGACGCCGCGGTCGCGATCGTGACGGCGAAGGACGCCGACGGCCTGGCGATCATTCGCCACAGCACCGCGCACCTGCTCGCGCACGCGGTCAAGCAGCTGTTCCCGGACGCCCAGGTCACCATCGGTCCGGTCATCGAGGACGGCTTTTACTACGATTTCGCCTTCAGCCGCGCCTTTACCCCCGAGGATCTGGAGCTCATCGAAGCGCGCATGAAGGAGCTGGCCGCGAAGGATCTGCCGGTCAGCCGCGAGCTCATGCCGCGCGACGCGGCGGTCGAGTACTTCCGCGCGATGGGCGAGCAGTACAAGGCCGAGATCATCGCCGCCATCCCGGCCGGGCAGGAGATCTCGCTGTACCGCCAGGATGACTTCGTCGATCTGTGCCGGGGGCCGCACGTCCCGGGCACCGGCCGTCTGCAGGCGTTCAAGCTGATGAAGGTGGCCGGCGCGTACTGGCGCGGGGATTCCCGCAACGCCATGCTCCAGCGCATCTACGGTACCGCCTGGGCGGACAAGGGCGCGCTGAAGGATTACCTGCACCGCCTAGAGGAGGCCGAAAAGCGCGATCATCGCCGCATCGGCCGGGATCTGGACCTGTTCAGTCTGCAAGAGGACGCCGGCGGCGGCCTGGTGTTCTGGCACCCGAAGGGCGCGCGTATCCGCCGCGTCATGGAGGATTACTGGCGCGAGCGCCACAGCGCGGCCGGCTACGATCTGCTCTATACGCCACACATCGCGCTCGAGACCCTCTGGCATACCTCCGGGCACACGGATTTCTACCGCGAGTCCATGTATCGGCCGATGGAGGAGGACGAGCAGCTCTATCAGCTCAAGCCGATGAACTGCCCGTTCCACGTGCTCATCTACAAGGACCGGTTGCGCTCCTACCGGGAGCTGCCCCTGCGCTGGGCGGAGCTCGGCACCGTCTACCGCCACGAGATGTCCGGCGCCCTGCACGGCCTGATGCGCGTGCGCGGCTTCACCCAGGACGATGCGCACGTGTTCTGCCGCGAGGAGCAGATCGAGGACGAGATCGTCCGCATCCTGGATCTGAACCTGGAAGTGCTGGCCGACTTCGGCTTCACCGCGTACGAAATCGAGCTGTCGACCCGGCCGGAGAAGTCCGTGGGCACGGATGCCATCTGGGAACGGGCGACGGCCGGCCTGCGCGCCGCGCTCGAGCGCAAGGGACTGAAATATGGCGTGGAGGAGGGGGGCGGCGCTTTCTACGGGCCGAAGATCGACGTCAAGATCCAGGACGCCATCGGTCGCAAGTGGCAGTGCTCGACCATACAGCTCGATTTCAATCTGCCGGAGCGCTTCGCGCTGGAGTACGTGGCCGCGGACGGCCAGCGGCACCGCCCCATCATGATCCACCGCGCGCTGCTCGGCTCGCTCGAGCGGTTTTTCGGCATCCTGGTCGAGCATTACGCCGGCGTTTTCCCCGCCTGGCTCGCGCCGGTCCAGGCGGTCGCGCTGTCCATTACCGACAGCCATGCGGATTACGCGGCCCGGATCGCTGAAACCCTGAAAAATCAAGGATTCAGGGCGGAGGCGGACTTGAGAAACGAGAAGATCGGCTTTAAGATCCGCGAGCACACCTTGCAGCGGGTTCCGTATATGCTCGTTGCGGGTGCACGGGAAGTCGAAACTCAAACCGTGGCCGTGCGTACGCGCGCTGGCAAGGACCTGGGCAGTATGTCCCTAGAGGACTTCGCCGCGGTTCTCCAGCGGGACATCGCGTGCCGCGGCCGCACTGTTTTGGAGGGCTGAATTATCGCCGCGGAAAAGAAGAACCGGGTCAACGACGAGATCGACGCTGCGCAGGTCCGGGTGATTGGCGCAGACGGTGCGCAGGTCGGTGTCATCGCGCTCGAAGAGGCGCGGCGCCTGGCCGAGGTTGCCGCGCTCGACCTGGTGGAGATCGTGCCGACGGCGGAGCCGCCGGTGTGTCGCGTCATGGACTACGGCAAGTTTCTATTCGACCAGAACAAGAAACGCCATGCGACGAAGCGCAAGCAGAAGATCATCCAGATCAAGGAAGTGAAGTTCCGGCCCGGCACGGATGATGGTGACTACAAGATCAAGGTCCGCAATCTGGTCAGGTTCCTCACCAACGGCGACAAGGTGAAAGTCACGCTGCGGTTTCGCGGGCGCGAGATGGCGCACCAGGAGCTCGGCGCGCAGATGCTGGAGCGGGTCGAGAAGGATCTCGCCGAGCACGGTTCCGTCGAGCAGTATCCGAGGCTCGAGGGCCGGCAGATGGTGATGGTAATTTCACCGAAACGGACCCAGTAGGGTGTAGCGGGATCGGCCGCCGTCGATGACGAGGGCGGCCGCGAACAGCGAACAGGAAAAGTCATGCCGAAGATCAAGACAAAGCGAGCGGGGGCGAAGCGCTTCAAACAGGTCGGTTCCGGCCGTTTCAAGCGTCGCCAGTCCTTCAAGCGTCATATCCTGACGAAAAAGAGTGCCAAGCGTAAGCGTCAGCTGTGCGGCAACCTGCTGGTTGCCGATGCGGATACCAACGCCGTGCGGCGCATGCTGAACGTTTGATTCAACCGAGGTAAGGCTTCATGCCACGGGTCAAGAGAGGTGTAACCGCGCACGCGCGGCACAAGAAGGTTCTGGCGCTGGCGAAGGGCTATCGCGGCCGGCGCAAGAACGTGTACCGGATCGCCAAGCAGGCGGTCATCAAGGCAGGCCAGTACGCCTACCGCGATCGCCGCCAGCGCAAGCGGCAGTTCCGCAGGCTCTGGATCGTCCGCATCAATGCCGCGGCACGCGAGTGCGGGCTCAGTTACAGCCTGCTGATGCAGGGGCTGCGCAAGGCGCAGATCGACGTCGATCGCAAGCTGCTCGCCGACATCGCGGTCCATGACGCGGACGCGTTTGCGCAGCTCGCCGATGCTGCCCGCGCTGCGCTTGCCGCCTGAAACGACGCGATCCCACCAGGTCGGGTTCCGGCAGCACGGCAGGGGAAAGGGTCCTCCTTTCCCCTGTTTTCGTTTCCGGGGACGGGAAAGGCACGATGGACGATTTCGGTGAAATCCTCGCCGCGGCGCGCACGGAACTCGAGGCGGCCACCGCGCTCGGCGTGCTCGAGGAGGTACGGGTTCGCTACCTCGGCAAGAAAGGCCTGGTGACCGCCAAGCTCAAGGAGCTCGGCCGCATGCCCGCCGCCGAACGGCCGGCTTTCGGTCAGGCGATCAACGATCTCAAGGACGGCATCGCGGCGCTGCTGGCAGCGCGCCGCGAGACGCTCGAGCAGGCGGCGCTGCAAGCGGATCTCGCGGCCGTCGCCGTCGACGTCACCCTGCCCGGGCGCGGATCGCGCCGCGGTGGGCTGCACCCCCTGACCCGCACGCTGGAGCGGGTGGAAATCCTGCTCGGCCAGGCCGGTTTCGCCGTGGCCGAAGGGCCCGAGATCGAAGACGAGTATCACAACTTCGAGGCGCTCAACATCCCGTCGAACCATCCCGCCCGGGCCATGCACGACACGTTCTATTTCCCGGGCGGGCTGCTGCTGCGGACCCACACCTCGCCAGTGCAGGTGCGGGTGATGCAGTCGCAGCCGCCGCCGTTGCGCATCATCGCGCCCGGGCGCGTCTACCGCTGTGACTACGATCAGACCCACTCGCCGATGTTTCACCAGGTCGAGGGCCTGCTCGTCGACGAGGACGTGAGCCTGGCGGATCTGAAGGGGCTGCTGGCGACGTTCCTGAAAGCCTTTTTCGAGCAGGATGCCCTGCAGATGCGCTTCCGGCCATCGTATTTCCCGTTCACCGAACCGTCCGCCGAGGTCGACATCCGTCTCGAGACCGAGCACGGCCATACCGGTTGGCTCGAAGTGCTCGGTTGCGGGATGGTTCACCCGCGGGTGTTCGAAGCCGTCGGCATCGACAGCGAGCGCTACACGGGTTTCGCCTTCGGCCTCGGCATCGAGCGGATGGCCATGCTGCGCTATGGCATCAACGATTTGCGGCTGTTCTTCGACAACGATCTGAGCTTCCTCGAGCAGTTCCGATGAACAACCGCGAAAACCAGAGAAACCGGGAAAACCGGGGAAACCGGGGTCAGAGTCGAATTTCCAAAAACCGGGGTCAGAGTCGAATTTCCCTTGGAAATTCGACTCTGACCCCGGTTTTCGACCCCGGTTTTCTGGGCTCCGGTTGGCGTCGGCATTGAGTGAGGGCGGATGAAATTCAGTGAGCGATGGCTGCGCGAGTGGGTGGATCCGCCGGTAGCGGCGGACGAGCTTGCCGAACAGCTGACCATGGCGGGCCTGGAGGTCGATTCGGTCGCGGCGCTGGCGTCCGGATCCGAGGGTGTGATCGTGGCCCGTGTGCTCGCGGTCGAGCCGCATCCCGCAGCGGACCGCTTGCAGATCTGCGTGGTCGATGACGGATCTGGTACGGACCGCACCGTCGTCTGCGGCGCACCGAACGTGCGGCCGGGGATCGGCGTGGCACTCGCGTGCCCCGGTTCGCTGCTGCCGGGCGGCCGGCGTGTCGACCGCGCCAGGCTGCGCGGCGTCGAGTCCGCGGGCATGCTGTGTTCCGAGTTCGAGCTGGGACTCGGGGAGGACGCGAGCGGCCTGCTGGTGCTGCCCGCCGACGTCTCGCCCGGTGAGTCGCTGGCGGGCTACCTGGGTCTGCCCGACCACGTGTTCGACGTCGATCTGACACCGAACCGCGGTGACTGCCTGAGTGTCGCCGGCATCGCCCGCGAGGTGGCCGTGCGCAACCGGATGAGTGTCAGCGCGCCCGCGATCGCGTCGATCCCGGCGCAGATCGACGCCGCATTCCCGGTGCGCATCGAGGATCCCGAGTCGTGTCCGGTCTATGCCGGGCGCGTGATCCGCGATGTCGATACCGGCGCACCAAGCCCGGTATGGCTGCGCGAACGTCTGCGTCGCAGCGGCGTGCGCTCACTCAGTGCCATCGTCGACGTCACCAACTACGTGATGCTCGAGCTCGGCCAGCCGCTGCACGCATTCGATCTGAACACCCTCGCCGACGGCATCGTGGTGCGTCGCGCCCGCGACGGCGAAACGCTGACCCTGCTCGACGGGCGCAACGTGACGCCGGGCCCCGAGACGCTGGTCATCGCCGATCACGTGCGCGCGGTGGCGCTGGCCGGGATCATGGGCGGACTGGAGACCGGCGTCGGCGCGGTCACGACCGACATATTTCTCGAGGGTGCCTACTTCGCGCCCGCCGCGATCGCGCCCCGGGCCCGGGCCCTGCATCTGCATACCGACGCCTCGCAGCGGTTTGAACGCGGTGTCAGCCCCGATCTGCAGGCGCAGGCAATCGAGCGCGCCACGGCGCTGATCCTGGCGATCTGCGGCGGTGTGCCGGGGCCGACCACGGCGGTCCGGGCCGCGGAGCACCTGCCGCAGCGTGCCGCCATCGGCTTGCGGCGCGCCCGCATGCGCCGCCTCCTCGGCTACGAGGTCGCCGACGCCGTGACTGAACGGTGCCTGCTGGGTCTGGGCATGGAGGTGGCCGCGGCGGCGGACGGCTGGCGTGTGACGCCACCGGCGTTTCGGTTCGACATCGCGCTGGAAGCGGACCTCATCGAGGAAGTGGCGCGCAGCGCCGGTTACGCAGACATGCCGGAGCACGCCCCGCGCGGCGCGCTGGTGGTGCGCGGCGCGGCCGAGACCCGCGTACCGGCCAGACGGCTCGGCACCGTGCTGGTCGAACGCGGTTACCAGGAGGTCGTCACCTACAGTTTCGTCGATCCGACCGTGCTCGCGGCGTTCGCGCCCGGGCAGCGCGCGCTGGCGCTCGCCAATCCGATTTCGGCCGATCTGTCGGTGATGCGGACCGGCTTGTGGCCGGGTCTGGTGCAGGTGCTGCAGCGTAATCTGAGGCGCCAGCGCAGCCGCGTACGCGTGTTCGAGATCGGGCCGGCCTTCCTGCCACAGGCGGCGGGCGTGAGCGAACGTAGCCTGCTCGCCGCCGCGGTGTACGGCGACGTGCTCCCGGAGCAGTGGGGAAGTACAACTCAAGCCGTTGATTTTTTTGATCTCAAGGCCGACGTGGAGGCCATCCTCGGCACGGTGGGTGGACTGGGCGCATGCAGTTTCACGCCGCTCGCCGACGATCCGGCCCTGCATCCGGGGCAGGCTGCCGCAGTGCTGCTCGACGGCCGGCCGGCCGGCCGGCTCGGTGCCCTGCACCCGCGCGTCGCGGGCGCGCTCGACCTGCCTGCCGGCGTGTGGCTGCTGGAGCTCGACGTGGCCCGGATCGCCACCGGCAGGCTGCCGCAATACCGCGCCCTGTCACGGTTTCCGCGCATCCGGCGGGACCTCAGCGTGGTCCTGGATCGGACCGTTTCCGCGGCCGCGGTGCTGGCCACGGCCCGGCATTTTGCGGGCGAGTTACTGGTCGACCTTCAGTTGTTTGACGTCTATCAGGGCGAAGGTATTGATTCCGGGAAGAAAAGTCTGGCGATAGGCTTGATTTTTCAAGGTTCTTCGAGCACTCTATTGGACGAGCAAGTGGATGCCGTGGTCGAAAAGATCGTCGCCGGCATCGCCGCACAGCACGGAGCGTCGTTGAGGAACTGAGTCATGGCGTTGACCAAGGCCGATATCGCGGAGCGCCTTTTCGAGGAATTGGGTCTCAACAAACGTGAGGCCAAAGAGCTCGTCGAAATGTTTTTCGAGGAGATCCGGGCGGCGCTCGAGTCCGGTCAGCAGGTCAAGTTGTCCGGCTTCGGTAACTTCGATTTGCGCGACAAGAACGAACGCCCGGGACGCAATCCGAAAACGGGTGAAGAAATTCCAATAAGTGCACGTCGGGTGGTAACATTCCGACCGGGCCAGAAGCTCAAGGCTAGGGTCGAGGCGTATGCTGGAACCGTCCAATAACAACGAACTGCCCACAATTCCAGGCAAGCGTTACTTCACGATCGGGGAAGTGAGCGACCTGTGTGCGGTCAAACCGCACGTGCTGCGCTACTGGGAACAGGAATTTCCCCAGCTCAAGCCGATCAAGCGGCGCGGCAACCGGCGCTACTACCAGCGCCAGGACGTGATCCTCATCCGCCAGATCCGCAGCCTGCTCTACGAGCACGGCTTCACCATCGGCGGCGCGCGCCAGCGGCTCTCGGGTGACGAGGTGAAAGCCGACACCAGCATGAGCCAGCAGATCATCAAGCAGTTGCGCGTCGAACTGGAGGAAGTCCTCGACATCCTGCGCCGCTAGCGGCGTCCCGTACCGCGCCGGCACGGATCGGGCGCCACGGCGCCCGGTTGCAGCTGCACGCACGGCGGCAGGCGTAGTACCATCCGCACTTCGGGGCGTAGCGCAGCCTGGTAGCGCACCGCAATGGGGTTGCGGTGGTCGGAGGTTCGAATCCTCTCGCCCCGACCAATTCCGCCCGTGTACCGTCGTCCATCGGCCACGTCCGGATAACTACCCGCATGACACACGGACGACGGCCGCTGGCCGTGGTCGCAGCGGTGAAACCACAGCGCGGCGGGGTTCCGCAACGGCCGGCGCCCGCAGCCGGTGGCGCGCGCCCGGATCCTCGTCGCCTGCGCCTGCTGTGCCTGGGCCTTGCGTGCGTCATCGCCTTTGGCTGCGGCCGGCGCACCGATCCCGAAGCGGCCTTCCGGCGTGGCGACTACGAGACCGCGTTCAGCCTGTGGCAGCCGCGCGCCGCCGCGGGCGACCCGGTCGCGCAGAACTATCTGGGGATCCACTACCAGCTCGGCCTCGGGGTCGATCGCGATGCGACCGCCGCCGCGCGCTGGTACCGCCGGGCCGCAGTCGCGGGCAACGCGGACGCGCAGCGCAATCTGGGCACGCTGTACCAACTCGGCCTGGGTCTGCCCAAGGATAATCAGCGCGCTTATGGTTGGTATCATTTCGCCGCCGACCAGGGTAACCGCGTGGCGCAGGCTTACATTGTCGCCATGACCGGGGTTCTCACTCCGAACCAGATCGTGCAGGCCCGGGAGATGATTCGGCTGGAGCTGCAGGCCAGGGCACCGGCCGCGGCTCGCGGTGGCGCTCAGGCTGGCGCCGCGCCGGTCGCTACAGGATCCCGGGCCCGGGACTGAACAGCCGAGGACAGCGACCCATGTGTGGAATCGTCGGTGCGGTGGCACAGCGCAACGTCACCCCCATTCTCGTCGAGGGCCTCAAGCGGCTCGAGTACCGCGGTTACGATTCCGCGGGTGTCGCCGTCGTCAACGGCAGCGGCGCGCTCGAACGCGTGCGTGTCATGGGCAAGGTTCGCGAGCTCGAGGACTCGCTCGAGCGCGATCCGCTCAGCGGTACGATGGGCATCGCGCACACCCGTTGGGCCACGCACGGCGAGCCGAGCGCGCGCAACGCCCATCCGCACGTGTGTCGCGGGCGCGTCGCGCTGGTGCACAACGGCATCATCGAGAATCACGAAGACCTGCGCGCACAGCAGCGTGCCGCCGGTTACGAGTTCACTTCGGAAACCGATACCGAGGTCATCGTGCACCAGGTGTACGACCATCTCGATCGCGGCAAGGATCTGCTGCAGGCGGTCATGGATACGACCCGCGAACTGCGCGGGGCGTACGCGATCGGGGTGATCAGCAGCACGGCGCCGGGACGCCTGGTGGCCGCGCGCCGTGGCAGCCCGCTGGTCATCGGCATCGGCATCGGCGAGCGCTTCATCGCCTCGGACGTTTTCGCGCTGCTGCCCGTGACCCAGCAGTTCATGTTCCTCGAGGACGGTGACATCGCCGACATCCGCGAAGACGAGGTCATCATCTACGACGAGCAGGGCCGGCGGGTCGAACGCCGCCTGTCGATCTCCCAGCTCACCGCCGACGTGGCGGAGAAGGCGGGTTACCGCCACTACATGCTCAAGGAGATTTTCACCCAGCCACGCGCCCTGGCCGAGACGCTGGCCGGGCGCATCGCCGACGGCCGGGTCGTGGACGAGGCATTCGGTCTGGACGCGACGCAGGTGCTCGACAGTGTGCGCTCGGTGCAGATCGTCGCCTGCGGGACGAGTTATCACGCCGGCCTCGTCGCGCGCTACTGGCTGGAGTCCATCGCCGGCGTGCATTGCAGCATCGAGGTCGCCAGCGAGTTCCGCTACCGTACGCCCGTGGTTCCAGATGACGCGCTGTTCGTGACCATCTCGCAATCCGGCGAAACGGCCGACACCCTGGCGGCACTGCGCGAGGCCAGGCGCCGGGGCTTTCGCCACAGCCTGGCGATCTGCAACGTGCCGGAGAGTTCGCTGACGCGGGAATCCGGGCTCGTGTTCATGACCCGTGCCGGTCCCGAGATCGGCGTGGCGTCGACCAAGGCCTTCACCACCCAGCTCGTGGCGCTGATGCTGCTCACGATCGCGCTCGGGCGGCGCCATCGTGTCACGCCCGAACAGGAGCGACAGCTCGTGGCGCTGCTCGAGAGTCTGCCGGGCAAGGTCAATCACGCGCTCGAGCTGAACGGGCACATCGAAGCGCTGTCCGAGCGTTTCGCCGGCAAGCATCACGCGCTGTACCTCGGCCGCGGCTCGATGTATCCCGTGGCCATGGAGGGTGCCCTGAAGCTCAAGGAGATCTCCTACATCCATGCCGAGGCTTATCCCGCCGGCGAGCTCAAACACGGCCCGCTCGCGCTGGTGGACGGCGACATGCCCGTCATCGCGGTCGCGCCCAACAACGAGCTGCTCGAGAAGCTGCGCTCCAATCTCGAGGAGGTCCGCGCGCGCGGCGGGGAGCTGTTCGTGTTCGCCGATTCCAGCGTGTCGGTGTCGGATTCCCCGGGGGTGACGACGCTGCGGGTCGCGCCGGTCGAAGATCCGATCGCACCCATCATCTACACGGTGCCGCTGCAATTGCTCGCCTATCACGTGGCCGTGATCCGGGGTGCGGACGTGGATCAGCCGCGCAATCTCGCCAAATCGGTGACGGTGGAATGACAGGCCGCCGCTCGCTGCGCGCGGCTGTGCGGCCGGGACGTCCTGAATGCGCCCCGCGCCGCCACGAAGATGTGGCCCAGGTCTTCATTCCGCGCACGACGGTTTGAAGGGTAGGGTGCAAGGGTAGATAATCCGACCCCTCGAACGGCTTCGAAGAAAGCCCGAGCGACTACACCGTGACGTGCGCGGTTGCGGTCATCCCATGAGTGAGGACTCGAAGATTGTTGAGCCAGCAGCCCGCCCGTGAAGGACAGGACGCCGGGGCGACGGCCGAGCGCAGTGCCCGCGTGCTGCTCGTCGACGACGACAGTGACATGCTCGCACTGCTGTCACTGTGGTTGCGCAAGGCGGGTTTCGCGGTCGTTACCGCGGGCTCGGGTCGTGATGCACTGGCGCGTATCGGCGAAAACGCGCCGCACCTGGTGATCACGGACCTGTTCATGGACGAGATGGACGGGATGGCGCTGCTGACGGAAATCCACCGCCACAATCCCTTGCTGCCGGTCGTCATGCTCAGCGGTCAGGCACGTATCCCGGACGCGGTGAAGGCGACACACCTCGGCTCCCTGGCGTTTCTGACCAAGCCGGTGGACCGGAACGATCTGATCGCGCAGGTCAACCGCGTGCTGCGAGTGCCCGGCGCGCGCGCCGACACGACCCCGCCCACGCGCTTCGGTGAAGACATCATCTGCCGCAGCGCGCGCATGGCCGAGTTGCTCGAGCAGGCCGAGATGGGGGCCGACAGCGACATCACGGTGTTCATCAGCGGCGAGACCGGCACGGGCAAGGAGGCGCTCGCCAAGGCCATCCACGCGGCCAGCCCGCGTCGCGCGGCGGCATTCATCGGCGTCAACTGCGGCGCCATCCCGGAGCAACTGCTGGAGTCGGAGCTGTTCGGCCACGAGAAAGGCGCGTTCACGGGCGCCAATACCCGTCACGAAGGTCTGTTCCAGGCCGCCAACGGCGGTACGCTTTTCCTCGACGAGATCGGCGACATGCCGCTCGGCCTGCAGGTCAAGCTGCTGCGCGTGCTGCAGGATTTCGAGGTCCGGCCGGTGGGTTCGACCCGCAGCATGCCGGTGAACGTCCGCATCATATCGGCCACGCACGCGAATCTGGAAGAAGCGGTCGAGGCAGGGGAGTTTCGCGAGGATCTGTATTACCGCCTGCACGTGGTGCCGATGCACATGCCGGGCCTGTCCGAACGCCGCGAAGACATCCCGCCGCTGCTCGATTACTTCCTCGCCAGGCATGCCGAGCGTCTGGGCAGCGGCAAGAAGCACTTTGCCCCGGATGCGATCGAGTACCTGGTCGCGGCCCGCTGGCCCGGCAACGTGCGCCAGCTCATCAACGTCGTCGAGTTGTGCACGACGCTCACCAAAGGCGACGTCATTCCGCTCACGATGGCGAAGCGTGCGCTGCGCGACGAACCCGCCGACATGCTCACTCTCAAGGACGCCAAGGACGAGTTCGAGCGCAACTACCTGATCAGCGTGCTGCGCATTACCAGCGGCAACGTCGCGAACGCCGCCCGGATTGCGGGGCGCAATCGCACGGAGTTCTACAAGCTTCTCAACCAGCACGGGCTCGACCCCGCGGCGTTCCGGGCGCAGGGCGAGAAAGACGAGACTTAGAATCACAAGAACAAAAAGCACGAACCATGGGCGAGCGTATCGTTGTGCACATCGATCCGGACCTCGAGGAGCTGATCCCGGGGTTTCTGGCCAACCGGGGCAAGGACGTCGGCGCCATGCGCGAGGCGCTCGCGCGCGACGACTTCGATCGAATACGAATTTCCGGCCACAGCATGAAAGGTGCCGGCGGCGGCTACGGATTCGATGCGATCACCGAAATCGGGGCCCGCATCGAACAGGCCGCCATTGCACGCGACGCGAGCGCCGTGAGCTCGGGCGTGGATGCCCTCGTGGACTATCTTGGTCGCATCGACGTCGTCTACGACGGCGAATCCTGACCGGGGCGGGCGCAGCGCGGTCCCGTCCGTGACCGAGTCGCCCCGCAGCTCCAGCTCGCGCTGGCTGAGCTATGCCGTGGCCGGCGGTCTCGGCACGGCGTTCTGGCTGGTGCTGGTGGTGAACGCCTGGTACACCGCGCTGCAGAACGCCGAACGGGAGTTCTCCTTCGTCGAGCTGCCCATGCGCAACGCCACGCTGCGCAACGTGCGCGATACCGAGGACATCGCCGGCGGCATCGCGGCCGTGTTCGAAGCGACGGGGCGGATCGACGCACCGGGGTTCGAACGTTACACCCGCCGCCTGATTGCGCGCCGCCCGTTCGTCGTTGCGGTGAGCTATCACCCCTGGGATCCGCAGTACACGTCCGATCCGGCCAGCGTACGCGCGCTGAACCCCGGCACGCTGCCGCCCGTCTATGTCGTCGCGCCGGCGGGTAACGGTCCGGTCGCGGGCCCGGCCGATCTGGCTGCGACCCCGGCGCTGCGTGCGGCGCTCGCGACCGCGATCGAGGGTGGTACGAGCATGCCGATCCTGGCGCCGGCGGACGGTTCGCTCGCCGGCACCTACCTGTTGCTCAAGCCGGTGCTCGCGCCGGTCGGTACGCGCGGGCAGGAGCAACTGACCGGCATCATCGCGGTGGTGATTTCACCCCAGCGGCTGGTGGGGCCGCAGGCCTTTCGCAGCCCCGTGGCGGTCACCCTGGTGCTCGATTCCCAGGGCGTGAGCGGCCGCCAGGTGGTGTACGACCTGCAGCCCGCCACTGCCGGCGGTGGCATCGAGCTGACCCGCTTCGCACAGGAGTCGCTGACGCAGTACCCGCTGTATTCCGTGCGCCTGTCGATCCACAAACCGGTCTATCTCGCCGATCTGGACCTCGGTGTGGTGCTGATCGCTTTCGTGCTGGGCGGCGGGACGACCATGCTCATGGTCGCCCTGGCACACGCCAAGGAGACCCAGGCCCGCGCGCTGCTGGCGCGCAACGCGGAAATCGAGCGGCAGGTGCAGTGGCAGACGCGCGAGCTCGCCGAGACGCGGGACCAGGCCTTGAAGGCATCGCGGGTCAAGTCGGAATTTCTGGCGAGTATGAGCCACGAGATCCGCACGCCGCTCAACGCCATCATCGGCATGGCCGAGCTGCTGTCCGAGACGCCACTGGACGTCGACCAGGAGAAGTACGTGTCGGTCTTCCGCAAGGCCGGCGAGGCCCTGCTCAGCCTGGTCAACGACATCCTCGATCTGTCTAAGATCGAGGCCGGACAACTCGTGCTCGAGCGCATCAATTTCGAGCTGCGTGAAGTCGTCGAGTCATCCGTCGACATTTACGCACTGAAGTGCGACGAGAAGGGAATCGAGCTCGCCTGCCACATCGACGAGGACGTGCCGCGTTTTCTGCTCGGTGATCCCGGGCGCCTGCGTCAGGTGCTCCTGAACCTCGTCGGCAACGCGATCAAGTTCACCGAGCGCGGCGAGATCGTCGTGCACGTCGTGCGCGATCGCGACCACCCCGGACCGGGGCAACTGCGATTCTCCGTATCCGACACCGGTATCGGTATTCCCGCCGACAAGCGCCAGTCGATTTTCCAGAGCTTCACCCAGGTGGATTCGTCCACGACCCGCAAGTACGGCGGTACGGGGCTCGGCCTGACCATCTCGCAAAAGCTCGTGGAAAAGATGAACGGACGGATCTGGGTCGACAGTGAGCTCGGGACGGGCAGCACCTTCCATTTCGCGGTGGAATTCGGCCTCGGCGAAGAGGTCCAATCCGTCCAGCGCGTGGTCGCGCCCGTCGCGCTGCGCGGCACGCGCGTGCTGGTCATCGACGACAATGCGACCAACCGGCTCATACTCGAGGAAGCCCTGCGCTCGCAGGGTGCCGACGTGTGCTCGGCACGCGACGGCCGCGAGGGCCTGGAGGCGTATCGGCGCGCGCGCGCCGATGGCAGGGAATTCCGTCTCATCCTCACGGACTGTCGTATGCCGGGCATGGACGGCTTCGAGGTGACCGAGGCGATCAAGGCCGAGGGCGGTGCGGTCGGCACGATCATGATGCTCACCTCCGCCAGCCTGGGCCCAGACATCGAGCGGGCCCGCCGGCTCGGCATGGGCGGTTACCTCGTCAAGCCGATCAAACGCAACGATCTGTTCCAGGCCATCGCCCGCTTGTTCGCCAGCCGGCCCGAGGGCGCGCCCGAGCGGATCGCGGCGCCGTCCGGGGAGCAGCCGGCCGCGTACGGCGGCGCCATCCTGCTGGTGGAGGATACGCCGGACAACCGGCTGCTGATCACCGCGTACCTGAAGAACGAACCCTATCGAGTCGACGAGGCCGACAACGGCGAACTGGCCGTGGAAATGTTCAAGGCGGGCGATTACGGCCTCGTGCTCATGGACGTGCAGATGCCGGTGATGGACGGCCACGAGGCGACGCGCCGCATCCGCGCCTGGGAGGCGGCACAGGGGCGGGCGCCGACCCCGGTGGTGGCGCTGACCGCCCATGCCCTGAAGGAGGAGATGGACAAGAGCCTGGCCGCGGGCTGCACCGCTCACCTGACCAAGCCGATCAAGAAGGCGACCCTGCTGGCATCCGTACGCCACTATCTGGGCTGACTGCCCGCTCGCGCGGTCGCGGCCTGTGCCGGGTCGGGCGGGGCCTCGCGCTGCGCGCTGCCGGCGCCCGAATCGAGACCCGGCCTGCCGGGATCCGCAGCTTCGACCGCACGACCTGCGGCAGTAGCCGTCGTCCGTCCGTGCTGCGTGGGTCGCCGAACCCCGGGCCGGTCCGTGCTGTCGTCGGGGGGCGACGCCGGCGCGACCGACTGGCCCGTCAAGCGGTTCCGCAGGCCCTTGCCAGGACCGCCTTTCGCGTCCGGCCTGTTTGCGTAAGTATATGATACAATAATCATTTATTTGCCATTTCGCCGCCCGATCGATCCCCTGCCCGTGGCTGGCATGGTCGTTGCACCAATGCTGTCACAGGTCACAGTCGCCGGCCTGTCATACAGGCACGATACCTATAACAAGGACGCGGAACCGGTCCGCCCGGGAACCGCTGCGGAGCACAACGCACATGTTTCGAATCTTTCGCCACTACATCCCCAAAACTCTGCTGATGCTGGGTCTGGCCGAGGCCCTCATCCTGCTGGTGTCCATCTACCTCGGCGTCACCCTCAAACTGATGGATCTCGACGTCGCGGCCGCCGGCGTGCCGGCGCTGGAGCCGGTGTTCGTCAATGCCGTCCTGTTCGCGCTGGTGATGCTCACGGTGATGGTCGCCATGGGCCTGTACAGCCGCGATCTGCGCGACAGCCCGCGCGGCGTCCTGTTCCGCCTGACGCTCAGCTTCGTCGTCGGCCTGATCCTGATGGTCGGGATCTACGAGGTGTTTCCGGCGCTGTTCGTCGGCGCCGGTGCGTTCACCGTCGCGCTCGCGTGCTCCTTCGTCGGCATCGCCTCGTGCCGCCTGCTGTGCTACCAGTACACCGACTCACAGCTGGTGCGCCGGGTTCTGGTGCTGGGGGCGGGCGCGAAAGCCCGGCAGATCCAGCAATTGCGCCGTCGCTCCGATCGCAAGGGCATCGATCTCGTCGGCTTCGTGCACACCGGCAAGGGCACGGTGCAGATCCCGGAGAGCAAGCTCATCGCCATCGACGCCAGCCTCGTCGATCTCGTCAAACGCTATGCGATCGACGAGATCGTGGTCGCGCTGGACGACCGCCGCAACAACGTTCCGGTCAACGACATCCTCGAATGCAAGATGCGGGGCGTGGAGATCCTCGAAGACACCACGTTCTACGAGCGCCAGCTCGGCAAGATCCGCCTGGACTCGCTCAATCCGAGCAACGTGTTCTTCTCCGATGGGTTCTCGCAGGCGGTGCTCCGGGCCGGCAGCAAGCGCCTGTTCGACGTCGTCGTGGCCACCGTGTTCCTGGTCGCGGCGCTGCCGGTGATGATCCTCACGGCGCTGGCCATTTTCGTCGAATCCGGCGGCCGCGGTCCGGCGCTGTACCGGCAGGCGCGCGTCGGCAAGCACGGCCGCGTATTCGAGGTGTACAAGTTCCGCAGCATGTGTGTGGACGCGGAGAACGACGGTCAGGCCCGCTGGGCGCAGGCGAACGACGACCGCATCACGCGGGTCGGACGGCTGATCCGCAAGACGCGCATCGACGAGCTGCCGCAGTTCATCAACGTGCTCAAGGGCGACATGAGCTTCGTCGGGCCGCGACCGGAACGACCGCAGTTCGTCGATGAGCTGGCGCAGGCGATCCCGTACTACGGTCTGCGTCACCACGTGAAGCCGGGGATCACGGGCTGGGCGCAGATCTCCTATCCCTACGGCGCTTCGCAGGAGGACGCCCGGGAGAAGCTCCAGTACGACCTGTACTACCTCAAGAACTACAGCTTTTTCCTCGACTGCATGATCCTCCTGCACACCGTGCAGGTCGTGCTCTGGGGGCAGGGTTCCCGCTGACACGGGGTCGCGGTGCGCGCCCGGTGCGCGCTCCGGACCCTTTCCCCGGGTGATCCCGATCCGGCTCGCGCGCGCCTCCCGGCGCCGGCATCAGCACCCCGGGGCGGCCCGACCCGGCCGCGGTTTCGCGCGTCCCCCCGCTGCTTGATACGATCGTGACCGATGGTCGAGCTCGTCGTCGCCAGTAACGCGCTGGGCGCACTGCTGTTCGGGGTGCTGGCCGTGGTGCTGTTGTTCAACTGGAAGCGCGGCTGGGTCGGGTCGCTGCTGCTCGCCAGCACCGCCATTTCCGCCCTCTGGTTCGGGGTCCAGCTCGCCTATTACCGCGAAGTCCCCTGGCTGTCCCTGCCGGTCGTTCAGATCGGCGAAGTGGTCCGCGATGCCGGCTGGTTCGCCTGCCTGGTCGCCATCCTGAATCTCGCCCGCGCCGGGGGGGCGGCCGGCGGTCGCGTATCGATCGTTCCCGTCGCGCTCGGGGCGTTGTGCGCAGTGCAGATCCTGTTGCTGCTCGGCACGGCCGAGGGCATCGCCTTGCGCGACTGGTTCGGCATGTCGACGAACGTCGTCCTGGTCGGCTTTCTGCTGCTCGGCGTCGCCGGGCTGGTGCTCGTCGAGCAGCTCTATCGCAATACCCGCGTCGAGCAACGCTGGAGCGTGCGGCCGTTCTGCTTCGGCGTCGGCGGCCTGTTTGCCTATGACATTTTTCTGTACTCCCACGCCGTGCTGTTCAACGAAATCGTGCCCGATCTGTGGAACGTGCGCGGTTTCATCAACGCCGTGAGTGTGCCGCTCATGGCCCTGGCCGTGGTCCGCAATCCGCACTGGAAGGCGGATCTGTTCGTTTCCCGGCAGGTCGTGTTCCACAGTACGGCGGTCGTTCTCATCGGCGGCTACCTGCTGCTCATGTCGGCGGCGGGCTATTACATCCGCGTCTACGGCGGCACCTGGGGTAACGCGCTACAGGCCGTGTTCTTCTTCGGCACGCTGTTGCTGCTGATCATGCTGTTGTCTTCCTCGCAGCTGCGCGCGCGGGTCAAAGTGTTTCTGGCCAAGCACTTCTATCGCAACAAGTACGAGTACCGGGAGGAATGGCTGAACTTCACCCGCACGCTGGCCGAATGTGAAGGTGAACGCCGCGCAATCGAATCGAACATCGTGCGCGCAATCGCCAATCTGATGGACTGCCGCTGGGGCATGTTGTGGCTGCGCCAGGATGGCGATCTGTTCGTGCCCGTTTCGCAATGGCACGTCGGTGCGTTGCCCCACGGGGCCGCTGAACCCGCCGGATCGCGGTTGGCGGGATTTCTGGAGAACCGGGGCTGGGTCGTCGACCTGGACGAGTATGCGGCCGATCCGGGGCTCTACGACAGTCTCCCGTTACCGGGCTGGCTGCGCGAGATGACCAATGCGTGGCTGCTCGTGCCGCTGCTCCTGCGTGACCGGCTCATCGGCTTCGTGGTCCTGTCGCGTTCCCTCGCCAACCGCCGGCTCGACTGGGAGGACCGTGACCTGCTGAAAACCGTCGCGCAGCAGACGGCGAGTTACCTCGCCCTGCTCAATGTGACCGAGGACCTCACCCAGGCCCGCCAGTTCGAGGCCTACAACCGGCTGTCCGCGTTTGTGGTTCACGATCTGAAGAATCTGGCCGCCCAACTGTCCCTCGTCATGAGCAACGCACGGCGCTACCGCGACAATCCGGAGTTCATCGCCGATGCCTTCGCGACCGTCGGCAACGCCGTGACCAAGATGAACCGCATGGTCGAGAACCTGCGCGCCGGGCGCAGCGACGGCGCGGCGGTCGGGCGTGTTAATCTCGCGGATCTGCTCGCGAGCGTCGTCGCCGATCTGCGCGTGGCCGAACCGGTACCGACACTCGACGTCGGCCCGCTCGACGTGGTGGTCAAGGCGGATCGGGCGCGGCTCGCCAAGGCGCTATCGCATCTCGTGCAGAACGCGCAGGAGGCGACTCCCGCCGCAGGAAGAGTGGACATTAGACTGCGTCCAGAGGACGGATATGCAATCGTCGAGATCGCCGACACCGGCTGCGGCATGGAAACGGAGTTCATCCGCGACCATCTGTTCCGGCCCTTCGACACGACCAAGGGCAACGCGGGCATGGGTATCGGCGTGTTTGAAACGCGCCAGATCGTCACCGCCAATGGCGGTACGCTGGCCGTCACGAGTGCACCGGGGGAAGGTACGAGGTTTACGATCCGGTTGCCGCAGGCGCCGCCGGAAGTCGTGGCCACGGAAGTACTGACAGTCGCCGAGAGCACGAGATGAGCGAACAGGCACAGGGAAATCGCACGTTGCTGATCGTCGAGGACGACGCGGGTCTGCAAAAGCAGCTCAAGTGGTGTTTCGCCGATTACGAGACGGAGATCGTCGCGGATCGCGATGCGGCGCTGGAGGCCATGCGCCGGCTGCGCCCGGCCGTCGTGACGCTGGATCTGGGGCTGCCCCCGGATCCGGCCAATGCTTCCGAGGGCCTGGCGGTCCTCGAGGAAATGCTGGCTTTCGATTCACACGTCAAGGTCATCGTCGTCACCGGTAACGATGAACGCGAACCGGCGCTGCGGGCGATTGCGCTCGGCGCCTACGATTATTACCAGAAGCCGATCGACCCGGAGGTCCTCGGGCTGATCGTCCGCCGTGCCTTCAATCTGTTCGATCTGGAGGAGGAAAACCGGCGCCTCGTGCGCCGCCAGCAGCGCTCCGGCATCAACGGCATCATCGCGTCGAGTCCATCGATGCTGAAGGTGTGTGAGACCGTCGAGAAGGTGGCGCCGGCGGACGTCACGGTGCTGCTGCTCGGCGACAGCGGAACCGGCAAGGAGCTGCTGGCACGGGCGCTGCACGAGCTGAGTCCGCGCGCCGCGGGCCCGTTCGTTGCCATCAACTGCGCGGCCATCCCCGACACGCTGCTCGAGAGCGAGCTGTTCGGCTACGAGAAGGGCGCGTTCACCGGTGCGGCCAAGCAGACCCGGGGCAAGCTCGAATACGCCAACGGCGGCACGCTGCTGCTGGACGAGGTCGGCGATCTGCCGGCCGCGCTACAGGCGAAGCTGCTGCGCTTTCTGCAGGAGCGCGTCATCGAGCGGGTCGGGGGCCGTGGCGAGATCCCGCTCGATCTGCGCGTGGTGTGCGCGACCCACAAGGATCTCAAAGCGCTCGTCGCCGCGGGTGAGTTCCGCGAGGATCTGTACTATCGCATCAGCGAAATCGCGGTCAGCATTCCGCCATTGCGGGAGCGGCCGGGCGACGCGGTGCTGATCGCGCGGGCGTTGCTGCAGCAATTCGCCCGCGACAAGCGCAAGCCCGACCGGGAGTTCAGCCAGGATGCCGTGCGTGCCATCGAAGCCTATGCCTGGCCGGGCAACGTGCGCGAAGTCGAGAACAAGGTCAAGCGCGCGGCCATCATGGCGAGCGGCAAGGTAATCGAGCCGGCGGATCTCGAGCTCGAGGGGACGCGCGAATGCCAGCCCAGGACCCTGAAGGAGATCCGCGAGCTGGCGGAGGCGGATGCGGTGCGCCAGGCCCTCATTCGCGCCGACGGGCAGATCAACCGGGCGGCCGAAGGGCTCGGCGTCAGCCGCCCGACGATTTATCACCTGATGAAAAAGTACGATCTGAGCGTTTGAGGGTTGCCGTCGGCACGCTGTGCGCGGCCGCAGCCGGCGCGGTATCCTGTTGATTCAAAGCGGGATTCAGGCGCCGCGCCCGGTGTGTTCGTAGTCCGGCGGCAGCCGCGGGGTGGGCGGCAGCGGCCGGGACTCGCACCAGACCCCGCGCCCGCTCTAAAAATAGCTGCTTTATTTCATGATCTTATCGGCTATTTGTTTGAAATTACTTTATTGAATACGACAATTTGTATAATCTACCGCGGTAGATCGAGTCCGGCGTTGGTCGCGCCGCGTCGCGCCGTACCGGTGGGCAGTGCGGGGACTGGCCGCGGCGACCGGCGACACCGGAACCCGACGAGGGATACCTTATGGGAATCGGCACAAAGCACGGCATGCGTGGTGGCCTGGCCAACGTAGGCTGGCACCGTGCCCTGGGCATCGTTGCGCTGCTGACCCTGAGCGCGGCCGCCGGGGCGACGACACTGGCGGATGCCGTGGCGAGCGCACTGGCCTCCAATCCGCGCGTCGGCCGGGCTGATGCGCTCGCGCGCGCGGCGGATCTCGACGTGCGCCAGGCGCGCGCCGGTTATTTCCCCTCCCTCGACGTGAGCGGGGGCATCGGCCGGGAGGACACCAACATCAAGCAGCTCAGCGTCACCGGCAACGAGGCCGGAACGCTGACGCGGCGGGAATTCGGCCTGAATCTGCGGCAGATGCTCTACGACGGCTTTGGTACCCGCAGCGAGGTCGAGCGACGACGTGCGCTGCTCGACGCCGCCGAGCACAGCAGCGCCGACGTGCGCGAGTCGATCGCTTTCCAGACCGTGCAGGTGTTCATCGAGGTGATCCGCAACCGGGAGCTGGTCGCTCTCGCCGAGTCCAATGTCGACGCGCATCGCCGGACACTGGAGAACGTGCGGTTGAAAGTGCAAAGCGGTGTCGGTCAGAAGGCCGATCTGCAGCAGGCCGAAGGCCGCCTCGCCCTGGCGCGAAGCGTCCTCACCGCCCGCCAGGGCAGCCTGCGCGCCGCCATGAGCAATTACGAGCGGGTCGTCGGCGAGATGCCCGGTGAGCTACTGCCCCCTGAGCACACCGCGTCGGGTCTCGTCGGTGACGGTGGTGTGGACGATGCGACGCTCGGTCGTGCCGTCGACACCGCGATCGCCGAGGCGCTGGTCGCGCATCCGGCGATGCAGCAGGGGCGCTCGGAGCTGGATGCGGCCGGCGCGGCGATCAGTGTCGCCCGCGCCTCGTACTGGCCGCGCGTCGATCTCGAGGGCAACCTCAGCCGTAATGCCAACCTCGCCGGCGTCGACGGGATCCGCAATTCGGACACACTGATGGTCGTCGGCCGCTGGAACATGTTTCGCGGTGGCGCCGACCGTGCCCAGGAGCAGGCCAGCGTGGAACGCAAGTTCGCGGCCGAGGAAGCGCTCGCCGATACCGAGCGGGTCATTTCGGAAAACGTCGCCATTGCCCTGAAGGCGCGCGCGACCAGCGAGAGCCGCATCGCCTTCCTCGAACAGCACGTCAAAGCCAGTCAGGAAACGCTCGGATCCTACAAGGCCCAGTTCGATCTCGGCCGGCGCACCCTGCTCGACACCCTGAATGCGGAAAGCGAGCTGTTCACCGCCCGCTCGAATCTCGTGAGTGGCAGCTACGACGACCTCCTGAACCAGTATTTCGTCGAGGCCGCGCGGGGCCGGCTGGTCGCCGCGCTCGGCGCGGGCGGCGCGGCGCAATAGGGTACGGGCTCACGCACGCGCCAGCGCAGCCCGGCTCCGGACCGGCTGCCGGCGACCGGCGCGCCGGGCTGTGAATGCAAAACCCGAGGTGCCGCACATGAGCGCAGCTTCGCAGGCGGACGAGCGCCTCGACGTCACTTCCGGTGGCGATGCCCTGCTCGAATGCCTGGCGATCGTCACGCGCCTGCACGGCCGGCCGATCTCGGCCCGCGCGCTGGCCGCCGGCCTGCCACTGGAAGATCACCGGCTCACGCCCGCGTTGTTCGTGCGCGCCGCCGACGGCCAGGGCTATTCGGCGCGACTGGCGCGCCGGCCGCTGAATCGCATTTCCCGTCTGCTGCTGCCGGCCGTGCTGTTGCTCGAGGGCGACGGCGCCTGTGTCCTCACGGCACTCGACCTGCGCAAGGGCGAAGCCGGGATCGTCATGCCCGAATCCGGCTTCGGCAGCCGCACACTCACGCTGAAGGAGCTCGGCGGCCTGTACAGCGGGTTGTGCCTGTTCGTGCAGCCGCGCCCGCGACCGGACAACCGGGTCGATCCGGCGGCACCCGAAAGTACCCGCTCCTGGTTCTGGGGCACGCTGTGGCGCTTCCGGCGTTATTACACCGAAGCGGCCATGTCGGCGGTGCTCGTCAACGTGCTCACCGTCGCCACGGCCCTGTTCGTGATGAACGTGTACGACCGGGTCGTACCCAACAACGCGATCGAATCGCTCATCGTGCTCGCCACCGGGACGCTGATCGCCGTCGGCTTCGAGTTCGTCGCGCGCAACCTCCGGAGTTACTTTCTCGACGTCGCCGGCAAGAAGGCGGACATCCTGCTCGCGGGCCAGCTCTTCGCCCAGGCGCTCGGCCTGCGTCTCGAAGCCCGGCCCGGATCGGCAGGCGCCTTTTCCGCGCAGCTGCGCGAGTTCGAGTCGCTGCGCGACTTCATCACCTCGGCGACGCTGACGACGATCACCGATTTGCCGTTCGTGTTCTTCTTCGTATGGCTGATCGCGCTGCTCGGCGGCCCGCTGTATCTGGTGCCGCTCGCGGTCGTGCCGCTGGTCGTCGTCGTCGGGCTGATCGCGCAGATCCCGCTGTCGCGGCTGATGCGCAAACACCTCGAGGAATCGGCCCTGAAGCACGGCTTGCTGGTGGAGTCCATCGAGGGTCTGGAGATACTCAAGGCCAGCTCCGCCGAAGGGATCCTGCAGCGGCGTTGGGAAGATTACACCGCCCTGACGGGGCAGACCGCGACGCGCTCACGCCTGATCTCGAGCCTGGTCGTCAACGTCGCGGCGCTGGCGCAGCAGTGCGCGACGGTCGCCATGGTGGTCTGGGGCGTGTTTCTGATCGGTGCGGGCGAGCTCAGCGTCGGCGGTCTCATCGCCTGCGTCATCCTCATGGGCCGCGGCCTGGCGCCGCTCGGCCAGGTGGCCGCGCTGCTGGTGCGCTACCAGCAGGCGCGCGCGTCCCACACCACCCTGAACGAGCTGATGCGCCGGCCGCTCGATCGGGAGCCCGGGCGCCGTTACCTGCACCGGCCGACGGTCCGCGGCGAAATCGCGTTCCGCGAGCTCAAGTTCGCCTACCCGGGACAGAAGCTGGCGGCGCTCGACGGTGTGTCCGCGCGGATCGGCGCCGGTGAACACGTCGCCGTTCTCGGTCGCATCGGTTCGGGCAAGAGCACGCTGCTCAAGCTCGCGCTCGGCCTGTACCGGCCGACCGGCGGCACCATACTCATCGACGGTACCGACCAGGATCAGTTCGATCCGGCCGATCTGCGTCATCACATCGGCTACGTCGGCCAGGAGGCACGCCTGTTCCACGGCACGCTGCGCGACAATGTGACGCTGGCCGCGCCGCTGGCCGATGATGGTGAAGTACTCCAGGCCGCGCGCCTGGCCGGGCTCGACAAGCTGATCGAACAGCATCCGCTCGGATTCGACCTGCCGATCGGCGAAGGCGGGGCTGGATTGAGCGGTGGCCAACGGCAGGCGGTGGCGATTGCGCGGACGCTGCTCATGCGCCCGCGGGTGCTGCTCCTCGACGAGCCGACCAGCGCCATGGATTTCAGCGCCGAGCAGACCTTCATGGCGCATCTGAAGCAGTTCACGCGCGGCCGCACGCTGGTGCTCGTCACGCACAAGCCGAGCATGCTCACACTCGTCGACCGCGTCCTCGTGCTCGAAGGCGGCCGCATCGTCGCCGACGGCCCGCGCGACGAAGTCCTCAAACAGCTCATCAAGCCCGTATGAACGTTTACACACGCTGCCCCGGCCGATTGTCCACGCGCCGCGCCGTGGCGATCCACGCGGGATGGTCGGGGTACGGGGGGGATGGATTGCCACGCCCGCTGTCGCGGGCTCGCAATGACGGGGTTCAGCGATTGGTGCGGGCTCCGAACGTCGCCGCCACCGTCATCGCGAGGTGCGGCGCCTTGCGCCGCGCCGTGGCGATCCACGCGGGGTGGCCGGGCTGCGGGGGGGATGGATTGCCACGCCCGCTGTCGCGGGCTCGCAATGACGGGGTTCAGCGATTGGTGCGGGCTCCGAACGTCGCCGCCACCGTCATCGCGAGGTGCGGCGCC
>JADZEE010000013.1 GCA_020850735.1 Gammaproteobacteria bacterium | reverse complement strand
CCCACGCCTGTCCCGGCTGGCAGAGCAGAATGGAACGAGGCGTGCTGAGCGGCTGTCATTATCCGATGGCGGAAAACACGAGCCCCGTCGAGCTCAGGTGGCTGCATCGTTATGCACCGCAACAAATACAGGTGGGTGATCTGCTGGCCTTTGGCCGTCACGACGTCAGGGACAAGCTGAAGGACGTGCGCTGCCCGGTCCTGGTGTTCAAAGGCGAAGCGGATCACTTCATTCCTGATTCGATGCTGGACGAAGTGGTGGCCGGGATCCCCGACGGCCTGGCGGAGAAGCGCGTCGGCAGGCGCATGGGGCACTACCCGATGACCGAGCGACCGGAAGCGCTCGCGGAGATCTTCATGGATTTCTTCCGCCGCCGCGGCATCGTGTAGCACCCCGATCGGCACGAACGGACGTCGGTTCTGGTGTGCACGACGGCATGCACACCGCCGGTTGGCGGCGAAACACGGGCGGTCGGCTCGCCGGCGCAATCATGGCGTGCGGGACGTCGGATCCGCACACCGGGGAATGCAGCCGGCACCCGCGGATCGTCCTCACGCAGGTGTTAGACTGGCGCGGCACGCGAGGTCGCCGGTGCCGTGCCGGCCGTCGATCGCGGCGCGATAATATCCAGTGCGATATATCGGCCCTCAGGCCTTGCGCCAGGGCCGGCGAGATCGGGACAGGGAGACAGCTACGATGATCGAGTCGATGACGCCGGAACGGCTGCTGCACGCCTATCGCAAGATGGCGGAGATCCGTTGCTTCGAGGAGCGTTTACACAAGGAGAACCTGAGCGGCGACATACCGGGATTCGTGCATCTGTACGCCGGGCAGGAGGCGAACGCGGTGGGTATGTGCATGCACCTGAGCGACATCGACGTGATCGCGAGCACGCACCGGGGCCACGGTCACTGTATCGCCAAGGGTTGCGACATCCTGGCGATGATGAAGGAGATCTACGGCCGGGCCGGCGGCCTGTGCGGCGGCAAGGGCGGTTCGATGCACATTGCGGATCTGTCCAAGGGGATGCTGGGCGCTAACGGTATCGTCGGCGGTGGTCCGCCGCTGGTGGTGGGGGCGGCGCTGACGGCCAAGACGCTCGGCAGCGGCGGCGTGGCGGTGTGCTTCACCGGTGACGGGGCGTCGAATCAGGGCACGACCTTCGAGGCGTTGAACATGGCGGTGGTGCTCAAGCTGCCGGCGGTGTTCATGTTCGAGAACAACGGCTACGGCGAGTTCACGTCGAGCTCCTACGCGGTGGGCTGTACCGACATCGCGGCGCGGGCGGCGGCATTCGGACTGCCGGCGGTGAAGGTGGACGGTACGGATTTCTTCGCCGTGCACGCAGCGGCCGGCGAGGCGGTCGCACGGGCGCGCGCCGGCGGCGGACCGAGCGCGATTGAAGCCAGGGCGTTTCGTTTCTTCGGGCACTTCGAAGGCGATCCGCAGCTCTACCGCTCGGCGCAGGAGCTCCAGGAGCTGCGTACGAAGTACGACTGCCTGCAGATCTTCCGCGCGCGGGTGCTGGCCGAAGGTCGGCTCGACGGTGCGCGTCTCGAGGCGGTGGACGTCGAGGTAGCAGCGCTCGTCGATCGGGCGGTCGAGGAAGCGCGCAAGGCGCCGCAACCCGCGCCCGAGCACTTGCTCACCGACGTGTACTGCAGTTACTGATCCCCGGCGGAGACGGCGAAAATGGCGAGAAAGACGATGCGCGAAGCGATCAACGAGGCGCTGCGCCAGGAGATGGCGCGCGATCCGCGGGTGGTGCTGCTGGGTGAGGACGTGGCCGGGGGCGCGGGCGGATCGAGCGGCGTCGAGGACGCGATGGGTGGCGTGCTCGGGGTGACCAAGGGCCTCATCGGCGAGTTCGGCGCCGGCCGGGTGATCGATACGCCCATTACCGAGTCGGCGATCCTCGGTGCGGCGGCGGGGGCGGCGGCGACCGGGCTGCGGCCGGTGGCGGAGCTGATGTTCTGTGACTTCATGGGTGTGTGCTTCGACCAAATCTTCAACCAGGCGGCGAAGTTCAAGTACATGTTCGGCGGCAAGGCGAAGACGCCGCTGGTGGTACGGATGATGATCGGCGCGGGCTTCCGGGCCGCGGCGCAGCATTCGCAGTCCTTGTACCACCTGTTCACGGCGATCCCCGGCCTGAAAGTGGTCGTGCCGTCGAATGCCTACGACGCCAAGGGCCTGCTGATCCAGGCGATCCGCGATGACGACCCGGTGATCTTCTGCGAGCACAAGCTGCTGTACGACGGGCCGGCGATGGATGTGCCGGACGAGCCGTACGCGATCCCGTTCGGGGAAGCCAACATCCTGCGCGAGGGCACTGACGTGTCGATCGTGGCCCTCGGGCGCATGGCGGTGCTGGCGCTGGAGGCTGCCGAGGTGCTGGCGAAGGAAGGCATCGAGGTGGAGATCGTGGATCCGCGCACGACCTCGCCGCTGGACGTCGACACATTGATCGAAACGGTCGAAAACACCGGTCGCCTGGTGGTGGTGGACGAGTCCGCGGCGCGTTGCGGCTTCGGCCACGACCTGGCCGCGACGGTGGCGCGAGACGCGTTCGGGGCGCTGAAGGCGCCGATCCAGCTCGTGACGCCGCCGCACACGCCGGTGCCGTTCGCGCCGTCGCTCGAGGATGCCTGGATCCCGAGCGTGGCGCGGATCGTGGACGCGGTGCGCGCGGTGATGAACGCGGGTCCGGGCCGGGCCCGGGCGGCGCGCTGAGCATGACCGCGGGCATTCAGGCGGTGACGGTTCCCAAGTGGGGACTGTCCATGGAAGAGGGGCAGGTGGTCGCGTGGCACGTGAGCGAGGGCGCCGCGGTCGGCAGTGGTGACGATCTGCTCGACATCGAGACGAGCAAGATCGCGAACGTGGTGGAGTCGCCAGCGACCGGAGTGCTGCGCCGGATCGTGGCGCAGCCCGGCGAGACGGTCGCCGTCGGCCAGCTGCTCGCGGTGATCGTGGCCGACGGCGTCGACGATGCGGCCGTGGACGCCTGGATCGCCGAATTTCAGGCGAACTTCGTGCCGCCCGAAAGCGGGGCCGGCGAGGACGCCGGCCCGCAGCACGTGGAGATCGACGGCCGGCGCCTGAGCTACCTCGTCACCGGCCCGGCCGACAGCGCGGCCGTACCGGTGCTGCTGTTGCACGGTTTCGGCTCGGACGCAGGCTCGTGGCTGTTCAACATCGGCGAGCTCGCGGCCGAGCGCCGGGTGTACGCGCTGGATTTGCCGGGACACGGGGCCTCCGCCAAGGAAGTCGGTGATGGCACGGTGGCCACCCTGGCCGGAGCGGTGGCGGGGTTCATGACCGGGATCGGTGTGCCGCGCGCGCATCTGGTGGGTCACTCGCTCGGGGGTGCGGTGGCCCTCGAGCTTGCAACCACGCAGGCGACGCGCGTCGCCTCGCTCGTCCTCATTGCGCCCGCAGGGCTCGGCGCCGGGATCAACGGCGCGTTTATCGGCGCATTCATTGCCGGCGAGAGCCGGCGCGACATGAAGCCGGTGCTGGCGCAACTGGTGGCCGACGCAGCCCTGGTGACGCGCGACATGGTCAACGACGTGCTCAAGTACAAGCGGCTCGACGGTGTGGGCGCTGCGCTGCAAACCATCGCGGCGGCGGCGTTTCCGGACGGGCGGCAGGCGATCGCGTACCGCGACCGGCTCGCGACGCTGGCGATGCCGGTGACGGTGATCTGGGGGGCGCGCGACGCAATCGTGCCGGCCGCGCACGCCGAGGGGCTGGCCGCGAACGTCCAGGTCCACATCCTGCCCGAAGCCGGCCACCTGCCGCACATGGAAGCCGCCGCGGCCGTGAACCGCATCCTGCGCGCCAGCATCTGAGAAAATCCTGAATACCGGGGTCAGACTCGCATTTCCAGGGCGTGCACCCGCCCGTGTCTTCGGTGGCGACCGGGAAATGCGAGTCTGACCCCGGTTTATAATCGGGGGCGTATGAGCATGCAGGTGACCATCGACGATTTCCGGCAGCTGCTCGGCAGCGGCGGCGTGCTCGCGGCTGACGACGCGCGCGCGCGCCGCGGCGGTATCTACCACGAAGACAACATTGCCGCACAGGCGGTCCTGCGGCCCCGGACCACGGACGAAGTCGCCGAGATCCTGCGTCGCTGCAACGCCGCCCGGCAGACGATCATCGTTCACGGTGGTCTCACCAATCTCACTCATGGGGCAGACACGCGGCCGGCCGACATCGTGCTGTCGCTCGAGCGCATGAACGTCATCGAGGAGATCGAGCCGCTCGGGCGGACGATGACCGTGCAGGCGGGCGTGCCATTGCAGGTGATCCAGGAAGCAGCCGCGGCGCACGACCTCATGTTCGCCGTCGATCTCGGTGCCCGCGGTTCGTGCCAGATCGGCGGTAATGTGTCGACCAATGCCGGCGGTAACCGCGTGATCCGCTACGGCATGATGCGTGAGAACGTGCTCGGTCTCGAAGCGGTGCTAGCCGACGGTACGGTGGTGTCGTCGCTGAACCGCATGATCAAGAACAACGCAGGCTTCGACCTGAAGCATCTGTTCATCGGCACCGAGGGCCAGCTCGGTATCGTCACGCGCCTGGTACTGCGCCTGCGCGAGGCCTCGCGCAGCCAATCGACCGGTTTCGTCGCCATCGATTCGTTCGCCAGGGTGCCGCAGTTCCTCAAGCACATGGATCGCGAGCTCGGCGGCATGCTGAGCGCTTTCGAGGTGATGTGGGCGAGCTTCTACGACGCGGTGACCACCCCGCCTGCGCGCGGCAAGCCGCCGCTGCCGGGCGAGTATCCCTACTACGTGCTCGTGGAGTCGCTCGGTGCCGATCCGGAAACCGATGCGGCTCGTTTCGAGGCCGCGATGATAGCGGCAATCGACGCCGGACTGGCCGCCGACGCGGTGCTCGCCAAGTCGCAAGGCGAGCGCGCCGCGCTGTGGGCGCTGCGCGACGACGTGGAGCAGATGTTCCGCTATGGCCGGCCGATCATTTTCGACGTCAGCCTCGCAATCGCGTACATGGAGCAGTACGTGGCGGATGTGCAGGCCGCGCTGTCACGGCACTACCCGGACCATCACATGCTCACCTTCGGCCATCTCGGTGACGGCAACCTGCATTTCGCCATCGCCGTGGGCGATACGGGCGAATCGGCTAGGCGCAAGGTGGAGGAGAGCGTGTACGGGCCGCTGATGGCGATTGGCGGCTCGGTGTCGGCGGAGCACGGCATCGGCCTGGAGAAAAAGCCTTATCTCGACTGGTGCCGCACGCCGGCCGAGATCGATCTCATGCGCACCCTCAAGCGTACGCTCGATCCGAACGGAATCCTCAATCCCGGCAAGGTATTCGATCTCTGAAGGGGCCGGCCTGTCGATGCCGACGCGCCGTACCGCGACCCCGGTGCGGCTCAGAAGTAATACATCAAGCCGGCGGCGGCAAAGAACTGATCCGCGTTACCCACGTCGTCGACGATCGGGCTGTCCGCGGCGTCGCCGATGAGGCGTTTGTAGCCGATCGACAGGAGCGCGGTCCAGTGATCCGTCACGGGGATCCGTGACGCGAGGTTGACGCCGATATCCTTGAATCCCGAGCCTGCCTCGAAGGACTGCAGGCCCGCCCGTGCCGACTGGCGTGCGTCGATGCCATAGTAGCTGGCCATGTAACCGTTGCTCGCCCAGGTGCTCTCCATCTCGACGACGAACCACGGGCGGTCGAAGGGAATGCGCAAGCCCGCGCCGAAGTCGACGGTCAGGCCATCGTGTACGCCCGATACGTCCTGCAACGCGGTGAGGCGCAGGCGCACCGGTCCGGCGCCGTAACGCAGGAAGCCGCCGATTTCCCAGCTGCGATCGACGTCGCCGAGTCCGAGCAACGCGCTGTCGTCGTCCTCGTCGCGGCCCGCGCGCGTGCGCAGGATCGGACCCAGGCGCAGCTGCTCCGTGTGGATCAGGTTCGCTTCGAGTGAGCGGCCGCGGAAGACGATGCGATCCTTCCACGCCATGCGCACGTAGGGCACCCCGGTCACGCTGTAGCGCTCGGCGCCCTCGTAGTCCGGGCCGGCGGCGGCCAGAGCGCCCGCGCGTAGGTCCCAGTTGCGGGCCGGCGCCTCGGCGGCGCGCGCCGGCGCATCTTCCAGTGGTTCGGTAGTCTCCAGACCCAGGTGACCCTGCGCGAACGCGAGCAGCGGCCACAGTGTCAGGATGAACGCCCCGCCACGGCGCTGGCACGCGAACTTCCGTCGTTCGGGCAGCGTCTGCCGATTCCCGGAAAAATCTCCTGTGCCACATGAGTTATTAAACATAACATCATGATAACAGGAACCTTATATTATTGAATAGAACCGTGCAGGTGGACCTCAGGTGAACTCGATGATGGCTTGGTCCACCTCGAGGTTGTCGCCGGGACGGGCGTGGAGTTTCGCGATCGTCGCATCCTGCGTCGCGCGCAGCACGTTCTCCATCTTCATGGCTTCGACCACCGCGAGCTCCTGTCCGGCTTTGACTTCCTCGCCTTCGCCCACGGCCAGCGACAGCAGCAGCCCGGGCATGGGCGAGAGCAGGAACCGTGACAGATCCGGCGGTGCCTTTACCGGCATCAGCCGCATCAGCTCGGCGGCGCGGGGTCTGAGCACCTGCACGGTCCACACCAGACCGTGGTGGCTCAGCCGCCAAGCGAGACCGCGGCGCTCGATCTGCACGTTGAACGGTTTGGCATTGACGTGGCCGACGAAGGCGGGCGAGCCGGGACGCCAGCGTCCTTCGATGCGGTAGGCCTGGTCACCGACTTCGATCTCGAAGTGGGTGTCGAGTGATTGCAGCGTCAGTGGATACTCGTCGCCGTTGGCGCGCGCTACGTAGTGCGTATTGAGCTTGCGCGGGCCGGCGCTTTGGCCGCTGATCTGCGCATCGCTCTGCTCGACGATGCGCGTGAGCACCGCCGCCACGGCGACGAGCAGGGTCGGCGCGTGGTGGGGTACGCGGGCGGGATCGAAACCCTGCGGATAGTTCTGCTCGATGAACGCCGTGGAGATGTTGCCCGCCGCGAAATCCGGATGCGCGAGCAGCGCCGTCAGGAACGGTATGTTGTGCTGCACACCGCGGATGGCGTAGGCATCGAGTGCGTCGATGAGACGCCGTCGCGCCTCTTCCCGGTCCGCACCTCCGGCGATGAGCTTGGCGATCATCGGATCGTAGTACATGGAGATCTCGGCGCCCTCATACACGCCGGCGTCGACGCGCACGTGGCGCGATTCGCCGGGCGGGCGGTAGACGCTGAGCCGGCCCGTCGAGGGCATGAAGTTGCGCGCCGGATCCTCGGCGTACACGCGCGCTTCGATGGCCCAGCCTTCGAGCTTCACCTCGTCCTGGCTGAACGGCAGCTTCTCACCGGCACCGACGCGGATCATCAGTTCGACGATGTCGAGCCCGGTGACGTACTCGGTCACGGGATGCTCGACCTGCAGGCGCGTGTTCATCTCGAGGAAGTAGAACCGCTTGTCGCGGTCGACGATGAATTCCACCGTGCCGGCGGAGACGTAGTCCACGGCACGCGCAAGCGCGACCGCCTGCTCGCCCATGGCCCGGCGCGTGTCGGCGTCGATGAACGACGAGGGCGCCTCCTCGATGACTTTCTGGTGCCGGCGCTGTATGGAGCACTCGCGCTCGCCGAGGTACACGACATTGCCGTGCCCGTCGGCCAGCACCTGGATCTCGATGTGCCGGGGCTCCTCGATGAACTTCTCGATAAACACACGATCATCGCCGAAGCTCGAGCGCGCTTCACTCGATGCGGCGCGAAAGCCTTCGCGCACGTCCGCCTCGCTCCAGGCGACGCGCATGCCCTTGCCGCCGCCGCCGGCGGAGGCCTTGAGCATCACCGGGTAACCGATGCCGGCCGCGATCCGCGCCGCCTGTTCGGCGTCCGGGATGGACTCCGTATGGCCCGGCACGGTGCTGACGCCCGCGGCGATGGCCAGCTTCTTGGATTCGATCTTGTCGCCCATGGCAGCGATCGCGCCGACGGGCGGACCCACGAAGACGATGCCGTAGCTCGCCAGCAGCCCGGCGAACGCGGCGTTCTCGGCGAGAAAACCGAAGCCGGGATGTACCGCCTCGGCACCGGTTGCTTTCGCGGCGGTGGCGATGCGCTCGGCCTGCAGGTAGCTCTGCGCCGAGGCCGCACCGCCCACGTGTACGGCCTCGTCGGCCATGCGCACGTGCAGGGCGTCCGCGTCGGCGTCCGAGTACACGGCCACGGTCCTGATGCCCAGCCGCTGGCAGGTGCGCATGATGCGGCAGGCGATCTCACCGCGGTTGGCTACGAGGATCTTGTTGAACATGTGCTCTGTTCGCAATCGTTGATCGGTGACTGCTGCGCGCTGCTCAGTGGCCGGTGACGGGCGATTGGACCGGTCACGCGTCACGCTTCACAGCGGTATGTTGTCGTGCTTCTTCCACGGGTTCTCGAGCCGCTTGTCACGCAGCATGCGCAGATCCCGGCACAGCTGGCGGCGGGTGTCGTGCGGCATGATGACGTCGTCGATGAAGCCGAGTGAGCCGGCGACGAAGGGGTTGGCGAATTTCTCTCGATATTCCTCGGTGCGCTGCTCGATCTTGGCACCGTCGTTTCGATCCTCGCGGAAGATGATCTCCACCGCGCCCTTGGGTCCCATGACGGCGATCTCGGCCGACGGCCAGGCGTAGTTGACGTCGCCGCGCAGGTGCTTGGACGACATGACGTCGTACGCGCCGCCGTAGGCCTTGCGGGTGATGAGCGTGAGCTTGGGCACGGTCGCCTCGGCGAAAGCGAACAGGAGCTTGGCGCCGTGCTTGATGATGCCGCCGAACTCCTGCTTGGTTCCGGGCAGGAAGCCCGGCACGTCGACGAAGGTGATGATCGGAATGTTGAAGCAGTCGCAAAAGCGCACGAAACGCGCCGCCTTGCGGCTGGAGTCGATGTCCAGACATCCCGCGAGCACCAGCGGCTGGTTGGCGACCACGCCGACCGTCGCACCCTCCATGCGGGCGAAGCCGGTGATGATGTTCTGCGCATAGTCGGGTTGCAGCTCGAAAAAATCGCCCTCGTCGATCACTTTCAGGATGAGCTCGCGGATGTCGTAGGGCTTGTTCGGATTCGGTGGTACCAGCGTATCGAGCGAGTACTCCGGGCGGTCGGCCGGATCGCCGCTCGGGCGGACCGGTGGCTGCTCGCGGTTGCTGCGCGGCAGGAAGTCGATGAAGCGGCGCAGCTGGAGGATCGCCTCGACGTCGTTCTCGAAGGCGAGATCGGCCACGCCCGAGCGGCTGGTGTGAGTGACCGCGCCGCCGAGCTGCTCGTGGGTGACGACCTCGTGCGTGACGGTCTTCACCACGTCCGGGCCGGTCACGAACATGTAAGAGGAGTCCTTCACCATGAAGATGAAGTCGGTCATCGCCGGCGAGTACACCGCGCCGCCCGCGCACGGACCCATGACCACCGAGATCTGCGGCACGACGCCCGAGGCGAGGACGTTGCGCTGGAACACGTCGGCATAGCCG
The DNA here is from genome assembly GCA_020850735.1 of Gammaproteobacteria bacterium. GTDB lineage: Bacteria > Pseudomonadota > Gammaproteobacteria > JADZEE01 > JADZEE01 > JADZEE01. The sequence goes on along the minus strand of JADZEE010000013.1, from coordinate 32,102 downwards.
GCGAGCGAGGCGACGCCTTCCTGGATTCGGGCACCGCCCGAGTCGTTCAGCCCGACCACCGGCGCGCCGATCTTCATGGCCTGGTCCATGATCTTGCAGATCTTGCGCGCGTGCGCGGCCGACAGCGAGCCGCCGAAGACGGTGAAGTCCTGGCTGAACGCGAACACCACGCGGCCGTTGACGGTTCCGTAGCCGGTGACGACGCCGTCGCCCGGCACGCGGCTCGCGCCCATGCCGAAGTCGTGACAGTCGTGTTCGACGAACATGTCCCACTCCTCGAAGCTGCTCTCGTCGAACAGCAGCTCGAGACGCTCGCGCGCGGCGAGCTTGCCTTTGGCGTGCTGCGCTTCGATACGGCGCTGGCCGCCGCCGAGGCGCGCCGCGGCACGCTTGGCTTCGAGACGCTTGATGATCTCCTGCATCCGCTACCCCCGATCACTTCCCCGGCGCCGGCGCTCACGCCGGTCACGCACCGAAAGCCACTGTGCAGGTACCGCGCCCGCACAGGCGCGTCCCTGACGGTCCCTTGGAATTGCCTCAGGCCGCCTTGCGCTTGCGGCGGATGAGCTCGAGCACCTCGGCCGCCGCCTGCGGGATCTGCGTGCCCGGGCCGTACACCGCGGCCACGCCCGCCTGCTTCAGGAAGGCGTGGTCCTGCGGCGGAATGACACCGCCGCAGATGACGACGATGTCGTCGGCGCCGGCCTGTTTCAGGGCCTCGATCACCTGCGGCACCAGCGTCCGGTGGCCGGCGGCCTGGGAGGAGATCCCGAGCACGTGCACGTCGTTCTCGATCGCCTGTGCGACCGCTTCTTCCGGCGTCTGGAACAGCGGGCCGATGTCGACGTCGAAGCCGAGATCGGCGAACGCCGTGGCGATCACCTTGGCGCCGCGGTCGTGACCGTCCTGGCCGAGCTTGACCACCAGCAACCGGGGCCGGCGGCCCTCACGCTCGGCAAACGCCGCGATCTCCGTCTGCACGCGGGCGAAATCGTCCGAACCGTAGGAGGAAATGTACACGCCGCTCACCTTCAGTATCTGTGCGCGATGCCGGCCCCAGACGCTTTCGAGCGCGCCCGAGATCTCGCCGACCGTGGCGCGCGCCCGGGCGGCGGCAATCGCGCATTCGAGCAGGCACGCGCGCGCATCGCTCGCCGCCGCCGTGAGCGCATCGAGTGCCTGGCGGCAGGCCGCGGCGTCGCGCGCGGCGCGCACCTGCCGCAGGCGCGCCACCTGGGCTTCGCGCACGGCCGTGTTGTCAATCTGCAGGATATCGATTTCGGATTCCTGCTCGGCGCGGTACTTGTTCACGCCGACGATGACTTCCTCGCCCGAGTCGATGCGCGCCTGCCGCCGCGCCGCGGCTTCCTCGATGCGCAGCTTGGGCATACCGCTAGCCACCGCGCGCGTCATGCCGCCGAGCTCTTCGGTCTCGGCGATGAGCTTGCGCGCCTCGGCGGCGAGGCTGGCGGTCAGGCTCTCGACATAGAAGGAGCCGCCGAGCGGGTCGACGACCTTCGGGACGCCCGTCTCCTCCTGGAGGATGAGCTGGGTGTTGCGCGCGATGCGCATGGAAAAATCGGTCGGCAGCGCCAGCGCCTCGTCAAAGGAATTGGTATGCAGCGACTGCGTGCCGCCGAGCACGGCGGCGAGGGCCTCGATGGTCGTGCGTACGACGTTGTTATACGGGTCGAGGGCGGTCAGCGACACGCCGGACGTCTGGCAATGCGTGCGCAGCATCAGCGAGCGCGGATCGGCGGGCGCGAAGTGCTTTTGCATGAGCTCGGACCAGAGCAGCCGCGCGGCGCGCAGCTTCGCGATCTCCATGAAGAAGTTCATGCCGATGGCGAAAAAGAACGACAAGCGCGGCGCAAAGGCATCGACGTCCATGCCGGTCGACAGGGCCGCGCGTACGTACTCGATACCGTCGGCGAGCGTGAAGGCCAGCTCCTGTACGCAGGTCGCGCCGGCCTCCTGCATGTGGTAGCCGGAGATCGAAATCGGGTTGAACCGCGGCATCTCGCGCGCGGTGAAGCCGATGATGTCGGCGACGATGCGCATCGACGGTTCCGGCGGATAGATATAGGTGTTGCGGACCATGAACTCCTTGAGGATGTCGTTCTGGATGGTCCCGGCGAGCTGCCTGCGCTCGACACCCTGTTCCTCGGCCGCGGCGATGAACATGGCCATCACCGGCAGCACGGCGCCGTTCATGGTCATGGACACCGACATCTTCTCGAGCGGGATGCCGTCGAACAGCACCTTCATGTCCTCGATGGAGTCGATGGCGACGCCCGCCTTGCCGACGTCGCCGAGCACGCGCGGATGATCCGAGTCGTAACCGCGGTGGGTGGCGAGATCGAAGGCGATCGACAGGCCCGTCTGGCCGCCGGCGAGATTGCGCCGGTAAAAGGCGTTCGATTCCGCGGCGGTGGAAAAGCCGCTGTACTGGCGCACGGTCCAGGGGCGGCCGGCGTACATGCTGGCGTAGGGGCCGCGCAGGTAGGGCGCGACGCCCGGCAGGGTGTGGTGATCTTCGATGGCCGCGAGATCCGCGGCCGTGTACAGCGGTTTGACGGCGATGCCCTCGGGCGTTACCCAGGCGAGCTCCTCGGCGCTGCGGCCCTTGAGCTCGGCGCCGAACCGGGTGTGCCAGTCGGCGAGTGGCTTGCCGTCGAAAGCCGTCATGACAGCGGCGTTGTCCTTATGAATCCGAAAGCGGGAGCACGCACGGTACTAGAATCGTCCCCACAGTACCAGCCCGCAGCGCCTGCGAAATGGCGTTGCAATATACCTGATCGTCAGCCCTGGCGGGGCTCCGGGTACCCTCTCCGGATGGGGAGTGCGGGCTCGTGAATGGGGTCGGATAGCGATTTTCAGCAACCCGCGCGGCAATGATGCGGGCATTTCGATATGGGCCGGGGTCGAGCCGATCGCGATCGCCGGTGACGATGGCGTCGGCCTTGACGGTCAGTGCGAGTCAGGACGTCTTCCGTTTCTCAACAAAGCGGTGCGCACCGCACTGGCGACGCGGGCACGGGCTGCATGGATCGATTCGTTTCGTCAGCCCGTGCGGCTGCGGTCGCCGCTAGGTGATCTTGCCGTCAATTCGGCGCGATCGCGACGCGCGCGTCATCCGCTTCAATCCCGGTGCCGGGAGACCACGAAGCTCTCGTCGTTGAACCACAGGCCGCGGTGGCGGCGCAGGGTCGCGCGCGTCGCGGCGAGGGCGTCGCCCGAGGCGAGCGCGGCCTCGAGGCGCTCGTCCTCGATCTGGCAGACGTAGATGGCGGCGTTCCAGGCCGAGAACAGGGTCGAGGTGCCGACCTCGTCGATATAGGCGGGTGGCAGGGAGTGCATGTCGAAACGCAGGATCGACTTGGCATCGGACAGGACGTTGAAGTTGTAGGCGCGCGCATCGCGGCCGAGCTCATCCTTCAGGGCCTTGACGATCTCGTGGCGGCGGACGGTGAAGGGGTTCTCACCCGGCCAGACCGCCTGCACCAGCGCCAGGCCCGCGTCATCGCCGTAGGACTGGATGGCGAGCAGGCGCCCGCCCGGGGCGAGGCTGCGCACCAGCGGCAGCAGTATGTTGCGGGCGCGCGTCACCGCGGCGGCGCGTGCCCGCCAGGGCTGCGAGGCGATCACGAAGTCGTACAGGCCGTCGCTGTGACCGGGCCGGGGGAGGAAGGGATCGAGCAGGAAGCGCTGGTCGTCGCGGTAGAGCACCAGCACCGACGGGCGTTCGTACACGGGATTGCCGCTCAGCGGTGACAGGCGTGTGCGCCAGCCCTCGGCGAGCAGCGGCTCGAGGGCCTCGATCTGCTCCGCGTAATCACCCGTCGAGCTGCCGGCGAGGCGTACCTCGTGCCAGTTGAGCGCCGCGGCGTCGCGCGCGTCGCGCAGCATCAGCCGAGGGGCTTCGGTGTAATTCAGGTTGGTGACGATCAGCACCGTCGCCGGGTGCTCGAGGAATCGATCCGGCATCTTCTCGAGGGCCAGGCGCACGTCCTCCGGACTGAGCTCCTTGGCCGTGACGACCAGCGGCACCACGGGGAAGCGCCGGTGCAACTCGCGCATGAGCAGGGTGAGGACGGTCGCATCGCCCATGCCGGCGTCGAACACCCGCAGCGCCGGTGGCGAGGGATACACGTACTGCAGCTCGCGCGCCGCGCGCCGGGCGATGAGTGGTTTCTCGTTACAGGCGTTGACGAAGGCGAGATAGCGCTGGCGGCTGTCGTAAAAGCGTACGGGTCCGGCACCAGTTCCCCGGGCCGCGACCACCGCCGCACCGCTGACCGGGGTCTCGGCTGCGGACGGCAGGGCGGCTGCGCTCGCACGCATGTACGTACGCACGCGCTCGAGCGTGCGCAGCGTCACGCTCTTGCCGGCGCGCAGGCGGGCGACCAGCTTGCCGTCGTTCACCGCCTGGCGGCCGAAGGTGGACTCTGCGGTCGCCGTGCGCCGGCAGTGCGCCTCGATCTCGTCGAGCAGCCGGCGGGTGTCGTTGTCACGTCGGTCCATGCACTTTCTCCGCGGCCGGCAGTATAGCAGGGGCGTTATGGAAAATTTCCCATATCCGCTTTCACATACCCCTGCCAGTCCCGATAATGGTGCTCATGGTTCGGTATGCGGGTATCAACCGCGGCCACCACACACGTTGGCACGAACGCCAAAGAGGTAATTAATACTCTGATAATTCAATCGGATGTACCAATCCTAGCGGGTGTCCGTCGGGCCGGTGTCGGGTGTCGTCGAGAAAATATCCCATTAATTTACATGCTTGAAAGATGGGACGAAAAAATTGACACGACGCCGCGTTCTCCCCTTTAATGCCCGTCCCGGCAGCGGCTGCCGTACGGGCACTACCGCTCCCTGTTCACGCCCAGGAGGCAAGCCAGGCCATGGCGATACGGAACACCTACCTCTTCACGAGCGAATCGGTGTCGGAGGGACACCCCGACAAGGTCTGTGACCGCATCTCCGACGAGGTCGTCGACGCCTACTTCCGCCAGGCCGCCGCCGAGGGCATGGACGTCGCCAGGATCCGGGTCGCCTGCGAGACGCTGGCTACCACCAATCGCGTGGTCATTGCCGGGGAAACCCGCGGGCCGGACAGCCTGACCCGGGATCTGATCGCGCACGTGGCACGCCTCGCCATCCGCGACATCGGTTACGAACAGAGCGGCTTTCACTGGCAAAACGCCGCGATCGAGGTGCTGCTGCACGGGCAGTCGGCCCACATCGCCCAGGGCGTGGACGCGGCCGAGGGCAAGGACGAGGGCGCTGGTGACCAAGGCATCATGTTCGGCTACGCGTGCCGTGAGACCGAGGCGCTGATGCCGGCGCCGATCCACTATGCGCACAAGATCCTCGAGCGGATGGCGGCGGCGCGAAAAGCCGGCCAGGCTCCACAGCTCGGTCCCGACGCCAAGAGCCAGGTCACGGTCCGCTACGAGAACGGGCAGCCGGTGGCCGCCACCCAGGTGGTGGTCTCGACCCAGCACGTCGACGAGAAGATGAGCTCCGAGGACGTGCGCGAAGTGGTCGCGCCCTACGTGCGCGCGGCGCTGCCCGACGGCTGGCTGCGCAACGACACGGTGTGGCACGTCAATCCTACCGGAGCCTTCGTCATCGGCGGGCCCGACGGCGACTGCGGGCTTACCGGTCGCAAGATCATCGTCGACACCTACGGTGGCGCCGCGCCGCACGGTGGCGGTGCGTTCTCGGGCAAGGATCCGTCCAAGGTCGATCGCTCGGCGGCCTACGCGGCGCGCTACCTGGCCAAGAACGTGGTGGCGGCCGGGATCGCCGAGCGCTGCACGATCCAGCTCGCGTACGCGATCGGTGTGGCGCAGCCGCTGTCGATCTACGCGGACCTGCACGGCACCGGCAATATCGAGGAAGGCCGCATCGAGGTCGCGCTCGGCGAGATCATGGATCTGTCGCCACACGGCATCCGCACGCGCCTGAATCTGAACCGGCCGATCTACGCGCGCACCGCCGCCTACGGCCACTTCGGGCGTACCCCGGACGCCGACGGCGGCTTCTCGTGGGAACGCACCGATCTCGTCGATGATCTGAAAACGGTGCTCAGCGTCTGAGAGCTCGTGCAGCGAGCGCCGCGCCCGCTGCGCCTGCCCGGGAATCCACGCGACGGCGGGTGCCCGTTCTACGACCCGTGCGGGCGGCCGGCGCAATACGCAATTCAAACCGGAGGATACGAATGAGCTCGAAAGCAATCGCCGCCAAGGGCGGCACGCGCAAAGGCGGGGCCGGCGCGCGCGCCACCCGCAAGCCGGCCGACGACCAGGTGATCGCGGATATCGGTCTGGCGAAATTCGGCCGCAAGGAAATCGCTCTGGCCGAGCACGAGATGCCGGGTCTGATGGCCGTGCGCGAGGAGTTCGGCAAGGACAAGCCGCTCAGGGGCGCGCGTATCACCGGTTCCCTGCACATGACGATCCAGACCGCGGTGCTCATCGAAACGCTGCAGGCGCTCGGTGCCCGGGTACGCTGGGCGAGCTGCAATATCTTCTCGACCCAGGATCACGCCGCGGCCGCGATTGCCGCCGCCGGCACACCCGTGTTCGCGTACAAAGGCGAGTCCCTGACGGAGTACTGGGAGTTCACCGACCGGATCCTCGACTGGGGCGACGGCAAGGGCCCGAACATGATCCTCGACGACGGCGGCGACGCGACGCTGTTCGTGCACCTGGGTCACCAGGCCGCGAAGGATCCGAAGGTTCTCGACAGGAAGCCGGAAAGCGAGGAGGAGAGGATCCTCTACGCGCAGCTCAAGAAATCCCACAAGCGCGATCCGCAGCGCTTTCAGCGTATCGCGCCGGAGATCCGCGGCGTGAGCGAGGAGACCACCACCGGCGTGCATCGCCTGTACCAGATGCAGCACAAGGGCTCGCTGCTGTTCCCCGCGATGAACGTCAACGACTCGGTGACCAAGTCCAAGTTCGACAATATCTACGGCTGCCGTCATTCACTGGTGGACGCCATCATGCGCGCGACCGACGTGATGCTCTCGGGCAAGATTGCCGTCGTGGCCGGTTATGGCGACGTCGGCAAGGGCTCGTGCCAGAGCCTGCGCGGCCAGCATGCGCGCGTCATCGTCACCGAGGTCGATCCGATCTGTGCGCTGCAGGCGGCGATGGACGGCTACGAGGTCATGCCCATGGACGACGCCTGCGGGATCGGCGACATCTTCGTCACCGCCACGGGCTGTGTCGACGTCATCACCGAAAAGCACATGAAGCAGATGAAGCACAACGCCATCGTGTGCAACATCGGCCACTTCGACAACGAGATCCAGGTCGCCGCGATCGAGAAGTACAAGTGGGAGAATATCAAGCCCCAGGTCGATCGCATCACCTTCCCGAACGGGCGCAGCATCCTCCTGCTCGCCCAGGGCCGGCTGGTGAATCTGGGCTGCGCCACGGGCCATCCGAGCTTCGTGATGTCCAACAGCTTCACCAACCAGGTGCTCGCCCAGATCGAGCTCTACACCCGCGCGCAGCACTACCCGATCGGCGTGTACACGCTGCCCAAGCATCTCGACGAGAAAGTGGCGCGACTGCACCTGAACAAGCTCGGCGTCAGGCTCGAGACGCTGACCCGTCGCCAGGCCGGTTACCTGGGCGTGCCCGTGGAGGGCCCCTACAAGTCCGACCACTACCGCTACTGAAGCGGCCGCACGTGCATGCCCCGGGCGCTATCGTGTGCCGCTCGGGTGCACCGCGCTCCCCGCTCGCCTGGCGCGCCCCTGGCCGCGCGCCAGGCGAGCGTCAGGGGTCCTTGCCGATCGCCGACGGCGAGCTGGCCGCCGGATCCGGTGCCGGCCGCTGCCGTGCACCGGCCCACCGCTACGCCCGCGGCGGCGGTGCGGCTCAAGTTCGCGCCGCGCGGGCCGAATATGCAGATGAAACCGGGGTTCCGGATCCGTTCCCGCGCGGGCGGTCCGAAGCGGAGAGATGATTCCCACGGCCCGGTCGCAGACAAGGCCTTGCGCATGCGGTCCAGCCAGTTCGTAGCCGCCCGATGTGACGCCGCCGCCGTGGCGGCCGGCACCGTGCCGGCTGCGCGTCCGGGTCATTGGGACGTCGAGGCGACCGTCGCCGCGCTCGGCGGTGACCGGGAGCTGCTCGCGCAGCTGCGCCGCTTGCTCGCCACCGAGCTGCCCGGGAGCATCGCCCGGATCGAAGGTGCCGCGGGCAACCGATCCGCGCCCGAGCTTGCGCGCGCCGCCCACGCCGTGAAGGGCATGGTGAGCCACTTCCGTGCCGCGCAGGCGGTTCGCATGGCCGCGGATCTCGAAGCGATGGCGAGGGACGGCGCAACCGATGCAGCCGTGCGCCAGGCGCGCCTGCTGTGCGCCGAGCTCCAGATCTTGCTCAGCCAGGTCGAAAGCGGCGCGCCAGCGTTGCCGGCGTCGGGAGCGGCATGACCGCGCACGCTGCCGTGGCGACGCCGAGGACCGCCAGCCGGCTCGGCGCGGCGGGTGATCCCGGGGCGTTGCCTTCGCCCTCCGGTGTCGCGCTCGCGCTCATGCGCCTGGCCGCAAAGGAAACGGTGACCACGCGCGAGTACGCGGCCCTCATCCAGCACGATCCGGCCCTGACCGGGCGCCTGCTGCAGATCGCCAACTCGCCCGCGATCGCGCCACGGCGGCCGGTGGTCGCGGTGAGCGACGCGGTGATGGTGCTCGGATTCGCCGCCGTGCGACAGATCGCGCTGGCGCTGTCGGTGCTGGAAGCGAACCGCAGCGGCCGCTGCGAGGCGTTCGACTACACGGGCTACTGGTCGGCGGCGCTGGCCCGTGCGCTGGCCGCGCAGATGCTCGCCGCGCGTGCGCGCGCCGTCGCGCCGGAGGAAGCGTTTGCCTGTGCGCTGCTGGCCGACATCGGCCGGCTCGCGCTCGCCAGCGTCCATCCGCAACGTTACACGGAAATCATCACCGCCGCCGGCGCCGGTACGGCGAGCGAGTGCGACGCGGAGCGCGAAGCGTTCGGGATCGACCACGATGCGCTCACGATCGAGCTGCTCGCCGAGTGGGGGCTGCCGGACGTCATGCTCGAGGCCTTGCGTCTGCTCGCGCGCATCGGCGCCGTTCCCAGCGTGGACGAGTCCCGCGCCGCGCGCTACGCGCATCAGCTCGCGCTGGCGTCGGAGATGGCGCGCTACTGCACGGCGGGCTTCGCGGCACGACACACGGCGCTCGAGGCCATGGTGCCGCGTGCGCGTGCGCATCTGCTCGACGCCGCCGCGCTGGACGATTTCGTCGCCGAGCTTTCGGTGCAATGGCGGGACTGGGGACAGCTGCTGCAGGTCGACACCGGCGACGTGCCGTGCCCGACCGCGGTCCAGGCGCAGATCAGCGCCGATCGCACGGCGGCGGTGAGCTTGCCCGGTCTGCGCATCCTCGTCGTCGACGACGATCTGCTGCTGCTCGCGCGCCTGCGCAAGGATCTGGAGGCCGCCGGTCATCACGTGCGGACCTGTACGGACGGCGAACAGGCGCTGCGGCAGATGCTCGAGGAGCAGCCGCCACAGATCGTCATCACCGACTGGCAGATGGAGCCCATGGACGGCATCGCCCTGTGCCGGGCGCTGCGCGCCACGACCTTCGGCCAGCGGATCTACGTCATCATGCTGACCGCCGCCGATACCGAGGACGCCCTCGTGACCGCGCTGGAAGCCGGCGCCGACGACTTCGTCGTCAAGCCGCTCAGCCGGCGCGTGCTGGAGGCACGCGTGCGCGCCGCAAGCCGCATCATTCACCTGGGCGAACAAATCCTGTGCGAAGCCGCGGAGCAGCAGCGCAAGGCAGCCGATCTGGCGATTGCGAACCGTCGCCTGGAGCTGAGCGTGCGCACGGACGCGCTCACCGGGCTGCCGAACCGGCGCTACGTAATCGAGCGCCTGGACGGCGAGTGGAACGCCGTCCGGCGTCACAAGCGTCCGCTCAGCGTCATCATGTGCGACGCCGACTACTTCAAGGACATCAACGACCGGCATGGTCACGCCAGCGGTGACGTCGCACTCTCGCATCTCGCCGGTGTCCTGCGCAATACGGTGCGCGCCAGCGACATCGTCGCGCGTTACGGCGGCGAGGAATTCCTGATCCTGTGTCCGGCGACGACGCTGACGCAGGCCCGCAACCTCGCCGAACGCGTGCGCGCGGCGGTACAGCTCGAGCAGCCCCCGGATCTGGCGCTGCGGCGGCCTCTGACGGTGAGTCTCGGTGTCGCCACCAGCGAAGCCGACACCCGGCACTGGGAATCGCTGGTCGCGCAGGCGGACGAGGCCCTCTATCACGCCAAGAAATGCGGGCGCAATCGCGTCAGTACGTTTGCCGAGACTCCTTAGAAGGGCGGTAATGGTTCGCCGGCGATCTGCACGACGTCGGCTTTTTCCGTATGTAGCGCGATCAGCCCGGCGATCCGTGCGACTTCCGGCAGCGGCCGGGCGTAGCGCCAGGCAATGTCCGCCACGGTGACGGCGCCGACGCGCGCGGACCAGTACTGCGCCTCGCCCTTGTAGGGGCAGCGCGTGCGGGTGGCGCTCGGCTCGAGCAGATCCTCGCGCACGTCCTGCGCCGGCAGGTAATAGCGCGTCGGCAGCCCGGTCTCGAATACGAATATCGCCCGGCTCGAGTCGGCGATGGTCTGCCCGCCGAGCTCGATGCGCACCCGCCGCGAGCTCGCCAGCGCATCGACACGCACGTAGGGATCACGCGGGTGGACGAAAACCTCCTCGTCCTCCTCGTACCAGTGATCCATCTGCGACCAGTAGCAAGCGACGCGGTCCGCGAGCCCGACCATCTCCAGGTAGGGATCCTCGTAGCCCCACACGGCATCCTCCGCCACGCGGTCACCGGCACGAACCGACCAGTAGGACGCGTGGCCCTTGAACGGGCAGTACGTGCGCTGCGTGCTGCGCTCCAGCAGGTCCATGCGCACGTCGGCGCGCGGGAAGTAGTACACCGGCGCCCGCCCGGTTTCGAACAGGTAACAGGCGCCGGTGCTGTCGGCGATCGTGTGTCCGCCGAGCGCGGCCCGGATCCTGCGCGGGCAGGGCTCGAGGCGTACGGCGTGCTCCGGGTGGCGGGCGAAACCCGGCGCGTGCGTGCCTGCCTGTGTGCTCATCGCGGGCCCCCCGTCACTGCTGCCGGCACGGCCGTGCCGGCCGGTTCACGTCCTGCCACGATGGTACGGTGTGCCTGCCGCGGGTGCCAATTCCGTCGTCGGGCGCGCGTGTGCGAGGATCGCAGGCCGTCACGGCACACCCGGCCGTGCCTGGAACGCGAGATCGACCGATGCCTGCACCCTGGAACCCGCGCCGCCGGACCGATGATCGCCGCTGCGTGCGCCATCCGCTCCCGCGCACCGAGCCGGGTGTGGACGCGGCCGCGCACCGCGGCGTGCCTGGCGATACCGGCCGTGCGTGCATTGCCGGCGGCAGCGCCGCTGCGATCCTCGCCCCCGGCGGTGCCTGAGCTGGCTCCACTGGTCAGCCTCGCCGCCATGATGCTGGCGGCGGGCGTGATCGGCGGCCTGCTCGCGGGCCTGCTCGGCGTCGGTGGCGGTATCGTGCTCGTGCCGGTGCTGGACGTGGCACTCGGCGTGCTCGGCGTCGATGCCTCGGTGCGCATGCACGTGGCGGTCGCCACCTCGCTCGCGACCATCATCCCGACGTCGCTGTCCTCCTCGCGTGCGCACCATCGCCGGGGCGCAGTGGATTACGCCATCGTGCGCCGCTGGGGTGTGCCGGTGGTCGCCGGATCCGTCGCCGGAACCTGCCTCGCGGCGCGCGTCGACGGCGCGGCGCTGGCCGCCGTGTTCGGAACCGTCGCCCTGCTCGTGGCGGTGAAGATGCTGCTGCCGCTCGACGACCGGGTGTTCGCGCGCGACATTCCCCGCCAGCCGCTCGCGTTGGCGATTCCGCTGGCGCTGGGCACCGTCTCCAGCCTCATGGGCATCGGCGGCGGCACGCTGGGCGTGCCGACCTTCAGCCTGCTCGGGCAACCCATCCATCGCGCGGTGGGCACCGCGGCGGTGTTCGGACTGCTGATCAGCCTGCCGGCGGCGATCGGCTACGTCGTCGCGGGCTGGCGTGCCGGGGCGCTGCCGCCGGGCAGCGTGGGGTACGTGAACCTGATCGGGCTGGCGCTGATTGCGCCGGTCACCGTGCTCGTGGCGCCAGCGGGTGCGCGCCTCGCGCACGGCCTCGGCCGCCGGGCGCTGGGTACCGTGTTCGGCGCCTTCCTCCTGCTCGTGGCGGTGCGCATGTTGTACCGGGCCGCCCAGGCTTACGCCGCCTGATCCCCGGTGCAGTTCGTTCTCGTTCACGGCGCCTGGCATGACGGCCATTGCTGGGCGGAGGTCGCGGGCGCGCTCGCCCGCGCCGGGCACCGCGTCGGCGCACCGACGCTCGCCGGGCACGGCCAGGACGCGCGCCGGGACGTCAGCCACGCGGACTGCTCGCGCGGCGTCGTCGAGTACATCGTCCAGGCCGGTCTGGACGAGGTCGTGCTCGTCGGCCACAGCTTCGGCGGCTCGGTCGTGCAGAAAGTCGCCGAGGCGATCCCGGCACGCCTGCGGCGCCTGGTGTTCTTCAATGCCTTCGTGCTGCTGGACGGCCAGTGCGTGCTCGACGAGCACCCGCCGCACTATCGGGCGATCATCGAACGGTTGTCGCGCGCGTCCGGCGACGGCAGCTTCCGGCTGCCGTTTCGTGTCTGGCGGGAGACGTTCATGAATGACGCCGATCTCGCGACGGCGCGCCGGGCATGGGGCCGCACATCGCCCGAGCCCATCGGCCCGTTCCGGGACCGGTTGCGGCTGCCACGGTTTTTCGGCCTGGATCTGCCCCGATCCTGGCTCAACGCGCGCGACGATACGGCGCTGCCGCCGGGACCGCAGTGGGGCTGGCATCCACGCCTGTCGAGCCGCCTGGGCCCGTACCGGCTGGTGCAGATGCCGGGCGGTCACGAGACCCTGTTCACCGACCCGGAACTGCTGGCGTGCAAGCTGATCGAGGCGGGCCGCGACTGAACGCCGCCCGCCGCCGCCCGAGTTCGTGTCCCGCCTTCAGGCAGCGTTTCTTGCTCTTGATTTTACCGCCGAAACTGGCACTGATCAGTATACGATCCGGTTCCGGCGTGATAGCTTATCCGGGTTGCTCGCGGCGGTCCGGGGACGGCCGTATGAAAGTGACACATAAATGACAATAACGAGTTCGGTGCTAGCCGTGGAACGACAAGAAACTGTCGGGGTGGGGGTGTTTGCGGTGCTGCCGGCCGGTTCCGGGTTCCGTTCGTGCCGCCCGTGACCATGGCCGGTTTCGATACGGATCCAGGCGCCGGGCGCCTGCCGCTCCTGCCACTGCTGTTGGCCGCGTTGCTCGCGGCCGCGCCGGCGGCGCCCGTGCGGGCCGCCGACGAGCCGGTACCGGTGGTGCATTTCAACGTGCAGACCTTCACAGTCGAGGGCGACAACCCGCTCGGTGACGCGGCCACGCAGGCGCTGCTCGCGCCCTTCCTCGGCGAGCACGCCGGGGTCGATGGCCTGCGCGCAGCCGCTGACGCGCTCGAGCAGGAGCTCGCCACGCGCGGCTACGCCTTTCACCGGGTCACCTTGCCGCCGCAGCGCCTGAACGAGGGCAACGTCGTCCTGCGCATGAGTGAGCTCGCGATCGGCGAGGTCACCGTGAGCGGCAACGAGATCACACCCGAGTGGCAGATCCGCGCGACGGTGCCGGCCCTGCGTCCGGGCGAGACGCCGAACGTACGTGCGGTCGGGCGGGCGCTCGACTTCGCCAATCTCAATCCGGTGCGCGAGCTGCACCTCACGCTCAAGGAAGGCAAGACCCCCGAAACCATCGACGCCCAGCTGCGCGTGGACGAGCACCGGCCCTGGCAGGTGTACGGCACCCTCAACAACATCGGCACCGAGGACACCGGCCGGCTGCGCATGTCGATCGGCGGCCTGTACGGCAACCTCTGGAACCGCGATCACCGCGTCGCGGCGAGCTATACGCTGTCGCCGGACAACTTCAACGACGTGATGCAGGTGGGATTTCAGTACCAGATTCCCCTGTACTTCGATTCGAGCACGCTGTCGCTGTTTTATATTCACTCCGACGTCGACGTCGGCCAGGTCGGTGGTTTCTTCGACGTCAGCGGCGCGGGCGATTTCGTCGGCATCACCTACGATCATCGCCTGTTCAACATCGGCCGCTACAGCCACGGCTGGCAGCTGTCGCTGCAGGACCGCCTGTTCGAAAACCAGTTCGCCGGCGAGACCCACAAGGTGCGCTCGCGTCCCGTGAGCGTCGCTTACGACGGCGCCTTCCGCACCCAGCGCACGCGCACGAGCTTCTACGCGAACTTCACCAAGAACCTCACCAACGGCGCCTACAACGCCGACCGGTTCTACGTCGACTCCCCGCGCGTCGGCGCCGACGCCGGCTGGGAAGCGTTCCGTTTCGGCGGAACTTTCACCCTGTTCCTGCCGCGCGAATGGCTGCTGCGCACGCTCGTGGACGTGCAGTACGCCGATCAGGCGCTCATCGCCGGCGAGCAGTTCGGCATCGGCGGCGCCGCCTCGGTGCGCGGCTTCGAGGAGCGCGCCATCGCCGGTGACAGCGGTTACCGTGGCAGCATCGAGATCTGGACGCCGCAGGCCTCGTTCATCCGGGGCCTGCGCGCGCTCGCCTTCTTCGACATCGGCGAGAAGTGGTCGCACGACACGCTCGCGTTCGAGCCCGACACGGACACGATTTCCAGCGTCGGCGGCGGCTTGCGCTGGCAGTGGCAGGAACAGATCGGTTTCAATCTCGACTACGGCTACTCCTTCGGCGCAATCCAGCAGCCGGGGCTCACCCGTTCCAAGGACAGCGTCAAGTGGCACTTCGCGCTCGTTTACCGTTACTGACCGCGGTGCGTCGCGGTCTGCGTTGCACCGCCTGCGTGGTGCTCGTTGCGAGCCTCGCGCCCGCGCTCGCCACGGCGGCGCCGGCCGGCCGCACCGTGTTCGCCAAGGGCGCGGTGACGGCCGAGAGCCGTGACGGCGCGGTGCAGGTCATCGGCAAGGGCAGCGAGGTCAACGCCGGCGACGTGGTCACCACCGGCGCGAGGAGCTTCGCCGTGATCGAACTCGCCGACGGTTCGCGCATGGCGCTGCGACCCGGCACCATCTTCAAAGTCGAGAGCTTCGACGCCGATCCGGGCAAGGAATCGGCGATCATGCGCCTGTTCAAGGGCGGTCTGCGCACCGTCACCGGCTACATCAGCAAGCGCAACCCGGAGGCCTACAAGCTGCGCACCGCGGTTGCCACCATCGGCATCCGTGGCACCGAGTTCGATGCGCGTCTGTGTGACGCGGACTGCCGGGCGGAGGCCGAGCGACTCGCGCCCGCCGCCGCGGTCGAGTCCAGGGTCGTCGGCCGGGTCGCGTTCCTGCGCGGCACCCTGAGCGGCACCGGCGCCGACGGCAAGACCCGCGCGATGGTGGCCGGCGCGCCGCTGTACGAGGGTGACACGGTGCGCACGGGGGCCGGCGACAGCGCGGCCGTGCTCGCCTTCCGTGACGAAACCCGCGTCACGCTGTCGGCGCAGACCGATTTCGCCATCGAGGCCGCGCGCTTCGGGGCCGCAGACCCGGCCGAGGGCAGCGCGGTGTTCCGTTTGCTGCGCGGCGGGCTGCGTGCCGTCACCGGACTCATCGGTCAGCGCGATCGCAACGCGATGCGGTTCAAGACCACGGTCGCGACCATCGGGATCCGCGGCACGGGCTTCGATCTGTTGTGCCAGGGAAGCTGCGGAGCCGGGCCGGGCGCGAACGCCGCAGAATATCTGCCGCCCAGTCAGCGCTGGCTCGGCTGGTTGCTGCAGCTCATACCAGCCGCCTACGCGCAGAGCGTCGACGGCCTGTTCGCGCAGGTGTGGAAGGGCGCCATCGTGCTCGAGTTCGGCGCCGGCCGCGAACAGCTCATCAACGAGGGCCAGGTCGGTTTCCTCGACGCGCTCGGCAGCCGCTTCAACTTCGTTCCGCGCCTGCCGGTCGAGTTCACGGCGCCGCGTCCGGACCAGGTGCCGGTGGACCAGCAGCGGCTGTTCAACGTGCGCGAGAAGAGCGAAGTCGATCCCGGCCTGTACGTGAGTTGCTACGCGGGACACTGCAGCATGCAGACCGACACCGAGACGGTCGACCTCGGTGCCGGCGAAGCGGCCTACACCGGTGGCGAAGGCGCCGCGCCCGAGCGTATCGAACCGCCCGCGGTGCTGGCCCAGGATCCCTATTTCAAGACCGTCGATCCCAACATGGAACCCCTGCTGGACAGCCTGGGTGGCGAGTCCGGCGAGGGTGCAGAATGTGATTTCTGAGGCGCCTATGAGATCTCTGCTGCAATGGCGTTGCCGCCGGGGCGGCACGCTCGCCTTCGCCATCGGTGTCGCAATGGGCAGCTGGACCGGTGCCGCGGCCGCCAATCCTGCCGGCGCGCAAATCGTCCACGGCGCGGTCGGCATGCACATGCCGAACCCGGCGACGCTCGAGATCACCAACACACCCGGCGCGATCATCAACTGGCAGTCTTTCAATATCGGTATCAACGAGACCACGCGCTTCCTGCAGCAGAACGCCGCGAGCGCGGTGCTGAACCGGGTGACCGGCGGCAACCCGTCGGAGATCCTCGGCACGCTGCAATCCAACGGCCGCGTGTTTCTCATCAACCGCAACGGCATCCTGTTCGGGCGCGACGCCGTCATCGACACGGCCGGGCTCGTTGCCTCCTCGCTCGACATGAGCGACGCGGATTTTCTCGCCGGGCGCATGCAGTTCGAAGGTGATGCGGCGGCCGGCGCGGTGCGCAACGAGGGTTACATCAAGGCCGGTCCCGACGGCAGCGTCTACCTCATCGCACCCAACGTGGTCAACGCCGGTATCGTCGAGACCGACGGCGGCGAAGTGCTGCTCGCGGCCGGGCACTCGGTGACCATCGTCAGCCTCGATTCGGATTCCATCGCCTACCAGGTCGATGCCCCCGACACCGAAGCGGTCAACCTGGGCAAGCTCGTCACCCGTGGCGGTGCGGCGCGGATCTTCGCCGGCACCATCCGGCAGGCCGGAACGATCGACGCCGACAGCGTCAGCGTCGACGCGAGCGGCGTGATCGAGCTGCGTGCGTCGCAACAGGTCACGCTCGAGGCCGGCAGCACCACGACGGCCCGCGGACCGGCGGACGGCCGCGGCGGGCGCGTCGAGATCGGCACACTCGACGGTGCCGCCGACGCGGCGCTGCAAGTGGAGCACCGGGGCACCATCGACGTGTCCGGCGGCAGTGGCGGCGAAGTCGACATCGCGGCCGACCGCGTGATCCTCGGCGGCAGCATCAACGCCGACGGCGAGGTGGACGGCGGCGGCGTTGCGCTCAGCGCGACCACGCGGCTGGAAGCGGATGCCCTCACGCGCGTGTCGGCGAACGGAACCACGGGCAGCGGCGGGCGTATCGCGATCGACGGCGGGACCGAGCTGCAGAGCTCGGCGCTGCACTCGGCGCAGGGCGATACGGGCGGAACGGTGCACCTGCTCGCTGACGAGATCGTGCTCGAAGGTGCCCTCGCCGACGCCCGCGGCACGCGCGGCGGCGGTGAGATCCGGGTCGGCGGCGGCTTCAAGGGCGGCGAGGATCTGAAAGCGGCACGCTCGACGACGCTCGATGCCTACACACGCCTGCGCGCCGATGCGATCGAAGGCGGTGATGGTGGCACGGTCGCGGTCTGGGGCGCCGAGGAGACCCGCTTCCGCGGCCACATCAGCGCGCGCGGCGGCTTCCACTCCGGCGACGGCGGCATGGTCGAAGTCTCCGGCAAAGCGCTCGAATTCGATGGCTCGGTGGACGTCGGCGCACTCGCCGGCCGCGCCGGCACCCTGCTGCTCGATCCGAAGACCGTGACCATCAAACCGGGTGGCGCGGCGGGCAACATCATCTTCTCCGACCCCAATCCGACGGCCGGCGGCGGCTTCGGTAACGACTTTGACTGCTTCGCCGGGGGGTTCTTCAGCGGTTGTAACGCGAGCGCCGATCGCATCCTGTTCTACGATCCCTTCGACGATCTGTTCGGCGCCGATTCCGGCGCGGTCTATCTGTTCAACATGAACTCCGGCGCGCTCATCAGCACCCTGACGGGCGCGGCGGCGGGCGACCGGGTCGGCTCCGGCGGGATCAGCACCTACCCGACCGGTACGGCGGTGCTGCGCAGCCCCTCGTTCAACGGCAACGGCGGGGCGTTCACGCCCTACAACCTGACCACGGGCATCAACGGCAAGGTCTCCAACGCCAACAGCATCATCGGCAATCCGGGCGATTTCGTCGTTTCGAGCAGCTTCAACTTCTCCTTCCCCAACCGCCTGATCATGACCAACTCCAACTGGGGCGGCGGCAAGGGCGCGGCGACGGTGCTCGATCGCACCACCATGAAGTTCATCGCCGGCAATTCCTATGGCACCGTCGGCGCGGCGAACAGTCTGGTCGGCGCGAGCGCCGGCGACCTGGTCGGCAATGGCGGTATCCAGTACCTGAGCGGCTCGGCCGTGTACGTGCGCAGCCCCTCGTTCAACGGCAACGCCGGCGCGCTCACGCCCTTCACCGCGACGACGGCGCCGACGGGCGTGATCGGGGCGGCCAACAGCATCATCGGCGCCAGCGCGGGCGACAACCTCGGCAGCGGCGGTGTCGACTACTACACGGTGTCCGGCACGGCCCTGATTTTCACTTCCAATTTCAACGGTACGCGGGGCGCCGTGACGCCGGTCAATCCCCTCACCGGGCGCTTCAAGGCGGGTGGCGGACTCGGCGCGATCGGCGCGGGCAACAGCCTGGTCGGCTCGGCGGTGGGCGATTTCGTCGGTTCCGGCGGCATCTATAACGCCGGGAGCGGCTTCGTCTACAGCCCGGGCTGGAACGGCAACGCCGGTGCGCTTACGTATTACGGCGCCACAGTGACGCCGGTAGGGCCGGTGGCGGCGGGTAACAGCATCATCGCCAATCCCGGTGAGAACCTCGGCAGCGGCGGCATCGTCACCGACGCGGTGCCCGGCCGCACGCTCGTCGCCACGCCAGCTTACGGCGTCAACATGGGTGCGATCACGGTGCTCGACAACGCCACCGGTCAGTTCGCCGCCGGCGGTGGCTTCGGCCTCATCAACTCCGGCAACAGCGTGGTCGGCGGGAGCGGCGATCTCGTCGGCAACGGTGGCATCGTGCGCACCTACTTCAACACGGCGTTCTTCTACAGCAGCAGCTGGAACGGTAACGCCGGTGCGCTCACTTTCGTCAGCAGCACCGTCACACCGACGGGGCTGATCGACAACACCAACAGCGTCTTCGGGAATCCAGGCGACAGCATCGGCGCCGACGAGATCGATCCCTTCAGCCTGTTCGGCAACACCATCGTTTTCAGTGGCTTTTACAACAGTGACGACGGCGCGGTGACCGTGCTCGACAGCGCGACCGGGCAGTTCGTGGCCGGTGGCGGCTTCGGCCTCGTCGATCAGACCAACAGCTTCGTAGGCACGATCGGTGCCAGCGAAGGGGTCGGCAGCGGCGGCAGCAGCGACCTGTGGTCGCTGAACGGTGGCGGCTACCTGTTGCAGACCTCGGGTTTCAACGCCGGTGCGGGCGCGTTCACCTTCTTCGATTTCGGCACCATCCCCACCGGCATCATCGGCGCCGGCAACAGCATCGTCGGCGACGCGCCGGGTGCCGGCCTGGGCAATGGCGGTATCGACACCTTCACATTCTTCGACAAGGTGGTCCTCACCAGTCCCGATGCGCTCGGTACGCGCGGCGCGGTGACGATGCTCGACGCGTTCACGGGCGAGTTCGCCGTCGGTGGCGGCCTTGGCGCCGTGAGTGGTGCCAACAGTCTGACCGGCACGCTGCCCGGCGATGCCGTCGGCAGCGGTGGCCTGCAGCAGACCAACAGCGGCAACCTGTTCGTGCTCAGTCCCAACGCCAACAGCGGCGGCGGCGCGCTCACCTTCCTCAGCGGCACGATCAACCCGGTCGGCGCCGTCGACAACACCAACAGCATTCTCGGCGGTCCGGGCGACGACCTGCTCGGTGCCGGCCTGGACATCGAGCCTTACGCCCTGTTCGGCAAGACCATCGTGCTCAGCCCCTCATTCGGTGTCAGCTCCGGGCACGGCGCGGTGATCGTGCTCGACGACACGACGGGCGAGTTCGCCAGCGGCGGCGGTTTCGGCCTAGTGGACAACACCAACAGCCTGCTCGGCGGCAATGTCGGTGATGCCGTGGGCAGCGGCGGCCTGTATTTCCTGGACAGCGGTGCTCTGCTCGCCTACAGCCCGGGCTGGAACGGCAACGCCGGCGCGGTCAGCTTCTTCAGCAACGCCGTGATACCGACCGGCTTCGTCGACAACACCAACAGCGTGTTCGGCGCCGCGCCGGGCGACCGCCTCGCCAGCGCCGGTATCAACACCTTCACCATCCCTGGGCGCGTGGCGCTGTTCAGCCCCAACTTCGGCGGCGGCCAGGGTGCCATCAGCCTGCTCGATTCCAGCACCGGCCAACTCGTCAGTGGCGGCGGTTTCGGCCAGATCGGGGTCGGCAACAGCCTGACGGGTACCGCACTGACCGATGGCGTCGGCGGGTTCGCGAGCATTTTCAGTCTCGGTGCGAGTAATTTCATGTTCCGCATACCGAGCTTCAACGGCGGCGCCGGTGCACTCACCTGGTTCAATTCAACCACGGGCATCGCCGGCCCGGTTGCGATTGGCAACAGTCTCCTCGGCGCCGCGCCCGGCGATGCGATCGGCGGCGGCAGCACCTCGCTGATCTTCCTCACCGGCAGCAAGTACGTGCTGCGCAGCGCCAATTTCAACGGCGGCCGGGGCGCCGTCACCTGGTTCGACGCGGCGCTGGGGATCGCCGGCACCGTGGGCGCCGGCAACAGCCTGGTCGGCAGCACGGCGAGCGACGGCGTCGGCAGCGCCGGCGTCGCGGTCCTGGACGCCACGCGCTATGCCATCTACAGCCCGTTCTGGGACAACGGCGCGGTGGTCGACGCGGGCGCCATCACCTACGGTCTGCTGGCTTCGGGCGTCACCGGCCCGGTGACCGTGGCCAACAGCCTGGTGGGTGACCAGGCCAGCGATCGGATCGGCAGCTCCGGCGCGTTCGGTTTCGTCAACCTGGGCGCGAGCGGCAACCGCTATTACCGCAACTCGCTGTGGCACAATTTCGCCGGCGCCCTGACGCTGTTCCGCGCCGGCCTGGCGCCGCCGACGGGCGTCGTGTCGGCGACCAACAGCCTGGTGGGCAGCACCGCCAGCGACCAGGTCGCCTCGGGCAGCATCCAGAACCCGTTCGGCAACCGGATCATGATCTTCGTGTCGGGCTGGGACAACGGTGCGATGGTCGACGCCGGCGCCGTCGTGCAGACCACCACCAGCGGTCTGGTGGGCACGATCTCGGCGACGAACAGCCTGGTCGGCACGCACGGCTTCGACAACGTCGGCTCGTCCGGCCTGGCCAGCATCGGCAGCGGCAACTTCATGATCCGCAGCCCGAACTGGAACATGGGCGCGGGCGCGCTCACCTTCGTCAGCCCGACCACCACGCCGGTCGGCGCGGTGACGGCGACGAACAGCTTCGTCGGCGCCACCGGCGGCGACGGCATCGCCAATTCCATCTTCACCCTGTACGGCACGACCAAGTTCGCGGTCAGCGCGCCGAACTGGGACAACGGCGCGCTGGTCGATGCCGGCGCGTTCACCATCGGCGACTCGGCGATCGGTCTGTTCGGCATGCCAACCGCGGCGAAGAGCCTGATTGGTACCAATGCGGGCGACCGGGTCGGCAGCGGTGGCCTGACCGTAGACTTCGGCACCTTCAACTTCCTGCTGCGCAGTCCGAACTGGAACGGGGCGACCGGCGCGGTCACCTTCGTCAATCCGAACCTGGGCATCAGCGGGCAGCTCAGCACGGCGAACAGCCTCAGCGGTCTCAACGCCGGAGATCTGCTCGGCAGCGGCGGCGTGCTCTCCATGGGCAACGACCGGTTCATGGTGATCAGCCCGATCGCGGACGCGATTTTCAACGGCGCCACCATCGACGGCGCCGGCCGGCTCGACATCGTCAACGGCAGGACCACGGGCGGTGGCACGGCCACCCTCGGCGGCTCGATCGGTTTCGCCACCAATCCCGGCGGCGAGACCGCCTTCGGCGCGCTCGACATTGCGGCCTTCCTCAATGCCGGCGGTGCGCTGGTGCTGCAGGCCGACAACGACATCACGATCGAGCCCGGCGCGGGGATTTTCGCCAAGGGTGGCTCGCTCACGCTGCAGGCGGGGCGCAGCATCATCATCAAAGACAGCATCGACCCGGAGACGCTGTTCCTGCTCGCCAACCAGACCGGCGCTGCCGGCTTCAACCCGGCCTACCGCGACGCCGGCACCGGCGACATCATCATCGAGGCCTTCAATACCGCCGTGCGTGTCGAAGCCAAGGCGCTCACGGCCGCAGCCCAGAACATCCTGCTCATCGGCGGCGAGGCGACCGATGCCTACGCGGCGCTCGTCGGCCTGGAATCGCTCAAGGTCACGGCCGACACGCTGACGCTGCAGGTGGGCACCGGCGCGAACGCCGACGCGGTGCTCCTCGCGCCGGCCGGTGTGCTCGAGCTCAACGCCGGTGTGTGCGAGGGCTGCGTCGATCTGGCATTCAATCCGCTCGAAGATCCGGTCGCCCAGACCGGCGTGTTCAAGGGCTTTCCGAACGTCAGCATCGCCATCGATTCGCTGCTCGCCCTCGGCGATGGGTCGGCGCCGGCCGAGGGTGACGAAAACGAGGACGAAGACGAAGAGAAGAAATCGCGGCGCATGTGCCGTTGAGGCACTGATCACGCAGCCGGCGCGAGCCCCGCCGGCTTCACCGCGCTTTGAGTCAATGCGCCCGCCGGTACGCTCGCGCGCGGCGCCGCAACCCGCCCTCTCTGCCCGCGCCGCCGGCGCGACGGATCATGCCCTGTAGCTGCGTGCGGACATACACGGACGGATCCATCCGGCCGCCGCGTTGACACCCGCGACCGCGAGCGGACGCAACTGCGCACCAGCCGCCCGCTGCGCCCGCTCGGAGCTTGTGAAACATCCGCCCGCCGCAGCGAGACGGTTCCCGAGCGTTCCTGGGCAGGTGCGGGGGTGCACGAAATCGCGCGCACAGCGGGCCTGCGGCAACGATCCGGGGGTCCCCGCAACGCCGCCAGGGGTGTCCAGGGGTGTCCAGGGGCCGTCGCACCAGGCCCGGTGATGGTTTCAGGAGCGCTCAGCGCCCCTTGGCGCGCAGCGCCTGGACGTTGAAATCGTTGGCGTCCAGGTCGCCGTGGTGGGGCATCACCTCGAACTGCAGCGTGGTGCAATGCCGGGCCTGGATGTCGACCTGGGTGCCGGCGTCGATGAGCGGGAATCCGAGCCCCTTGTTCGCGGGCAGATGCCGGTCGGGATGTGCGAACGCACCGTAACCGACTTTCCACAAACGCTCAGCGCGGTCGTAGAGATTGCCGTAGGCGATGGTCCAGGTCTGGGCGTCGATGTAGTAGCGGCGCTTGGACAGCGGATGCTGGTCCCAGACCGGAACGGCCTCGACGATGTAGGCCGTGCGTACCTGCCAGGGGACGTTCGGGAAGCATCCGCCGCGACCGTGAAAATCGACGAAGCGGAAATCACCGGTCACGGGCTTGCGTTCGACCAGCGCCGCCTCGCCGTGGTCGAAGAACGGCAGCAGTACGAGACGCGTGCCGTGATAGCTCCACTTCATGTCCATGATGCGGCCGTTGTAGCCGATGAAATCCTCGATCATGATGTCGCTGCCGAGGAAAGCATCGGTGGTCTGCCCCGAAGCGAGCCGGCGAACGCGGCGATGGCTGGCGACGTACAGCCAGGTCGCGTCGCGCTCGGTGTCGTCCTCCAGGCGGTGTACCAGCAACTGGGTGTCGCGAAGGTCGAGCGGCTCGATGACGCGCAGATACAGGGCGTTGAATATCTTCGAGGGATTGTTCGGGTACTCGGGCTTCGGATCCAGCACGAGCCGGTGCATCAGGCGTATCTGCGCGGCGTAGAACGACAGCTCCCGTTCGATTCGCTCCCTGGCCATATCGCGATACTGCCAGTAGAAATGCGGCAGCTCGCCCTGATCTCCGCCCCACATGTAGCGCACGTTCCAGGCGATCTTGTCGCCCGCGCGCGGATCCTCGAGCGACGGTTCCTCGGGAAAGGGCAGGCCGGCGACGTAGCCTTCGAGCACCCCCGGTGCCTCACCCAGACGCGCCTCGCCGGCATGCGCCCGCGTCGCCTCGACGAACTCCGGCCGGATCTCGATCGAATAGGGCGCGCGCACGGTGATCGTGAGCGCGCCGTCGGCGATGAGCTGGGCCAGGTTCTCATCGACGATGGCCTGATACTGCGCGACGTTGCCGGCATCGATCACCGTTGCCGGCGGCGGCGAGGCGCCGGTCGCGGCCTCCAGGTCGAGGGCGAATGGATCGAAGGCCTGTGCCGTGGCGGCGTTGAGCAGGACGGCGGCGAGCGCCGCGAGCAGGCGGGGTGGCGAGATCAGCATCATGGGACTCCCGGGGTTCGGTTCACTCCACGCCGAGCACGACGCCGTGACGCGCGTGACTCGCGACCAGGTGTCTCACCGCGGGCGGCCCCTCGCGCGCGTGGAACTCGCGTAGTCTATCGAGATATGCGCGATCGGACACGGTCGCGCGTTCGTGTTGGCGCAGGTGCTCGAGCCAGGAGTCGGCCATGAACACCTCGACGTAGTGTTCCGGGGCCTCGACGTCGGCGAACATTTCCCAGAAAAAGGCCCCGTCGCGCCGGCGTATACGCCGTGATTCGGCCAGCAGGGCGTCGAACTCCGCCCGCCGCTGCGCCGGTACGCGGTACTCGATGGTGACCAGCACCGGCCCCCGGTCGGGCTCGATCGGCCCGCTGACGGCGGGAGCCGGAAAGGTGATCGACGGCGTCAGATCGAGAAAATCGTCGTCCGGCACGCGAAATCGGCGCGCGACGGCGAGGGTCGCGAGCAGGCCGGCCGCGGCCACACCGAGCGCGGTCGCGATGTCATAGCGGTCCGACAGCCGGCCCCAGATGGCGCTGCCCAGGGCGCTGCTGCCGCCGAACATGAGCATCACCAGCGACAGCCCGCGGGCGCGTACCCAGTTCGGGACCGAGAGCTGGGCGGCAACGACCAGCGACGAGAAGGTCAGGATCCAGGCAACGCCGCTCAATGCCATGGCGGCGCTGAGCACGTAGAGGTCGCGCACCAGCGCGAGCGCCGCGAGGGTCGCAGCGAACGTGACCGTTGCGAGCGTGAGCAGGGCGTCGCGCGACAGCTGCTGGTGCAGGCGTGGCAGCAGCATCGCCCCGGTCACGGCGCCCACGCCGATACTCCCTACCAGCAGGCCGTAGGTCTGCGGTCCGCCCGCGAGCAGGCGCAGCGCGATGACGGGCAGCAGCGCCCAGCTGGCGCTGGCGAAGCCGAAGAACAGAAAACCGCGTACCAGTACCGTGACCAGCGCCGGCGTGTGGCGCGCATAGCGCAGTCCCGCGCGCATGGCCTCGACGAAGCGCTCCACCGGCAGCGTGCTGCGAGCCTCGCGCGCCGGGCGCCAGCGCCACAGGGCCCCGATGAACACCAGATAGGTCGCGGCATTGAGCAGGAACACGGTGCCCGGGCCGCTGGCCGCGACCAGCAGGCCCGCCAGCACCGGGCCGACCGCGCGCGAAGCATTCATGCTGGTGGAGTTGAGCGTCACCGCGTTGCGCAGGTCCTCGCGCGGCACGAATTCCGGGATGCAGGCGCCCCAGGCGGGGCGCATCACGGCGTTGCCGACACCGAGCGTGAAGGTGAGACCGAGCAGCATCCAGGGCGTGGTGTGGCCACCGAGTGTGACCAGGCCGAGCGCCGCCGCGCAGGCCAGCATCCACACGTTGGTGAACAGCAGCACCTGGCGGCGGTCGACGATGTCGGCGAACGTGCCGGCCGGAAAGGCGATGAGGAAAAACGGCAATGCAGTCGCGGTCTGTACCAGCGCCACCATCAGGTGGGAATCGGCCAGTGTCGTCATGAGCCAGCCGGCGGCGAGATCGTGCATCCACGTGCCGATGTTCGACACGGTCACGGCGATCAGCATGCTGCGGAACAGCGGCCGGCGCAGCGGTCCCCAGATGGTGGTGGCGGCGTTCATCAGTTCGGTCCGCGTGCGGCCCGGGAACGGTGCGGCCGTCGGCGTCCGGGCGGCGGTGAGTGCCCGGTCATGCGCCGCCGCGGTGCCTGCGACCCGGTCTCAGCAGGTCATGGCCGCGGCTGCCGCGACGTGCAGGCGCATCAGCTCCGGCACCGATGCCGGCGGGCGCCGGCCCCAGCCGCACTCGGTCGCCAGGCCGAAGATCGGTACGTACTTGCGGGCGGTCGCGATACGGGCCGCGTTGCCGGGCTCGCCGTCGACGTCGTGGACGAGCCCGAGCACCAGTCGCGTCTCCGGATGCAGCGCCAGGCCGGCCAGCGGCGCGAAGTAGGCGTCATCCTTGCGGTCCGCGGGAACGGGCATGTGCAGCCACTGGATCGGGCGCGTGATCCGGCTGGCAATCGCGTTGGCGATGTCCACCAGGATACCGCTGTCCTTCGGCTCGATGACATGGTGTCCGCCGGGATCGCCGTAACACAGGTGATAGCCCATTTCGACGGCGTCGGGCACGGCGTCGGCGAGCCGCGCGAGCGCCGCGATCGACTCGGCACGGCCGTCCGCGGCCCAGTGCGGGCAGCGGCCCTCCCAGACGAACACCTCGAAGGCCACGTCCCACTGCAATGCCAGCTCGGGATGGGGGATGGCGTGGACGATGGCGTGCACGTCCTGGATCAGCGCGCGCTCATAGGCGGCCGCGAATGCGCCCTGGTGTGCCGGAGAGATGAAATGGCAGGCCACGGCGAGCGGCGTGGGCAGCGCGAACTGGAAGCGCAGGTCCGGCCGCAGACGCCCCATGCGCTTGAGTCCGGCGAAATAGACGTAGGACTTGGCTGCCTCGGCATAGCCCGTGTCAATCTCGACCGAGTGCGGATCCACGCCGTCGCGAAAGCGCAGCAGCGGAATTTCGGCAACGACGCCGCCGCGCTCGGTGGCGAGCGCGTAGGGTCTGGCGTCGCGGTCGATCTCGAGCGCGGGATGCTCGAGCAGACGCGGGTACTGCCAGCCGATCCAGTTGCTGCGCTCGCCGATCTCGCCATCGGGGATACGCCGCAGGTGCGCGCCCATCGCGCTGTAGACAGTGGTGATGACGTCGTCGGTGTCTTTCAACGGAACGCTGCCGACGAGGAGGATTTCGGGGTCTGCGGGACCGGTGGTCGTCATCTGCGGGGTTCCTTGGCTCGTGGTGCGTTGACGGTGCGGCGGCGAAAGCCCAGATTGACACGCCGGCGGACCGCAATACGATTTTACCAGCCCATACCCTGCCCGATGCACGATACCTTCGAGATCGTCACCGCCGCGACCATGCTCGGCTTGTCCGCCGGGCTTACCCCCGGGCCCCTGCTCGCCCTGGTCGTCCGTGAATCTCTGCGGCACGGTTTCGGCGCCGGCACGCGGATGGCCGTGGCACCGCTGGTCACCGATCTGCCACTGCTGGGGATCGTGCTCGCCCTGGCGCCGGTGCTCGCTGCCCACGAGCGCTGGCTGGGCGCCCTGTCGCTCGTGGGTGCCGCGGTTCTCGCCTGGCTCGCCTTCGACACGTTCCGCGCGCTGAACGGGCCGGTCGTGACCGTTGCGCCGCCGGCGGCGCTGCGGACCGGTGTCATCGCCAATCTGAGTAATCCGGCACCCTATCTGTTCTGGCTCGGCGTCGGTGCGCCGCTGATCGCGCGCAGCGCCGCCGGTGGCTGGTGGCGGGTGGCCGCGTTCATCGGCGCCTTCTATGCCTGCCTGGTCGGCGGCAAGATCCTGCTCACCTGGCTCGTGGCCCGCAGTCGGGGCCGCTTGGACAGTCTCTGGTACCGCTCCATAATGCGCTTTCTGGGCGCGCTGCTGTGCGGCTTCGCGGTCATCCTGGCGCGCGACGGCATCTGGCGCTACACCGGCGGCTGATGTGCGCCCGCTACGCGCGCGCCCGGCCGCGGGCAAACGGCACCGCAGCCACCGGTGCGATGGTGATCGACTGAAGGAATTTCCCATGAGCATTTCCACCGCGGTGCCGCCGGCTGCCCCCGATTGGGCCGGGGCGCCGCCCCCGGCGTGGTTCAGCGACGCGGTCGCGACCCCCAGCCGGGTGCTCGAGCTGCAGGTGCGCGGTTGTCGCATCGTCGTGCGCGAGTGGGGCGTGTACGGCGCCCCCGGATTGATGCTGGTGCACGGCTTCGCCGCCCACGCGCACTGGTGGGATTTCGTCGCCCCGTTCTTCCACGACGCGTTTCACGTCGCCGCCGTCGATCTCAGCGGCATGGGCGACAGCGGCCACCGTACCGCCTACTCGCTGGATCTGCACGTGGAGGAAATCGTCGCTGCCTGTGCGGCGGCCGGTCTGGACGAGCGCACCACGGTCGTCGGGCACAGCTACGGTGGGGTCGCCGGCTGCCTGGCCGTGGCCCGCAACCCGCGCCGGTTTGCCGGCCTGGTGATGGTCGACTCGCCGGTGCGCCTGCCGGGCGAGGCCGTGGCGCGCCGGCGCGAGACCTTCGGCCACAGCGAGCACAACGTCTACCCGAGCGTTGCGCACGCCCTCGGCCGCTTCCGCGTGGTCCCGGCGCAGCCCTGCGAGCACCCCTACATCCTCGCCTACATCGCCCGCCACTCGCTGCGCGAGGTGGCGGGCGGCTGGATGTGGAAGTTCGACGATCGGCTGTTCGACGTCGAGCCGCTCAGCCACATCGACCGCGAGCTGGACGCGCTCGCCGATCGCCTGGGGTTCATCTACGGCGAGCGCAGCCAGGTCGTCACCGCCGCGCACGTGCGCCACGTAGCGGCACTGCTCGGCGAGCGGGCGCCCGTCGTAGGCATCGCCGAGGCCGATCACCACTTGTTCCTGAACCAGCCGCTCACGTTCGTCGAGCGCCTGCGCGAGCTGCTGGCCGGCATGGCGGCGGACCGCGGCGGGTGAGTACGGTTCCTGAACCGGCCCCGCGCATCGATACCTTGTCGCCGCGCGACGTCGCCTGGGTGGCGTCGCTGGTGCCGCAGCTGCTCGAGACCGGGCTCGGGCACCGCAGCTGGCCGGTCCGCATACTGATGGCCCACCTGCGTGCGCCGGCCAGCGTGGGTCTGGCGGCCCGCAGCGGCCGGCAGCGGATTGGCTTCGCGGTCATGCAGGTGGCGAACGCGGCGGCGCATCTCGATCTGCTGGGCGTCCTACCCGCGTTCCGGCGGCGCGGCGTAGCCAGCCGCCTGCTCGCGCAGCTCGAACGTCATGCGCTGGAGCTCGGCGCCGCGCGGCTCACCCTGGAGCTGCGCGAGAGCAATGCCGCCGGCCGGCGTTTCTACGAGGCGCTGGGTTACCGCGAGTGTGGCCGCGAGGCCCACTATTACTGCGGCCGCGAGACCGCCGTGCACATGCAGCGCGCGCTCGCCACCGGCACGGATCAGCGATGGCCGGACGGCGCCCGGCCGATATAGCCGGCCGCACGGGCAGGTGGCGACGCCTTCCGGTCGCAGCCCGCACATCCGGGGTGCGCGGGCGGTACAGACGCACCGGCCGTGCACGGCACGGGATGGTAGCGCAATTGACGGGACCCGGCCGGCGGCCGGGCTGATCCAAAGGAGCCGAACAGCGATGTCCGAAGCCATCAGTGCCGCCTACCCCTACCGCCCGAACTATATCGACGTCTACGGTTCGCGCATGCATTTCGTCGACACGGGCGAGGGCGCACCCGTGCTGTTCCTGCACGGCAATCCGACCTGGTCCTACCTGTGGCGCAACGTGATTCCCCACGTCGTGCCACTCGGGCGCTGCATCGCCCCGGATCTGATCGGCATGGGCAAGTCCGACAAGCCGGCGCTGGAATACCGCATCTTCGACCATATCCGCTACGTCGATGAGTTCATCCTGGCCCTCGATCTGCGCGACATCACGCTGGTCGTGCACGACTGGGGCTCGGCGATCGGTTTCAATTACGCGCGCCGCTTTCCCGAGCGGGTGAAGGCCATCGCCTTCATGGAGGCCATGGTCCTGCCCATGCCCGCCATCGACATGTTTCCGGCGCAGATCGCCGACACCTTCCGCGGCTTCCGTTCGCCGGAGCACGGCTGGCGGATGATTGCCGAGGAGAACATGTTCATCGAGCAGGTGCTGCCGGGAACGATCGTGCGCACCCTCACGCCGGCGGAGATGGCGCAGTACCGCATGCCGTTTCCGACCCCCGAATCGCGCCGGCCCGTGTACCGTTTCCCGAACGAGCTGTCGTTCGCCGGCGAGCCGGCGGACGTCACCTGGCTGATCGAGCGCTACAACGCCTGGTTGCGCGCGAGCCCGCTGCCCAAGCTGCTCCTGCATGCCGATCCCGGTGTGCTGGTCACCGCCGACGTGCTCGCCTGGTGTCGCGCCAATCTCGTCAATCTGACCACGGTCGCGCTCGGTGCAGGCTATCACTATCTGCAGGAGGATCACCCGCACCGGATTGGTCGCGCCATCGCGCAGTGGCTGCAGGCCCGGTCCTGAGATCCGCACGAGCGTGCCACGCGCAGGGCGCGCCGAACGTGAGCTACTACGATCTGTACGCGCACACCCGGATCCCGAGCGGTTCCGCGACTCGCGATGCCTGTTGAAATTGAAACTCGAGAAATTCATCGTTATTTTAACGAGCGGCTGGAGTCGTGGACGAGCGACGAGGAGGGACGATGCAGATAATCGAGGGCTTCCGCGCGATCGGGCTCCAACTCGCCCAGCCCCCGAACACCGCGTCGGACGCGCTCGCGCTCGCCGAGCGCGCGGAGGCCGCCGGGTTCGATCTCGTTGGTGTAGGCGACGTCGGCGTCGACTGCTTCTCGATGCTCGGTGCCGTCGCGGCGCGGACGACGAAGGTCGAGATCGTCGCCGACGTTGCCGGCTGGAGCCGCTCGCCCGTCACCACCGCGCTCGCCGCGTCGACCCTCGGCGAACTTTCCGGCGGCCGCTTCCGGCTCGGCCTCGGCACGCAGCCGAAGGAGTGGAGCGAGGGTTGGCACGGCGTCTCCTATGACCGACCCGCGGAGCGCATGCGGGACTACGTCGCCGCGATCCGCGCCGCCTACGCTGCCGCGCCCGGCGACGTCGTCAACCACCACGGCCCCCGCTACCGCATCGAGTCCTTCACCCGCTTCACGCCCGTCGACGCGGGCCCGCTGCGCCTGTATCTCGGTGTCACGCGACCCGGCATGACGAGGCTCGCGGGCGAGGTCGCTGACGGGATCATCTGCAACACGATCCATTCGGTGCCGTGGCTCGCCGACTGCCTCTGGCCGCAGCTCGAGGCCGGCCTCGCCGCCTCCGGCCGCACCCGCGAGTCGCTCGATGTCGGCCTGGCGCTCAGCTGCTCCGTCGCTGGCGACGAGGAGGAAGCGATCGAGCGCGCGCGACCTGGTCTCGCGTTTTTCTTCCGCGCCCCGTACTTCCAGGATCTGCTCCGCTTCCACGGCTTCGACGACGAGCTCGAGCGCGGGACGGCAGCGTTCGCCCGGGGCGACCTCGCCGGCTGCACGGCCGCGATCACCGACCGCGTGCTCGCGCAGGTGCTCGTCGCCGGCACGCCGGCGCAGGTGCACGGACGCCTCGCCCGCTACCGCGGGCTCGTCGACTGGATCTGCCTGACGCCGGTGATCGCGCCGACGCCGGCCGAAATGCAGGCCGGGGCGCTGCGAATCGTTGACGCCTTCAGCTAGTGTCCGTCCCTAAACGCGATCTTGCTGGAATAAATTAGGCCGAAGTTCCTGCGCCACTAAAGCCGTGCATCTTGCGTAAGTCCCAGAGATGCATGGATTTGTTGCGCCTACAAGGCTGGTTAGTCGTGTGATTATGTAGGCATGTACCATTGGGGATGAATTGTAT
>JADZEE010000012.1 GCA_020850735.1 Gammaproteobacteria bacterium | reverse complement strand
AGATGACGAGCGTGACCCA
This sequence comes from Gammaproteobacteria bacterium, assembly GCA_020850735.1. Lineage (GTDB taxonomy): Bacteria > Pseudomonadota > Gammaproteobacteria > JADZEE01 > JADZEE01 > JADZEE01. The sequence goes on along the minus strand of JADZEE010000012.1, from coordinate 8,398 downwards.
CACGCGCTGCGGGCGGTTGAAGGCCTGCGGGATCTCGCCGAAGCCGATGGTGCTCGCCGTGTAGCTCATGAAGTACAGGGCGTCGAACACCGACATGCGCCACGGACGTCCGGCCGCGTCGCTGCCGGGGATCAGCACCAGGCCGATGATACCGGCCGTCATCACGGCGACCAGTACCAGGATGGGCGGGCGCAGTCGCCGCAGGGCGGCGAAGAACGGTCCGCTCATGCTCACCTCCGCTGCAGCGTCGTCTCCACGATCAGGATCACGACCGAGACGAAGTTGGCGAGCAGTGCGCCGGCCGACAGCGACACGACGCCCGCCATCGTTGCCGCGGTCGGCAGGCCGTCGGGGCCCGGGGTGGCGAGCGTCCACAGGAGCGCCGCGGCGCCGAGCTGCAGCAGCGCGACCAGGCTGGTGGCGAGGTGCGTGGCGCCGACCTGGGTGCGGTCGCCGAACTTCAGCACGGTCGCGATCACGTTGACGACGACCGCGGCGAAGAACTCCCACTGGTTGTGATAGAGCATGCTGCCGGTCGCGCCGAACACGAAGCCGAAGTTGAGCGTCGCGGCCGAGAGAATCACGAAGGCGAAGACGACTTTCTCGAGGTTCATGGGGCCCTCCCGCGGCGAGCCGGACTATAGCAGCGCCACCCCTTGGAGCGTGGTGCAGGCGCCGGCCGGCGCGCCGTGCGATTGTCAAGCGGCGCACCGCCGGATGGTGGTATCCTAGCGAAAGATCGTCGACGTCCCTGTGCCAACCAGCGCCGCTGAGGCGCCATTCCCGGTTGGGCCGAGCCACCTGCGATCAGGTGGCAGGTTTACGGATCCCTGATGGCTCGCGAGACCCTCTCTCCCTGGCTTGATGGCTGTGCCTGCCGATTGAGTGGCCCCGTGGCATTGCCTTTCGACCCGCCCGGTGCCGCTCGCGTGTTTCGTGGAGAGTGTCTGAATCATGGCGAAGATCTATGTGGGTAACCTGCCGTTCACGGCAACCGACGAGGACATCCGTACGCTGTTCTCGCAGCATGGGACGGTGAATTCCGTCTCGCTGCCTGTCGATCGCGATACGGGCAGGCCGCGCGGCTTCGGCTTCGTGGAAATGAGCCAGGCCGATGCATCGCGCGCGATCCAGAGCCTGAATGGTCAGGACATGGGTGGCCGTCCGCTGCGCGTGAACGAGGCGCAGGACAAGCCGCGCGCCGGTGGCGGCGGTGGCCGGCCCGGTGGCGGTGGCTATCGCGGCGGCGGTGGCGGCGGCCGCTGGTAGGCCGTCGCAGCGACACTGCTGGAGGAGCGAGTCATGCAACAGTTCGACAAGCCGGCGCCCATAGTCGGCGAGAGCGTTTCGGACTACCGCACGCGTGTCGCCGAGCACCAGGCCGAGCGCGCCCGGCGCCGGCAGGAAGAACTGCTCGAGCAGACCTCGATGCAGAACACGCCGGCGATGCGCATCCGTGTCTGGGAGCGCCTGCACCAGGTTGCGCTGCCGCGCAATCCGGCGCACCGCCTGCTGGAGGTCATCGCCGCCGATACCGACCTGAGCATCGATCAGGTCCGCGAGGAGCAGCGCGCGCGCCTGCTCCCACCGCCAGCCGCGCCGCAGGCCGGACCCGCTGCGCTGGGCGAGCCTGCGCCGTGAAGCTCGCGACGCGCAAGTCCGCGGGCGTCGGCGTGCAGCGCCGCCTGCAGATGCAGTCGGCCCGCACCAGGGCGGCGGCCCTGCGCGAGTTCTTCCCGCAGGTCGCGACGCTGCGCTTCGAACTGCGCTTCGAGGAACCCGGCGGCCGGCCGCTGTCGCCGCAGCAGCACACGCTCTACCCGGCGGCGCGTGCGTTCTTTCGCTTCGCCTGTCCGTGCGCCGAGTGCGACGGCGACTTCGACCTGACCACCGTCGTCACTACGCTGGTGAACGATCTGAGTCGCCCTGGCCGGGCGGTGACCGGCGCCGCAGGCGGCGAGCTGCGCTGCGAGGGCTGGCGGGCGCGCGAGCGCGCCACCGCGCGGCCCTGCACGATCGAACTGCACTACCGGCTTTCAGTGGGGGCCACGGGGTCGGACTGAGAGCGGTCGGCGCGGGCGTTACGGTACTCGCGTGGCGTCGTGTCGTAGCGGTTGCGGAAGATACGCGCAAAGTGCGCCACGTTGTTGAATCCCCAGCTGAACGCGATCTCGGTGATCGTGCGCCGGCGCCATTGCGGGTCCGAGAGCTGCTTCACGCATTGCTCCAGGCGGCGGCGCTGGATGTAGCTGGAAATCGTCTCGCGTTCCCTGGCGAACAGCATGTGCAGGTAGCGCGGTGAGATGCCGAAAGCCGCGGCCACCGAGCGGGCCGACAGATCCACGTCGCGCAGGTGCGCCTCGACGTAACGCTTGATCTGCACGCGCCGGTATCCGGACATGGCCGTATCGGCTGGCGGCGCGCCGTTGCGTGCCAGCCATGACGCCGCGAACATCTCCAGCAGGCTGTCGGCAATCCGCGAACCGATTTGCGGATCGATCTCGTTGCGGGCCTGTTCCCACAGGCAGCGCAGCATCATCGACGTGGTGTTCGGCAGGCCGGCGTCGCCCGGGAAGCGTACGCCGATCACATCCTCGGGGACCGGCAGGTGCTGTTTCAGGTCCTCATGCGGCACAACCAGCACGATCAGCCTGCAGGACTCTGCATGATGCAGTGAGTACGGCCGGCCGGTATCGGCCATCGCCAGATCGCCCTCGCTCAGCAGGGCCTCGCGCCCCCCCTGCACCATGCGCAGGCGACCGCCGACTACCAGATGCAGCAGGAAGCGGCGCTCAGAGGCCTGGGCCACCTGGCCGGGCGTGCGCTCGACCGCGCAGGGATCGACCTGCAGGTTCGTGACCACCAGGCGACCCAGCGGTGCCGCATGCGCTTCGGCCTCGAACCCGCTGGCATCGAGCGGTGAGGTCTGCAGGGGCGTGAACACATCCGCGACGATGTCGTTCCAATACGCCACCTTCGCGCGCGGCGGCAGCGGCCGCGTCGAGTAGGTCAGCATCGCGGTCTCTTCTGCGCGGATCATAGTCCTCCCCGTGGGCCGTCGACCTGCACCGGAATACAGGCCGATTTTTGTTACGCTTTTACTAACATAGCAACGGCCGCCGAGACAACTCCTGCGGGACCAGTCGAACTCGCCGGGCGAATAATGCGACGCATTCATTCCGCCTGCTTCCCCGTAGGCAAAAGACCGCTTCACTGCCAGCGATGCCGCCCCGGCATCGCGTTCGCACCATCGCGTGCATGAGAACCACGGGCAATGTATCTGCTGCGACCCTGCGGCGAGCGCTGCGTGCGTACGCGCGCGTCGTCGGCGAGGAGTGGGTGCTCGCGAACGACACCGACCGGGACGCCTACCAGGACGCCTACGCCCTGGGCGAGGGACGCGAGCACCGGCCGGCGGCAGCAGTTGCGCCCCAGTCCCTCGAGGAACTGCAGGCGATCGTGCGCATCGCCAACGAGTTTCGGCTGCCGCTATGGCCGGTGGCGCGTGGCAAGAACCTGGGCTACGGCGGGGCGGCGCCGCTGCTGGCCGGCAGCGTGGTGGTGGACCTCGGGCGCATGAAGCGCATCATCGAGGTCGACGAGAAGTCCGGGCACTGCCTGCTCGAGCCCGGTGTCGGATTCATCGACCTGCACGACCACCTGCGGGAGCACGACATCAGGCTATGGATGTCGGTTCCGGGCAACGGTTGGGGCAGCGTGGTTGGCAATGCGCTCGAACGGGGCATTGGCTACACGCCCTACGGCGATCACACGGCACGGATCTGCGGCATGGAAGTGCTGCTGCCGACGGGCGAGCTGATCCGCACTGGAATGGGCGCGATGCAGGGCTCGCGCGGCTGGCAGCGCTACCCGTATGGCTACGGCCCGGCCTGGGACCAGATGTTCGTGCAGTCCAACTTCGGCATCGTCACGAAACTCGGCCTGTGGCTGATGCCGGAGCCCGAGTGCACGATGAGCGTACGCGTCAACCTGCCCCAGCCGGACGACATTGGCTGGGCGATCGATGAGCTGGCTGAACTGCGCCGCCGCAACGTCATCGAGCATAACTTCGTCTTCGGCAACTACCTGCACGATGCCGCGGTGTACGCGCAGCGATCCGAGTGGTACCAGGGGCCGGGTTCGATCCCCGACGAGGTTTCCCGGCGCATCATCGAGCGCTTCGGCATTGGTTGGTGGAGCTTTCGCCTTGCGCTCTTTGGCTACACCGAGGCGGTCGCGGCGCACGCCCGCGTGGTGCGCCGCGCGCTCGAGCCGCATCTGAAGAAGGAACTCGAGTTCGACACCTGGCACCGCGGCGAGCCGCTGGAGAAGTCGGCGGCGCCGCGGCCGAACGTGCTGGCGCTGCAGATCGTCAACTGGTTCGGCGGCCGCGGCGGTCACATCAGTTTCTCCCCGGTGATGCCGCCGGATGGCGCCCTGGCGCTGGAACAGTTCCACCGCATGAAGGCCCGCTTCGAGCAGTTCGGACTGGACTATTACACCTCGTTCACGATGGGCCAGCGGCACATCAACAACGTCAACCTGATCCTCTACAATCGCGACGATGCTGCGATGGTGGACAACGCGCGAGCGCTGTTCCGCACGCTGGTAGCCGATGCGCGCGAGCGCGGCTATGGCGAGTACCGGGCGCACCTGGACTTCATGCAGGATGTGGCGAACACCTATGACTTCAATGGTCACGCGCTCGACAAGCTGAACGCCCGCGTCAAGGACCTGCTCGACCCGCACGGCATCCTGGCGCCGGGCAAGAACGGCATCTGGCCGCGCGCCTATCGGGGGGATGCAACGTGAGGGGACCGTGGACGGCGCTGGCGGCACTGCTGCTGGCACTGGCGCCCGCGCTGGCCGCCGCCGGTGACATAGCCGCCGGCGAGCAGCTGTACGCCAGGCGCTGCGCGCTGTGCCACGCGGGCGTCGCGCCGGGCACGATCATGCTCGGCCGACGACTCGGCAAGGAGCGCGCGCTGCTCGCCGAGCGCACCGACCTTGCTGCCGACTACGTGCGGCAGGTCGTGCGCCAGGGTCTGCTCGGCATGCCGCCGTTCACGCGGGTCGATCTGAGCGATGCCGAATTGGCGCACGTGGTCGCGTACCTCACGCGTCCGCGCTTGCCGGCTCCGCAAGGCACGGCGGCACCGCGCAGCACGACGGAGTCGCGGGGCGCGCCATGAACGGCGCCTGGGACCGGCGCCGCGTGCTCCGTACGGCGCTGGGCCTGGCGGGCGCCGGGGCCATCGGCGCGCTGGCGCCGCGCGGCGCCGCGATGCGGGCCGCGGACGTTGCCCGCCGCGGGACGCCCGCGCTGATCCTGGTGCAGGACGGGCGCTACGCCGCCAGCCGCGGGTACGCGACAGCCCGCGCGCCGCAGGCGCTGCGCGTGCTCGAGGCGCGCGCGGATCTGGCGCGCCAGTGGTACGGCGAGCTGCGCGCGCTCGCGGCCCGCACGCCGCTGCAGTTCGCCGGGCTCACCAGCTGGTCGGACTTCCTGGTGATGCGCGGCTGCGCCGCGGAGTGCGGACTGCGCGCCGCCACGCACGAGCTGGTGCGCGCGGCCGGCGGCACCGGCTGCACGCTGGTGCGCTGGCAGATCGCGGCCCCTCGCGGGCCGCAAGCCGCAAGCGTGTCCTGACGCCACTTCCCGATTCGCGCGCGGTGTGATGAGCGCTGGCCCCGGCGCGTTGCAACGGGCAGGCGATTCCCCCAGTGGAGAAACTCGCATCCCTGGCGGACAAGTCGCCGGTCGCGCTATCGCTTCTATTAACGGCGCAAGGTGCGTGATCGACAGGTTGTCCCGGTCGCACGCGCCGGAATTTCAGAGTCTCAACGCCGATCAACGTCCTGCCGAGGGGAGTGGAATCCATGCGCCGACACCGGGCACTTCAATGCGTTGCAACGCTGGCAGCACTTGCTCCCCTGACCGCTGCGCCGATGCTGCAGGCTGCCGAGGACGATGCCGGGCTGGAGGAGATCATCGTTACCGCGCAGTTTCGCGAGGCGAAGCTGCAGGAGACTCCGATCGCGATTACCGCCATGACCGAGGAGGCAATGGCGTCCCGCGGCCTCACCGACATCGTCGGCATCAGCTCGTACGTGCCGAACGTCAATCTCGCCGTCGGCGCCTCCGGCAACGGCAAGTCCACCGAGGCGCGCATCCGCGGCATCGGTGAATGGGACTTCAACCTGGCCATCGAGCCGGCGGTGGGCTTCTACGTCGACGATGTCTACCACGCGACGGTCTTCGGCTCGGTGTTCGACCTGCTGGATCTGGACCGCGTCGAGGTGTTGCGTGGCCCGCAGGGTACCTTGTTCGGCAAGAACAGCGCCGGTGGCGCCGTGCGGCTCATCTCCAAGAAGCCCGCTGGCGACAACAGCGGGGTCATCGAGGGCACCTACGGCAGCTTCCACCGCCTGGATGTCCGCGGCGCCATGGACGTGTCCGTGGTGCCCGAGAAGCTGCTGTTGCGCGTGTCCTTCGGGACGAAGAGCCGCGAGGGATACGTCGACGTCCTGGACTTTGCCTGTGTGAATCCGACGCTGGCCGGCGATGGCACGGCGCCGCTGTCCTCCACCTTCCGCCGCCAGTTCGGCGGAACGAACAAGAACCCGTGCAAGGTCGGGGAGATGGGCAACGAAAACGTGCAGGCAGGGCGGCTCGCGTTGCGCTACCTGGCGAGCCAGAGCATCGAGGTCAACGTTACGGCCGACTATCTCAACGACGACTCGCAGGCACCTGGAACGGACGTCATCTCGATCGCCAACCCGGCCACGAACTCGACGCTCAATACCTTCAACAACAACGTCGCCATCCCGCTGTACGGTGTGCCGTACGATTCACGCTTCCTGACGGCGTCCCACTACGAGACCTACTCGACATTCGACAACCCACGCACGGGGAAGTCCTATCCCAACATCAGCGAGGTCGAGCACTGGGGTGTGAGCGGCGTGCTCGACTGGACCGTCAGCCCGGCGCTCCAGCTCAAGTCGATTACTGCGTACCGCAGTCTCAACGGCCGTTTCGCGAAGGATCCGGACGGCTCGCCGATCGCGGCCGACAACAATACCTATGACGAGATCTACCATCACCAGTTCAGCCAGGAGCTGCGCCTGTCGGGGCAGGTGCTCCGCGACCGGCTGGACTGGACGGTGGGCGCGTTCTACTTCGACGGCTACAGCCGCGACCAGGGAAACGTCGACATCGTCGCCGGCAATTTCCAGTTCGACATCAAGGACCCGGCCACGGTGACCAACGCGTCGGCTTTCGTCCATGGCGTCTATCGCGCCAGCGACAAGATGAGCCTGACCGCGGCGGTGAGATACACGGACGAAAAGAAGGACTACACGTTCTACCGCCTGCGACAGCCGGCCGGCGTGCCCTTCTTCCTGCTTCCGGACGGAACGCGCACGACCACCGTCCCGCGGGACGTCGCCTACGATAAGTTCGACTGGAAGATCGGGGCCGACTACCGCTGGACGTCCGATATCATGACTTACGTGCAGGTGGCGACCGGATTCCGATCCGGAGGCTTCAATCCGCGGCCGCTTGACGTAGCGACCGTGACGGTGTTCTACCCGGAGAATCTCGTCTCCTATGAGATCGGTGCCAAGACGGAGCTGTTCGACCGCCGGCTGCGCTTCAATGCGGCGGCGTTCTACAGCGACTACTCCGACATACAGCTGTCGGCGTCCGGCGCGGACCTGAACGGCAATCCGAGGCCGATCCGCACCAATGCGGCGACCGCCGAGCTTACCGGCTTCGAGGTCGAGGCCCAGTTCCGACCCGTCGAGGGGTTGCTGCTCGAAGGCTCGATCGGCCACGTCGATTTCCGCTACCGTGACCTGGGCAATGCCTCGGCGGCGGCGATCGCCGCCGCCGGGGGGAATCCCGCCTCGGCGCCGTGCCTCGACTGCGTTCCGGTCAGCACGCCCTCGTGGACGGCGAGCGCGGGCGGGCAGTACACCTTCGCCCTGGGTGAGAGAGCCGGCGGGCTGACCGTGCGCGGCGACTACATGTACCGCAGCCGCGTCTTCTACACCGTCAACAACATCCCCGAGGCATCGGAGCCGGCGTTCGGCGTCATCAACGGGCGCATCACCTGGGACGCGCCGGGCGATGAGTGGTCGGCTGCGCTGCTGGTCACCAACATCGCGGACGAGCGCTACTACTATAATCGCTTCTCGAGCCTCAGCAACCTGATGGTCTACGGCACTCCCGGCCGGCCGCGCGAATGGGCGGTATCGGTCAAGCGCCGGTTCTAGCCTGCACTATTCACGAACGAGCGGATTTTCGTGATCACGGGTGCAAGTGTGACGCTGCTGGGGCGTGATGTCGATGCGCGTCGGTGATGGTCGCGGCGGTGCAGGGCAAGGCGGAAGAGTT